>SECL01000041.1 GCA_004173455.1 Moraxellaceae bacterium | reverse complement strand
AAGCACTATGGTTTAATATTTATCATACCCAGCGCCATAATAATCAACTGAAGAACATTCTAGAAAAAGTAAGTTAACTAGACAAAATAGTTATGATACAGCTCGGCGTTTTATTTACCCACAAGCACAGGTTGCTCAGTATGGCAGCCATATTGGATGTTTTTGAAACTGTGAACAGGCAGCATCTGGAAAAGGGGCTTGCTAAAATATTTGATATTAATACAGTTAGTCGTTTCATTCTTGCCGGTACTATTTTTCTTATATTATGTTATTTTTTAACTAAATTAAAAATGAGCAAAATATCCTCTAATAGATCTAATTATGTTGTTGCTAAGTACAAGGCTTATAGTTATGTATTGATAATAGGTGTTACTATCCTCTGGTCATCTATTGCTAGTCAGTTAGGTGCTGGATTTAGTGATTATACAATTGATATTCTGATTTTTTCGCCTGCTATTATTCTAAGCTTATGTGTTTATACAGTTTGGATTGATCGATATATTGTAGAACCAAAGGATGAATATTATTACTTTGGAATTTATCTATCTCAAGGAAATTTAAAAAAAATTTTTGAAAATAAATTATTTATATTATCTATTTTACTAAAAGCTCAATTTTTACCATTTATGTATGTTATTACTTTGGGAGGTATAGAAAGAATACTATATATTGATAATTACTTTAGTTTAAAAAATATTTCAATGAATTTATTTATATTGGGCATTATGTTTGATGTGCTTATTGCATTTTGTGGATATTTTTTTACGAGTAAAGTTTTTGGCCATAAGATTATTGATGTTGATAAAAATTTATTAGGATGGATATTTTGTTTAATGTGTTATCCTCCATTTTATATCTTATTGCAAGAAGCTTATAGTATTTTTGAGCATCCTGTGCCAAGAAATTGGATAGATCATTCTGAGTTATTTAATGGCGTTATAATGCTGATTCAAGGTATAAGTTGGTTTATTTATTGGTGGGCAACACTTGAGTTTGGTTTAAAGTTTTCAAATCTTACTTGGAGAGGTTTAGTAGATACTGGGCCTTATAAATATTTTAGACATCCAGCTTATTTATTCAAAAATTTATATTGGTGGTTATCTTTAATCCCCATTCTATTTATAGCTGTGCCTGAACAGAGGTTTAAGCTTTTTTTTGGGTTATTTCTGGTGAGTTTTGTATATTATTGCCGGGCAAAATGTGAAGAAAAACATTTAAAGCAGTTTCCAGAATATAAAAAATATTTAGAAAAATTTCAATAGATTTAAAATTGGCCTATTTGTTGCATAATAAAATATAAGGAGGATACATTATGCAAAAGGGTTTTACGTTAATTGAATTGATGATCGTTGTTGCGATCATTGGCATTCTGGCTGCTATTGCTATTCCTGCTTATCAGGATTATATCGCTCGTGCCCAAGTATCAGAAGCAATTAATTTTGCTAGTAAATTTAAGGGAAATATAAATGAAATTTATAGTCAAACTGGTGTTTGCCCTACAATAAGTGGCTTAGGTTTAAGTAGTAGTACTGATATAGCTGGAAAATATGTTGAATCACTTAATATAATAACAAAATCAGGTGCAATTTGTGCTATTTCGCTACAATTACGAAGCTCAAGCGTATCAACTGAAATTCAAGGTAAAAGCTTAATAATGGCGATGGTCAGTTATACCGCAGATATAGGAGCAGTTAATTGGGAGTGTAGCTCAGCTGATATTGAACAGAAATACTTACCTAAAGCTTGTACTGGAATTTAATTGTTTTAATTTCGTATTGATTACCTAGCGTTACACCCAATCTACACTCACCTAACAGACAAAAACATAGTTATTCACTAATATTATTATTGTCCCCAAGACAGTAAGACCCCCTTCAGCCCGCCCCCGCGGGCTTTTTTTTATCATATTTGTCAGTTATGGATTGAGCCTTCAAAGCTGCGACTGGATATAATTTTCAATCGTGACGTCTTTAATCAGCGCCAACTGAGTGCTCGTCCAGTCGATGTATTCTTCTTCCTCAGCCATAATTGTACGTAAAAGGTCACGGGTGACAAAATCAGCGGCTTGTTCAGCGTTGGCAATGGCTGCTTTGAGGGTAACGTGCGAGTCACTGGCCATGCGTAGATCACAACTAAGAATTTCCTGCGTATTTTCACCAATATGCAATTTACCCAGTTGCTGTAAATTAGGCAGGCCTTCTAAAAATAAAATTCGTTTAATCACTTTATCGGCATGCTTCATCTGGTGGATGGACTCTTTATAAATATGCTCGCCTAGCTTTTCGATCCCCCAATCTTCAAGCATCCGCGCATGTAAAAAGTACTGGTTAATGGCAGTCAGCTGGTTATACAGCACATTGTTTAAATGAATAATGACTTGACGATCGCCCTGCATAATAATACTCCAGCCTAAAGCTTATAAATGCCACTGCGGCATAGCCATGTTGAACCAACAGGGTATAAAAATTGGCACTATTTTTCGAGCACTTTATAGAACTGCAAATGAAAATGACAATCAGGTTAAGGCCAAGCTATGAGGCATTAAAATAAATTAAATGATAAAAAAGAAAAATCCCGCTTTAGGCTTATATTATTATCCATAAAGCGGAGAGGAGAAATTGATTTTTATGCCGCCACCGAAATACGGCCAGCAATTTCTGACAGGGTTTGGTCAATCAGTTGACGGGCTTCTGGCACGCAACGACCACAACAGGTTCCTACTTCAAGCTCGTCACGCACTTCACGGAAGCTAGAAGCGCCATTTTCAACACTTTCCTTAATTTGGCGATCAGTGACAGCACGACATAAGCAAACGTACATGATATTGTGATTCCGTAGTTGGAAGTACAAATAAGATAATAGATATTATTGATAATTATTATCACATGTCAAGTTTTCGTATTGGTGCTTACAAAAAATATTTAGGATAAGTGTAAAATAAGTGATCAATAAAAAAGCCGCACAGGGCGACTTAATGATTGAACCAACGAATTGACACTAGGCGTTGATGACCAGAATACCATCCATTTCCACTTGTGCATCACGCGGCAAGCTGGCGACACCTAAAGCGGCACGGGCAGGGTAGGGCTGAGTAAAATATTCTCCCATAATCTGATTCACCAGCTGAAAATGGCCAAGATCGGTTAGAAAAATATTCAGCTTGGCAATATCTGCCAGTGAACCACCAGAAGCTTCACACACGGCTTTTAGATTGTCAAAGACACGGCGGATTTGGGCTTCAATTCCTTCCACCATTTCCATGCTATACGGATCAAGTCCAATCTGGCCTGACAAATAGACCACGTTGTTAATCTTGATGGCTTGTGAGTATGTGCCAATAGCAGCAGGGGCTTGTTCACTGTGAATGACGCTACGTGTCATGAAAGACTCCAATCATTTATAAATTTTGCAGGATGATAACCAATTGCTAAGTCAAGCTAAAGAATCTTGTTTGGCGACAGGTTCACGTTCGCGGATATTAAAGGCGCTATCTAAACGGGTCAGGCTGGGAAAGTCTAGTAAAATACGCAATTCCCGAATTAAACCTGCCAGATGATCACGATCACGGATAATGAGTGACAAATAGGTTTTTTGATCATCACTGGTCATTTGCTCAAGACCAGCCTGAAACTGCCGAATCTTGTAGATGATTTCGGTCGTCTGTTCATCATCGAGTTTTTCATCAATGCACAGATAAGCCGGAAAGCGGGCATCGGCCTGTTCACATTCCTGCCAATGCAGCGGAATAATATTTTCGGGATGCTGCTGGTTTTCATGCAGCAGGTTGCTACAACGCGCCCGATGCACAATTAGACCGCGCCGAGTAAGATGCCCACGAATCGGATCATCCAGAATGGGCGTGCAACAATTGGCATAACGCACATCAATGCCTTCGGTGCCCCGAATGAGCTGGGTCGATGCATTGAGTAAACATTGCTGGTTTTGATCGGCAAACAGGCGAGAGGCTACCAGTTGCGGCAATAAGTCACCAAGGGCAATTTGTTCAAACAGTTGTTCTTTGCTGTGAATATGCCGCCATGTCAGCAGATTTTCCCAGTCGTGTGTACTGAGGTCGGTCAGGCTATGATGATACAGCTTGAGCGCACGATTCAGGGCTTGCTGGCCAACCAGTCGCTGCTCCTCGGTATCCTGATCACGCAAGATATTTTGAATAGAGCGGCGCGCTTTTTGGGTATTAACGAAGCTGAGCCATTCGGGATTTGGCGTTGCCAGCACATCGGTAATAATCTCAACCACTTCACCGCTGTTTAATGGCGTGCTTAATGGTGTGATAACACCATCAACTTTGGCGCCAATGGCATGATTGCCCAAAAACAGACTGGCCGCATAGGCAAAGTCAACCGCTGTCGCTCCACGTGGCAGCTCATGAATATCACCATCAGGCGTAGACACCAGAATTTTTTCACGGTGCAAATAATCCAGCAACGAATTCAGTGTGGTTTTGGCGCAGTCACGGTCAATCAGTTCGCTGAGGTTGGTTAAGGACGCCTGAATGGCCGAGCGGCTGGCTTGGGGTGCCGACTCGCCTAACACCACGCCAAGGCGCGCAGCTTCGCGCATACGCGGGGTTTGCAGGGTTAAGTCCAAGGTGGTGACTTCACCGCGCAGAGATAGCTCCAAGGCCTGATTGCCACCGGGCAGGGGATTGCGAATATGATCTGCCAGTTTCAACACGTGATAATGCTGCTTCAGGTAGGCGGCAAGTTGATCACAGGCGGCCACGGTTTCCAGCACAATATCAAAGGCATGAATATGAATCAGTGAATTTAAATCGGTTTTATTTTTAAAAAAACGCTGGAATAACTGAATATTATTGTCTTTTTCTTCCAGTGTGCCCTGTAAGCCAAGGGTTTTGATGGTTTTATCAAGGCGTTCTGCCCAGACTTTTTGATAGGTGCTGCGCTGGGTTCGGGTGGTTTGTAATGCAGTTTGAATTCGGTTAAACAGAGCAGGATCAAGATTTTCGTAACATAGCAGTTCAAGCTGGTCGGCAATATCGTTCATTCCAACCAGCCGCGCCATGGGCACGAAGATGTCATAAGTTTCCTGCGCAATACGCTGACGCTTTTCCAGCCGTAAGGCTTCCAGCGTGGACATGTTATGCAAACGGTCTGCCAGCTTGATAATAATGACACGCGGATCATGCAGAGTGGCCAGCAGTATCTTTCGAAATGAAGCGGCCTTGTTGTCCTGTTTGTCCTTGGAAATGGTGAGCTTGGTCACCCCATCGACCAGTTCAGCCACCTTGGCACTAAACAAATTGGCAATTTCTGCTTTACTAATTGGCGTATCTTCAATCACATCATGTAATAGTGCCGCCATCAGGCTATCGGCATCCAGATGCATTTGGCCTAAAATACAGGCCACCGCAATGGGATGCAAAATATAAGGTTCGCCGCTTTTACGAATCACCCCATTATGAGCCTCATTGGCAAAATCGCAGGCAGCAATAATCTGCTGAATTTGTTCAGCCGTGAGATAAGAAGCCAGAATATTGGCAAGTTGTTGCTGGGCATGACGAATAACGTCGCCTTGCATGGGCATGGTTCCTGAGTAAATAAACACCTGAGCAAATAAAGTCTACGCTAATCTTCTAATGAAAAGCAAAACGCAGTTGAAGTCAATTCATTATTGAAAATTTTATGCAAAAGACAGCATAAACATTAAAAAAGCCCGACTTTTATCAAATCAGGCTTTTTGGGTCACAGTCACTTTAGTGAGCATAATAATGCTGGTTTTAAAGAGGCTGGTTTTAAAAACTAAAGTTATCCAGATTTAAGGCAGGTGCCAATGCCAGATCAAGACTGGACGGTTGCAGTGCTTCATCTTTTTGCTTGAGGATGTCACGCGTGACATGACCTTCAGCAATTTCACGCAGTGCCATAACGGTTGGCTTGTCGTTATCCCAAGGCAAGGTTGGCTCACTGATACCACGTGCCAACTGACGTGCACGCTTGGAAGCGACCAGAACCAGTTCAAAACGGTTGTCTACTGCACCGAGGCAGTCTTCTACAGTTACGCGTGCCATGAGGGTTCTCGCTTCGGGTTAGGGAATTTGGAAAGACCGAAAATTATACGGGTTTTATGCGTTTAACTCAAGATGATTTAAGTGGAGGATTTTGACAGCCCTGTATTTCCACTCCTATGTTTACAGCACCATATTTTCAGTTCTAGGGTAAATAGCCAAAGCCGTCATCTTATGCAAGACAACGGCTTTGGTTTATTGCCGAGTAGTCACTACTCTTTGTTTTTGGGTTTTGCGTTAGATTTTTTGGCTTTCTTACGTGGTTTTCTGGCTTTTTTAGGCTTATCAGCAGATTCCGCTTTAGGAGATTTATCTGCTTTGGTTGCCTTGCTTGCTGCTTTCTTTTTGGGACGCAAGCTGGCTTCGTCAGCAGAGGGCGCACGTGGTGCTTTTTGGCGCACTGCACGTCCCTGAGCTGTGAGCTGTTTGACCAAGCCAAAGTCTATTTTACGATCTTCCAAATGCACCGCCATCACTTTAATGCGAATCTGGTCACCCAGACTAAAGCGCTGGCCATGCTGCTGTCCTACCAGACTCTGGCTAATGGCATCATGCACAAAATAATCATCACCCAACTGACTGATATGCAACATGCCGTCAACATATAGTTCAGTCAGCGTGACAAATAAGCCAAAATCGGTGACTGAGGTAATAGTGCCGTCAAATTCTTCACCCACATGCTGTTCCATGTAGTGACATTTGAGCCAGCTCATCACACTACGCGAGGCCTCATCTGCCCGCCGCTCGGTTTGTGAGTAATGCTCGCCAGCGTTTGACAATGCCTGACCGTCCAGTTCGCATGGTCTTTGCTTTAAAAAAGCCTTGATGGCACGATGCAGCAGTAAATCCGGATAACGGCGAATTGGCGAGGTAAAGTGCGTATACGCATCATAGGCCAAACCGTAATGTCCCAGATTTTTAGGCCCATAATAAGCCTGCATCATGGAGCGCAACAGCACCGCATGAATACTGGTGGCATCCACACGATCCTTGGTTTTTTCAATGATGTATCGATAGTCGCTTTGGGTTGGTTTTTCCGGAAAATCAAAACCCAGCAAACGCACATAATCACGTACTTTTTGCACGCGGGTGGCTTCAGGTGGTTCATGGTTGCGATACAGGATCGGCAAGTCATTTTTTAGTGCAAAATCCGAGGCACACACATTGGCCAGCAACATGCACTCTTCAATCAGGCGATGGGCATCGTTACGACTACGCGGCAAGATTTGCTGGATTGCACCCAGTTCATCAAAGGTCATATAGGTTTCAACGGTTTCAAATTCCATGGCACCGCGTTCCTGACGCACACCCAATAAGGTTTGAAATAGTTGAAACAGTACATTCAATGATTTATGCACTGCGGGCTTGTCGAGCACTGCATCGGTTTGACCATTTAAGTAAGAAGCCACTTGATTGTAGGTCAGACGTGCTTGTGAATGCATTACAGATGGATAAAACTCATAACCCGTTACACGACCCTGCCGTGACAGAGTGATGTCACACACCATGCACAGGCGATCCACTTCCGGCTTAAGGGAACATAGGCCATTGGACAAGGCTTCGGGTAACATCGGAATAACATGGTTGGGAAAATACACCGAAGTACCGCGATCCTGTGCCTCATCGTCCAGTGCAGTGCCAATTTTGACATAATGGCTTACATCAGCAATAGCCACCACCAGTCGATAACCGCCACCGGAACGCTTTTCGGCATAGACCGCATCGTCAAAGTCACGAGCATCTTCACCATCAATAGTGACTAGCGGCAGCTCACGTAAATCAATACGATCTTTGCGGTCGCCTGCGCCGGGTTCATTAAACTTTGCGGTTTCAGCCAATACTGCATCGCTAAATTCAAACGGTAGGTCAAAATCTAGAATGGTGGCGGGAATAATAAGCTGGCTATCAGCTTGGTCGGCCAGATTGGCAATAATATGACCATTGGCAAATTCATCACGAGTTGGCCATTCATCAATGGCAATCTGGGTAGAATCACCCGGCTTTAAACCCGCACTGGCAATTTGCTCTGGCTCTAAAGCAATCGGCTGATGGCCGTTGGGCTGGGCAGGCTGGACAAAATAATCACCCTCATGCTCCACTACTTTGCCAATCAACTCACGTTGCTGATGTTCAACCACCTCGACCACAAAACCGGTCATACGACCACGGCGGTCGGTGCCATTTTGGCGCACTTTGACAATATCGCCATTAAATACCAAACGCATTTCACGCTCTGGCAGGAAAATATCCATCTGACCTTCGAGCACCACAAAACCAAAGCCCTTGGCATTGGTTTGTACACGACCAATCAGTAAGTCGTCATCCGTCGCGACACGGTAAAGTGGTGGATAACCCGCAGAGCGCATGAGCTGGCCATCGCGCACCATGGCAGACAATCGACGGCTGAGTGCCTCAATGGCATCAGGTTGATCCAGCTGATATTCTTCCACCAATTCAGCGTGGGACAAGCCATCATCACGCGATTCAATGGTTTGTTGAATCAGGGTGCGGCTAGGGATGGGGGAATCGTAGCGTTCAGCTTCGCGCGCGGCATCAGGGTCTTGCCAATTCATAGTTTCTCTTTATGTACTTTAATAACAAAAATCAGTTCACCTTGCTAAGATACACTAAAATTGATAATGCAAGATGACAAGTTGCAGTTTGTTGTATTCATGCTGAATATATCGCTGCAAACAGGTTGTATATGCGGGCGATTCTACTTAATGCAATGTTTTGATTAATTTTGCAACAAATCAGTCTTTATTCGCGCAGGCAGTGATCAAGATCGCTTGACGACATCATAAAATATTCCTAATATAGCGCACCTACTGCATGCGGATGTGGCGGAATTGGTAGACGCGCTAGTTTCAGGTATTAGTGTCGCAAGACGTGGAGGTTCAAGTCCTCTCATCCGCACCAAATTTATAAATTTATATACAGCAATATGTATATAAGTTGTTGAAAGTAAGGCATAAGAACTAAAAAGTAAATAGCCTTATAGATGATCATATCGGTATATGATGCACTATTTTTAGTATATGCTTTGGTATACACTTAATTTAGTGTTTTTTCGTATACCAAAAAATCATGCCTAAAGTCGTTAAGCCCCTGAAAGATACAGAAATTCTAAATGCCAAGCCAAGAGAAAAGGATTATACCGTTTTTGATGGTGACGGCCTGCTAATCGTAATACAGCCAAACAATAAAAAAATATGGCGCTTTAAATACTCTCATCCAGTTACACGTAAAGCTAGATTAATGACTTTGGGTAAGTATCCAGAAGTTACCTTAAAGACTGCGCGTGATTTAAGAGCAAAATACAGACAAATGTTAGCAGAGGGTATAGACCCGATAGAAGCTATAGCAGTAGAAAAAGAAAAAAAATCTATTACTTTCACTTTTGAATCTGTAGCACGTCAATGGTTTGCCATGTATGGCAAATTAAAGAAATGTAATGAGGATACGCTACAGAGAGACTTAAGGAAGTTTGAGAACTACCTCTTCCCATTAATTGGTTATATACGAATTGATAAGTTGACAACAAACATTATCGAACAAGCTTTACAAACCCTTCAAGATCAAAATGGCTTGACTGAAACAGCAAAAAAACTAAAAGGGAAAGTCACGGCAATTTTGGCTTGGGCGGTTACTAAGCAATGGATAACATTTAATCCTGCAAGAGAGGTAAGTAGAGAGGTAATACGAGATTGGGAAGTAAAGCATATGGCAGCACTCCCACTTGAGCAATTACCAGACTTATTAAAAAGAATAGAAAATTATACAGGCAAGCCAATGACCAGACTGGCAATGAAATTAGCATTACATTTATTTATCAGGTCATCAGAATTACGCATGGCAAGATGGAGTGAAATTGATTTTGATAATAAGCTGTGGACTATTCCAGCCACTAGAAAGAAAGTTGAAGGTGTAAAGTTTTCAGATCGTGGTGCAAAGATGAAAGCAATTCATTTAGTACCTTTATCAGATCAAGCGATAGAATTATTAAAAGAAGTTCAGCAGTATTCTGGCATGTCAGACCATATATTTCCTAAGGAAAATGACCCGACAGGATTTTTAAGTGAAACAACCATCACGCAAGCATTGCAGCGCATGGGATACGACACACAAGAAGAACAAAGCCTTCACGGTTTTAGGACATTAGCTTGCTCATCCTTAACAGAGTCTGGTTTATATAATCCTGACGCAGTAGAAAGGCAGATGAGCCACAAAGAGAAGAATAAAATCAGAGGTTCATATACATGGCGCGCCCAGTTTTTAGCTGAAAGAAAAGAAATGATGGTATTTTGGAGTAATTATTTACAATGTTGTTACGATGGTTTTATCTCGCCACTAGATTTTGCTAGACAAAACAAACCTAAAAATGATCATGAAAGCACAGTTAGTGAGTTGTTGAATTTATTAAAAGCAAAATATCCTCAGCTTGAAGACGATGCAGCCTGATTAGATATTTTGAAATAATTCATCAAAAATTATTTAAGCATCCATGCAGCAATGGTAGCGTAATTATTTAGATCAGTTGGCAAATGATTCAGTTTAAGCATGTGTAAATGTATTAATGAAAATGTTGCCTACACTTGTCCTAAACAGGTGTAGACAACAAATGTATCCTATAAATGTACCCTGAAATATATATTGCCACTACATCATAAAAACCAAATAACATTAATGGGTGGTGCTTCACCTTGACACGTCAAATGCAGGCACTGTCCAATAAAATTTGTATTGATAATCAGGAGATACTTAATGATAAGACCTTTTCGTGTTAGTTTCAATGAGGCTTGTGAGTTGCTATCTATAGGTCGAGATGGGCTATATAAATTAATGCGAGCAGACAATACCTTCCCTCGTCCAATCAAAGATGGGAGCAGTAAGCAGGCAGCAGTCTATTTTGACTGTCAGGATTTGGCCAATTGGTGGCAGGCCAAGAAACTGAGTGCTTAAAGCAAAGGAGGAGTAAGTAATGAAAATTGTTTTAGATGAAAAATATTCTGTTTCTACTGATGAATACAATTACATCCTGCACAGTAAAAGGATGAAAGGAAACAAGCAGGACAATCTAGGCTACTTTCCAAACCTAGATACATTGATTCACTACTTATTGAACCATGCAATCTTGGTATCGAAGGCCGAGAGCTTTATGGAGATAAAGCAGCTAGTAGAAAAGGTCAGAGATGAGATTGTAAGCAGCTTAGATAAACACAGTATTAGGTTAAACGTTTAAAGCTTGGCTACAGCCATTTGTAGAAGAGATGAGTAATCTATCCATCTATGTATTTTAAATGCCTTAGCCGTGTTGAAAACCATGTTCAATTGCAGGCTGAGCGCCTAGTAAGCCAGAACCTGAATTACGGACTGGGATTACAGTCCGTTATATTTTAGAGGTAGTAGAATCTAGAGCCGATTAATAATGTTCCAATCATCTCCTATGGCCTGCCAGAGCTATCAGGATATTTCTGTATATTTGTCTGATTTTTCTAAGGCAGGGGCAGATGGTGTTAGGCAGGGAAATATCTGTTTACCCCCATACAAAATTTACCGCACTAATCCGCCAAATTCCAGTTATGGCAATCAACCGTAAACTGATAGTTGGTTTTGCCTTTGTAAACCATATCTGGCAATGCTTGGCATTACATCAGTTTGGAGATTAAACATCCCTAAATTTTATCAAAAATAAAGCTAGGTTATAGGAAAGTAAAAGAGATGTACTTTTAGCATCTCATGGAATGAGGATTTATCAGCAAACTAGTTTAGTTCACGTATGGAGGGGGAGGGAAGAGTGTCAGAGTCATCAGCAGAGAAGACAAAAAGGAACGTGTTAAAATGCCTTGGTGATTTTCACTGGGAACAGCAGACCAGTATATATCCTAATTTGTGTTTAGTAGATTATGAGTGGGACAAAGAATTAGCCAGAACAGTCATCCCTGAATGCCTTAACCAGTTCAAGGATAAGTTAAGGAGAGCATTCAATGAGGTTGGTATGCTAGTGATATTGAGAAAGCTGGCAAAGCCTAATGATGCTATCAAAAATGCGTATCCTAAAAGAACTATAGTACAGTTATATGTGACAGTTTATTCAAGTCAAAAGCTGAATAACGATAAGATGGGTAAGGTAATCAATACAACTTTTAATGACAGTGTTAAGTTTAATGATAGGTCAGTAACGGATGCTCTACTAGCTGATGCCATTGATACGATTAAGCATCAAGAGTTGCATGACCTCAAAAGTCTGTCACCTGATCACCTAGAGTTGAAACGGCTAACAAAGCTAAATTCCAAATATCTCATCAAGAAAGATAGTCTATGTATGGGAAGAGGGCGAGAGTAGCCCTCCTTTCTTATCATGTAACATTATGTAAAGTAGAGGGTAGCATTTACCCTAGTACTACTGGCAGTATGGTTCTATGCTAATACATTGATTAGCATAGTGGTTATGGGTTTACTAATGCTAAAAATTGTTGACAATTTTATGGTTTGTCAAGCAAAAAGGTCTTTCTCCCTATAGTACGCGTGTACATATACAGTGGGATTGTTAGTAATTAACTTTTATTGCCATATATTTTTTTCAAGTAGTGCAACCCTTTGTTGTGCTATTCTTAATACTTCATCAAGGTACTCTGATTTAACTGCATTACAGGCCAATATTGCTGTAGACATATTTGAATAATCTACAGGGGTTGGATTTTCTTCGGTACTGATGATTACATTAGCTCTATAGTAGTCAATTTTCTGTTTACGACGCTGAATGCCACCTACACAATCAATATGGTTGGATTCAACATAGTAGTCGTATTTATCAGACTCTGGTGCATTGACCTTAATTTGATAAAACACATCCAGAAACGACCTCCATTTTAGAGTATTAAAATTCATGTATCTATTATTGCTTGTTTTAGTCCATCCATTAACAACTGTTGAACGTCTATTTAAACTTCTGATCTCATCTTCGCTTAGGTAGTTGTATTCGTCATCGTTAACTAAACTAAGTGCTAAATCAAATGGGTTTGTAAAACTAGCTTCTAAATCAAAGGATTTTGCATAGGAAGAGTTTGTGGTCAGAACGCTTGTTAAACAGATGTATAAAAGGCAACGGAAAAGAAGGGATGTAAATAAAGGCTTTTGTTCTTGGATTGGCATAACGTATCTCTTCGATAATCTTAATATCTGCTTAATGCTTTTTCAGCTTTAATATCTTCATCAGTACATACTTTAACAATCATAAAGCCATGTTCTCTCATCTCATTCATACAGCGAGAAATGATTTTATTGTATTTTGATGGGTAACTACTTAATGCGTTGACCGCCTTAACCTCCTCATCTACACACACTTTAACGATTGCTGCGCCATGTTCTCCCATGTCAGCACGACAACGATTCATAATCTCTTTCTTCATGCTGGCGCTGTCAGCTAGAACTGTCTGACTCATCAATAAGCCTATTACCCCACACATTATTCTCTTCTTCATATAACCCCCACATCTAGGCTAATCCATTAGTCTCATCAGAAAACTTGCTTTTAACTTTATATAAAGCCTGCTTCTTACATGATAGCAGCAAGTTTAAGTTAAGTCACTTATAATAGGGGTAAATCGTTGTAGGGTGGTAGATTATCAGGTGAGTTTTTAACATGATTCTTTAGATATTGATATTGAATCCATGCAAGAAAAACCTGATAACGATTCTGAAAAGAAAGCCAGAGACTCACGCTTAATAATTTTTGGAAATAATTGTCGTAAGTTTCGAGAGAAAACAGGATTTTCACAGGAGAACTTTGCCCATGAAAAGGGTTTGCCACGGACTTACTATGGCGATATAGAAAGGGGAAAACGTAATTTGACATTGGAAAGTGTGTTTAAAATTGCTGATGCGCTTGGGGTTAATCCTAAAGAATTACTTGAGGGCATACCCAATAAGGAAGAGAGAAGGAAAGGCACAGATAAAAAGTAGAACCACTATCTGGCATTAGACAGTGTTATCGTTATTTGGCTTGGATTATGTTTATGACTGCTTAAAGTAATTACGGGCGTAGCTCAACGCAGTCTGGCCATACTTAATGCTTCGTGTTAGTGCTATCCAGTTAAGACCATCATCGGTCATGTACCACTGTTTTAAGTCTGGATGGTATCCGACTTTGATGTTGCTGTTGGTAGTATCAGTAAGGATAGTGGCTGGCTTGAAATTAGGACTAGTCATTTTGATTTCACCGTTGGGGCTAAAATCTGAAGTCATAAAGGGAGACTTCAAGTAACGGAGAAACGACCTAAAATTCTCTATTGGTATACGCTTTGATATACAAATAAGAACATCAGAATTTATTTCAATGAAAAACATACACATGTATTTCATTTCAAGTCCTCTCATCGCACCAAATTCGATTCCAAGCGAATCCAAAGATGTCCTAAAAGCCTTGATACGACAGTGTCAGGGCTTTTTTGTTGTCCATTACTGTCCGATCCGATCCATTGTAAGCTAAGCATTTTTGGGGCTAGAATCAGGGCTTAATCCTACAGCAGATTTTTAGCTCCATGTTTACCGCAACCCAGCTTAATGCACTTAAACCAAAAGAAAAAATTTATCGGGTCTACGATAGCGGCGGCTTGCCGGGTCTATATATTGAATATCGCCCAAGGGTAAAAAGTCCTTTCGCTTAAAGTACAGCTTTGGTGGCAAAGAGAGAAAAGCTGACTTGCGCTTTCATGATAGCCGGTATGAAGCCTGTATACAGTTAGCGCAGATCCTGCCGATTCAGGATTTAGCCAAGGTATCAGGACACCGTGATTTGAAGATTCTTCTCAATACCTATTACAACATTACAGCATCAGAAATTGCTGAGAAGATGCGTCAGAGAAAGTCATAGCTGGTAATTTTTCAGTAATGGTTGACTAATTTAACTTTAAAGATAATTGCTTGTGAATGTTTTTTTAATCAATGTAATAATGTAGGTGAAATAGGCGGTTAAGTTTTAAAATCAGCCAATTGAAATGATGAGTTGGCTTAATACCTGAGGGTAAGCAGCAAATTTTATTGTTTGCGCCATATGTCCTTACTGATGATTGTTATATAAAAGCTAAGATTTTTATTAAGGCAATACGGGATTACTCATGAAACAAGGTCAGGCAAGTAGAACCGCATTAGCAGCCGCAGCATTACGAGCCAATCATTTCCAGAATACCATAAATCCTGTATTTGCTGATCCTTATGCGTATGACTTGACCAGTCGAAGCTGGCAAAAACTATTAACTTCACCACGGCTAGTAAAATTAATGAATTCGCCTGCTTTTAACCGGACGCTGGGCTTATTAAGCGGGCAGGTGGTAGGGCGCTCCAGATATGCAGAGGATTTATTGCAACAGGCACTGGCCAGCCAGATTAACCAATATGTGCTTGTCGGGGCGGGTCTTGATTCATTTGCCTTGCGCCAGAATCAGCGTTACCCCGATCTTAAAATCTTTGAAGTCGATCATCCCGATACACAGGCCGCAAAACAACAAAAATTACAACAGCTTGATAATATTCCAGCAAATGTTGAGTTTGTCGCCATTGATTTTGAAAAAGAGTCTTTGGCCGATGCACTGGCACGCAGCCGCTATCAGCAAACAGCACCCGGTTTTTTTTCTTGGTTAGGAACAACCCATTATCTGGAGCCACAAACCACATTCAATACGCTCCAGCATATTGCCAGTTTTGCAGCGCCATTAAGCGAAGTGGTGCTGGATTATTCGATTCATTATCAGGCGCTACAGGGTATTGAGCGGTTGGGCAGCTTTGCGGTTTCACAATTTACCCGATTTTTAAGCGAACCGTTAGTTGGTCAGTTCAGACCGGCAGAATTGCATCAGACCGTAAGGAGAATGGGTTTTGAGGTCGTAGAAGATTTGTCTGGCACTGCAATCAGTGAGCGCTATTTTAATCAGCGTCCTGATCATATCCGTCATACCTCAGCAACGCATTTACTGCATTTACGTCTGATGTAATGCTGGATTACTTAGATAACAAAAAAGCCTTGGAGCTATATGCTTCAAGGGTTTTAGGACTACATTGGACTTCTTTAAATCTAAATATGGTGGGATAAGCAGGATCGATTCGATCCCTTGATTCTGGTAAAAGTTGATGCCAAAAATAGAATTACCTTATTTTCATTATTTATTAGATTTCTTTCATAAGTAGCATCAACTTGCTTTTGACCATTTCGACGAGCTCAATGACCGCAGGCGGCATAGTTTGGCTTATCGAAAACAGGCTTATGAAAAAAGCTCCGTAGCTACTACTAAGATTGAAGTTAAAAAGAAACACATTAGTTGCTTTTAATTCTAATAGCAACTAATGTGTTTACCATGACTAACTTATTATTAGGGGCTGTAGTAGCACAGGTTAGATTTTCGTCCAAATGAGCAATGTTTTTAATTGCTCTTTAGGCGACCCATAATTGAATCTAAACCTTGCGAAGCAGTGCTTCTCATCTTTAAGA
>SECL01000040.1 GCA_004173455.1 Moraxellaceae bacterium | reverse complement strand
TCAGCAAAATGAGGGGAGAAACCTGCCCCGGAAACGCAAAACAAGGTTGGCAGGTTGAAAAAACGACTTGGAAACGGGGGCGGTGCGAACGGGGTTAATTGTTCAGCGTCTCCTTAGACATATATAGTCCATGTGTTAGAATGAATTTTGTATATTTCCTATGCAGCGAGATTTTATGAAAAACGCAATAAGTCCGACGCGAAGTGAAAATTTTTCAGAGTGGTATCAGCAAGTCGTAACCCACGCAGAGTTGGCCGAAAACTCTCCCGTAAGAGGTTGTATGGTGATTCGCCCATGGGGCTATGCCATCTGGGAAAACATGCAGCGTGAGCTTGACCTGAAGTTCAAGGAGACAGGACATGTAAATGCCTATTTTCCGCTGCTGATCCCGTTGTCGTTTTTGCAAAAAGAGGCAGACCATGTCGATGGTTTTGCCAAGGAATGTGCGGTAGTCACGCACCATCGTCTGGAACAAACCTCCGACGGTACGCTAGTGCCAGCTGGAAAGCTGGAAGAGCCACTGATCATCAGGCCTACTAGCGAAACGGTTATTGGTGCTTCATTTTCTCGCTGGGTCCAGAGTTATCGTGACCTGCCCCTCCTTATCAACCAATGGGCGAATGTGTTGCGTTGGGAAATGCGTCCTAGAGTTTTTCTGCGCACTTCAGAGTTTCTCTGGCAAGAAGGGCATACAGTTCACGCCAACCGTGAAGAGGCTGTCGATGAAACGTTAAAGATGCTCGACATCTACGCACGCTTCAGCATCGATTACTTGGCTATTCCAGTCGTCAAGGGCTCCAAATGTTCTTGGGAGCGGTTCCCCGGCGCTGTCAGCACATACACTATCGAGGCGATGATGCAAGACGGCAAGGCCCTTCAAGCAGGGACTTCACATTTTCTGGGGCAGAATTTTGCTCAAGCTTCGGACATTCGTTTCGTTAATAAAGAGGGCATTAAAGAACTGGCCTGGACCACCTCATGGGGTGTTTCTACCCGTCTGATCGGCGCGATGATTATGGTTCATGGTGATGACAATGGGCTGAGAATTCCGCCTCTGATGGCACCTACGCAAGTGATTATTGTGCCGATCATCCGAAATGAACAGGATGCAGAAGCCATTCTTTCCTATTGCGACCAATTAAAAAAGCAAATTTCGCGCAAGAAGCTAAAGGGGCAGAGCTTGCGGGCCAGCATTGATAAGCGGGATATGAATGGTGGTGAGAAAAAGTGGTACCACATCAAGCGTGGCGTACCTATACGTGTCGAGGTGGGAATAAAGGAGCTAGAGCAAAAAGTTGTTTCTTACTCTTGTCGCAATGATTGCGGAACTGTGGCAAAAGATGATGTCGGTAACTTTGTTAAAAATCTATCAAAAACGCTTGATGGTATTCAGAAAGAAATGTTGGAAAGTGCCAGAGAGAGAATGTCGGATAACACGAGAACAGTCACTACCTTAAATGAGTTCAAAGACGCATTTACACGCAAAAATAAGCTTAATTCATTTGTTTTAGCACCCTTCGCCGACGATGCAGATGTTGAGAAAGGTATAGCTGAGCTTGGAGTCACGGTGCGTTGTATTCCATTGCAGCAGCCCAAGGCGCAAGCGCGCTGTTTGTTTACCGATAAACCTACCAGTACATGGGCTCTTTACGCCAAATCATACTGAGTCTTTGTCACCTGCAGCCCCGCTTAGGCGGGGCAGTTTGGTTTTAACTAGGCCGTCCTGGCCAGTCTTCCTCCCTCTACGTAAAAAATTGTGCCGCCTACGAGCAATAAGCCAAGCAGATACAAGAGGAAGTACAGCGGGTTGAATCCGGCTAGAATGAAACCGCATACCACCGGAGTAGAGGCGGCACCAAGGTAGGTTAGATTTTGCGAGCTATAGTAGGCCCCAGCCATATGCGGTGGAGCAATTCGAGTTATGTAGAAAAACTCCAGAGGCTGAATGATAATTTCGCCGACGGTAAAAATCGCGGTAAATAGGATCCAGGCCAACAGGCTATTGGAAAACGCGAATCCTGCCAAACCAATCACAAATGACAATACGCAAACGCTAATCCACAATCTGAAATACTCAGCCGTTACCTTTCGCCCAATCACGTACTGCAACAGAATTGAGGTCAGGGCATTTGTGACGAATACCGCATTGATTATCTCGTACATTTGCGCAGCGGAATAATGAGTGATCAAGTATTGGCCCACGTACATGTGGAACTGGCCAAAGACGCCGGCCAATAGCACACTTGCCAGGGTGAACTTAAGTAGATTGTAGTCCTTTGCCATAACCACCAGTGTTGTCCACACCCCTTGGTTCTGATCCTCTTTTCGATCAACCACTCTAGACAGAGCAAATGGAGTTAGCGCGATCAGCATGAATATCAGGGCCGACGCGCCGCAAAATAACAATGGGGAAATCCCTTGGCGGTTGAGCCAGAGGCCCAGTAATGGACCCAACGCATAAGCGGTGTTAGTGAAAGTATATTTGAGCGACAGTGCCGGCGCCGTTTGCTCCGTTGGGAACAAGCGGGCGATACACATGCGCACTGCGGTCTCCAGAGAAAGGTAAGCCTGGTTGAGCAAAACGCACAGAATAAACACCATTGCCAGGGAGTCGAACATGAAAAGACATAGGTATACCGCTGACTGGACGACCGAGGCAGAGAGCATCAGAGCCTTCAGATTCAGATGATCCAGCAGCGGGCCCAACAGTAGGCTGCTAATAGCGCTTAGTAGAATAAAACCACCGACAAAAAGCCCGATCTGGTCGACCGGGAGAGCGAAACGTTCCTGCAGGAAAATTAAAAAGTAAGAAAGGAACGCGGCCCTTGCCAAGGTAGGGAAAAAGGACAGGGGCACAACTAGAGCTGAACCACGGAACAGTTTCCCCAAGGTCATCCGGTCAAACACGCCCATACACTACACGCGTTCCGTAGTTGAGCGAAATATTGCCTTGATGCTGATACTTTTGATGCAGAGTCCTTAATGCAGTGGTGGCGCTTGCGAATTCTGGTGTTCCAGGTTGTGCTGCATATGAGCAAGACATTGTCCTCTCTAGAAATCCTGACAAGCTCAAATGCTGGCGGTTTTGAAAAGTGCGCTCATAAAAGGAGCCGCTAAAGAATTTTTCAATCCTTTTTTCCAGAGCGCCGTCGATGAGCAAGGTTTCTGTATAACGCTCAAACTCATCAACGAGAAGTTTTTCATAAGCACAATGAAACTCATCGCAGTCTGGGCTGCGGATATTCCACACAAGTACGACAGGGTTGTCAGTTGCCAGTACCCGTCTAAATTCAGTCAGAGTTCTGTCCGTATCGAACCAGTGAAAGGACTGTCCGCAGACCAGCGCAGTGACCGATTTTGACGCCAAACCCAAATTCTCTGCTGATCCCCATCGATATTCCGCTACAGACTGCTCACTATGTGACTTAGCTGTAGCGAGCATCTGCTCATCGGGCTCGACACCTATCATCGGCAGGCCGGTTGCTGCCAACTGACGAGTAAGGATTCCAGTTCCAGCGCCCACATCCACTACTGGCAACCCTTGTGACAAATCGAACTGCCTGTGAATAAACGTAATGGCTTCGTGTGGGTAGAGCGGCCTAGCACTAGCGTAGATTTCAGATTTGTTCGTATAGGCGTTGGCAAGGGAATTATTCATTCAGAATTCCTCAGGAGAGTGGTCACGCCGGCAATAGTCATCCAACTGGCGCGCGAAAAGTGCGATAAAGTCCCGGGCATGAGCGAACGCAGGAAGCGGCTCCTGGATCCGGTGCAGGTCGTCGACGATGACTGAAAACGTCAGTTGCACGCGGCCCCCGTGGGCCAGATAACCAACGTTGTTGTAGTTGCGATATCCGATCCCATGCTTATCGCCAACGTGCTCCAAGTCGGTCAGCCAACTGCGGATAGCGGTGGTGTCTTGCTGTCCTCGCATGATGTGCAGTCCGAACTTGCACAATTCACGGCTAATATAGGTGGCACCGGTTGGCAACAGCCCTTGTGCCCCTTCGACCAGAAGCATTAAGGCGCTCATTAGATCCCCGGCCGAGGTGGTGTTGACTACGTTCAACGGATGATCTGCGCTTAGGGTCTGACTCGGCACCGCTGACAGATGAGTGGTCGCAGACAACTGCAATAGGGTTGATAATTCGTTCAAGCGCTCCAGCGTTAATCGCTCGACCAAGTAGAACGTCGCCACGTTATCGCTCAAGCCCATCATCAACTTGAGCAACTCAGCCACTGTAAAAGCGCGCGGGCTGTCCAACAGCCATAGGCTACCGCAGGTTTGAAGCCCTGACTTGCGGTTATCAACCAGCAGCTCGTCTTCCAGCGCCCACTCCCCAATTTCTACTAGTCTCAATACAGCCAGTAATATGAACAGCTTACGGGTGCTCGAAGCAGGGCTGCGGGTCTCTGGGTTGTATTCATGAGTGATACCGAGAACCACATCGCGTACGCACCAACGGTAGGAGCAACCTGGACCACGTGCAGCCTGCTCGATCATACGCTGGCCAATTACCTGTAAAGTTTGGGCGGGTGGGCTCAGCCAATTTAGCACTTCGCTTTCAATCCCCATCTAAAGCTATCTCCTGCAGTTTGTCTGCCACTAGTCTGACCACGGCCTTAGTTTGGGAGCGAATAAAGAAATGGTCGCCGTCAATTACTGAGACCTCACATTCGCTTGATGTATGACGGGCCCAACTAGGGTAATCCTCGAACAGGTTCGTCACTCGGTCCTGGCGGCCTAACAGTAAATTTATAGGTGCGCTAATACACGCCTGTGGTTTTTTTGATAGATCGATGGCCAACTGAAAGTCTGCCCTGATAATAGGTAATGCCGCTTGCATCAGTTCGGGATTGGCCATCAGTTCGGGTGGAGTACCCCCTAGGTCGGTCAACACCTGCAACAAGCCTGCGTCGCTAAGATCGCGCTCGCGGAACGCCATGGCCTGCGCAAAACGGTCAGGTGCCAAACATCCGCTGACGAACAAGCGTTGTGCCTTGCGCCCATGAGCTAATTCGAGCGTGTGTAGAAACTCGAACGCGATGCGGGCACCTAGGCTATGACCAAATAGCACAAAAGGGCCGGTGCAGAAATGGCCATACTGACTTGTTAGAAAGTCAAGTAGCCCCGCACTTTTTACTAATGACGCTGTTTGATGCTCTGTACCCCGGCCTGGGATTTCCACCGGAATCACCCTGACTGCGGGCAGCAGGTTGGCCCAGCGCGAATAAAAGGTCGCACTACCGCCCGCATATGAGAAACACAGTAAGTTCAACGTTTCAGCCCTCATCCGCAGTCCCCGCAAGTCCAAGTAACTGATACAGATGTTGGCTCATGCGTTGCCCCCACGTCTCTACCTGTGCAGTAGAGAATCGGTGGCTGTGATACCAGAAATTCAAACGCAGGTCTTCATCATTGATTTCCACCACTAAGTGCAAACCCGGTATGCGCCGCATGTCCTCGACATTGGCCCCCGAGAGTAAACCTGCAGACACTGGCCCAAGAATCTCTACGCCCTCGATCTGAACCTTCCCAGGCGTGTGGACATTGTGCCTGTAATTGAGGAAGTTGATCCCTATGTCGGAAAAGTAAGTGTCTTGAGCCATTCCCGAAAATGTTTCAACTTTGTCTATTAACATGGAGGGATGCATCAGCGGATAGGCTTGAATTGCACCCAACGTGCGTGCCACCATCGAAATGCCCACTAACCAATCGTGATGCACCGTGATTGGCACCGGTAATGGCGAGGTAAAGGGGCCGATCACGTTGTTGAACTCGCTCAGCCCCCGGCCGCTATTTATCGCGCTAATGATCAACTGGTCACAACCAATAACTTCGGCCATGGTAGTGGCATAAACATATAGAAGTGCATTGAACACGCTGAACCCTAAACGATCAGCCAACTTCCCTAGCGTTCTGTTAGCCCCCTTGATCTCAATGCTATGACGCGATGACGGCGACACAACAGTGCTACTGAATCCTGGATGCCCAGGCAACACTGTTGGACTCTCAAAGGCGTTATACAGTCCTTTAAAGAATGTGGCATCGTTGTTCCACTGCTGCTGTTGGTAAAGCTGTTGATGTTTCGCATAATCTGCGTAGTGGAGTTGATGCTCGACGGTGCACAGTTGTTGTTGATTAGCCAATTGGTGCAGGCATTCACCCAGTCGGTCGAACATGAGGGTCAAAGACTTGCCGTCGAACTCAAGATGCTGGACACCCAGTAAAGCAATAAAGAACGGCTCGCCCACATCAATGAATTGAATCGCCCATGTCACTCCACTCCCGGGTTTGGGTAGTGACAGCGCTATTTTGCGGATTCTAGCGGTAATTTGTTTGTTCTTTTGTTCGGCGGTATGCGCGGAAAGGTCCACGCACAATTCAATGAAGCCGTGCAGCACTTTCTCGGTAGTCATGACCTTTGGCATGCCAGCGGGGAAGAATGTTCTCAGTAATGGGTTTTCCTCCAATAATTGGGCCAAGGCCTTGCGACAGTGCACGGCATCGAAGGGACAATGAATTAGATATGGAATGATTCGCAGACCGTAGTCCTTGTTGATAAGCGATATCCACCTGGCTTGTTGTAGAGACACAGGACGTTGAATTTCCACCAGGGCATCGTTATCTAATCCGTCAATGCGTGCCGCACGCCATTCAGGAGTGAGCACATAGGACGTCAGCTCTGCTTGGAGCTCACTAAGAGCCTGCATGGCATAGAAACGTTTGATACTCCACTGCAGCCCCAGCTCGCTAGCCAACGCATTTTTAAGCTGTACAAGGGCCAACGAATCGAACCCTAGCGCCTTGAAATGGACATCCTTGATTTCATCGTAGCGATGTGCAGTTTCCTCTAGCCCAACCAGTGCATCTATGGTCGAGACCAGCCAAGCTTCGATCACGTTGCTAAGCTGTTGGTCATCGTCACACTGTAAAATCTGCTTAGTGACGCTAACGCGGCTTGCTGGTGCCTGCTCTTTATGTACAGCTGTTAAATTTTCAAGTAATTGCGCGCAGGAGGAAGATCGTTTACTCAGAGCCTGAGGGTAAATATTCATGAACGCGACGGTTCGTGAAGGGCCCTCCACCAGCTGTTTGATAAATCGCAGCGCTTGCTCGCTGCTGTGGCCATACAGCCCGCTAGCCTTGAGTATCTGCTGCCTTTGCTGATCATCACGCAGCTTGCCGGCATCGCCCCAAACGCCCCAATTAACAGTCAGAACCTTTTCAGCGCGTGGGAATAAAAAGCCGTGGGCGGCATCAAGAAATGCACTTGCGGCACCATATGTCGCCTGTCCCCCATTACCCAAGATCGACGTGGCGGATGAGAAGTTAAACAACAGTTTTATTTCAACCCCGTGATCAATCAAAAGTTGATATAGGACTAGTACGCTTTGACACTTGGATGCAAATGCACGCTTAAAGTCTGACGCCTGCACAGTCGCATACAAGCTGTCGTTCAGATCGACAGCCAAGTTGAAAATTGCTGTCTCACCCAAATTGGCTTCCTTTAGCCAGCGTGCACCTTCCTTTTGTCCTTGGGAAGTAACGAGATCCAAGCTAAGGTAGTGGAGGTTCGCGAATCGATTCATTAACGCTCTTACGGCTTCATTGGGCATCGCCGAGCGGCCAATCACATAAATGAGTCGAGCTTGATCAGCACCAAGGCATTCAATCAATTGCTGGCCAATACCACCACCGCCTCCGAGCAGGATGTAACTCAGGTTTTTAGGAAAGGCAGGACATTTTTCAGCACTTATGGCGACCTGCTGTAGACGCGGTACGAATGCCTGCTTTTGGTTGAAAGTGACTACTAATTCATTGGTCAACGGTAGCAGTTGGATTGCACTGGCTTGCTGTTGGTATTTAGGGGCTTGTCCTCGAGCAAGCTGCAAAACGGAAATTTTCCAATCTGGTTCTTCGATCAACACCGAACGGAGCATTCCCACTAAACTGCTCGCCGAGGATTGCAGATTTACTTGATCGTTATCTGGCTGGGGCGATGTAAACAAGATACACAGATGAGGTTTCTCTGGGAACGTCACTTCTACTGAATTTAGCAACTGAAGCACACATACGCAGGTCCATACTGCGGATGATATATCGGTGCCCTGCACGTGGCGAAGGTCCAGATATATCAAGTCTAGGTCATTCGGATACTCCTGCCACAGGCCGTCGAATGCGTGCTCAAATGAAGCCTCTGAAACGGTGTAGGGCTCAGTCGCAAGGCAGTCGAGTTGGCTCAATACTCCCCACTGGAAGTTTTCGAATGCACTTTCTAAATGGCTGATCTCTGCAGGGTTCGCGCCTTCGTTTGGCGTCAAAAATAACACGTTGCGGGCAACTTTACGCTGATTGCTCAAACCTGCCAGGGGGAGGGGGGTCCACACCGTCTGGTAACTGCTCTCTATCAGATTGGTGTTGGGCTCATTGGTGTCGATCCAGCAGCGTACGCGCTGGAACGGATAGGTCGGCAACCCGTCAAGCACCGGCATTCTTTGAGCTCGCGCCGGGAGGTGTATGTCGGCGCCAGCTTTGAACAATTCGCCAAGTAGACGTAGATACTGTTTATGTTCCTGCTCGCCACCTCGGGACATTGCCAGCACTCTCAAGTCAGCGGGGGCGTCGCCGAGTACCATTGCGGATAATGTGGCCTTAGGACCAATCTCAACAAGGTGCGTACAGCGCAAGTCCTGCGCCGTTGCCAAGCACGCTCTAAAGTTAACCGTTTCGCGCAACTGGCGCCGCCAGTAAGCGGCGGTTGCTATCTCAGGCCCGGCCAACATTCCGCTAACCGAGGAAATCAAGGGAGTCACGGGAACTGCGAATACTACATCTACTAGGCTAGCTTCGAAGCGATCCAGTAGCGGCTCGAGTAAATACGAGTGCCCAGGGCGAGAAATATTTAATCGGGTCGCATTCGCTCCCGCGTCGACAGCCAGTTGCTGCAATTGATCAATGGCTTCTCGCGTTCCGGAGACTACCGTGTTCGTTGAACTGTTCAATGCCGCAATCGAAAGGTCAGTGTTCGTTTTGTCAATAAGTTGCTGCGCGTATTGCTGGTCACCGTTGATGACCAGCATCCCGCCTATGTTGCCTAAAGACTCCAGAAGTCGACTACGCTGGGCGACGATTTTGAAGCCTTGCTCAGCGCTGAAAACCCCAGCGATGCAGGCTGCGGCGTACTCCCCCAGGCTATGTCCGAACACTACCGTCGCCGGGGTCCCATTACTGAGCAACAACCGCGCCATCGCTACCTGCAATGCAAACGTTAAGGGCTGCGAGCGCGCAATGTCCTGTTCAATTGCCTGGTTGTTCAACGGATCAAACAGCAACTGCGTGATAGAGCTACCAAAGATTTCCTGGCAGGCCGGGTCGAAACGATCCAGCTCAGCCTTGAACTGTGCTTCCTGGCTATACAGGGATCGCCCCATTCCTCGATATTCACCACCCTGGCCGGAGAACATCAAGGCCATTCTGGGTGAATCGCCAGGTATGTCTGAAGTATTGAAAGACAGCTTGGCCAAGGCCTCGATTGCGTCCTGGCGATTACTGGCAACTACGAAAGCGCGTTTATCAAACGCAGACCTGGAATGTTGCAGGTTATCTACGAATGCAGGGAATAAAGCGTCACTGCACTTCTCAAGAAATGTCTGATAAGACGCACTCAGCTGTTTGAGCCCGGCGGTGTCCCTCGCCGATAGTGGCAGCAGCCTCTCCGCTAAAGGAACACTTATTTCATCGCCCTCTGACCTCTCTGGAGCCGTTTCGAGGATTAAGTGCGAATTGTTACCCCCCAGACCGAAACTGCTAACCCCGGCAATTATTTTAGACACTGCTAATGGCACAGGCTGCGTGTTAATCGTAA
Source organism: Moraxellaceae bacterium (assembly GCA_004173455.1). GTDB lineage: Bacteria > Pseudomonadota > Gammaproteobacteria > Pseudomonadales > Moraxellaceae > Alkanindiges. The sequence continues at coordinate 7,050 of SECL01000040.1, read as the reverse complement.
AGGGCGTTTCTTCAATGTAGAGCTGCGGGTTGTAAGTCTCGAAGTTTATCGTTGGTGGAATAACTTTGTGCCTTACAATTAGCACCGCTTTGATCAAACCTGCCATACCTGCGGCCCAGCCCAGATGGCCTATGTTGCCTTTAACGCTTCCCAGATAGCATGTGTGTTCGCGGTTGCGGCCGATAAAGGGCTGAGCCAAGGCCTTTATCTCGATTGGGTCGCCAATCGGTGTGGCCGTGCCATGGGCTTCTATATAGCTGACCTGCTCGGGACCCACACAGGCTATCTCCATTGCTTCACGTATAACGCGGGCTTGCCCTGCCACAGATGGTGCAGACATCCCGGCGCGATTCGCGCCGTCATTATTCGTGGCCACCGAGCGTACTACGGCAAGAATCGGGTCTCCATCAATTATGGCATCGCCAAGCCTTTTGAAAGCTACTGCTGCTGCCCCGGAACCGAAAACGGTTCCCGTTGCCTTGGCATCGAACGGGCGACAGTGGCCGTCAGCGCTAAACGGCATTCCTGGCTCAAAAAAATAGGGAATCGACTGGGGGACGGAGATTGCTGCAGCTCCGACCAACGCCGCATCACATTCCCCGAGCAACAAGGCCTGGATAGCCGCTTGAATGCCAAACATCGATGTCGCGCAGGCCGCTTGCACATTAACAGCAGGGCCGCAGCAGTTGAGTTTATAAGCAATGCGACTGGCGAGAAACTCTTTGTCCGTAGCCATGAATTGCGCCAGCTTTTCGGACGATTGATATAGTCCACATGTACTGTCGTGCTTATGCAGTCCATGCACATTGTTAATGAAGTACGAACTAGGCCCAGACCCGCAGAATACGCCTATAGAACGATTGCTCTGCTGCAATCCAGCATCTTCGAGCGCTTCCCAAGCGCACTCGAGCAACAGTCGATGCTGCGGGTCCAGCAATTGTGCTTCCTTGAGGCTGAAACCGAAAAATGAGTAATCAAACTCCTCTATAGCTGGGAGCTCGGCTTGAGCCAGTATCTGGCTGTTAGGGGCGATCCCGACTTGAATACTTTCTATCCCGCCGAGCAAGTTTTGCCAATATTGCTCAACGGACCCGGCTCCCGGAAAGCGACAAGACATTCCGACTATGGCAATGGCATTCTGATCTGGTTCTATTAGATATTCTTGGTCTTCGTGCATCTCAGCCTCTCCTTTTGCTTTGAACACTACGAATGGTATGAGACCTGAGTTTGTGCTTGTCTACCGACACCTCTGGTAGAGGCCCTGATGAATGGCTAAGCGCACGTTGGTAGCACGCACACAGTTGCCGCGGGGTTGGATACTCGAACAAATCGGTCTGTCGAAAATCGTGAGCCAGCGCATAACGCAGTTCAGCTAAAAAAGAAATCAAATTTATTGAATTGGCACCTACCTCCATAAAATTGTCGTTGGCTCCCATGCGGTCTAGGCCAAAGCAGTTTGCCGCGACTGAGCAGATCTGAGACTCAAGCTCACCTTGTGGGGGAACGTAAACTGAGTTTAATTGCGATCTGAGTCCACCTATTTCGGGTAGCTTTGAAGTATCGATCTTCCCATTTCGGTTAAGGGGAAGAGCGGGCATACTTTTGTAGAACGACGGCAACATGTAGTCTGGCAGGTGATCCGCCAAGTACGAGTGTAGAGTTAGGCTAACATCCGTACCATTCGCTCTGACGGCGTAATAAAGAATCAGCGAAGTGGTTTGGCCTGATGTCTTTGCGACCACTACGCAATCTTCTACCATTCCAGATTCGGCTACTGCTGCTTCAATTTCTTTTAGCTCAACTCGATAACCGCGGATCTTATACTGGCGATCGCGACGTCCTCTGTATTCGTAGACCCCCTGCGAATTGACTACACAGATGTCTCCTGTTTCGTACATGCGCTCAAGCGTACTCGGATGTGAAACAAATTTTTCCTCAGTCTGTTCTGGCATGTTGTGGTAACCCAGCGCTACCGAATTTCCAGCAATGTAGAGTTGTCCGGGACTACCTGTACTTACCTCTCGCATCTGCTCATCTAATAAGAAGGCCTTGCTGCCCGGAACGACGCGACCGATTGGCGGCAAATTGGGCCAGTTCTGGGGGCGGCCTGTAAGTCTGTGTTCCATGACAACGTGAGTTTCGGAAGGGCCATAGTGGTTGACTAGGCAACACTTGGGGTGCGCCTCGAACCACTGTCTTACTGCCGGGGTGACCTTCAACTGTTCTCCCGCCACGATAACCTCGCTCAGGTTTGATAGTTGACCACCCTTGTGCAAATTGAATGTTACGAAAGGAATAAGCATTGAAGTCGGCAAGAATAGACGGGTAACAGCTTTGTCAGTTAATTGCTCTGTCAGTATATGAAGATCTTTCTTTTGCCTGTCGGAGATGATCAAAAGGCAACCGCCATGGCACAAGGTACTGTATATCTCTTGAAATGACACATCAAATCCTTGCGCGGCATAAAACAACGTGGTACCGGGCGGCGGGGACTTGAGCATCCAATCTACTAAGGCAGTAAGCGAGCGATAAGGAACTGATACCGGCTTGGGACGCCCCGTTGTTCCAGAAGTGAAAACTACATAAGCTCGCGTTTCGTCTACTAAAGCCTCCGGGTCACGCCAGTCGCGATTTTTGACTGAACTCAGCAGGTTGTCAATGCACAGGCACTGGGCATTCTGTTCAATTAACGAATTTAGCTCTTGCGGTTGAGTGCTGTTGATTAAACAAAAGCGGAGGTCGATGGAGTCAATCATCTGCTGCAGTCGCTCTATTGGATAATCTCCGTCGAGTGTGACTACTGTTTTGCCTGATAGATGTACGGCCAGTACTGAAATTATGTAGTCTATGCTCTTTGGTATTAGTATGCCGATCATTTTTTCAGATGTGACTGACGATATAGTTTTTGCTAAATTCGCTGCTAGGTTATAAACCTCATGATAACTCAGGTTGGACTGTCCATCTTTTAGAGCCATTATGTCAGGCGTGGACGCAGCTGTTTTCATGAAGCGTTCAATAAACAGCATTGATTAAACCTCCAGGCGACTGCCGATTTTAATGGCGAAGTTACCTAAAGGCTCTCTGTTTTCATACATGATTTGATGAGCCATCGGCAATTCGGAAAAATCAAAAGTTTTCGTTAGGCAAGGCTTAACTAGACCTTTGCAAACTAATTTGTTGAAGGCTGCGCATTGTGTCCCATTTGCAAAATGGGAACCTTGTAACCTTTTTTGTCGCATCCATTGATAGCGGATATCGAAGGTGCCCTTATAACCGCTGGTACCTGCGCATATGACGACCATCCCGCCAGCTGCACAAACAAAAGAAGATGTGGGAAATGTATCTTCACCTGGATGCTCTATAACAATTGATGGGTTTTTCTTCTCTCCTGCCAAGTGCCAGATCTCTTCTTGAAACCTTCTTGCTGATTTTAGCCATAAAGAGTATGCATCTTGATTTTGAATGTCATCGAGCTCGCCCCAGTGCTCGTAGTTTTGACGGTTGATAGTACCTTTTGCGCCTATTGTTCTACAGTAGTCAGCTTTTTCCTGGCTGCTTACGACTGCGATCGGTATACCACCAGCTGCATTGACTAATTGGATTGCCATCGAGCCCATGCCACCGCTGCCCCCCCAAATCAACACAACGTCTCCTGGTTTAACAGTATGAGGCGCAAAACCATGAAGCATACGGTAGGCGGTGGCGCCGCAGAGCATGTAGGACGCGGCCTCCTCCCAACTTAGGTGTTTTGGCTTAGGCAAAACAGCTTGGCGCTTGACTCGCGTATATTCCGCAAAAGCGCCGAAATTGATTTCGTAACCCCAAATTTTCGCGGACTTGTCCATGATCTCGTCAACAACAGAGTTTTCATCCCACCACCCGCAGTGCAGTACAACCTCGTCGCCAACAGCTACGTCAGAAATACCTTTGCCTACTGCGACTACTATCCCTGAAGCATCAGATCCAGCAATATGAAAGTCACAAACCTCACCTCGTTTTCTCTGTAATTCTATGACATCAATCGGGTGGCCGAGGGCGGCCCAGATACCATTATGATTAACACCTGCAGCCATCACCTTGACCAGACATTCGTCTGCTTGAAGAGTTGGTACAGAGACTGTTTCCAAAGCGAAGGCTGTGCATGGCGCCCCATATCTGCTGGGCCTTAGTGTTTGAGCCAGCATCGTCTTAGGTACCGCTAGGTCAATGCTGGTGTTTGAAATATTTAATGTATTGGCAATTCCATTCATTGGTGATCTCCCTGTCAGTATCGAATTGAATTGGTGTGTAAATCTTGGTGTTTCTTAAGTTATTGTGTCATTGACTAATGATTAGCTTGGTTGTCTTCCTAATGCTGTCGAGAATTGTTCTCCGTTAAACCGTAGTGCATGATTTCTAATTATGAAAATCAAAATCTGGTAGTTTTGTATTTTTAACGTGCTGGATGTTTAAATGCCATTAAGGAAGGTCTGAAGTAGGCATCGATTTTTGATGCCCCCTTGGCCTGAGGTTCATAAAGCGCACGCCCGATCAGATAATCAGACTTTTTCGCGTTTAACTCATCGACTTTTCTTCAAACAGCACCTTTCCAAGGTGTTTTTCCGCATTACAGGCGTACCTCTCCTGTAGCCAACAGCCGTTTTCGCGCCATCCAAAGGTTCGACAAGGCAAACAGAGTGGCCTGTTGCGCGATTTTTTAGCCAGCCCGCGAAACCGCACTTTCGTATAACCAAACTGGCGCTTGATCACACGAAATGGATGTTCAACCTTCGCTCGTACCTGGGCTTTCGCGAACTCGATCTTGCGGTATACCCGTGTGATCAAACTGGTCTTGCCATGCTTTTGGTAACAGCTTGGACGGGCCGCAATTGACCATATCATCTGGCGATTCTGATGCTCCGCACGCTTGTCCACGCCGGTGTAGCCTGCATCGCCAATGACATAGCTTTCCTCGCCATGCAGCAACTGATCGACTTGAGTCACGTCCGCCACATTCGCCGCAGTACCCACCAGGCTATGGACTAAACCCGACTCGGCATCGACGCCTATATGCGCTTTCATGCCGAAGAAATACTAGTTTCCCTTCTTCGTCTGATGCATTTCGGGATCGCGTTTACCGTCCTTGTTCTTGGTAGAACTCGGCGCATGAATGATCTTCGCATCGACCACCGTACCTTGGCGCAGCATCAAACCACGATCACCCAGATAGCCGTTGATGACCTGCAAAATTCCGCCTGCCAACTCATGTCTCTCCAACAGAAGCCGGAAGTTGAGAATGGTGGTTTCATCGGGAATCCGATCCAGACTCAATCCCGCGAACTGACGCAGGATTGTTGTTTCATACAACGCTTCCTCCATCGCCGGGTCGCTGTAGCCGAACCAGTTCTGCATCAAATGAATGCGCAGAACAGCCATTAAAGGATAGGCCGGACGGTCACCTTCACCCTTGGGGTAATGAGGCTCGATCAGATTGATCATTCCCTTCCAGGGCACGACCTGATCCATCTCGATCAGGAAGCGCTCTTTACGGGTTTGCTTGCGTTTGCCAGCGTATTCGGCGTCGGCGAAGGTCATCTGCTTCATCAGGCGTCTCGGCGGTTGAGATCAGGCATTCTGTCAAATTTGGAGATCTTCTTCAGAGTTTCCCTAAGTAGGGTGAGGTATAGCTTGACGCCGCACCCCACCTGACTGGATTGACCGCTTATTGGCGTTTCACCAAATGGGCGAGATTGATTAGCTTGACCGATTCAAGTTTGATCTCTTTCATTTTTCATCTCCAGTGATCCCGCGTTTTTGCGACCCTCGAAGTATTGTCCCGCACTGGCGATTTCGCAAGATAATAGGCCGGGTAAAAAATCCGATGCTATTGAAAGACTATTCCGAACTCGAGCACAAATAATAGTCATGAAGTTTATATACAAAATGATATCGGCAAGTTAATTGCATTCGCACGCCGAATTTCTATTCCACAAGTAGCTGCGTCGAGCATGCAAATCTGTACTCAGTGGCATTCAGCAATTACTTAAGGAATCTCCGAACAAGTCCCAGGTATGCGAAATCGCTTGACGTACTCGAAGTCGGAAAAGCTCATCTGGCTCATGGGAGGCTCGGATCAGGTGGTCAGGCGATTTTCGCATACCTGGGACTTGTTCGGAGATTCCCTTAAGCCGCAGTTGATTACCGCCTCGCTTTCGCTATCTTGCTTACTACAACCTCATAACCATCTGAGTTGTAGGACTACGGCATGCGAATCCGCGGCGATATTTACTGGGACTGGGCTGACCCCACTCTTCACCACCGAATTCATGATGAGACTCTGGACGATGGAACGTTTATTGACGTCCAGGTACGTCTGTCGCGAACTGGTAGCACTCAGATGTTCATCGGGGTATATGCACCACGCGGTATGGCCATTCATGAGGAGGCCTACGATGCACGTCCTGGTGAGTCGATGAGCAGGGCGCTGGATTGGGGCGTGGCCCGGGCACGGCGCGTGGCCACTGAAGGTTTGCCTGCCTCTGATGTGCTCTGAGCCTCCTCTATCGACCCAACGCCCCTTTTCGGACATCTTCATGGGTCGCTTGGACATGGAAAGTAAGGCTGCAATCGTTCGGTTTCTCTTTTGACCACGGCGTAGCATTCGCAACTCAGCTCCTCCAGACGAGTCCTGTCCAGGATCTTGATATGTCCCCGACTGTATTCGATGACCCCCAGCCGCTGGAGCTTGCCGGCAGCGTCGGTCACGCCTTCGCGGCGGACACCCAGCATGTTGGCGATCAATTCCTGGGTCATGATCAGTTCATTGCCTGGTAGGCGATCAAGCGACAAGAGCAGCCAGCGGCACAGTTGCTGGTCGATGGCGTGGTGGCGATTGCACACCGCCGTCTGGGCCATTTGGGTGATCAGTGCCTGTGTGTAGCGCAGCATCAGCATCAGCATCTCTTCATGGCGGTTGAACTCGTCCTTGAGTTGCTGGCCGGGTAAGCGATAGGCATGCCCGGCACTTTGCACAACGGCACGACTGGGTGTGCTTTCACCGCCCATGAAGAC
>SECL01000015.1 GCA_004173455.1 Moraxellaceae bacterium | reverse complement strand
TTCTTAAAGATGAGAAGCACTGCTTCGCAAGGTTTAGATTCAATTATGGGTCGCCTAAAGAGCAATTAAAAACATTGCTCATTTGGACGAAAATCTAACCTGTGCTACTACAGCCCCTTTTGAAAAGTAAAAGCTCCAAAGTTCGCACCCATTCGGGATGCTCTGTAAACGCATTGGCAATAAACATAGCTAACTCCTATAATATCCTATAGTAGCTAAGTTAGTCCTTAATGCGACAGAACCCTTTGGGGTATACTGAAAGGACCGTTCTTGTAACTTGATCCGTGAATTAAGCCAGTTATCTTGGCTCAAAAAAACTTCGTATCATGGCAGGAACAACATCGCATGAATGATGTCCCTGTCCCTGAAAACTTTGCCAGAAAGGAATTAGAAAACATGAAAAAGATGCTGCAGGGTGCTTGCATTGTAATTGGATGTACCATTTTTACACTTATTTCTGGGTGCCAAAGTTCCCCTGTATTACAAGATAATTATTATAAAAACTTTTCCAGTACATCCCCTCTTGAACAAAGATACTCACAGCGTGGTCACCATTATGTGTCCTATGCTGAATATAATTCAGACAATCCAAGTATCAAAACAGTTAGCGTCTGGTATCCCCAAGACATCAAGAGTAATGATAAACGATATCCAATGATTATGGTTGTCAATGCTAGTAATACCAAAGCCAGCACATACAAACCATTCTTTGATCGCCTTGCATCATGGGGTTTTATTGTTGTAGGAACTGAAGTGGAGCAAGCAGGATCAGGTAAGACAATCTCGGTTGCCCTTAACTTCATGTTAAAAAATAGCGCGCTTCACGATCGCATTGACACAGCAAATATTGGCATTATCGGATATTCACAAGGTGGAGCAGGTGCGATTAGAGCTGTGACTGAATATAGCAACAGTAGCATTTTTAAAACAATATTCACGGGAAGTGCAGCCTATGCCACACTGGCAAAAAACATGGGCTGGGAGTACAACATCGCAAAAGTCAATATCCCCTACTTCATGACCGCTGGTACAGGTTCTTCTGATGACAGAGGAGTGAAAGATACTGCTAGTGAATTTGGAGGGGTCGCTCCTTTATCTTCACTGGTGAATAACTATGATGGGATATCAAGTAATGTTAAGGTGCGTGCAAGAGTAGTTGGGGCTGAACACGGGCAAATGATGACACTTACTGATGGTTACATGACTGCTTGGATGCTTTATCAACTCCAATCAGACAAGGATGCTGCATCAGTCTTTATCGGGGATAAAGCAGAGCTGCTTACAAATAAGAAGTGGCAGGATGTTAAGAAAAACGTCCCATCCCTATGATTGCTAAAATTAATGCATTTAGGTGCTTAATTTATTGAAGCCTAGATTGACACTTAAAAATTGAAAAAAATTAGTAAAAAAGGGAGCTTAAAGCTCCCTTTTTAGATTCCGCATATTGAATAAGTAAAAACCTCTAAGTAGACTTTTAGAAGTTGTAAATCTAGGAAAAAGGCTAAACATGCCGTTGATTGAGTATTACGGTCTGCTATTTGAATGGCACGATAAAAAAATGGAAATAGTCTATCGAGGGCGTGAAATTACTTTTGAAGAAGTATGTAGCGTTTTTCTTGATCCAGAGCTGATGTCCTTTGACGATCTTGGTCATTATGACGAACAACGGCTGATATCAATCGGTCTAAGCAATCGTGGTAGACTACTAACAGTGGTTTGGGTCGAACGTGGTGATGTTGCAAGAATCATTACTGCTTTTGAGCCATCACATAATCAAAAGCGGAGGTATAACCATGCAAAATGAATTAGAACGCTATAAAAATTTTGACCCTACCAATGCGCCAGTAGTAAAACCAAATTTTGTGAAAAAATTACAAGAACGCCATGCCACTGCTCAAGCAAAAGCTTTTGATGCAGATGTTGTAACTTGGCTAAGCTCTCAAGATAATGAAACAAAACAGCATATTAACGATATGGTTCGTCATATCATGGCATTGAAACGTGTTTAATTAAAATTTAGCTCGATACTTTGAAACATGGCTAAAGCCATGTTTCAAAGTCGGGCAACTTTGCGCTTGCTGTAATTTGATTAGTAATGAGAAAAACCAAGCAAAGTACCGATCATCTAGTATTTTTTAGGGTCAATCTGACACCAATCATAAGTTTTCTCTTTGACGTTACTAGGCTCAAATGAATAGCAGTTCTTGCGCATAATTCTGACTAGAGTTTCATCATCATTTTCTCTAATTTGTAGAGGATATTTTTTAAGTACAGCCATATCAGCTCTACGTTCATCAATTTCATCTTTGCTTGGCACGTATAAGAAGATTGCCAAAATGAACACCATCATCACAGCGACAAACGTACTGGAATAAAGAGCAATAAATTGCCAATTCAGTCGATTGGTTGCCTTGTCTAATTCTTGAATCCTACTTTTCAATGCACCTATAGCTTGCTTATTGGTCTCTTGTAGCGACTTTTCAGCCTTATCTAGCACTCCACTAGCGACTTGATTGTAAAACGCCTCTAGAGTATATTCAGCCAGGCAAGCCACAACAGAATGCTTATATCGAGCGCTACAATCGCACGATGCGTTATAGTTGGGTAAGCAAGCATTTGTTTGATACCCTGGAACAGGTACAAGACTATGCAACAGAGTGGTTGTGGTTCTATAACCATGAACGACCACACAAAGCCAATGGAGGAAAACCACCTTTGATGGCTGCTTAACCTCTACTTTTAACTTCGGTTATTAATGGGAGGATTACCCTAACAACATATCTGCGATACGGATGGCAAATTGTTGGTAGCTCTCCGTACCTTGCGAATATGTACCCATCTCAGGCATTTCAGACATTTTATTTGCAAATAAATGACGCTGTGCATCGGTCATTTTGATAAAAAAATCAGGGGTATTGGGATCACGTTTAACTTCAATTTTCGGCTGTGATTTTTGCTTAAATTTGAATGAAAATCCTGTGATGGTGCGCCCCCTCTTGTGTTGCTCATAGCTAACAGTAATATCAGTATGTTGATTAATTTGCTTAATTGATGGCTCTAATACACGGCTTTTAAAATGATTCATCGCCTTGTATTCATCATCCTCAACACCTAATTTTGCTCTAAATTCTGAAAGTTCTATTTGGGGTACTTTTCCGACCTCACGCCAAGTAATAAGTAGTTCATATAAACGTATCGCATACTTACCTGTGAGTTGTGTAACTTGCTGAATTTGATAGCTTGTAAAATGTTTTTCAAGCCGTGTAATCAAAGGGACAACATCAGGCGCAAAAGTAATTTCTAATATTCCAGAATCATCAATATATTTAATACGGCTAACCCACCGTGATCTAACAATACCAACTCCCTTTTTTGTTTCTTCTTTAAATGAGAATTGGCGTTCAAATAAGTTATTTACAGCAGTTTTTAAAGCCTTGTATGCAGCTTCTTTTGTTACATGGAATTGACTGGCATAGTCATTTGCATGAATTTCTAGCTTACTGTCTGATGTAATACCTTGGTGCGTTTCTCTTGCATTGATAATGGCTAGAAGTATTAAACGCTGTTCAGTCACTTCTAGGTTGTAACTGGCATTCATCAAAGCATTATCTTTCACTACTAATCCGTTTTTCATATTAAAGACACTTTTTTATATTTTGTGCATAACGACACACTATTTGTGTCGTTATGACAAACTATTTGTGTCGTTATAGGCTCTATAATGCTCTGATAGCAATGCTTTTATATGGGTCGCCTAAAGAGCAATTAAAAACATTGCTCATTTGGACGAAAATCTAACCTGTGCTACTACAGCCCCAATTTTAAATATCAATAAATTACTTTGAAATTTAATAGCATAAATGCGTTGATTCTGATCAAAGCCGTAAGCCTTCACACACTCTGCCACAGAGTTAATATCTATCCTTTGATAATTAAGGCTTTTTTGATATTAACTTTAAAACTTTATTTTTCCATTTTAGGCATATCAGTTATGATCAAGGTAATGAATTTTTTAGGTCAATCACGTGTTTGAACAAATCGATCAGTTAAAGCATCAGCTTGATAATTACCGTCCATTGCCGAGTGCGGTCGTCAAGAATCTGCATGATGATTTGATTTTACGCTGGACTTATCATTCTAATGCAATTGAAGGCAATACACTCACCTTACTTGAGACCAAGGTCGTCCTTGAAGGCATTACGGTGGGCGGTAAAGCAATTCGTGAACACTTTGAAGCCATCAACCATCGCAATGCCATCTTGTATGTTGAAGACATTATTAAAAAACATGAGGCGTTTTCAGAGTGGCAAATTCGTAATATTCACCAGCTCATTTTGAAAAATATTGATGATGAGAATGCTGGTCGATACCGTCAAAACAATGTACTGATTGCCGGTGCTTCCCATACCCCACCTGACCATACAATGATCGCTGACAAAATGAATCAGTTTGTAAAATGGTATGAGCATAAAGCAGCTGATTTTCATCCGGTTGAGCGGGCGGCTTATGTTCATGCAGATTTTGTCGGCATTCATCCTTTTATTGATGGCAATGGCCGGACATCCCGTTTACTGATGAATCTGGAACTGATGAAAGCGGGTTATCCACCCTGCGTGATTACCGTTGAAAACCGGTTAGCCTATTATGAGGCTTTGGATCAATGGACAACTTCCAAAAATACCCAGCCATTTATTCAACTCATCACCAATGCCGTTATGGACGGCTTTAAGCCTTATCAGCAGGTATTAAGCTTAAAATAATAAAAAGTAGTGTTCAGGCAAAATACTGCTTATTACATTTCACTAATAGCATAAAATTTAATAAATTTATGTTTTAACCTTGATACGCTAGTACAGCTATTTCTATTTAGCGGCACTTTTTTAATGTTAAATACCGCTTTAGAAGCCAGTGTAATTCGGGGTATATAATCTAATAATTTTACCAGTCTTGTTATTTTTTAACACGACTCAGCGCTGATGATACGGCACCCGTTCGGGTTTCAACATTTAGTTTGCTAAAAATATGTTCTAGATGTTTATTGACTGTGCGTGGACTGAGTTCAAGAATTTCGCCAATGTCACGGTTTGTTTTTCCAAGCGCCACCCAATGCAGCACTTCAGCCTCACGGGGGGTGATCCCACAGCATTGCATGAGCACATGCGGGGCTGGAATGGTTTCCTGAGTTTGGATCATCACCAGATGATTATGTAGTCCATTAGCAGCCTGTCCACTTTCGGTCAGACGGGACAGGCTCAGATTTTGCTTTATTCCAGTGATTAGCAAGCTGGATTGCACTTCGGCCTGTTGCCACCATACTTTGATTTTTAAATAAAAACTGTCGATGTCTTCAATATTTTCCTGTAGCAGTTGTATGGCTAGTGGAGTTTGCCAGATTAATTGACCATGTGAATTTAAGGCTAGCATGGCAATACCCGCGGCATTGATCATTTGCTCACGCTGGTGTACCTGCCGTGAATTATGGATATGGGTATTAAGACGAGCCAATACTTCATCATGCTGTAAGGGCTTGGTGACATAATCCACTCCACCACTTTGAAAGCCCTGTACGACATGCTCACTTTCGGTCAGACCAGTCATAAAAATAATGGGAATGTGCTGAGTGAGCGGATTTGCCTTTAGCAGTTTGCATGTTTCAAAACCATTTATTCCGGGCATCATGGCATCCAGTAAAATGGCATCTGGCTGAAAATTACTGGCTCGTTCAATCGCACTATAGCCATCGGTGGCGACCAATACGGTATAGCCAGCCTCATCTAGCGTGGTATGCAGTAGTGCTAGATTATCCGGTATGTCATCCACAATCAGCACCACCTGCTCTGTCTTTAGAGGTAGTTGCGTGGTTGCTATTGCCAAACTCATGGCCATCGCTCCTGTTGTAAATACGCCTGTAATGCCTTGAAGTCAAATTGACTGGCCAGCGTTTTTAAATGTTGAATGGCCATCGCATGCTTAGGGTGACGGTGCGCAATTTCATCCAGTTTACTGGTAATGCCGCGCACATAGCCCATATTCACCAGTTGCAACAGCGCTTCTCGGTCGGATTGGCCTAGTGGGTTATTCATGATGGACATGCTGGTATGCACCACTTTGTTAACTCTGGTCTCGTCTGGCACTACTGGCTGGACATTGGCAGGCATAGCAGGTTGTTGCGGTTTGATCCAGTGCAAGTGCAGCCTCTGGCCAATACGCTCCAGCAAACGCAACAGGTCTACCGGTTTAACAATAAAATCGTCACGCTCAATCTGTGCATCATTACTTTTGCCCTGTTCTTCCGCATTGGCCGATACAATCATAATAGGCGCCAAGGTCAAATGATTTTTGCATAAAATACTGGCGGTTTCCCAGCCACTTAAATGTGGCATGGTTAAGTCCATGATAATTAAATCCGGCTGGAATTCCGGCACCAGTCGCAGGCAGGCTAGTCCTGAATCCGCTTCGGCCAGCTCAAAGCCAAGGGGCTGCAAAAACTGCCAGAGTAATTGCCGATCCAGTTCCTCGTTATCCACCAGCAGGATTTTCTGCCGTATCCCTTCATAGCCGGTAATCTGGTGAATAATATTCAAACTAACAGGTTTAGGGCTTTGCACTTCTGGCAAATATAGCCGAATCTGGAAAGTACTACCCACTCCAACCTGACTACGCACATTAATTTCCCCACCCAGCAAATCGGTTAACAACTTGGCAATGGTAAGGCCTAAACCGGTTCCGGCAATGGCATGCGCTGGCGTATTGCCGCCACGTTCAAATGGATTAAAGATATTAGGCAAGTCCTCGGGCGTAATGCCGCAACCGCTATCGTCAATTTCAAAAGTGGCAGTCTGGTAACGATAACTCACCTTAAAAGTCACCTTGCCACGCTGGGTAAATTTGATAGCATTGCCAATAATATTAATGAGAATCTGATCCAGCCGTTTTTTATCACTACGAATATATTGCGGCAAGTGCTTAGAAAAATCACAAGTAAAATCAATACCTTTTTCGGTAGCTTGTGGCCTAAACATATCAGCAAAATAATTTAAAAATTCGGGCAGGTTAATTTCAGTTGGCACCAGTGTGAGTTTACCGGTTTCAATGCGCGCCAAATCCAGCAGGCCATCAATCAGGGAAATCAAGTGTCCGCCGCTGCGGTGAATAATATTGAGGTGCGTTTTGCTTTGCAGCGACAAGCCGTCATCCTTGGCAATAAGCTGGCTGTAGCCCAGAATACTATTTAATGGCGTGCGCAATTCATGGCTAATGCCAGTCACATAACGGCTTTTGGCCTGATTGGCACGCTCGGCCACCTGTTGCGCCTGCTGTAACTGCTGGTCAGTAATGTGGTGTGCATCAATTTCCTGCACCAGCAGCGTGGTTTGGCGGTTGGATTCTTCCTGTGCCACGCGGCGGCTTTCATAAGTCAGTACCAGCCACCATGAGGCCACGCAAATCAGTAAAAATAAAATGGTGAAGATTTTGATAAAAATCAGTGCCAGCGAGGTTTTGCTGTCACTATTAAAATCCTGTAATACCAGAATCTCCTGAAAATAAATCAGACCAAGACTAGCACCCAGCAGCACGGTTAAAATCAGTACCAGCAGCAGGTAATAACTTAAACGGGTATTGATGCGGGTTGACCAACTGGTGGGCAGAATCTTCTGGGCAATAGCCAACAACTGTGATGACAACCGCGCTTCTGGCTTGCACAGGTCATGACAGCGCGCATCCAGCGAGCAGCACAGCGAACAAATGGCATCCTGATAGGCCGGGCAATAGGCCATGTCTTCCTTTTCGTATTTTTTCTCACAAATACAGCAGCCTTGCAGTTCCTGATAAAAAATCGTGGGTGGGCGAGCAATGTAGTATTTGCTTTTGGTTAGCCATGCAATCAGTGGCACACAGATAAACGAGCTGGTTAAGGCAATAAATGAGGCCAGCGCCTTGGGCAACTCGCCAAACACACCAGAATAGGCTGTAATCGATAGTATTGAGGCAATCAGCATGGCACCCACGCCCACGGGATTGATGTCATATAAATAGGCACGGCGAAACTCAATGCCCTTGGGGCTTAAACCCAGCGGCTTGTTAATGACCAAATCTGCCACTAATGCGGCAATCCAGGCAATGGCAACATTGGCATACAGGCCCAGTACCTGCTCCAATGCATGGAACACGCCCAGTTCCATCAGCAGTACGGCAATCAGCACATTAAACACCAGCCACACCACCCGTCCCGGATGGCTGTGGGTCAGCCGTGCAAAAAAATTTGACCATGCCAACGAGCCGGCATAGGCATTAGTGACATTAATCTTGATCTGGGAAATCACCACAAACAGCGCGGTAAAGGCTAGCGCCACCTCTGGCTGGGCAAATACATACTGATAGGCAATTAAATACAACTGCGTGGGGTCAGAGGCCTTGTCCAGTGGCACAAAATGCTGCAAGGCCAGCACGGCCAAAAGCACGCCGCCAAAAATCTTGAACATGCCAAACACAATCCAGCCCGGCCCGGCCGTAAGCAAGGCGCCATACCAGCGCTTGCGGTTCTGGGAAGTTTTGGCCGGTAAGAAGCGCAAATAATCGACCTGCTCCCCAACTTGAGCCACCAGTGCAAAAATCACTGTACAAGCTGCACCAAAAAGAAGCACATTAAATTGCGGCGCCTGCCCGAACTTGCCAGAAAAACTCAGGGTGTCCCGAATAATGGTGGGCTGCTGATATAGCAAGGCGGCATACGGCAGAATCAGCAAAATGAGCCAGATGGGCTGCGTCCATGCCTGTAATTTATTAATCAGGGTAATGCCGCGCAGCACCACCGGAATAATCACCAGCGAGCTAACCAGATAACCCAGATACAGCGGCAGACCAGTAAACAGCTCCAGTGCCAGCGCCATAATCGCGGCTTCTATGGCAAAGAAAATAAAAGTAAAACTGGAGTAAATTAAAGAGGTTAGCGTTGAACCAATATAGCCAAACCCTGCCCCGCGCGTCAGCAAATCCATGTCCACGCCATAACGCGCTGCATAATAGCTAATAGGCAGACTGGTTAAGAAAATAATCAGGCATACCACGCAAATTGCGACAAAAGCATTGATAAATCCGTAATTGAGTGCAATGGAAGCACCTATCGCTTCCATTGCCAGAAATGACACCGCACCAAATGCCGTATTGGCCACCCGAAACTCCGACCACTTACGCATGGTTTTGGGCGTATAGCGTAAGGCATAGTCTTCCAGCGTTTCATCCGCGACCCAGGTGTTGTAGTCACGCCGGATCTTGATAATGCGCTGAGGGGCAGAACCATCTTCTGGCGGCGTGGCTGATAAGGCTGCCGTGACATCTGGCAATGGTGATGGCATGAATAACGCAACATTTATAAAAATATCAGGCTAACCAATTCAAGAAACGCGCCAATGTTGTTATTTCTTACGCATTCTTTTCTGTATCACAATCTGGCTATTTATTACGCGGTATATACGCAATGTGACGTATAGCAGGGTCAACCCTATTGCCCTTAGTCTGAAAACCAACGGCAGGTGCGCTATTTAACCTGCTCATTAGAGTTCAATCGTACAACAAGCTTAAAGTTTAAGCACTGACTTACACATTGCCTTTTTCAGGAGTCGTCAACAATGACCAAGCCCACTAAAACGCTCCAGTCCACATTAAAAACTAGCCGCCGTAAACTGGTCTTGGGATTAATGTCGTTCCCACTCGCGTTACTGCCTGTATTTGCACAGGCTGCTGTGCCTGCCACCGCAACCATCAATACCACCAAGCTGGCAGTGACTGACAAAGAAGTCGTGGTAGGTCAGTTACACTCTGCCACAGGCACGATGGCCATTAGTGAAACAGGTGCTATTCAGGCCGAGCGACTGGCGATTGAGCAAATCAATGCGCAAGGCGGAATTTTAGGTCGCAAGATTCGCATCATTCAGGAAGACGGAGCATCCGACTGGCCAACCTTTGCGGAAAAATCCAAAAAGTTACTGGAAAAAGATCATGTTGCTGCGGTTTTTGGATGCTGGACTTCAGCTTCCCGTAAAGCGGTGCTACCGATTTTTGAACGTGACAATGGCCTGCTCTACTACCCTACTTTTTATGAAGGCTTAGAGCAATCCAAAAACGTGATTTATACCGGTCAGGAAGCTACCCAGCAGGTACTTGAAGCACTGAACTGGCTAGCACGCGAGAAAAAAGCCAAGACCTTTTATCTGGTAGGCTCTGATTATATCTGGCCACGTACCACCATGAAAATTGCCCGTACCCACATTGAAAAAGTGCTGCATGGCAAAGTTGTGGGCGAAGATTACTATGCCCTTGGCAGTACTCAGTTTGGTTCGCTGATTAACAAGATGAAGCTCAAACATCCAGATGCGATTGTGTCTGCGGTGGTGGGAGGTTCCAATGTGGCGTTTTATAAGCAGCTTAAAGCCGCAGGTGTCACTGGCAATAAGCAAACTCTGCTGACCTTCTCCGCCAGTGAGGATGAATTACTTGGGATTGGTGGTGAAAACATGGCTGGTTTTTATGCCTCGTTTAAATATTTCCAAAGCCTAAACAATCCCAACAACGTGAAATTTGTACAGGCTTTTAAAGCCAAGTATGGCCCTAAAGCAGTGATTGGCGATGTTACACAAGCGGCTTACCTTGGCCCATGGTTGTGGAAAGCCGCAGTTGAAAAAGCTGGTAGCTTTGATGTAAACAAGGTGGTGGCTGCCTCGCCTGGCATTGAACTAAAAACGGCTCCTGAAGGGTATGTGAAAGTTCATCCGAACCATCACCTGTGGAGCAAGTCACGCATTGGCATGGCGCTGCCAAACGGCCAGTTCAAGGTGGTGTATGAGTCGCCCAAGCTGATTGTGCCCAATCCATTCCCGAAAGGTTATTAAGCGCTAAGTCCTTTATTTATTGATCAATCGCGGTGATGGGCAAGCGCCTGTCACCGCCCCGCTATTGAAATTTTGTTTTGCTGCTAGTCAGGTTTTTGTTTTACAGATTATTTTTCATTATATGTTTTTAACCGTTGTATTGAATCCAGCTTTTAAGCCAACGATTTCAAAATCAGCTTAAAACCTTTGCTTTCACTGACAACGCTGGAGTTTGCCATGACCTCACTCTCAGAAATGGGCGCAATCTTCGCAATGCAGGGCTTTAATGGCTTATCGGTGTTTTGTGTGCTGCTGCTAATGGCGCTGGGTCTTGCCATTATTTTTGGTCAAATGGGTGTGATTAATATGGCACATGGTGAGTTCCTTACCATTGGTGCCTACACCACCTATATGATTTCCACACTGACCGAAAGCTATGCACCTGCCTTGATGCCCTACTACTTTTTTATTGCCATTATTGCTTCGTTTTTTATTGCTGGCCTTGTTGGCTATGGTGTGGAACGAGTGATGATTTCGCGGCTGTACCACCGTCCACTGGATACCCTGCTGGCGACCTGGGGCTTAAGTCTGGTCATGCAACAGATTTTCCGCTCGGTGTTTGGTCCCAAGGAAGTCAGCCCCACCCTGCCAGAATGGCTGATGGGTTCTTATGCACCCACCGAGCTGATTGATATTCCGATCAATGGCATGTTTCTGGTGGCACTGACTTTGGTAGTCACTGGCATTATTTTTTATTTGCTGTTCCGTTCACGCTGGGGGCTACAAGTCCGCGCCACCACACAAAATCGCATCATGAGTAATGCAGTGGGCATCAATACCAAGCGGGTGGATCGGATGACTTTTGCACTGGGCTGCGGTGTGGCAGGTATTGCTGGCGCTGCATTTACGACCATTGGCTCCACTGGCCCTACCTCAGGTTCACTGTATATCGTGGATACCTTTTTGGTGGTGGTGTTTGGTGGCGCGCAAAGCCTGATTGGCACAATTGCCTCGGCCTTTTCCATTGCACAAACCCAGTCGGTACTGGAGTTCTTTATCAGTGGCTCAATGGCCAAAGTTATTACCCTGTCCGTGGTCATCATTATTTTGATGCTGCGCCCGCAAGGTTTGTTTTCGGCCAAAGTACGCAAGTAATGGCGTACTCCCTAACCTGACTGACAGAGAATAATCATGAAAAATACATTGAATGCATTACTCGGTGGAAAACAGGGCGCTATTGGCCTGCTGATTCTGGCAGCCATTATTCTGGTGGTCATGCCGGTTTTCTTTGACATCTTTCGCCTAAACCTGGTGGGCAAATATTTAAGCTATGCCTTTGTGGCCGTGGGACTGGTACTGTGCTGGGGACACGGTGGCATTTTAAGTCTGGGGCAAGGTATTTTCTTTGGCCTCGGTGGTTACTGTATGGCGATGTTTTTAAAACTGGAAGCCTCGGATGCCACCAGTACCGCTCATCAAACCACCCCTGGCATTCCTGACTTTATGGACTGGAATCAGGTCACTAGCCTGCCCATGCTATGGGAACCGTTTCACAGCTTTGCTTTTACCTTGTTTGCGGTGATTGCCGTACCCACGGTACTGGCCTTTATCATTGGCATTGCCATGTTTACCCGTCGTGTGGGTGATGTGTATTTTTCCATTGTCACCCAAGCCATTGCCGCCATCCTGACCATTTTGATTATTGGCCAGCAAGGATTTACCGGTGGCGTCAACGGTATTACTGATCTGAAAACCCTGCATGGCTGGGATATCCGTACCGATTCTGCCAAATATGTTTTGTACTTTGTAAATGCCCTTTTGCTGATTGGCGCAATTCTGGTCGGTCGCTATATTTTAAATTCCAAGCTGGGTCGCCTGTTGTCTGCCATGCGGGATAAGGAAGAACGCGTGCGCTTTTCTGGCTACAACGTGTCGATGTACAAGGTGTTTATATTCTGTGTTGCCGCGGCCATTTCAGCCATTGGCGGCGCTATGTTTACCCTGCAAGTCGGCTTTATGTCACCGTCTTTTGTGGGCATTGTACCGTCCATTGAAATGGTGATCTTTGCCGCTGTAGGTGGCCGGTTGTCCTTGCTCGGCGCAGTGTATGGCACCCTGCTGGTGA
The DNA here is from genome assembly GCA_004173455.1 of Moraxellaceae bacterium. Lineage (GTDB taxonomy): Bacteria > Pseudomonadota > Gammaproteobacteria > Pseudomonadales > Moraxellaceae > Alkanindiges. Next base: position 59,904 of record SECL01000015.1, on the reverse strand, counting down.
ACTTTGGCAAAACCTACTTTTCCGAATCATTTCCCGAGCTATGGCTATTCCTGATGGGTGGCCTGTTTATTGTGGTGGTGATGTTCTTCCCTGATGGGCTGGCTGGGTTATACGATAAATATGTGAAGCCTTATTTTAGCGGTAAAAAATCCAAAAACCAGACAAATAGCGACAACGTGGTGGTTGAACACAGCCCAGTTAGCGTTAGTGCAACCAGCGCAGAGGAGTCCGGCAAATGAATAGTCAAGCCATAGGCGTTGAAATGCCAAAACCAGTACTGCTGGTAGAAGATTTAACCGTATCCTTTGATGGGTTTAAGGCCGTCAATAACCTCACCATGTACATTGACCCCAACGAAGTGCGTGTGGTGATTGGCCCTAATGGCGCAGGCAAAACCACCGTACTCGATCTGATTTGCGGCAAGACCCGCGCAACCAGCGGCAAAATCCAGTTCAAAGGTAAAGAATTAACCGGCATGAGTGAGCATGCCATTGTACATGCGGGCGTGGGTCGAAAGTTTCAAACTCCATCTATTTATGAAAACCTGACTGTATTTGAAAATCTTGAAATGTCTTTCCCGCGCGGTCGTAGTGTGTTTGGTGCGCTGTTTTTTAAACGTACGCCGGATGTGATTGACCGCGTCAAAGCCATTGCTGCCGAGATTTTTTTAACCGATATGCTGAATCAAACGGCTGATTTGCTGTCGCATGGCCAGAAGCAATGGCTGGAAATTGGCATGCTGCTGATGCAAGATCCAGAACTGGTGATGCTGGATGAACCCGTGGCGGGCATGAGTGTGTCGGAACGGGAAAAAACCGCGCTACTGATCCGCAAGATTTGTGAAGGCCGCTCGGTGCTGGTGATTGAGCACGACATGGAGTTTGTCAAAACCATTGCCGACAAAGTAACCGTGCTGCATCAGGGTCAAATTCTGGCAGAAGGCAAAATGGAAGATGTACAAAGCAATCCTAAAGTAATCGAAGTATATTTAGGTCATTAATAACCTTAAGTTTTTAATGGCCATATCGAATTGCTGACTGATGTTGTTCAATGTTTTTAACTCCCGTACTGGAGAAGCCCAAATGAGCAGTATGTTTAATATTCAAGCTTTAGTATCTGGCTATGGACAAAGTGAAGTGATCCACCAGCTTGATCTGAATGTAGCCAAAAATGAAATCATTGCCGTGATGGGGCGCAACGGCATGGGTAAAACCACGCTATTTAAAACCCTGGTTGGCGTGTTGCCAACTCGGGGCGGTGAAATTACCCTGGATGGCAAACGCATTGAAAAAATGGATTCTTATCAAAGGGTCAATAATGGCCTTGCCTATGTGCCGCAAGGCCGCATGATATTTTCCACTATGACTGTGCTGGAAAATATCCAGACTGGCCTGCCCGCTTCAGCACGCGGCAAGGTGCCGGAAGATTTGTATGAACTGTTTCCCGTGCTGTATGACATGCGCAAACGCAAGGGCGGCAACCTATCAGGCGGCCAGCAGCAGCAACTGGCAATTGCCCGTGCCTTGGCGACCAATCCCAAAGTGCTGCTGCTGGACGAACCAACCGAAGGCATTCAGCCGTCGATCATTAAGGATATTGCCCGCTCGCTCAAGCAAATTCGTGATCAGCGTGACCTGACCATTGTGGTGTCTGAGCAGGTGCTGAGCTTTACCATGGATATTGCTGACCGCTTTTTTGTGATTGACAAGGGACGGCTGGTGTATGAAAACACCCGAAATAATGTCGATGAAAAAACCATTAGCCAATATTTGTCGGTGTAATCCAGATTTAGGATACGCCCTATAAGTTACTGTTTTAAGGTCTATGCGATCTTGTTTGCACAGACCTTTTTTATTGGTAACTCCTATATTAAATACCTGATTAATAATTCATTAAATCATCTGTTATACGTCATCCAACGTATTTTGTAAGAACACCTTTTGTTTAACACTAGAGCCATCACAACAGGGCAGGCTAACTCAAAATACACGCTCCCAACGATGTGAGTGACCCTGTTCTGTTGTGTGTTTAAGCATTTAATCCATTGCATTTAGTGTGTTGAAAGAAGGAATACATCATGCGTCATGGCGATATTTCAAGCAGTCCCAATACCGTTGGCGTGGCTGTGGTGAACTACCGGATTCCACGCCTGCACAGCAAAGCCGAGGTGCTGGACAATGCCAAAAAAATTGCCGATATGTTGATTGGCATGAAGCAAGGTCTGCCCGGTATGGATCTGGTGATTTTTCCGGAATATAGCACCATGGGCATCATGTATGACCAGACCGAAATGATGGATACTGCTGCGAGTATTCCCGGTGATGAAACCGCAATTTTCTCAGCGGCGTGCAAGCAGGCCAATGTGTGGGGTGTGTTTTCCATCACGGGCGAACGGCATGAACAGCACCCGCAAAAAGTACCGTATAACACCTTGGTACTGATTAATAACGACGGCAAGATTGTACAAAAATACCGCAAGGTGATCCCGTGGTGCCCGATTGAAGGCTGGTGTCCGGGCGATCAGACCTATGTATCGATTGGCCCCAAAGGCTTAAAAATTTCGCTGATTATCTGTGATGACGGCAACTATCCCGAAATCTGGCGCGACTGTGCCATGAAAGGTGCTGAGCTGATTGTGCGCTGTCAGGGTTATATGTATCCCGCCAAGGAACAGCAGATCATGATGGCCAAAACCATGGCTTGGGCCAATAACTGCTACGTGGCAGTGGCCAATTGTACCGGATTTGATGGGGTTTACACCTATTTTGGCCACTCCGCAATTGTCGGGTTTGATGGCCGTACGCTGGGCGAATGTGGCGAAGAAGAAAACGGCATTCAGTACGCGCAACTGTCCATTCCTGAAATCCGTGACGCACGCAAATACGATCAGGCACAAAACCATTTGTTCAAACTGCTGCACCGTGGCTATACCGGCGTGTACAACAATGGCGATGGTGACAAAGGCATTGCCACCTGCCCGTTTGATTTTTACCGCACCTGGGTGCTGGATGCCGAAAAAGCACAAGCCAATGTTGAAAGCTTTACCCGCTCGACCATCGGCGTGGCTGAATGCCCAATTGGCAACCTACCGCATGAAGGACTTGAAAAACAAGCTTGAACTGTCTTACCGCCAAAGCAATAGCAAAGCGCCACACAAGAAGCTTAAAGAATCAAGGTGAAAGCAATGCCGTTTATCAATGATGTGCTGGAACACAACCGCGAGGCCAATGCGCAAAAAAGCCATGCTGATGCAGCCAGCCAGCAACGCCTGACCACCTCACGGTTTTTGTTTGAACCAAAAGTGGTGATGCAGCATTTGCGCGCACGCATTATTGGACAAGAAGCCGCACTGGGCGAAATTGAAAATATGCTTAATGTGGTCAAGGCTGATTTTTCCAGCACCGAGCGCCCGTTGTCAGTCACGCTAATGCTGGGTTCAACCGGCGTGGGCAAAACCGAAACCGTACGGCTAATTAGCGAGGCGATTTATGGCCGTCCTGATGCATTTTGCCGTATTGATATGAATACGCTGGCGCAGGAACACTATGCCGCCGCGCTGACTGGGGCGCCTCCGGGTTATGTCGGTAGCAAGGAAGGCACCACGTTATTTGATATTGAGGCGATACAGGGCAGTTTTAGCAAACCCGGCATTGTGCTGTTTGATGAGTTGGAAAAAGCCAGTACAGAGGTGATTCGTAGCCTGCTGAATGTGCTGGATAGCGGCACGCTGACCTTGTCGTCTGGCAGCAAAACCATTGATTTTAAAAACAGCCTGATTTTTATGACCAGTAACGTCGGCGCACGTCAGGCACAAAGCGCGCTGAATTATTTTTCCAGACTGCCCAAACCGGCACAACGCCTGTGTGAACGCCTAGCTGAACAATGGGGCAAGTCATCCCAGCATGTCATTGAAAAAGCCCTGCACCAGCAGTTTGATCCCGAATTTATCAACCGGATTGACCGGATTTTGCATTACTGCCCAGTGGATCAGCATTGGCTGCCACAACTAATTGATATTGAACTGAACAAATTAAACCAGCGCCTGCGCAAGCAAGGGTGCCATGTCAGCCTTGATGCCTACGCCATTGCCCTGCTGAGTCGCCAGCATGATATCCGTTTTGGGGCACGTAATTTGGCACGCAAGTTTCGCACACAACTAGAACCAGTATTGGCACGCTTTATCCTGAAGCATCCACTACAAAAGAAACTCCTTATTGGCGTCAAACACCGGCAGTTGTCTGTGATGGCGCATCCGGTTGATTCATAACCGACACTGACCCTATAGCCACGACATTATTTCAGCCCGTATCACTCAACGTTTCACCTAACTGCCTTATCAATACCATCGAAATAGAAAGTATTTTCACCGCCAAAGTCTTGGCAAACTCATCGCAAATCCATGCCCAAACCGAGGATTTCACCATGCAACACATCAAAATTAAACCCGGGATACCATTAGCCGAACAAGCTGAACTGGGACATAACCGCTGGCATCCGGACATTCCCTTTTTAACCTCAGTCAAGCCGGGCGAAGAAATCCTGCTGGAAAGTCTGGATTTTCTGGATGCGCAAATCAAGGATACAGACACGGTTGACGATATTATCAATGTTGACCTGACCCGCGCACATCCTCTGACTGGCCCGTTTTATGTGGAAGGAGCTGAACCGGGGGATTTGCTGGTAATTGACCTGCTGGATATTAAACCCGTCACGCCAGTTGGTTTTTCTGGCGTGTTTGCCAAGGAAAATGGCGGCGGTTTTCTAGCGGATTATTTCCCGGATGCCGACAAGGCCATTTGGGACTTAAAAGGTCTGTATGCCACCTCTCGGCATATTCCGGGCGTGCGCATTGCTGGCCTGACGCATCCCGGTTTGATGGGCTGCCTGCCCTCCATGGATTTGCTCAAAGAGTGGAACCGCCGTGAAGGCCTGCTGGTGCCCAAAGGTCAGGCCAATCCGCCCGATCCGCGCACCGCCGTACTTCGTGGACTGCAAGGTGCTGAGTTTGATCGTATGGCAGCAGAAGCAGCGCGTACCGTGCCTCCGCGTGAACACGGCGGCAATACTGACATCAAGGATTTATCAGCGGGTTCGCGGATTTTCTTTCCGGTGTATGTAGACGGTGCCGGTTTCTCCATGGGTGATCTGCACTTTTCACAAGGCGATGGCGAAATTGGCTTTTGTGGTGCGATTGAAATGGATGGCGTCACCCGTGTGGGCTTTGACCTAATCAAAGGCGGTATGGCCAAATACAATATTGATGCACCCATTTTTATTCCAAGCCCAGTCAAGCCCAACTACGATGAATGGCTTACCTTTGAAGGCATCAGTGTGGAAAATGATGTGAACTACTATCTGGATGCCACGGTGGCCTATCGTCAGGCCTGTTTAAAAGCCATTAAATATCTGGAAAATTTTGGCTTTACTGGCAGTCAGGCTTATATGCTTCTGACTGCCGCACCTGTAGAGGGGCGTATTGGCGGCATTGTAGATATTCCCAACTGCGCCTGCACCATTTCCTTGCCCACCGGTATCTTTGAGCAGGATATCTTGCCCAAGGGCATGCTGAGTGAAAAGAAATTTTGGGGTCATGAGCGCTAGGAACAACCAAAGAAACAGCCAATTGACACAACCCAGTTTGCCCAGCCATCCCTTGTTGATTAAGGGATGGCTGTTTAATCAATTTGGATCAAGGAATTTTCTATGCCCTTATATGATATTCGTTGCCAGCATTGCGCTGGTATTTTTGAAAAACGCTTGGCGATTGCCGAACTCTCTACTGAAATTCCTTGTGATTATTGTCAGCAAGACACGCTAGCCAAACCCATGCTTACAGCGCAAGTGCAAATTAAAAAAAATTATAAATGGCAACCGCAAAGCAAAGCCCAACAATTGGCAGGTCAAGGCATTAGCGGCCCAGGAACCGAAAAAAATGCATCCCGCAACTCGGTATTGCACAATTGTAAGGGTATGAATTGCAGTGTTTGCGGAATTTGAGGGTTAACATATTCCAACTTTTAATCGTATTAGGGCAATAGTAGATTGGTAGCATACCAATCTACTATTAAAATCAGTATGAGAGATAAAATAAATAGAAAATTTAATTAAAATATTTTAATTTTCCATCATTGAACTCGTCTCTATGATATACACTTTTACCATTAAAACCATTACGAGTTTTTAGATTAAAATTACTTATCAACTTTCATTATTAAAGTTTTTAAATTATAGAGATTAATTATAAAAATTCATTATTTTTATAATTAATTATTTTTGAATAAAAAGGCCGGAATTTAATCCAACCTTAAAGTAAAACCAATTCTTTATTCTAACTTATTCACCTCTATTAAAAGCTATAAGCCAGACTTAAGACAGCCTTATTCTTTTGTTTGGTTTCATCACGCGAGTAGCCACCAAAGATATAATCCAGCCCCCAATTAGCACCAGTTGCCCCAAGTGGATGCGCTATACCCAGTGTGGCATGCCGGAAGGCAAAATCTGTAGTGGTGGAGCCAACAAATTCATCATCATCCCCATAATAATACGCAGCAGCCTGAAGCTTACCGGTAAAACCGCCTGCAAGTTCTGGCGCGTAAGTCGCCAGAAAGTAAGTATCTCCCTTGTTGCCAAAGGTCACATTATTCAGTAAGGTTTGCGCGGTAACGGTAATCTGCTTATAGCTTAGGCCAATAATTGTCTCATAACCGGTAGATTCCCAACCCGGATAATAGTAGTAGACTGTTCCGCCCAACTGAAAATTTAGCTCCTCATTGAGCTTACCCTTGAAGCCTGCATAAAAATCGTTTTCAAAAGACTTGGTCGTACAATCTGTACCCGTACAATCGGGATTGAGCCCCGCATAAGAATATCCTAGATTGGAAAACCAGTAACCCGCGTAAAAACCACTGTCATGGCTATAATCCAGTCCACCCTGTAGTGCCGTGCTGTCATTTTCCGGACCATTGGTAATACCACGCAGGTTATAACTGGAAACTACACTGACGTTGCCAGTGATAGTACCTGGAAAAGGTAATGGCATGCTTTCGCTTGCTATAGCGCTATTTATGCCAGTGGATGATAATAGTGCAGCCATTAATATGTTAAAACCATATTTCATTTGAATACTCCCCAAAATGACTTATTTACAATGAACCTAAATGGTTACCCTTATAGTTATACAAATTGTGTGCCAATATAATACTAATAATGAACAACACAAAAACCTATTATTACTTAATAAAATATTCCATTTATTGTTAGATTTAATTTTAATTTCTTCAGTTTTAGTGCGTTTTATAATAGTAAGCTGCATAATGGCGCATTCTTGTTTAATATTGAGTCACCCTAACACCATAAATTGCATGCAGGCAATAATTCAATTAGGTCGGCATAGAGACCAACCTGTTAATTTTTTTGTTTTCAGCATTATTAAAAAAACCTGCCAAATCACGATGATCAGGCAGGTCTATATGTTTTAAACAACGAGAACTAAGCCAATCCCAAGAGTGCAACCACGCCTGCCAGCACCGCAGCCATCCGTTCGCCCAGCCGGATATGCTGTTTGAAAAAACGTGCCGCCATTGTTCCAGCCAGATATAAACTCGACAAACTTACCAGCATACCCAGCATAAACCAGACTGGATTCACGTCAGATGCCAGTTCATTGCCATGCGCCATGCCATGAAACACACCCAGCACAGTAATCATGGACAAAAATACAGTATTTGACCGCTGCCACAACGCCACGGATAACACCAGTAGCGATGCCATGATGCCGTATTCTGCAAACTGATCGGCAAAAATATGTTGCATACCTATTGCAAAACCACCCACCAGTGACAGCAATAGTAATCCGAATCCAACAAAGCGAGTTTGTTTAAAGGTACGTGCCATCAGCAGACCCAGTCCTAGACCCATGGTTAAATGATCCAGACCCGTCAGCGGATGAATTAATCCAGCCAGCAATGACGAATGAAAAAATTGATCATGACCCGGATGTGCCATGGCACAGCTTGAAACGCCCAGTAACGCCAGTAATAAAAATCGCATTATCTTTCCTCAATCAAATTTAATTCTTGAACAGACCCTGTTTTTCAATAAAGGCAATAATGTGATCTAAACCATCTTTGGTTTTCATATTGGAAAACAGAAATGGCCGCTCACCCCGCATGCGTCTGGCATCCTGATCCATTACTGCTAATGAAGCACCAACCATCGGTGCCAGATCAGTCTTGTTGATAATCAGCAAATCCGACTTGGTAATACCGGGGCCACCTTTACGCGGAATTTTTTCCCCTGCGGCAACATCAATTACATACAGGGTTAAATCGGACAACTCTGGGCTAAAGGTTGCGGCAAGGTTGTCGCCGCCACTTTCAATAATAATTAGCTCCAGCCCAGCAAATTTTTTGGTTAAATCATCAATCGCGGCCAGATTGATTGAAGCATCTTCACGAATGGCGGTATGCGGGCAGCCACCAGTCTCCACACCGACAATCCGATCAGGGCTCATGGCCTGATTACGGGTTAAAAAGTTGGAATCTTCCTTGGTATAGATATCATTTGTAACGACAGCCATATTGTATTTATCACGCAACGCAAGGCACAGATTTAAAGTAAGGGCCGTTTTCCCCGAACCCACCGGACCACCAATTCCAACACGAAGTGGACTACGCTCTGACATATGAATTCCTATAATGGCTAAACAAGATATTTACGACCGGAAAAGCCGTGAATACTGGGTTTCATGCTGCATAGACAACATGGAAAAATTGGGCAAATTGCTGCTTAAGGATGAGGTTAAACCTTGCAAATTTAATGCCTGTTGCACCGCTTGCGGTATGCGCTGATGCAATTTCCATAAAATTCGCTGCCCGCTCATTTGACCCAGTGGCACCGTTTTAACCGCCGCCAGCACCTGATTTTCCAGCACGCTAAAACAATACGCGGTCAGGCAATCTTCCGGCGATAGTTGCAGGCGCGCGCACAACTGGGCATACACCGGCACAAAGCCATACTGCGATTCCACCTGCACCTCCAGTTCCAGCACCTGCTTAATCCATGCGTTGAGTGAAAACGCCAGTTGCTGGCTTTCCAGCAAAAATTCGCGGGTTTCACGGCTGGCTTTATACTCACTGGCCAAGACTGTAAATGCCGCTGCGTCAGTAACCGCTTCCATCAACTGCGCCAACATAGGCAACTCATAGCGTACCAACAGCAACTCCAGCACATCCTCAAAATAAGCCAGCGCGGTTTTTTCGTTATTTACCAGACCGCATTCAATTGCACTTTCCACGCCTTGCGAATAACAATAGGCGCCAATCGGCAAGGCGGTAGACGACAGCGTCAATAGTTTAAGCAAGCTGGCGGCATTTAGGGCAGGATTAGAATTTTCAGACATGGATATATTGTTAATGCGATGTGTAGGGACGCAAGCGGTTATCGTGCTGATGTTGAGCGTAGGCACCGCTTTCCGGTTCAAACGGATGCATCACTTCATCCACGTTTAGTCCCAGACCGCGCACCATATCGGCCAGCACATAATCCGGTTCCAGATATAAGGCTGCCGGTGTGAGCATGAGTGGCACATGACGATTACCTAAATGGTAAGCAGCTTTCAGCAGGTCAAACGGCTCAGCGGCAGTGACGCAAAGCAGTTTTTCCAGCGCGGCCTGAATTTGCAATACTTCCCCTGTTTCGGTAGCGATGTAAGCCCCACCACGCAACACGCCAGTCCGCGGCAAGTCCACGCCAATATCCTGACCATTCTCTAAAGTGGCACGGAAACGGCATTTCTGGCGGGTGTCAAAAGTGAGTGCCAGTTGGGATATAGGCTTTGCTGGAGAATATTCTGGCTGAACATTTTCATTCAACCGTTGTGTGTAAATCTGCATATTTTCTTTCATCCAAATTCAAAATAACAAGCCAAACCTGACTCAAACATTGATTACTACTATTTCCAACTTGCAGGACAGCATTAAATATGACCATAATGACCATAATTTCCAGTGGAGAAAAATCATGTCAAACCAATGGAGCATTGCCAGGGCCAAGGCCAATTTCAGCACCTTAATCCGTCAGGTGTATGAACAGCATCAACCGCAAATCATTACCCATCATGGTCATGGCCGTGTGGTGGTCATTCCCTATGACGACTGGATTGAAGCGCAACAACCCCAAAATAGCCTGCTGGATTTCATGCAAAACTCTCCACTGGCTCATACCGAACTTGAGCTGCCAGCAAGAGAGGTTCAACAGCATCAGCATCGCGATACTGATTTTTTCTAGCCTGTTTTTTTACCAATCACCTTGCATTTTTCCCACATCAATTAAAACTTTAAAAAACGAGTATTGCCTTGAGCTATCTTCTGGATACCAATATTTTGTCCGAACTGGTTAAGCCCCAGCCTAATGCGGGCGTTGTCCAATGGATACTTGAACACCCGGAACAGCTGTGCTTTATCAGTGTGGTTACGTTGTCTGAATTACAATTTGGCATTGAACGAATCCCAGCCAGTACACGCAAGCAACAGATCAAGACATGGCTTAACCATGACCTGAAGGCACGCTTTGCAGGCCGCATCATTAGCATTGATGACAACATTGCCATGCAATGCGGTACGTTCAGAGCCATTCACCAAACTCAGGGTATCCCTTTAGCAATCGCAGATGGCCTGATTGCCGCTAGTGCATTTATCCATGACCTTGCAGTTGTTACACGCAATACTAAAGATTTTGAACATCTTGATATCCAGTTGATTAATCCTTTTCAGTAACTTCAAACTAAATTTAAAATTAAGCCTAAAAAACAGCTTTAAAACAAAAAATAGCGCTGCGCCATTGGCAACACATCCGCCGGTTCACAGGTCAAATGCACCCCATCGGCTTTGACCACATAGGTTTCGGGATGCACTTCCATTACCGGCAAATAATCATTGTGTTTCATGTCGGTCTTGCGAATGGTGCGGGTATTCTTGGCCGGGCTAATCATTTTCTTTAAACCCAGCTTTTCAGCTACACCATTTTCAATGGCAATCTGCGATAAAAAGGTAATACAGGACGCATATACACCATCCGGCAACGCGCCAAACATTGGGCGGTAATGCACCGGCTGCGGGGTGGGAATTGAGGCATTAATATCGCCCATCGGTGCAGCGGCAATCATGCCACCCTTAATAATCATGGACGGTTTCACGCCGAAAAACGCCGGTTTCCACAACACCAGATCAGCCAGCTTGCCGACTTCCACCGAACCTACCTCATGTGCAATGCCGTGGGTAATCGCCGGGTTAATGGTGTATTTGGCAATATAACGCTTAATGCGGTGATTATCGTTGTGCTCAGAATCGCCATCCAGCGGGCCACGCTGTACTTTCATTTTGTGCGCAGTTTGCCAGGTACGGATAATCACCTCACCGACCCGTCCCATGGCCTGCGAGTCCGAACTCATCATGGCAATGGCGCCCATATCCTGCAAAATATCCTCGGCGGCAATGGTTTCACGGCGGATACGGCTTTCGGCAAATGCCACATCTTCGCTAATAGCAGGGTCTAAATGATGACACACCATCAGCATGTCCAGATGCTCATCAATGGTGTTGACCGTATACGGACGGGTGGGATTGGTGGAGGATGGCAGCACATTCGACTGGCCAATCGCCTTTAAAATATCCGGTGCATGACCGCCGCCTGCGCCTTCGGTATGATAAGTATGGATGGTACGGTCTTTAAATGCGCCTAAGGTGGCTTCCAGAAAACCACTTTCATTTAAGGTATCGGTATGAATCGCCACCTGCACGTCATATTGATCCGCCACGGTCAGACAGTTATCAATTGCTGCCGGGGTTGAGCCCCAGTCCTCATGCAGCTTTAAACCCACGACACCCGCTTTAATTTGCTCGGCAATGGGTTCTGGCAGGCTCAGATTACCCTTGCCCAGCAAGCCAATATTCATGGGCAGGCTGTCAATGGCTTTAAGCATGGTGGCAATATGCCACGGCCCCGGCGTGACGGTAGTAGCAGAGGTTCCAGCCGCAGGCCCTGTGCCGCCGCCAATCATGGTGGTTACACCAGACATCAAGGCGGTTTCCACCTGTTGCGGACAAATCCAGTGAATATGAGTATCTACGCCACCCGCAGTTAAAATTTGGCCTTCGCCTGCAATGACCTCGGTAGCTGCTCCCAGCGGAATATCAATATCCGACTGAATGTCAGGATTCCCAGCCTTGCCAATTTTCCAGATCCGGCCATTTTTAATCCCTACATCAGCTTTAACAATGCCCCACCAGTCGACAATCAGCGCGTTGGTAATGACGGTATCGGCCACAAATTCAGCATTCAGTTGTGACTGACCCATGCCATCACGAATCACCTTACCACCGCCAAACTTGACCTCTTCGCCATAGCAGGTGTAGTCGTGCTCAACCTCAAGCAGCAGTTCGGTATCTGCCAGCCGAACCCGGTCACCCTTGGTTGGGCCAAACATTTCACTATAGGCACGGCGTGACATTTTCATAACGGTTGCTTCCTAAAATTTTTTATTTTTTCTTTAATCATTAAAGTGCGCCCATTACACGCCCAGCAAACCCATACACTTCCCGCTTGCCAGCCAGTGCTACCAGTTCAACCTGCCGGACTTGTCCCGGCTCAAAACGCACCGCAGTTCCGGCAGGGATATTTAGGCGAAAACCTCTGGTTTGTTCACGCTCAAACAGCAGCGAATCATTTACTTCATAAAAGTGAAAGTGCGAGCCAATCTGAATCGGACGATCACCATGATTGCTGACATCAATTCGTAAGGTTTGGCGGCCTATATTAATTTCGATATCACCTGCCTCTACCAATATTTCACCGGGAATCATGCCTTTTTCCTTATTTTTAGAGTCACATGATGGGTTGGTGCACAGTCACGAGTTTGCTGCCATCAGGAAAAGTTGCTTCTACCTGTACCTCGGCAATCATGCCGGCTACCCCATCCATCACATCATCACGGCTTAGCAGTGTAGTGCCGTAATGCATCAAGTCACTAACGCTTCGGCCATCACGTGCACCTTCCAGCAGTGCCGCAGAAATATAGGCAATGGCTTCGGGATAATTGAGCTTTAGGCCACGCGCCTTGCGCCGTTCTGCCACGAGTCCGGCAGTAAAGATCAGCATCTTGTCTTTTTCAGTAGGGGTGAGTTCCATAAATACAGCCTTTTTAATCACATTTTAATTAAGCAAGAACTGTGCTAGTTGCCAATTTAAACGGTGAATAAAGCAACTATTAGCTGGGTATATCAGGTTTTCCAGATTCGGGGCAGTTCTTCATCCAGACCAAACCATTCACGTCGGCACTTGGCTCGAATAGCAGCGAATGCATCCAGACATTGCCGGGTATCGTTACCCAGATAGCGCGCTACCATGGTATTGCCAAGACGGGTTAAACCTACCGGTACTTTCATACGCACCATCAGGTCGCGCAGGATATCAATGTGTGCATCCAGAATTTTTTCATCACGCTGCAAAAGCGGTGGAATGGCGTATAGTGATCCATTGATGGCCTTTTGATCCATGCCCAGAGGTGATGTCAACCAGCGGTCGTTGCCCTGAAAAAATAATTGATCCTTGAATTGCAGCTGATCGTTTTGCCAGATAGACAACTGGTTCTGATACTGTCCTGCTTCAAATTTTTCTGCACGGGATTGGCGACCAATCACCAAAATATCCCAGCCAATAAATGCAGCATTAGTGGCCAAATGAATGGTGGTCTGACTTTCTGCAATGGCCTGGTTAAACAGCATGGTTTCCTGCGGTAGCCACTCAAGAATTGCATCATCAGCAACCTGTAAATCAATACATTGTCTTGCAGGCTCACCAATACTGGCATACCACTTACCAGCGCCAGGTGTGGTAATCAACGCGTGGCTGCCCTGTGCTACAGTTATCTCAATACTCAGCTCATCACCCCCTGCAAAACCAGCAGGAGGATGCACAATAATCACATGACACACCCCCGTAGCTTCTGGCCAGAGTGCTTTTTGCACCCTAAGTGGGCCAATATGTTTTCGATGCATTAAAATGGTGCGATCTGTTTGCTTTTCAAATCCAAGTGATAACTTTGCTTGCCACACTATATTAACCGCCAGTTTTATTTAAATGCATCATGCTAAATATCAAAACGAATAACAATATCAAAGCAAGGCAATCCATCATTTCCTACAAGAATATAAACAAGGGTTGGCAATCAAATCATGTCAGCGTGAGGGCAAAAACGATTTACCCTGTGACGCAGGCAAATTCATACATCGCATTTTTATAACCATGTCAGATTTTATGCAGCTATGGATAGTCTTTGCGTCCATGCAGCGAGTGTGGGTTCCTCTGCAAGATCCTGAAATTCAATGTTTGCACCCATCTTACGCCAGTGACCGAGCAGGTTCATCAACTGCACTGAATCTAGTCCCAGCATTAATAAGTTATCATCATCTTCAATTTCATCACTTTCAATATTTAATTGTGCTGCAACCTGCTGCCTTAAATGATCAATCTCAAACAGAGCCTCTGCGGGTTTGGCAATTGACATCGCCATAATTGCGTTAATAATGGTCGTAGTATCAATCACCTGCGCACAGCGACTTGCTGCATACTTGAGCGCCATGTCATGTTCTTCCCGGCTAAAATCAGCCAGGGCATTACCGATCAGGAACGGCTGAATATCCAGCATAAAGGCTTCTGCTGCACTGAGCAGACAACCGATATGGGCATATACGCCACAAATCATTAACTGGTCACGCCCCGTATCCTGCATTAATTTTTCAAGTTCAGTTCGTTTAAATGCACTGTAGCGCCATTTGGTCAGTACTACATCCTGTGGTTGTGGTGCAAGCGCAGGAATAATCCGTACAATTTCAGGGTCATTACTTAAGCCTTTTCCCCAAAAATCGCTCAGCAACTGACGATGTTCCGGTGTCTGGTTACCCGGCTGTGCAGTATAAACAACTGGAATATTGGCCAGATGGCAGGCTGCTATTAACTGCTGGCAATGCTTAAGCAACTGAGGCATAGGCTCTTGGCTTAGATCATAAAAATCAAGAAAATATTGCTGCATATCATGCACCAGCAATACCGCCTTATCTGGGTTAATCTGCCAATCCGTTTTATTGACTGGAAAATCAGTTAACTGGGGCATGGAATACGCAGCAATATGCGGAATGGTCATGTTTAGCTTTCCTATAAATGGATTTTGATAAAAGACATCAATCATTAATTTGGAGATAGAAAATAGAAATCACGCCACACTGGCTTCATTGAGCAAACGTTGCCGCAGGATTTTTTTGTCAATTTTCCCTAATGCCGTAAAGGGAAACTGATCAATGAATTCTATGCGGTCTGGAATTTTGAAAGTGGCCAAACCATAATCCTGCAAAAACTGGCGCAGTTGCATGGCACGTCTTACAGGGCTGCTGGCCTTGCTAAGGGTCTCGGCCTTATTATTCTGGATATCATTTCGCCACACGATATAAGCACAGCTTTTTTCACCCAAAGCAGCATCCGGCATGGCGACCAGAGCCGCCTGTAACACCTGTGAATGTTGCGCCAGCGCCTGCTCTACTTCTTCGGTCGCAATTTTTTCGCCACCCCGGTTAATTTGGTCTTTGCTGCGGCCTTCAACCACAATATTTCCATCCGAGGTTAAACGTACCAGATCGCCCGTGCGGTAAAAACCATCTGAGGTAAATGCATTGGCATTATGCGCTTCAGCACGATAATAACCGCGAATGGTGTATGGCCCACGGGTGAGCAAATGCCCAATTTCACCAGCAGTCACCTCCTGATCATCATCATCCACTACCCTAATTTCATCATCCGGACTGATTGGCCGTCCCTGCGTGGCAACAATGGTTTCAATGCTGTCATTATGACGGGTGTAATTGACCAGCCCTTCTGCCATACCAAAAACCTGCTGCAACGGACACTGATAGTGCTCAATGATTTTATAGGCCAGCACATCGGGTAAGCGTGCACCACCAACCTGCAACGTTTTCAGTTGTGCCAAAGCATTGTCGTTAGTCTGTTCAATATACGCCGTCCATGACACCGCTAATGCAGGCACCAATGCGACATGGCTAATCTGGTGTTGCCGGATTAAGGCAAACGCACCTGAGGGCGCTGGGTCTTTTGCCAGAACCACAGTTCCTCCTGCTGCCAGTATGCCCAGTGACCCTGGTGAACTTAAGCTAAAATTATGCGCAGCCGGCAATACCATCAGCATGCGGCTATTGGTATCCAGCGGGCAAATCGCTGCACTGGCTCGTACACTATATAAATAGTCATCATGCGTGCGTGGTATCAGTTTGGGCGTTCCAGTACTGCCACCAGATAGTTGGAAAAAAGCCACCTGACTGGCAGCACTTTGGGTATAGGCAGGTTTGACAGGATGATAAGTTTCAGCTGTTGCTAGCAGTGATTGCCAGCCCAGGAATTCCTGTGCAGCACCCACCACAATCACTTGTTTTAAGGATGGACAACGCTGCTGGCATTGACGTGCCAGTTGCCGATAATCAAAGCCTAAATGCCGATCAGCACAGATATATAAGCAGGCCTGGGTTTGCTGGGTAAAACTACTAATTTCAGCCAACCGATGCGCAGGCAATGCCATAATCGGCAGCATACCCAAGCGAATACTGGCAAAATAGGCAATAAAAAACTCGGCTATATTGGGCAGCTGGATAACCACCCGGTCATTAGGCCCAAAACCCTGCTGCTGCAATGCGCTTGCAAACTGGTTCACCTGCTGGTCAAGCACAGCATAACTGAGTTGCCGCTCACCACAGATCAGGGCAATCTGGCTGCCATACTGCTGGGCACGTTCCTGTAAAAAATCGCCAATGGTTTGACCCAGCCAGTACTTTTTAGCACGATAGCGGGCAGCAAGGTCTTCAGGCCAGGGGGTTGCCCCGTCTAAAAAGGAAGTCGTCATAATGATATTACCGTTTAATTATTGTCTTATAAAATGAGTTTATTGATAAACCAATTGTTCCGGTTCAATTCCTAAAGCATCCAGCATGGTTCTAAATTTGGCAGCAGTTTCAGCCAGTTCTGCTTCCGGCTTTGATGCCGCTACAATGCCTGCGCCCGCATACAAACGAATCAGGTCGTTCATGACACGGGCACAGCGAATGGTGACTGACCACACGCCATTGCCCTGTGCATCACTCCAGCCCATGGCACCGGTAAACAGGTTGCGCTGGAAAGGTTCCAGACTGCTGATGAGATCACGGGCTAACTGTGGCGGTTGACCACAAACGGCTGGGGTTGGGTGTAACAGCTCAACCAGTTCCAGCACATGGGTGTCAGCCGTTTTAAGTAAGCCATGAATGGGGGTTGCCAAATGCCAAAGCGTTTTGGTTTTAATCAGTGAAGGCTGCTTTGGGATCTGTAATTGGTGGCAATAGGGTGCCAGTTGGTCTGCAATGGCTTCAATCACCATGGCATGTTCCTGATGATCCTTGACCGAAGCCAGTAGCTGTTGGGCTCGTTTCTGATCTTCGTGATAATCGGGATGTCTTGCCAGTGTGCCAGCAACCGGATGACTAAATACCTGCTCGTTTTGCTTGGCTACGAGTAGTTCAGGACTGGCACCAACAAACCAGCCCTGCTGTGCCGGATTGCTGGCTAATGCAAACGTATATCCATCCGAATTGTCCTGCAACAAATTATTGAACAGTTGTGCCACATTGACCGCCTGTGCAGGCCTAAGCTCAATAGCACGTGCCAGTACTGCTTTTTTAAGCGTACTGGTTTGAATCTGGTTCAGTATGGCTTCAACACCGTGTTTATAGTCCTCAGATGAGGGTAATAGGCTGGCGGCAATGGTTTGTCCAAATAGGGCTAAATGACGGCGATCATCCTGTCGCGGCATTAGGCAGGTATTGCTGGCTTCGGCCAGCAATAATTCAGGCCGCTCATCATGATTAAACGGAAAGCCACCCACCAGTACCGCATTGGAATTCTTGTGAGCGGCCAGTTCAGTAATGCACTGCTGCACCCATGCCTGCATGTGCTGGGCATAATCAGACTGTTCAGTTTGGATCAAGTCCAGTTGTTTTATTATTTTTCGGGTGGAAATGACACCGCTGGAAGCCGCAAAAACAAAGCCGGGCTGGTCTGATTTCATTAAATCATGCTGTTCAGTGTGTAATACATTTTTAAACCATGGATGCTGTACTGACATTATTTTCCCCATATTGGTTAGGCAGCCGTTAATCCAAGCTTTCCCTCTTTTTGTTCATCCATGTGTCATTGCGCTTGGTTGAGCAGACTTTATTGCAAATGATTATTGATTGCAATCTTAAATCTAAATTAAAATAGTTATTATTTACAAAAAATTATTTAACTTTTTCTTGACGAGTGCTGACCTGATGAACATGAACCCTTCCACGGAAATACCCGCAGCCCCATCATCCAGACCAGACATTGTGCTGGTCACTGGTGCTGCCCAGGGTATTGGCGCAGCAATTTGCCTAAAGCTACTCAGTCAGGGTAAGCATATTGTTGGCATAGATTGCCAGCCTGATCCACAGCAATGGCCCATATGGCAGGCGCTTACCGATCAGTTTCAACCACTATGGCATCCCTTGGTGCTTGACCTTACCAGTCTACCAGCCATTAGTGCTTTTTTTAGCGAGCACCCGCTGCTGCAAAACAGCTCTATTGAAGCATTGGTCAATGCAGCTGGTATCCTGCGCATGGGCACCTTGCTGGACGCCACGTTACAGGACTGGCAAACCAGTCTTCAGGTCAATCTGATGGCACCTGTGCTGATGAGTCAGGCAACCGCCCAACGCATGGTGCAGCAAAAATTCGGAACCATTGTGACAGTAAGCTCTAATGCTGCACGGGTGCCACGACAGCATATGGGAATTTATGCCACCACCAAAGCAGCACTTAGCCATTTTTGCCGTAATCTGGCACTGGAACTGGCCGAACATGGCATTCGCTGTAATGTGGTTTCACCCGGCTCTACCCTAACACCCATGCAAAAACAGCTCTGGCCGGATGACCAGCCACCTGCCAGTATCCTGCAAGGCAATCTGGCACAGTACCGCACCGGCATTCCACTCCAGCAAATGGCACAGCCGGACGATATTGCCAATGCGGTGCTATTTTTGCTGTCTGATCAGGCTCGGCAAATTACCCTACATGAAATGGTGGTAGATGGTGGTGCTACACTCGGCGCTTAAAATGGGTAAGCACTGAGTCGTTTTTTGCGACATTTAGGAAGGTGTTGGTACGGTTTGCTGCAAGGTTTCCGGCTCATCTTCCTGTAGTTGTGGATCATTCATCGGTGCCTCACGCATAGTTTTAAAACCCCATAACATGCCTAAACCCAGCACAAACGCCACTGTACCAAAGCTGAAAATACTGGCCAGCGATGACATAAACTTGCCTAAAATTCCAATACCCAGTGTGCCGATAGAATCACCCGAAGCATCCTGTGCTGTCCATAGTGCATTGACCCGGCCCATAAAATGATCCGGGGTATGGCCCTGTACCATGCTGTATTGCAGCAGTGAGGCAATTGATACCAGATAGCCAAACATTACCAGCAACAGTAGACTTAGATAAAAATACGGATTCACGCCCAGTAGCATCATGCAGGCAAAGGCACCCAGGCAGATATTGATCATCACCAGTCCCGGACGCTGTACATGCGCTGCCCAGCCACTGACCAGCGCCCCCAGCGTTGCGCCTAAAGGAACTGCGGCATACATCAGGCCCAGTTCAAATGCACCGCCACCATAGCCTTTTTCCACCATTTCCGGAAACAGGACGCGAATTGCAGTGGTTAGCGTCACCAGTGTGCCGATGGCAACTACACTAGCAACCACTTTATGACTCAGTAAAAACCTAATCCCATCTGCCAACTCCTTAAGCGGATGCTGGATTTCAACCACTTTGGGCTGCATAGCAGGTAGGCTCAGCAGTGGCAACAGGGTCAGCAATGTACCCAGCGCTGCAATGAGATAAGTCCAGACGACACCGCTACTTGCAATCACCAGTCCGCCAATTGCTGGGGAAATAACAGTCGCCAGCCGCACGGTGACCATGCTGACTGCCCGCGCCTGCATCAGGTTTTCTCGCCCGACAATAAATGGCATACAGGCCAGCAGTGCCGTCACCCCCAACGCCCCAAAAAAACCATCCCAGATTGATAATAAATAAATGACCCATAGCAAAGGTTTGCTGAGCATGGCATTGATGGCCAGCCCGACAAAACCCAGGCCGCAAATAGAACGTGCAAATAAAATCAGGGTTTTGCGGTTATAGCGATCCGCCAGCACGCCCCCTAACAGCAAGCCGATAAACAGGCCAAGCCCTTCCAAGGCCATCACCAGACCCACCTGAAAGGTATCACTAGTCAAATCATAGACCTGCTTGGGAATGGCAACTGCCAGCATCCCCAGTCCCAACAGCGAAATGGTGCGGGCAATAAAGGTATTCCGAAAATGCCGGTTGGTTTTTAAAATACCAAAATTAACAAAAATTGATGGTTTACTCATGATTATTCAGCTTTTTAATGGATCAGTGTAGATACGACAGGCTCAGGTTCGAGCATATTGCTGACCTGCATGCTTCTGGCATGGCTAATCAGCTGGTTGAGCTTTGGCCCCAGTGTTTGTAATGATTCGGGCGACAAAAGATCTTCATGCGAAAAATCATGAATATGATGCAGTTCCAGTTCGCCCACATGCGGCAACCAGTGTTCGCGCGGATGGATATAGTCCGGTAGCGATTGTTCGGCCACAAACACGGTGACCTTGCCTGCATAACTTTCAGTTCTGGCATCCGTTAATAGGCGCACGGCATCGCGGTAATTGCCAAAAATCTGCTGTTGCAGCGCGTCTTTTTCACCCTGTAACTCCTTATCGACATCGTCGCCCATTGCATGATTAAACAATTGTTCCTGCTCACGCTCGGCACCACGGTTGGCCTCCTCGCCCTGCGGATCATCCCAGCTATGCACTTCGGCCGGATAGGTGTCCAGCAATCCCAAAAAGCTGACATGCTCGCCTTGCTCAAGCAGACGTCTGGCTAAACCATAAGCAATAGTGCCACCCAACGAATAACCCAGCAGGTAATAAGGACCGCTTGGCTGGATTTTCCGGATAACCTCCAGTTGTCTGTCAATGAGTTGTTCCATGGTCTGGCTGGTGGCAATCAGCCCATGCGGGCGTGGCGATTGCAGCCCGATGATAGGCATGTCTTGTTCAATATACTGGGCTAGCACCGTGTATTGCCAGGCAAAACCGGAACCGGGATACACACAAATCAGTGGTTGGCCCTGTCCTTCACGGATGGTCATGACACTGTCAAAACCCTGTAACCCCGGATTGACTGGATCAGTATCTGACTGCTGGCTTAAATGATTTGCCAGTTTGGCAATAGTTGGGCTTACCATAATCTGGCCAATATTCACCTGCTGCTTCAGTTCACGGCGGATCTCGGCAGCAAGTCGCATGGCCAGCAGTGAATGCCCACCCATAGCAAAAAAGTCAGCATCGGCATCAATATCAGTACGACCCAGCAAACGTGCAAACACCTCAGCCAACTGGCTTTCCAGGCCCGGCTCAGGTTTACGGCCTGACTGCTGCTGTATGACCCTATCCGGTTTTGGTAATGCCTTGCGATCCAGTTTGCCATTGGAACTTAATGGTAATTGTTGCAATTGAATATATGCCACCGGCACCATATGCGCGGGAAGCTGTGCCTGCAAATGCTGTTTTAATGCCTCAATATCAAAACCAGTATCTGCGTGCTGGAGCGTAAAATAGGCCACCAGTTGCCGGTTATCCGCACCAGCTTGCATGATACCGGAACTAGACACATCACCCAGCACAGTGGCATGCACTACGGCCTGAGCAATACCGGGAAACTGCTGAATCAGGGTTTCAATTTCCCCTAGTTCCACCCGCAATCCACGAATCTTGATCTGGTCATCACTACGGCCCAGATACTCTACCTCACCATTTGCTAACCAGCGTGCCACATCACCTGTGCGATACATGCGTTGACCTTGTTCGAATGGGTCAGCCACAAAGCGGCTAGCGGTCAGGTCAGTACGCCCCAGGTATCCCATTGCCAGCTGGATACCACTTAAGTACAGCTCGCCGCTTACTCCAACCGGCACAGGGCGTAAATACTGGTCCAGAATTCGCAATTGGGTATTCCATACCGGGCGACCAATCGGCACACTGGCACCGCCCTGCCCCAGTTTAGTATTAAAGTCACCATAAGCTGGCCGGTACGTCACATCGACAGCAGCTTCGGTTGGCCCATACAGATTGTGCAAGCGGGCTTGTGTAAAGCTGGCTGAAAATGCCTGCGCCTGTACTTTGGTCAGGGCTTCACCACTACAGAACACTTGTCTTAACGGCAAGGCGGTTAACTGGGCTGGTAAATACTGTTCAGTTAAGGTACTGGTAAAAATCGCCAGCATGGACGGCACAAAATGCAGCGTAGTCACTCCATAGCGGGAAATTGCCTCAACCAGCTGTTCAGGATCGCGGTGCGCATCCACCCCGGCCATAACCAGTTTGGCACCGACCAGATAGGCCCAGAAAAATTCCCACACCGACACATCAAAGCTGCATGGGGTTTTCTGCAAAATCACATCATTTGGATTAAGACGATATTCGTGCTGCATCCAGTCCAGTCGGTTCATAATTGCTTCATGCGACACCAGCACACCCTTTGGTCGCCCTGTCGTGCCCGAGGTATAAATAATATAGGCCGGATGCTGTGGGGAAAGTTCAACCGATAATTCCGGCAGTGGCTCGGCTATGAGTGCCAGCTCATCAAACATCAGAATGTCGGCCTGTCCGGCAAGGCGTTGCTGGGCGGCACGATTGGTAATAAGCACTTGCGGTTTGCTATCCGCCAGCATATAAAACAGCCGATCATCGGGATAGCTTAAGTCCAGCGGCAAGTAGGCAGCCCCGGCTTCAATGACTGCTAAAATGGCAATGCTTAACTGCACAGAACGCGGCAAGCTAATCGCCACAATACTGCCCGGCTTGACCCCGGCTTCAACCAGTTGATGTGCTAGAAATTTTACCTGCTCGCGTAACTGCGCATAATTCAACTTATGCTGCGCATCAACCAGTGCGATTGCTGCCGGACATTGCCGGGCCTGTGCAATCAGACGCTCACGCAAATTGGTTGCTGACAACGGATAATCAGTCCGGTTAATGTGGGCAATAAAATCTTGTTCCTGTGGCGTAAGCAAACAATAACGCGCCACAGGTAAATCAGGCTGTGTAATAAGCTGGTTGAGGATATGCTCAATATGCTGAGCTAATGCTTTGGCATCCTCAATCGCACCCCGATTTTCGACCAGCAGTTGAATTTGCTGTCCAGGAATCACCAGCAGCGCTAGCGGATAATGGCTGTAACCGCGATTGGTGATTTCACCCACCTGTAAGCCATCCAGACTGGTGCTGGCATAGTTACTATCGGGATAATTTTCCACCACCAGCAGCGTATCAAACAGGTTTTTTTCACCGGCTAATTGCTGGATTTCAGCCAGTCCTAAGCCATCATTTTCCAGCCGCTCAATATGCTGTTGCTGAATGATATCAAGCTGCTGCCATAAAGACTGTTCCGCTTGCAGGTTAATCCTGACCGGAATGGTATTTAAAAACAGGCCAACCTGATCCTCAATACCTACAATCGCTGCCGTACGCCCGGACACTGGTGTGCCAAAGACCACATCACTGCGGCTGCTCATACTGCCCAGCACCATTGACCAGACACCCTGCATCAGTACATTTAAGGTAATGCCGCGCTGGCGGGTTTGTAGTTGCAGAGCAGTACTTAGCTGCGCTGGTAAATTAAGCACATATTCTTCAACTGGATTGCTGGCAGGTATATTTTCAAATAGTACGGTTGGCCTTACGCCATGCAGTGCCCTTTTCCACAATTCCCGACTGCCATCCAGATTACGTTGCACCAGTTGCGCAATCACACTGGCATAGCTGTCATTTAAGGCAGGCAGTTGTGCAGGATGCTGTGCATAGGCGGCAAACAGGTCTTTTAAAATTAAGGGCGTTGACCAGCCATCAACAATCAGATGATGAATCACCAGAACCAACGAATACTCCTGCTGACCCAAATCCAGCAAACCGGCATTAATTAAGCTGCAAAAGCGCTGTTCGCCATGCTGAGATAGGCCCTGATCCACTGCTTGCTGTTTGAGTAGCTGCTGTTCAATGGTATCAATATGCTGCTGTTGTTCAGCCAGCGGATAATGACTTAAATCATGATATTGCAACGGCCAAACCAGTTTTTCTGCTTTTGGCAACACAAAAACTGGTTCCTCCCCGATATCCAGCTCAAATAATCCGGCCAGTTGCGGGTGACGGCTTAACACCGCATTTAACGCCTGCTGTAAACGCGAAATGTCCAGTGGGCCATGCAGACTAATACGGGTAAAGGCATTGTAGGTATCCCCTTCCGCATCAAGCTGCGCGTGGAACAGCATGCCTTTTTGCAAGGGTAATACTGGCAGGATGCAATCCAGATCTGGATATTTGTCCTGCAATAGCATTAACTGTGCCCGATCCTGCTGGATGGATTTTGGCACTTCTGACTGGGATGCTAGCTGCTGTGCCGATGCCGTATCCAGTGCTATTAAAGCAGCCGCCAGTTTTCGGGCAGTTTTTAAGGCAAATACCTCGCTGGGTTTAAGCAAATAACCGGCATTGCGCAAACGGGTACACAGCATAATCGCAGAAATACTATCGCCGCCCAACGCAAAAAAGCTGTCTTCCACCCCAACTATAGGCAGCTTTAAAACAGTAAGCATATGCTGACACAGCAGTTGTTCTGCGGGTGTTTCCGGTGGATAGATCTGCTGGCTAATACTGACAAAATCAGGTTTAGGCAGTAATTTCTTATCCACCTTGCCGCTGACATTTCGTGGAAACTCTGACAATACCATCAGGCAGGATGGCAGCATATAATCTGGCAAATGCTGCTGTAACAATAGCAGAAGCTCCTGTTCCCGCTGCTGGGCTTGTTCGGGTAATAAAGCCTGTCCCTGCTGATTACGTACCACACAATAACCCAGCAAGCGGTGACTGTTATTGATACGCTCGGCAATGATTACGGCACTTTCCACACTCGGCAAGAGGGATAGCGCATTTTCTACTTCGCCCAACTCTACCCGGTAGCCACGCACCTTGATCTGGTCATCACTGCGCCCCATAAATTCCAGTTGGCCATCATTATTCCAGCGTACCAGATCACCCGTACGGTACATGCGTTCACCGCTGGTTGTACTAGCAAAAGGATTCGCCACAAAACGAGCTGCTGTTAAATCTGCCCGGCCCAGATAGCCTTTTGCCAGACCTGCCCCGCTGATATAAAGTTCGCCAATTACACCAATGGGCACGTGTTGCAGGCTGACATCCAGCACATAGACCTGCGTGTTTGCAATGGGGTGACCAATCACCGGTTTATCGTTCTGGCCAAGAGGTGCGCGTAAAGTATCTACCGTATATTCAGTTGGGCCATACAGGTTATACACCTGCAAGCCTGCCTGTGCCTTCAACTGCTGCCATAATGCTGCGGGTACTGCCTCACCGCCCAGCAAAATCAGTGAAGGATGATGCTGGCCTGTGTCAAACAAACCGTTACTGAGCATTTGGGCACAAAATGATGGCGGCAAATCCATCGTATCAATCTGTAAATGGCGAACTTCCTGTACCAGTGCATAGGCATCACGGCGGATCACTTCATCAAAAATATGCAACTCCTGACCAAGCAGCATCCAGAATAATTGCAACCACGATGAATCAAAGGAAAATGAATGCGTATGGGCAGCCCGTAAAATCCGCCCGTTAAACTGTTGCTGAATATGCTGCAAGGCAGGCTGATAAATCGTGGAATGATGCGAGGCCAGCAGGTTGAGCAAAGCCCCATGGGTATTCATCACACCTTTGGGCCGTCCGGTACTGCCGGACGTAAAAATAATGTAAGCCACCTGATTACGGCAAACTGGGATTCCGGTTTGCTCAAAATCCGGTTGGCGATATTGCTGCAACTGAATTTGAACCGCAGGTTCATCCAGAATTAAACATGTCATCGTGCCGGGTAATTCTGTGGTCACCGCAGTGGTGCTTAGGATCACCGCCGGATTGGCATCCTCACACATCATGGCAATCCGGTCGGCCGGATAATCCAGATCCAGTGGCAGAAAGGTTGCGCCTGCCTTAAAGATGGCCAGTAAAGCAATGACCGATTCCAGCGAGCGTGGAATGGCCGCAGCCACCACCTTGCCACTCACCTCATAGCGAATCAGTAATGCAGCCAGCGCAGCCACCTGCTGCGCCAATTGGGCAAATGTGAGCTGCTGCTGACCAGATACCAAGGCAATGGCATGCGGCATTTGCGCCACTTGTGTCTCAAAAATATCTAAAATACTGGTATGACTTGCTGGAATACCAACTGCCTGACCTGTCGACCACCCGGTAATTAACTGCTGTTCGGTTTCTGGTAAAACTGAAATCAAGCCAACTGCCTGTTCAGGCTGGACAAGCCATTTTTCTAGTAACGTGGTTAGCCGTGCTGCATGTGTATGCAGTGCTTGCTGGTCATAACGCTGTGTATCAGCCCGTAATTCAATATTAATGCTGCCCTGCTGTTGAGTCACATTAAACTCAAGATCATCCACTGGCCCGGTAGCCAGATGATGGGTAATACCAGCAATACCTGCAAAATCCAGTTCGTAATCAAACAGCTTGTAATTAAACACTGGGCCATACAGGTTTTGCTCACTTTCCACCCGATTTAAATCACGCTGGATTTGCTCGGCATTATAGCGTTGGTGCTTGCGAAGCTGCCGCATGGCTTTCTGGAGATTGGTTGCCAGTTGTAGCCATGTCAGTTTTGGATCAATCTCTGCTTTTAAGGGCAGAACATTCACCACTGGTGCCGTTGAGCGAATCGCCACTGATCCCAGTCGGCGCATAAACGGCACACCAATCACCTGCATACGTTGACCATTTATCCGATATAAATAACTGGTAAATAGCACCATCAATAACTCAGGCAAACCAACTTTGTGACGTTCAGCCAGTGTCTGTAAATTTAAGGTAATGGCATTTCCCAGATTAAACGCATAACTTAATACCGGCGTTATATCCTGAATCTCAACTGAATGCTGGCTTAGAGCAATCTTAGTCTTATTATCCACCTCAACAATTTGATTGCCTAAAGACACTGGAACTGGCAAATCAGCACAATAATCTTTCCAGAACTGGCGATCTGTGGCATGGGCAGCGGACTGCTGGTAACTCTGGTATTCCTGTACCACCTGATCGACTGCAATAAATGGACTGGCTCGGTTCTCCTGCTGCTGCCCCCGTGTTGTATAAACTAGTGCAGTGTAAATTTCAGCAATACGACGGGTCAGGCTGGTAAAACTAAAGCCATCCAACATGATATGGTGGTAGCGCTGATACCATAAAAAATGTGGTTGCTGTTCATTTCCAATGTTAAAGAGAATTTGTCGGTATAAGGGACGCTGACCACTAATGGCAAGATCAGCATGGGTATCCTGCCACATCAGTTGCATGGCCTGCTGCCTGCTATTTTTTACATCACTTAAATCAACCAATTCCGGTAATGAAATATTACCGGCCGTTAAACCTTCTCTCAGGGTTTGGACTGGCTGTTCCAGATTACTGGAATACTCGGCGGTTACCGTATCTGCTTCAACCAGCCCCTGACAAATCGCCTGCTGCAATAGGACAATATCAACTTTCCCTTGCAACTCAATGCAATGGGAAATCACATACCGGTTTTTCTTTTGACTCACCTGATCCGCCAGCCAGATACCGTGCTGGGTACTCACCAGTGGCACCTGTCGCTGATCGTTACTGTTGGCTTGCTTTTCAATTTTATTATTCATGCGGACTATCCTGCTTTATTCAAATGATGACTAACTACCTATAGCTGGCTGAAAAGGATTAATGCTGTGCCAGTGGCTTTCAATATAGTCAATGCAGGCAATACGTGCCGCTGGGCCAAATACCACATCCCAGCCTTGGGGTTTCTGGGCAAGATTCGGCCAGAGGCTGTACTGCAAATGGCTGTTTTTTAAAACCAGAAAGGTTTGTTGTTCATCATCAAATGGATTAACGTAGTGATCAAATGATTGACTCATAATGCGTGACCTGTGCATGGAGATTGATAGGTTGTTCCTGCATACTTTCCAGAGATTCAATCTGGTGATTCAGCAGATAAATTAGTCCCTTAAGCAATCCATTGCGCCAGCAAATCCAGTCATGACCGCCACGAAACTCCTGATAGAAAACCTGATGCCCGACATCCTGCAAGGCGTGAGACATACGCTGGTTATCTGCCAGCATACTGTCCTCATAACAGCCAATTTCCTGATAGATTTGTAATGGAATGGCTGGTTTTTTTTGTGTAATGACTTGCTGGATCAACCAGCCAGTCTGTTCAGGAAGATGACTGTCCGGCCACCAGAACGACCCTGATTGACTCAGTACAGCCCCAAAACGATCAGGCCAGAACAATCCGGCATACAGCGCAGCCAGACCGCCAAAACTTTGTCCGGCCACAATGGTTTTTTGCGGATTGTCCGTAAATGGTTGCTGCTGCAAAACCTGTGGTAGTAATTCCTGTTGGATGGCCTGCCAGAATGGCGCATTACAAGGCAACTCCTGCGCCCGATGTTCGGGATCAATACAATCAATAAGCACATAAACGGCTGGTGGAAGTTTTTGCTGCCGGGTTAGTTCATCTAGCGGCCCAAAAACCGGCATGTGCTGTGCCCAGTATTGCCCGTCCAGCACAATCACCAGCGGCAAATCAGTTTGTGGTTGATCGGCTTGTGGTTGATTAGTGCCACCAGCATCACTGCAATAAATCCAGATACGCCGCTGATTGCCTAGTAACCGGCTTTGCCATTGCTGTTCAGTCACCCTGCCTTGCAATGCTGGACAGATACCCTGATCAAAACGTTGCCACACGGGCAGCACATCAGCCTGGGGCAGTTGCACCTGTGATAACGGCATGCCCCAACTACCCTGATGCATGGGTAAGTGATTGAACCGATCAGTCTGTGCCTGCTGCTGCATGGTGTTAATCCACCAGTGCCGGATTTTTTGTTTATTCTGTTGACCGTTTTGCTCAGGTGGCGGTGGCGCCTGCTGCTGAGTAACAGGCATTAAAAAATAACTGCCACACCAGTCATTGGGCACAGTGATTTGCCAAAACCAGACATTGGTTTGCCCAAATTTTTGCAGTGAGGTCAGTTGCTCTGTGGGATGCGGTGTTTTTGAATAGAGGTCAATAAATACATGGGAATAACATGCTGTATCAGAGACAGTTACAGGCTCACGCCATAGAAAAGTAAGCAGGCAGTGCTGTGCATCCTGCTGGCAAAACAGTGGCGTTCCCTGTTGTGCCACTTGCTGCCACCATGCTGAGCTACCAATATCAGATTGTTTTAATAATGGTTCTGGTTGCACACCTAACCCCGTTGTTGTTAACACTGTTGTTATTGAGACAGCCGTTTTTGAACCTACAGTCCAGAAACTTTAAGTTTGAATTAAGGCAAGCAGATTAACAAAAGTAATTCTCATTTGTAAATAATAATTGTTATTTTTAGCAATCAAATTTTTTATCTATGATGTTAGAGCTATCTAACTGCGATCAAGGTAATGACTTCATGGCTGCTTAATAAAAATTTACCTGTAAATTTCCTATGCTTGAAAAACCGGGGATTTAAGGACTTTTTTAGTTGAATGCTAAAAGTTTGCTGATCAACATTAATGTTTAATATTCTGGCATCCAGAAAATCAAAATATTGCTCGACTTTAGGATGCAGTGCTTTATACAGGCTTTCCTTGGCTGAAAAAATCAGGGTAAGCACTTGTTCAGGCAATAAGAAAGGCTGAACCAATAACGCTTTTTCTTCAGGATTAATTATCAGATCCTGAGTACTAGCAGCAACCTCGGCACTCATATAATGCTCAGCATCCAGACCGATTTCACTGTATTGGCGGGTCGCTGCCACGACAGCATAGGCAGCGTTACGATGATGAGAAATGGAACCTATGATGCCTTTAGGCCAGCACGGTGCATTGTGTGAATTTATACCAACCAACTGATACTGTGGCGGCACTCCATAAGTCGCCAGTGCGGTTTGTGCGGCAATCCTGCCTGCTACAAATTCAGCCTGTCTTTTATTGCTGGCTTTGTGCTGGGTAAAGGGATGATCAAAACCTGACAGCTGATCCACTGCCGGATCAAAGTTTTCAGCATTAAAGCCCACTTCAATCATTACGCCATGGAAATCGATAAATAAAACAGGCTGTTGGTACTGAATGAAAGACATGAAAGTGCTGATGTTTTGGTGATAGAAAAATTTGATGAATTAGTGATGAATGCAGGAACAGTGACTTGGTTCGACAGCTGTTCCTGCAATTTAACTGTACTTAAAATCAACCCTATTAAAAGCTGTAAGTTAAGCCCACATAATAATTTCGGCCCAACTCCTTGGTATTAAACTGAACATTGGCTTTTTCGCTTTTTTCCTGTAAATCTACATCCGTCAAGTTTCGCACACCAAACTTCAGCTTTAAGGCTGTATCAAGCTGGGTAGTTGCACCCAAATTGACCAACGTATAGTCCGGCAAGTCCTTACCACCGTACACTTGTTTGCCCACATAATCTGCTCCTGCAGTTAATGCCAGCATGTCAATTACCTGCCAGTTTATTGCAAAATTTCCAGACGTCTGTGGACGCTCCTCAAGGCGCTTATCATTTTGATCTTTGGCATCCAAATAGGTCGCATTAGCGCTTAGGGAAAGTTCTGGATTAATGTCAAGTCCGCCCTGTAATTCAACACCATTAATTTTAACGTTCGTAAAATTAATCCATTTCGCGTAAGAATTTACTGTCCCAATATTTCCGGTTTCACGGCCAATCATGTCTTTAATTTCATTTCTAAAGACTGTCGCGCTGGCATTCCAGACCGGCTTATCAATAGCGATACTTGCTTCATAGTTAGTACTGGTTTCAGGTTTTAAATCTGGATTACCACGCAGGTCACAGCCAAACTGGCCGCCGCCACAACTGATAATCACATAATTTCTATTTAACTGCGCCAGTGATGGCGCTTTAAATGCCTTGCCAAAACCACCTTTTACCGTGATGTCATCGGTTAGCTTATAAACCAGATAGGCTTTGGGACTAAAGTGATCACCAAACACTTCATGGTCATCGAAACGGCCACCGAATGTCAGGGTTAATGGATCAAGAATCTGGAAGTCATCCTGGAAGAATAAAGATGTGGTGGTCACTTCACCTTTACCGCTATTTTCATAAGTAACCTGATCCTCTACTTCCTGATTATTATATTCTGCACCTAATACAATAGCATTCAAACCCAACTCAACATTGGTATACGCCTTGATATTGGTGTTCTTTTCTTTCAGCAGCCGATTCTGGGGTGCATCAAACTCTGAGTCATAATCATGAATTTCACTGTTTTCCTGATTGGCCAAAACAGTAGTCTTGCCCCAATCCCAGTCACCATGATGGGTAATACCAACGGTATGACGCTCAATTTCCTGACTGGAAAAAGCAATAGAGGTGAAGTTATAAGCTGGATAATAGGCATAAGTATCCATGCCATAAGGACGTTCATCCTTGTTATAGCCCAGATCCAGATCAATGCTTTGATTAGCTGCCAGATCCCAGCTTAAGGTAGACCTTAGATTTTGGGTTTTCTTACCTTCCCAATAATATGCTGGTGTTACTGCCCTGCCTTGTGAAAACCATGGGTCGCGGTCATATTGTTCCGCAGCAATCGACAAGCCCAATGTATCGGTAAGTGCGCCTGTTGCAGATGCACCAATACGATACTGGTCTTTGCCATAACCCCGATCGACCATAGAATAGGTTGCACTGGCTGAACCATGCCAGTCTGATGTTGGTTTTTTGGTAATAATATTAATGACGCCACCAATAGCGTCTGAGCCATACAATGATGACATCGGCCCACGAATCACTTCAACGCGTTCAATGCTCTCTAAAGGAATGGAACTAATATCAAAATCAGAATCACGCCATAATGCCCCTGTTGAAGATACACGTTTGCCATTAACCAGTATTAGCGTGTAAACCCCATAACTTTCACGTACGCCGCGTATCACCAGTTTATCACGGCCACCACCATTATAATTTTGCACCCCGACTGTCTTGCCCAGCATTTCAGCCAGACTAGTCGCTGTTGAATTCTGAATATCTGCCGCAGTAACTACAGTCATTGAAGCAGGTGCATCACTTGCTTTTTGCGCGGATAAACTGGCAGTGATCACAATAGGTGACAGTGTCCCTACCTGTTGTACCGATTCGGCAGCCCATGCAGGCTGACTGCCCATAATGACTACGATTGCCCCATAAAGTTTATTCATCTGCATCATTCACCCCCGTTAGAATTATAGGAAAGCGAATATAAATGATATTAATTATCATTACAATTATTAAAAACAATGTTACTGAAGTGGGCTAATCTCTACTGAGTATGTTTTCCAATACTGACAAGTGTTCACAAAGTACTAAAAACTTCTTCAAATGCGAGTGCCGACAAAGCAAAATTTGCAAGAAGTAAATGAACAGTCGTGGTGGAAAGCTTTATCAGCCTATAAATGATTAAAATCCTGAGCCGGCTGATGGAAATTATTTGCCATGCCTAATTTTCCTGCACTATTTCCATCAGTCTATTATTGGCAGTTAAATTAAAATCCGTCCGGCACGTAGTTTGTACCATGCCTATACCCAAACAAGCATGTGTTACAGCCAATATTTTTTCTGCGCTAACTACATCGTTGGCGTGCTCGTTCTGCTGATGATTTATTAGATATACATGCTAATTCAGCAGCCTTTTTTACCTTGAAATTAGACAACTCATCACCTATTATTTAGAGCAGGAAGCTACGGAAATAATTGCTCATCAGAAAAATTTAATTTTTATCTTATAATAAATTACAACGCTGACAGCGAACTATTAAGCTCAATGTATATTCTTCTAATATTACCCGAGAATGCATACATAACTGATTTAACATTTTTTCTAACACTGGATTATGTAATGATAATGTCATCTGACACTGGCTACAAGTAGCTATTATAGGCATACCAAGCGGCACAAGTGAATATAAAGATTTTTCCGTCTCAAAACGATATTTATTTACTAAACCACGGCTTAGGAAAGCTCTTAAAATAACATATATCGAGGCTTCAGTAACAGCAAGCTCGGACTTTGTTACCATTTTACCAATATCTTTCACGGTCATGGGCTGGTTAGAGCTAGATAATATTTGTAAAACCATAAGCCTCGAATTAGTCACTTTGAGCTTATGATGTTGCAATGTTTTAATCGCAAATTCACGTTCAGAAATTTGTTCCATTGTTATATTCCATATCTACTTCTATATTGCTATATATTAATTTTAAGCGGTTAATAACATTTAACTTTCTCTACAGTAAGATTAATAATTATGTCTATTAACTTTCCACTATAATTAGCTATTACTTGATGGAGAAGAACTTTATAGAGCCTTCTCCACCTGATCTTGAAGCAGTATTAAAACTTATAATTTAATGAGGCAGTCACACTACGTCCCGCACCCCATGAGTTTGATACGTTGAGCTTGTATTCCTCATCCAGCACGTTGTTAATATTCAGGCCAACACCAATATCATCTTTAACCTGATAGCGTCCCATTAGATTAACCAGGTAATAACTATCCTGCTGGGTAAGCTTGGCGGCTAAACCAGTTGCCGTAGCATTGTAGAATTTACTTTGCCAGTTCACACCCCCACCTACGGTGAATTTATCCCATTTATAAGTCGTAAATAACTTGAAGGTATCTTCTGGCAGATAAGTATTGAGTGGTTTACCTGCTTGGTCTTCTGCATCTGTATGTGTATAGCCAGCCTGCATATTTAAGCCAGATAAAATCTCACCATTGATACTTAGCTCATAACCTTTAACTTCTGCACCATCTACAGCCTTATAGGCTTGAGCATTTGTGCCATCCTGTACAGTCTTACCTATATCCTGCAAAGCAAAGTTATCCTGCTGCATGGAAAAATAAGCTGCACTGGCATTTAAGCGTCCATCATAAAAATCAGCTTTTACCCCTGCCTCAATACTGTTTCCTTCCTCAGGATCAAGATAGGCGCCATTTTCTTCTTTCCTTGAAGATGGATTAAAAATTGTGGTATAGCTGGTGTAGGCCGATAAATAATCTGTAATATCAAATACTAATCCTGCATAAGGGGTAAATGTGCCATCCTGCTTTTGTTCACTACCTGTCGTTTTTCGCTCCCAGTTGCTCACCCGTGTACCAACAATCAGTTTTAACGGATCAAGTAATTGCAGTTTTGCCACACCAAAAGCACCAAGCTGCTGTTCATCCACACTGGTACGGCCTGTTGCCTGTATATTGGGACGTGCTACATTACCATTCCAGCCCTGAATGGGAACCGCACTAAAATAACGACCAAACGAAGGATCATCAGATTTAATGCTATAGCCATTTATACCAAAACTAACACTATGTTCCTGATTAAACGCATTAAACTTGCCAGAGGCATAGATATCTAAAGAGTGAACTTCCGGTGTACTTTCAAAACGGCCACTGGTCACCACCATATCGCCCGGTTGTAATGCATAGGTACAGCCTAGTGTTCCTTTTGCGCATGGTGTGTCATACACTATACCGCCTGAACCTGCTACGCCATACTCACGTTCATTTTCAGCTTTAGTGAACGCATAATTCGCCACACCTTGCCAGTTATCATTGAACTGATGTTCCAGTCCTAAAAAGACATTTAGCTTTTCAGTATCGCTAAAGGTAAAATCTGCGGCAGCATTGTCCTTGCGGTCAAAAGTAACCTGCTCTTGTCCATCATGAGTAATAAATGGAAATCCATGCGCTGTAGCATCATCAATCTTGACTTGCTGTGCTGTTAAAGCGCTGGTTAAAACAGTTTTATCATTTAAGTCAACATCTATTGCACCGTAAATAACTGCATTCTGGCGCTGATAACGATCCTGCTGGTTACCACCCTGCTCATAGACAGCAACAGTTCGAGCCCGGATACTGGCATCCTCAGTTAATGCCCCAGCAACATCAATCTGACTGCGATAATTATCCCAGCTTCCAGCCTGAACATTGATGGCACCAGTTAGGTCTGTCGTTGGACGCTTACGGACATAGTTGATACTGGCACTGGGATTCCCTGAACCACTGGTTAAGCCGGTTGAGCCTTTGGTAATTTCAATACGGTCATAAATGGCTGAGTCTTCAAGTCCCAGCATATCTGAACCCCCAAAGGATGCAGTGCTGGTCGGCAAGCCATCACGCTGAACAGTGTTAATCACAAAACCGCGCGAGTAATAGTTAGAATAGCCCGCACCTTCCTGCCCATACTGAATACTGGTTACGCCAGGAGTTTGTGCCAAGATTGCACTGGTACTGGTTAAGTTCTGGTCTTCAATTTGCTGACTTGTAAAAACAGTGATGCTTTGCGGGGTTTCTTTAAGGCTCAAATCGAGCTTGGTTGCTGCTTTGCTTGATTTTTTAGTATAGGTGTTTTCTTCTTTTTGAGTGGCTTGTATGACAATAGTCGATAATTCCTGTGCCTGTTCTGCGGCATAACCAGCGGTTGCACCTGTCGTAACAGCTACAAACATAGATGCTTTAATGGCATGGGAAAGTAATGTAGGTGCTGGTAGATATTTCACAATAATACTCATTAAAATTAATGATAATTATTATCTTTTACATTATTAATTACTGTCAATAAAAAAATTTACACTTAATTACATATCTTAATTTTCACTTAATCTTCATAAAAGATAATAATTATTATTTGCATTAATGTGTCAGTCATGAAAGCGTTTGGTATCCTTCTGACCCTATGGGGTTGTCTAAGCTTATATCTGAGTCATCCGCACCAAGCTCTACTAAAAACACAGTTTTCCTCAAAATTTGCTTATGGCGGGATTGTCATTGTGATGCTTGGGCTGCTTATTTTGCTCTATGCCTTACCTGCATTGGTTGCTGTGTGTGTCTGGGTTGTCATTGCCATTTTTATCTGGTCATTTATTCCTTTTTTACCTTTTTTCAAACGGTATATGCCTGATGAACATCAAAAATAAACAAAAAATTCAGCCAGACTGGTACTCAAAAACCTTTGCAGGTCTGGTATTGGGGCTGATGCTAGCTATTGCCAGTAGTGTCCTGTTGATTCAGCTACTTCTTCCCTACGCTGATCGTGCTGTCGTGCCACAACTAGGCATGTGGAGCATACCCTGGGTCTGGCTACCGCTTTTTTTTCTAGCCTATTTTATTCCACGTGGCTGGCAGGCCATGGTGATCTACAGCGTTGCCAATGTTCTGGCCTATAGCTGTGTATTCCTGCTGCGAGGTTAATATGAAAGTACGTACAGACATCATTAAGCAAGGCAAAAACTTACATACCTGGGTTGGGATTACGGCGGGCATATTGCTGTTTATCTGCTTTTTTGCGGGTGGACTCACCATGTTCCAGCACCATTTAAGCCAGTGGGCCACACCACCGCAGCAAAGCTTATCCCCAATAAAAACCAGCCAGTACAATCAATTAGTGGCACAGGTTCAATCGCAACATCCAGAAACCTTAAAAGGATTTAGCCTGAATTTTTCCTCACTGGAGGGTCATAATGCACCTATGCAGTGGGAAGCAGCACATGATGATCATGGTGTCGATATTGCCCAAACTACCATGTTGGCGACAATAGACAATAATGCGCAGTTAGTGGTTAAGCAGGAAAATGTGTCCAAACTTGGCTGGCTGATTGAACAATTGCATGAAACAGCAGGGATTCCGGGCATGATGGGTCACCATACTGCTGGCGTGATGGTGATGGGTATGGTTGCCATACTCTATTTTCTAGCCATTTTATCAGGGCTTATTGTTTTACTGCCTACCCTAATCAAGGATTTTTTTGCTATACGACCCGGCAAGAATAAAAAACGTTTCTGGTTAGATGCGCATAATGTTATTGGTATCAGTAGTCTACCCTTTCACATCATTATTAGTATGACTGTCGTGGTCTTTGCATTTCATGATCTATTTTATGATGCTTTAGGCAAGCTGGTATTTAAAGACCGACCTCTATTTGAGCGTTCGGCACCCAATCAAATTGCCAATCCTGCGCCCACGCTGGATATTGAAAAAATACTGGCCAAGGTGAAAAAAGTGGCACCAGATTATCGTATTGATACAATTCGCTTTCGATCTCTAGATGAGCCAAATCGGGCAAATGCATTTGTGGCGCTCTATAGTCCTGACCAGATGTTACGGGGCGATTATTATGATTATCTGAGCTTTAATCCTTATCAGGATAAATCTTACGATCCCTCCACCTTAAATGCCCAAAGCGGGGTACTGGATAAAATCATACGCTCCATGTTTGCCTTGCATTTTGGCAATTTTGGGGGTGATATAACCCGCTGGATTTACTTCATCTTCGGTATTGGTGGTGCCTTTTTATTTTATTCTGGCAACATCCTGTGGATTGAAACCCGCCTGCGTAAACAGAAGAATCCAAATTTGCCACCGCCTCAGCAACGTAAAGATGTGATGTTTATTGCCAATCTTACCATTGGTGCTTGTCTAGGCTGCGTTCTGGCCCTGTTTGTCAGTATGCTGATTGGCCGCTGGGGTTATGTGATTGCACCTCAACTGAAAAGTCATAATCACCTATTTATGTATGCCTATTATACGGTATTCATCTTGTCAGTTATTTATGCCTATGCACGCGGTGCAGCAAAGGCCTTGCCTCAATTGCTACTGGCTATTGCACTGGTTTTACTGGCAATCCCTCTAACATCATTGCTGGCTTATCTGCTACCTCATATCGGCTTATGGTATTCAGCAGGACAATTGATATGGATTGATGGATTAGCGGTTGTTTTTGGCCTGATTTTTTTACGCTTTTACCAGCAGGCAAAAGTGCGGGCTGCCATTGCACCAATAGGTTCGATCTGGTCAACTCAACATTTAGCGCCTTCCTCTCATTAAACTATGATGAATTCATTCCACCTATACTTATTATTTAAGTGAGAGGGAATGAAAAGTAATTTGTGGCTGACAGTCAACGCTTATTCAACTATTTAATAATTCGTCTCTGCGATTTGAAGCATTTCATCTGCGATTTGCCATCCTTCCCTTCCTAAAGTGAGGGAGGATGGTAAAATTCCGCCAATGACCTTTCCTTAGGTAATACTATTGCAATTTCAGCTTGTTATGGTCTATAGGCAATCCAACCCTTAAAAGTAAAGGCGCAGTAAAACATCTCAATATCAACAAACCCGGCTTTCCTTAACAGCTCAGTATCCTGTTCTGGGCTAAGTATTGGCAATCGCTCTTTAAGTGCTGGAATGTTACTTTGCGCAAGTTCTACAGGCATTCCAGACGCAATGGCATACGCTGCATTGCGTTTGAGCCATTGATCTGGCTCAGGCGTATCAACTGTAAAACTATGATGAGCGATCACCAGCGCTGCACCAGGCTTGAGTCTGCGGTACAACTCTTTTAAAGTAGCAAGGCGTTCTGGCTGCTTTAAAAAATGCAAGGTCAGCAAACAGCTTGCTCCATCAAATAACGCTAACGGTGTGCTCTCAATATAACCCTCATGTAAATGTACACGAGCATTTAGCTCACCCAAGGTAATACGCGCTAAATCAAGCATGGCTTTGGATGGATCAATACCCTTAAACTGCCAGTCTGCTTGTGCCTCGGCAAATGTTTTTAACTCCATGCCACCGCCCGCACCCAAAACCAGAATATGTGCATCAGTTGGTGCGCGCTCAGCCAGTAAAATCCCCATCATTTTATGCAGATCAGCTAGTCCGGGAACCATTTTTAAGGCATTGTCAGCATAGCCTGAAATTTTCTGTGCATCTAAAAATGCCATATAAGACTTTCCTTAAATCCCAAAAATGAGTGACTGATGCGCTGCGGCGCCGGCAATTGTCCCATCACCCACAGCCAACGGCACTGAGCCACCAAATCTTGCAGCATCACCACAGGCAAAAACACCCGAGACTGTAGTGGCCTTGACCACACTGGTTTTCATGATCTGTCCCAGTGGCATTTGTTCCATATCGCAGCCCAGTGTTTGTGCAAATGAGTTGGTCTGGATAAATTGAGGCGTCACAAACAAACCATCTAAACGGATGATTGTTTCATCTTCCATGCGCATATCCAGATTGTTCTCAATAGCCTGAATACGACGCTGTTCTATGCTGACATGCCGTGCCTTAAGTTGCGCAAGTTGCTCGGCATTCGGTTCTAAAGCTCCATTTAAAAACAAGGTAGTTGAACCCCAGTCAGGCAGCATTAGGGCAACATGTAAGGACAATTCAGAGGTAGCCAGCACACCGATTTGCCCTTGGTTAAGCTCATAACCATGACAATAAGGACAATGAAAGATTGACTGCCCCCAGCGCTCGGCCAGACCTGGCAAATCCGGTAATACATCAGTAATGCCAGTTGCCAGTATCAACCGACTTGCTTGTTGTGGCTCATGATCAGCCAAGCAAACCTCAAAGCCATCAGCTAATTTTTTAATGTCAGAAACATGCGCGTCCAGCCAGCTGATCGTGTCATAGGCAAGTAATTGCTTACGTCCTTCATGCGCAATGGTGGCGGCGTCTGTTCCATCCTGCGTTAAAAAGCCATGTGAATGAGTGGCAAACCGGTTACGTCTTTGGCCGCTATCAATCATCAAAACATTACGGCGCGCACGTACCAATGGTAGCCCTGCTGATAGTCCCGCATAGCTTGCGCCAATAATGATGACATCATACTGCATAATCAATTCACCCGAATATTATGTAACTTTAATAGATACATAATAGGACAAAAAAATTTATCTAGCAACTTTAAAAGTTACGATATACAATAAGTTTAAAATTATCTTGGAATTTGTTGTTTCAATGAGAAAGGACAGTCGGCTTTCCCGCATGCTTCACGTTTTGCTACACATGTCACGACATAACCAGCCGTTTACTTCCGAACAGATCGCAAAGATGCTGTATACCAATCCTGTGGTAGTACGCAGAACCATGGCCGGATTAAAAAAAGCAGGCTATGTGTATTCAGAAAAAGGCCATGGTGGAGGCTGGCGTATTGCCTGTGCCTTGAAAGATATCAGTCTGCTGGATATTCATCAGGCTGTAGGTGGTCCACGTCTGTTTGCCATTGGTAATGGAAATGAAAATCCGGACTGTGCAGTGGAGAAAGTCGTAAATGCAGCGCTGGACACTGCATTGTGTGAGGCTGAATCTATTTTAATGCAACAATTAGCCACAGTGACGCTGGCTGATCTGAGTCATGAATTTGATCATTTATGTCAACCAGCAACCAGAGAAACTGAGCTATCGACTCAAAACTTACAAGGTTCAATAGGGAATAACAGATAACAGCCTACGATAGTGGCGATGATTATCAGATCACCTTAACCCGTAATACCTACTTTGCCCGTTTCGATATGCCCAGCAAAGCGCCGGTAAAATGCGCTATCACTGCTGGCTGTGACAAACAGGTCATACCAGCAATTGCCATACAGCTCAGCACTCCAGTAATCGCTTGATGACGTACCCGCAGGCAGCGTGTAGATCCACGGGCCATCACTACGATAATTATTAGTCTTCACGGTAAATGTCACGGCACTGGCTGTATTATTGACCATGCTCAGGACAATACGTGCCTGTCCTGCTCTGGATAAATCATAGGAACTGCTCACTTCAAGCCCTGCACCTACCGTATTGATACTGCCAATAAACCGTCTTAAGAAACCATTAGCCCCGTAAACCGATAGATCATAACTGCCTCCGCCATAAGTCTGTACACTAAAATAATCCTGTACTGAACTGCCAGCGGTCACATCATAGTGCCATGGCCCATCGGTACGAAAGTTATTGGCAAAGATGGCATAGTGAAATGCTTCTGTGCCTGTGTTCGCCATTGTGATCCATAATTTCCCAGCAGCCTTATCAATGCGTGATGTAGCATTGGGCTGATACGGTAATGCTCTGGCAGGTTTTGTGCCTGCTTCTTGTACAGGCATCGCTTGTGTGGTTGGCGCTGATGGCGCAGGTAATGTTGAACACTGCGTTGAGGCCTGACTGGCCAGTGTGGCCGTATTGGGCATGGCTGGCACACTGACTGTTGTTGCCGAAAAGTTAAAGGCTGAGGTTAAATCTCCACAGACTTTACGGCGCCATGCTGAAATATTTGGTTCCTGTACGCCAGTCCAGACTTCCAGCAGACGAATCACTGATGTATGATCAAACACTTGGGAACATACATAACCCCCTGTACTCCAGGGTGAGATGACCGTCATGGGCACTCTTGACCCTAGCCCAATCGGCAACCCATTTACAAACTCACCAGCTGTGCCTGCTGGAGGAATGGGAGCAATCGCATGATCAAAGAAGCCATCATTTTCATCATAGTTCAGAAGCAAAATAGTAGATGCCCATACATCCGGATTGGCTGTCAGTGAATTGAGTACCTTGCTGATCATGTCAGCACCAGCAGCTGGGCTATGGCTGGGATGCTCTGAGGCACTTTCAGGCCCGACCACCCAAGAGACCTGCGGCAAAGTATTATTGAGTACATCACTTTTTAGCGCAGCAGCAATATCATCCACCGTATTGCCTGTCACCTTAGGTACAGAACCCATGCCCCTTGTCTGTAATACACTGCCTTGTGGTGCATTTTTAAAATTTTTGAACCAGACCAGTGAGTTATCCGTATAGTTGTCATTGGCATTTTGATAAACCTTCCAACTGACACCTGCGTTTTGCAAACGTTCAGGATAGGTTGTCCAAGTAAATCCCGGATCATCGTTATTGATCGCTGGGCCACCGCCAGTGCCAGACGGATCAATCATACCGGTCCATAAATACAAACGGTTTGGATTGGTTGGCCCCATCACTGAGCTATGATAGTGATCGCAAATCGTAAATGCATCGGCCAATGCATAATGAAAAGGAATATCAGCACGGGTGAAATAACCCATGGTCATTTTGGACTTGGCAGCAATCCAGTTATTAGATTTACCTTTAGCCCAAGCTGAGTGTCCACCACTCCAGCTATGATCCAGTCCAGACATACATTGTGCTCTGGTTTTAGCGGTATCCAGATGAAAAGGCATGACAGCTGCTGTACCATTAGGCTGCTGGAACACCGTGTTCTCATTCGACAGGAATAAGGGAACTTTATCAGAGAATCCACGCACTCCTTTCATTGAGCCAAAATAATGGTCAAAGGAGCGGTTTTCCTGCATAAAGATGACAATATGTTTTACCGCTGATAAGGACGAACCCGCTGGACTAATCGCTAAGGCGCGTTGAATGGACAACGGTAATACAGCAATTGCTGACATTGACGCTGCACCCGATAAAAATCGACGACGATCCAGTTCCATAACTCACCCTTAAAAACCAATATTTACTTAAAATTATCGTGATATAAAAATGTGATGAAAACCACTATGTAGATGTTCTGATTAGATTCTGCTTTAGTCACCTTGAGGTATGCTAACGCCCAAAAGTTACATTTTGATGCATACAGCTTTATAAATTACATCAATTTTAGTGAAAAAATTTG
The DNA here is from genome assembly GCA_004173455.1 of Moraxellaceae bacterium. Taxonomy (GTDB): domain Bacteria; phylum Pseudomonadota; class Gammaproteobacteria; order Pseudomonadales; family Moraxellaceae; genus Alkanindiges. The sequence goes on along the minus strand of SECL01000015.1, from coordinate 17,145 downwards.
GATAAAAATCAAAAATAACTTGGTTTACATCATTATCTTTAATTTGAATAAATTTTAATTAAATTAGATACTTATTTTATTTACGAAAGCCTAATTGATAACAATATAGGCTTAAGAGCAATATTTATTACAACATACATAGCGCGGCTTCAGCTTCGTCCGTGTTGCCAAAACCCGCTTTAGTTATCACTCACTTCATCTTTAATAGCTACGATTGCTGTCCATAGATTACGTTGAATGCTGCTGATTAAGTGCTGTGAATGTCTGGTCGAACGTGTGGGTGTCGGCTGCATAGCGTAATGGTTTACAGCGCTCTACCACAATCTCTGCTGTGCCATCATTTTTTCCCATGAGCAGCATGACTTCATCAATGAAATCTTCCAAGGGCATAGCGTGAGGATCATTGGCCTGCTGGATGCCCATCAATTCTGTTTGCACATAAGGCGGAATAATCTCAATCACTTCAGTCGAGCTTCTCTTTAGCTGCTCACGCAATGACAGACTATAAGAATGAAGTGCTGCTTTGGTGGCGCTATAAGTTGGTGTATGCACCAAAGGAACAAAAGCCAGCCCAGAGCTTACCATCACAATGGTTGATGCATGTTGCTGCATGAGATGGGGCAATAAACTTGAGGTCAGCCAGATAGGTCCCAGAAAATTGGTTAAAATCGTCCGCTGTACTATTTCAAGATGTGCCGGTGCTGTGAGTAATTGCTCTGGAACCATAATACCAGCGTTATTAATAATCACATTTAAGTCAGGATGCTCGGCAATAAGCTGTTTAGAAAATGCCGTGATTGATTCAAGGCTGGTCATATCAATAGACAGGTAAGCCATGCCGGGAAAAGCAGCGGCCATATCTTTGAGTTTATCAACTTGGCGGCCTGCGATAATTATTTTATTACCCTGTGCATAAAAAGCTTTTGCCAGTGCCTTACCAATCCCTGAACCACCCCCTGTAATTAAAATCGTATTGCCAGTTAGTTTCATTTTTCGCTTCCCTCATGGATAAAGTTGTACTATAAATCCCTGACGATAGATTAAAAAGTAGGCACCTAAAAGTGCCATACGAACCCACAGGAGAGTACTAAAGATGCAATGGCACGATTATGAACAGGCATTGCACGCCCAGTCACAGGAGACCACCCTGCCAGTGAATGCGACGGTAGAAAAACTGGTTCATGAAATTATTGGCAGAGTTGCTGATAAATGGACTATGCTAATTTTAGAGGCGCTGGAACAGGCAGGGACGGTCAGATTTACTCAGCTTGGCAAGCAGGTTCAGGGGATTAGTCAGAAAATGCTCACTAAAACCTTGCGGCAGATGGAAAGTGATGGATTGGTCAAACGGGTGGTTTATCCAGTAGTACCACCGCGTGTGGAATATAGTCTAACTAGCCTTGGGCATAGCTTAGGCAGTGCATTTTGTGGCGTGTGGCTATGGGCCGAAGCCCATCATGGCCAGATTGAAGAAGCGCGGCGACAATTTGCTGCGGATCATCAACATCCATTAATTGCCAAGTGAAATACCTGATATGGGCACACGATTGAGATTTACATCAGGATAAATAAAATCCTAAGCTCAATTATAGCAAAAGCCTAATAGTCTTACTAACATCAAAAACTCGCATGATTTGGTGATACTCTGGTCTTATCACTCCAATGCCATTGAAGGTAATACTATTGGCGGTAAAGCAATCCGTGAGTACTTTGAAACTATTATCAAAGGACAGGGGCAATTGCCCGGATAGTTATCGATGGATTCCTGAATAATTGCCTGCTTGATTTTCTCAGTCGAAGTTCCTTTGGCATAACCAGATGGTGCAAGTACGGTTAAAGCCGCCAATCCTACAACATACATGAGTCCTTTCATGTGTCCCCCAGAGTAATGTAGTTAGTTATTGTTCAATTTTAATCTTAGATAATACATAAAATTCTACAAGCGCTTCCGACCAGTGGTTTGCTTTTAATGAGTTAAATACTCTATGCTGCTCTTGTTTACGTAACAAAACCAAGAACAACATGACCGATTTAAATCAGCCTGAGCGTAAGCCCAAGCACAAAGTGGGTGGCACAGCAGCTACCACAACCATCAATAAGCATGGCGGCGTACGTCCCAATGCTGGCCGTAAGCCCAGCTATGATGAAGCCACCACGGTAATGCGTGTACCGGTGTCCAAAAAGGAGTTAGTCAAACAGTTCTTACAGCAGCCCAGCACGATACTACCCTTTCCGACTATTCAGCAGGATCTGTCGGTTCACTATCCATGCTGGGTGCGGGTTTTGAAGTGGGTGATGAAATCCTGATTGACCGCAGTATTGAAGCCCGTCACAAGGACATTGTGATTGCCATGATTGACAACAAATTCACCATGAAGCGCCTGATGCTGTGTGAATACGACAATGATGAGGATTGTAATAGTCCCGGCAATAGCAATAAGCCGCTATCAGCCATATTGAATGAACATAACCAGCCCATCTGGTTTAAGGCCGAGAACCCGGAGTTTCATAACATCTACCCTGAACCCGGCCAGACCGTAGTGATCATTGGCGTGGTCACCTATAACATCAAGAAAGTGATAAAGCGCTAGGGTGAGGTTATGGCAGCGCATCAGGGTCTAGCTGATCAACAACCTGTCTCTGCGCTATCAGATCCAACTGTTGTATCAAATGTGTCTAATCTCACTGTCTCTGCATTACCTGCTTCTGAACAGACTAGCCCCGCCTACCATAGCCGGATCTTTGCCCTGGTTGATGTGAATAACTGCTATGTGTCCTGTGAACGGGTGTTTGATCCAAGCCTTAATGGTAAACCGGTGGTGGTACTGTCCAATAATGATGGCTGTGTGGTCGCCCGCTCTGCTGAGGCCAAAGCCTTAGGCATTAAGATGGGCATTCCCCTGTTTAAGATTAAGGATATTATCCAGCAGCATCAGGTTGCGGTACTGTCCAGTAACTACACGCTATACGGTGAGATGTCACGGCGCTTTATGGCCATCCTTGCTGAGTTTGTCAGTCCCACCGAGCAGGAGCCCTACTCCATTGATGAATGCTTTTTGGAATTGACCCAGTATCAACAGCAGCATGAATTAACCGCCTATGCTCAAGCCATGCGGGCGACCATTAAACAATGGATTGGCCTGCCCTGCTGTATTGGCATTGGCTACTCCAAGACCCAAGCCAAGCTGGCGAATCAGCTGGCTAAGAAAATCAGCAGCTTTAACGGGGTATGTGACTTCACCAGTATTGACCCACTGATTTTAGAAGACCTGCTGGTTAATATTGAAGTCAGCAACATCTGGGGCGTCGGACGGCAAAACAAAGAAAGGTTAGCTGCTTTAAATATCCTCACAGCCCTGGACCTGGTACTGGCCGATGCCAGCAGTTTAGTGTGGTGATGCAGCGCACGGTGCTGGAATTACAGGGGCTGGCCTGCATTGAGATGGAACATACCCTACCGGATAAAAAACAGATTATTTCCAGCCGCTCCTTTGGCAAGCCGGTGACTGAACTGCATCATTTAAAAGAAGCCTTAACCCTGTTTGTCAGGCGGGCGGTGGCCAAACTGCGCAAGCAACAACTGCTGTGTGCCAGTGTAGGCATTAGTATTAAAACCAACCGCTTTGTACAGCCTTATTATCATCCATTCCTGCTGATCAATCTGCCGCATGCCACCGACGATGTCTTGCTGATTAACCACCTGGTGATACAGGCCTTAAAGAAAATCTTTCAGCCCAAGCTGAACTATAAACGGGCCAGTGTGGTGCTACTGAATATTGTCCCCGATCATGCCTACCTGCCTGACCTGCTGGCCGATCATGAGCAGATCAGGGTACGCAAACAACTTGGCGATACCCTAGATAGCATTAACAAAAAATATGGCCGGGATGCCATTTCAATCGGTTCGTGTACCTTCAAAGACCGGCACTGGGCTATGTGCCAGGCCAGGAAGTCACCCAACTATTTATCCAACTGGAATGAGATTTTACGCTTTGATTAGTTAATCCTGTTAACGCCAGTTTATAAGTCAAATGCAATGTCTTATAGAACCATCTGCACGAGGGCAAACAAACCGGCGGTTTTACAGCAAACCCAGATAAACCTTAACTTAATCCTAAAACTGGAATTACCAGGTCCTCTTCATCACTTAAATGACGGGACAGCAATATGCCAACCTGACTCAGCTGTTGATGCAAGGTTTCGGCAAGCTGTTGATCTTCCAGCGTGGCGCGAAACAAGCGCCTGCCACTTTGTTGCAGGTCATGCAAGGCAGCATTCAAGGTCTGGTGGTCATTGTCCAGAATGGCAAAACCTGCGGCTAGCCGGGGATAATTCTTTACAAAACGCGGAAAATATTGCCCGTCTTCAATACTGTGGTGACCATGTAAATGGTCAATATGGCTAGAAAGCTGACGTAGCGTTTGCGATTTATAGTTCGCCCAGTCCAGCCTGTTGTCCTGATAGGCGTTACTGGTTTTTTGCAGTCCGCCTTGCCGCTGCTGAATGCGGGAATGCATGGTCAGCCACGTTGAGGTTTTATAGGCATAATCCAGGTTAAACCAGTCATCTGGCGGTAAATGATCATGCAAAAACAGCCACTCTGCATCCAATAAACTGTCAGCATGACGTGGCAGGTGCAAAATTGGGGTTTCAATAGTCATCAACATGCGCTCCTGCTTTACTGGTTATGGAGGACTCGATAAAGATTACCGGGTAAAAAAGCTGAGCCTAAGCCCAGCTTTTTTGTTGTTCTGATACGATTAACACCCTGGCGTTTTGGCAATTACCCTTGCATTGAACCAAATTTACCGGCATTAAAATCCAGTATGGCCTGCTGGATTTCAGCATCACTGTTCATCACAAACGGGCCATAACCGACTACCGGTTCATTGATCGGCTCGCCACTCATCAGCAGCACTTTGGCATCCTGATCAACGGCCAGCAAACGCAACAGGTCTACACCAGTTTCACCTGATTCCCTGGCAAAAGTAATCAGTTGCTTTTCACCAACCTTCTGGCTGTCATCACTATTGATCACCACGTTGCCACGCATCACCAAAAGCAGCAGATTATGCGTTTTTGGAACAGCAAGCGTGACTGACTTGTCGGCAGTAATCTCAATATCCCACAGGTTAATAGGCGTAAAAGTCGTACCTAGGCCTTTAATACTTTCGGTTTGATCAGCAAACTCACCAGCAATCAAGCGAGCCGTACCGCCAGTTTCGCCACTGTCATCCTGCAAGGTCACCACAGGAATATGTTCATTCACCAAATGTTGATAGCGGGCAGTAACGCCTTTGTCTTTGCCGGGAAGATTGACCCAAAGCTGAACCATTTCAAAGTCACCACCTGTTTCGCTAAATTCAGGGGAATGAAATTCCTCATGCAGCACGCCACTACCTGCGGTCATCCATTGCACATCTCCGGTTTTAATTACCCCACCGCCACCAGACGAATCACGATGCGCCACTTCGCCCTGATACGCTATGGTTACAGTTTCAAAGCCTTTGTGCGGATGCTGCCCCACACCGCGAGGTGCGCTGTGATTGGGCTGATAGGTATGCGGTGCCGCATAGTCGAGCATTAAAAACGGATCAGTGCGTTTGTCACCAGCCATATGACTGAACATGGGATTGACTAAAAAACCATTACCGACCCAGTGCGGACGGGGTGCAGCATAAATATTATGGATTTGACGATAATGCTGTTGAGGATAATTGTTCATTTTTTTCTCCTGTACCAAATCTGACTTGGCATTTTGTGGATAGAATCATTATAATTCCTACAGTATAAAAAAGTAAGTACGCACATTTTTTATACCGTGATTAAAATATGGAGAAAGAGGAAAACCTATGCCAAATTACCCACTACCTGCCGGCAGTAATCATTGCCCGGTCAGTGATGCGCTGGATATTATTGGTGGGAAATGGAAAGTACTGATTATTTACCATCTGCAACACTCGGCCAAACGCTTTAATGAATTACGCCGTGATCTGCCGGATATTACCCAGCGCATGCTGACCTTACAGTTAAAGGAGTTGGTACGGGATGGGGTGATCCAGCGATTTGACTATCAGGAAGTGCCGCCTAAAGTTGAATATTCCCTAACTGAACAAGGGCGGACGCTGTTTCCTGTGCTAAATGCCATGCATATCTGGGGTGAAAACCATGCAAAGCATTGCCTGCAAATTCGCCAGACCTCTATATCGGGCTTCGACGCTGAAAAAATTAATAATTAACCAGATTAATTATTCTGGTTAATTTAAAAACCTTAAAAATCAAAGCATTTTCAAAGAAAATTACTTTAATCACTCATTTTTATCGGCATTAAATTGGAGACCAGGCGTACCACCCGTTTCAATAAAGATACGCATAAAATCGGGTACGGTATCGCTACGTTTCCAATCACGTTGCAGCTCACACAGCAACTGGGTCAAACTAATCAGCTTACCGCCAGCCTGTTCAATCCGGCGTAGGGCAGCTTCATGTGCAGCAGCAGAGGTTCCGCCTACGGCATCGACCACCACATAGACCTCATAACCTTCCTGTAGTGCATCCAGAGCTGGAAAGGTCAGACATGCTTCTGTCCACAAGGCAGTCATAATCAGTTTCTTGCGACCGGTTGCTTTTACGGCTTCTACAAATTCTGTGTCTTCCCAGGAATTAATCGAGGTACGGTCATAGGTTGGATATTCTTTTAGAACTTCACGCACTTGAGGAATAGGCGGCTTGTTTAAACCAGTTTTGACGTTCACGGTTGAGTGTACAATCGGTAAGCCATAAGCCACCGCTGTTTTAGCCGTGCCAACGATATTGTTAACCAAGAGCTGACGATCCATAGAGGCAATGGAATTCACCTGTACAGGCTGATAGTCAATAATAATAAAGGTGGCATTTTGTGGGGTAAGTAAATGATCATTCTTTGGGTCACGAATAGCTTCGCTGGTCATGAGATGGTTCTCCTGTGGTAAAAATAAGGTCTAGTTGAGTTGCAAGGAACTAAAGTGAGCTGGACATTGATAGCGAAGTAAAATGGATTACAGTTTTATGGATATTTTTCATTCTTTATTCCCATATTTATTAATCATGTACTGGTTTAAGTAAAATATAGGTCTAGTACACTTGTATGAATAGCCATTAAAATTTATCTTTAAAGTTCCATGAGTAGAACGATAAAAAGAGAATAAGATGCATGACCTGAACGATCTTTATTTTTTTGCTAAAACAGTTGAGTATGGGGGCTTTACTGCGGCTAGCCGTGCATTAACTATTCCCAAGTCCAAATTAAGTCGCCGTATTGCATTACTTGAAGAGCGCTTGAATGTTCGTTTAATTCAGCGGTCATCCCGGCAGTTTAATGTCACGGAAACCGGACAGAAGTATTATCAATATTGTCAGGCCATGCTTGCTGAAGCCGAAGCTGCGCAGGAATTTATAGATTCGCATATTGATGAGCCACAGGGCCTGATCCGGATGAGTTGTCCACCACCGCTGCTGTATTCCCAGATCAAGGACATGCTAGCACGTTTCATGGCGGCATATCCTAAAGTACAAATTCATGTGGACATTACCAATCGCAATGTTGATGTGCTGGCAGAGGGAATTGATATTGCATTGCGTGTACGCTTTCCACCTTTTGCAGATAGTGACCTAGTGGTTAAAAATCTGGCCATTAATACCTTGATTATGGTTGCTCATCCAAAATTAATACTGAATCAGGGCAATGTGGTTTTGCCCGATGAACTTAAGCAATTACCAAGTGTTGGACTGGGCAATGCGGAACATCAGTACTGCTGGATTCTTGAGCATCATCAGAGCCACGAAGTGATTAAAATCAATCATCAACCCCGTCTGATTATCAATGATATTTTTGGCGTCATTGATGCCGTAAAATACGGAGTAGGCGTGGCACCTGTACCTGTCATGATGATTGAGTCTGAGCTGAAATCAGGTAGCCTGATCCAGCTCTGTCCCGACTGGTATCCTGTTTCTGGTGTGGTTCAGGCGGTATTTCCATCAAGGCGCGGCATATTACCTGCGGTTAGGCATTTGCTGGATTTTCTGGAGGAAGAATTTAGCTATCTTACAGAAACAAGAGTCGGTTTTTATCGTTAGATGAGATTCGCGAGTGTATCAATTTGACTGTTAATATTTTATTTATCAGTTCAGTGATGACAGGTTTGAATAAATATCTTCATTATCCGCTGGGTGATTTCAAGCAAATCACTTCCCAGTTCGTTTAGGCATGTGCTAAAGATGATAAATAATCAGTTTTTTCTATTGCTCACCCATAATATCTAGCATATCACTCACAGGGCAATGGCTACTGCCGACACGTAAATTGTAATTCGCCATAGCATGCCCTGCAAGTTAGAGCTTTTTTATTTCACTGGCTATTGATTATCTAATTTTGTTTCATGCCCGTCACGTTGCACACTTTGAGCTTTATTATAGCTTTCAAACAATGCACGATATGGCGGTACTATATGGTCAATCATAATATTAGCAAAGTCAAAGGCATCAGCACGATTCCATGTACTCATTATCTCTGCTAATACAGCATAAGTATCTATTGGCATAGCACCCGCTTGTGTAATGCGAGCAACTGTCAAATCTGTTGCCATTTGGCTCCAATTCCCTGAAGCATCAACAACACAAAAAACTTTATAGCCCTTTAATAAAGCACTCAGTGCAGGAAATGCCATACAAACACTAGTTAAAGTACCAGCAATAATTAAGGTTTTACGCCCAGTCTTTTCAATGGCTTTAGTCCATTCAGGATTATCCCATGCATTGATTTGACCTGTACGAGGAATGTATACTGCATCGGGATTTGCTTCATGAATTTCAGGAATCAATGGTCCATTTGGACCATCAGGAACGGAAGCTGTTGTAAATGTAGGAAGGTTTGCAAGTTTGGCTACTTTTGCTAATGCAATGGCATGGTTACGTAAAGTGGGTTGATCCATATCGCGTACCAATTGGAATAAACCACTTTGATGATCAATCAATAACATTACTGCATCATCTGGATCAATCATCCACTTATTTTTTTCAACAGCACTTTTGTTAAATGTATTCATTGTCTATCACTCCATTATTAAATTTTACCAGCATGATTTTGGAAAAATTCAATATTAATTTCACTTAAGAAAGGATCTATGATTAAAACTAAAATATGACATCATACTTTGTTGTGAAAAACGCGCTTTGATACTATTTGGTATGAGAGACAAACAGAAGCTTCAATTAAGAAACACTGAGTCTTGAATATAGAACAATGAGCAACTATTAGGATCACTATTAAAACCTGCTGGACAAGGTTAAGACTACTGTAGAAACTCTCTTACTTATCAATGATATGAAATAAAATCATAAAAAATTACAAGTAAAGCACAACAGTCATAAGTCAATTGATATTATTAATTTTTCTTACAAGCAAAAAAATAAATTTATCTATGAAATGCTTAATTAACCAGAGCAAATGCTCTGGTTAATCCTTATGCCACTATCATTCCCGCCAAATCCAGTGCCCGCTGTTTAATCACTGCCCCGTTGCCAAACCATGCTGATTCCAGCCGGTGATCAGTACTTTTAGCCCGTCGCTCATGATCAACAAACTCGGTGACACTGTTGAGCAGGCCATAAGCAGTTCCTTTGGCAGACTCCAGCATGGCACCGCGGCCATGTCCTTCAAACAGTGACTTGCACTTGGTCATCGCACGCTCATTAAAGCTGCTGCTGATCGGTGCGGTCTTGTCGTTAAACACCTGCCATAAATAACGGTCCACCTCAGCATTCTTGACCTTACGGTTAGATAGCTGGTTGAGTTGATAGATATATTCATCCCAACTTGATATGGAAATACCTAGCTGCTGCTTAACGCTTTGCGCATCAAACTTGGTATTGTGCGGCACTTTCACCATACCCTGATTGCCCAGTGAGCTGGATGAATTACCTTGGGATTTAGCCTGACGCAGGGCAATCGCCAGGGTGTTATTGCACACCACCCGGATGGATGTGAACTGTGCTGTGGTGGCCATAGAACCATCACAGGCAGTAGCCAGCAGGATATAACCGTTACTGACATCTTTCCCCTTGATCGATGCAGACTGTCCGGTACGTGCCAGTGCCCACAGCTTCTTGCCGCCTTTAAGGACGCCTGCGGTTTCCAGCTCAAAGTCAGCCTTTTCGGTGAGGTCACGATAAAATTCCAGAATCTCGCGGGGCTGCACCACCTGATAACGCTGACTCACCACAGACAAGGGTGCCTGGTTGTCAGAGCGGTAGAGTACCTGTTGCTCATCAAAGGACAGCAGGATATCGCACTTGGGATGCTTGCCTATATGAGGATGGGCTATTGAACTATCATGACTATTACTGCCATCGAGATTAGGCAGCCGGGTCAGGTAATGCACTGGTGAGGCTTCTATGCTCCAGTCCATACCAGCCTGGCGTGCCCAGACTTCGATTGGTTGTTTAGGAGTGAGCTGGTTGCCAAGGCCATGCCAGGGGGTGGTGCCAGTAAATGCCATTGAATCGATTAAATGTGCCATTTGATAAGTCCTTGATTGAGTTAAATTGCAGATAAACGAATTTCCACCGCATCAAGTCAATGCAGTGTCAGTGAGTAGGTTTAAGAAGATTGGGTGTAATGAGACAGCAGGTTGAGTAATGTTGAATTGGAAATCAGGGATTAAATTGATTTAAGGTAAGATAACTAAAGCCCCAATAGGATAAATCTAAACCAAGTCAGTTCAGTTGAATCTATTAAATGCCAAAGTGCCTAAAACACTGGCCACAATGCCGGCACTGGTAAGACCGTAGCACCGTGGTTTTTAGGGCACTGCAAATCAGCGGTACAGATACCGTACAGGTTAGACCGCCAATCAGGCTACCGACCACAAAGCCCGAGGTCATCCCGGCCATTGGGGATACCAGACGCACCTTACGGCCAATGGCAGCACCCGCTAAGGCATACTGGCCAATATGCTCGCACAAGCGGCGCAGCTCCAAAAAAGCATCCTGTAAGACCACCACCTTAGGGATAGATGAGGTGGCATGGGTCTGCTGGGAATGGCAGTGGGGACAGTTTGGTTTTTTCATGGATAAACTCCGTGATGATTAACAGGGATATAAAGTTTGAGGACATAAAAAAGCCTGCAAATGCAGGCTGGGTTTTATGCCGTATCAGGTTAGGGGAAACACCAGCATTACAGTGCCGATGTTATTCCCTATTCATAAGAGTGATATATACCTGAAATTATCTGGGATGAAGTTACTTGATATAAATGGCTTTTTACTAACTTATAATTTTCATTTTTTTATAGCGGTTTCAACTAGAGTTACACCATGCTGAGGGCTAATCTGAAGAGCTTGGCAATACCATACATATTCAACAATATCTAAACGCCGCTCACCTTGCTCAACTTTCTGTATATAAGAATGCGGTTTTCCCATACGCTCAGCTAATGCTCGCATAGATAAATTACGTGTTTCACGTTCTAATTTTAGCCAACTTCTTAAAGCTAGCATTTCATCAGTATAAATACTATTTGTCATTGTACCTATTTAAGATACATTGACCTTTGTACCCAAATTAGGTACATTTCTATTATCCTTACCTATGCTCAATATTGGCCATAAATCAACTTAATAGAGTTCAGTCATTAGCTGAATAATCATTTAAATGGCTTGGAGAACTAATAGAAATGACCACCGACAAGGACTCAGTACTTCATCAGCAGATTGACCTGCTTTTACAGGAAGCCCAACACCAAAAGGCGCAGTTTGAAAACACCACAGTCAAGTGCGGCATCATTGGCTTGAGTGGTTCTGGCAAGTCATCTCTGATTAATGCCATCGCCGGGCAGAAGATTGCACAGGTTGGCAGTACCGAACAAACCATGCAGGCACAGGCCTATTTGCACCATGGCATTGAGTTTGTTGATTTGCCCGGTTGTGGTACGGCGCGCTGGCCGCAGCACAGCTATATCGATGATCTGGCCTTAGCACAGTACGACTGCTTTGTGATGGTTACTCATACCCGGCTGTATGAAGCTGATCTGTTTTTATACCAGCAAATCACCACAGTGCTTAACAAGCCCTGCTTCATCGTGCGCAACAAGATTGATATCGCCATTCATGATGAGGCGCATGACAACCAACTGACCGAGGCACAAACCCTGCAAAAGGTGCGTGACAGTTTAAAGGCTGGCTTTACTGATGTGCTGAATGATGAGTTTACTGGTGTGCTTAATCATGCGGGTACTCATCCTGCCATTCATATCTATCTCACCTCAGCCCGTCATCCTGGGCAGTGGGATTTACCGTGCTTAATTGATGATATTGCCGCCTCCCAGCAAGGCATCAAGCATGACCGTTTTGTTGCCGGGATGGCGGCTTGGTCAGATCAAGCCTTAACTGCTAAACGTGCTGTGGCCTACAAGATTGTGTCGTGGTCTGCGGTGTTATCAGCAGCCAATGGCTTAAATCCGGTGCCACTTTTAAACATCTCGGTAGACGCTGGGGTATTGCTAAACATGTGCCAGCAAATCAATCAGGTATATGGACTGACCGAAGCGCAGCTGCAATTTGCCCAAAGCCGCCAGCCTCACCTGTCCTCCACGCCTGAGTTTGAAGCGCTAAAGCAGAACATTGCCAAGTGGATTGCCCGTTATACGCTCACCGATGGAGTACTGCTTGCCTTAAAGAATATTGGCAGCAGCGCCAGCCTTAAAAACCTGTCTGCCTTTTTACCGGTGGTTGGCCAGCTGTTTGCCGCAGGTTTAGGCTACAAGCTGACCCTGGTATTTGGTGAGCAATATGTCAGTGAAGCCGAAGAGATGGCCCGGCAAGTACTGCACAGCATGATTAACCGTGAAGCCGCGGCTTAAGACCAAGACTAGAACCAAGACAACAATCAATAATTTAATTGAAGGGGAATGCGTTGTGAAAACCACCATGCTGTATGGCATGCTTGTGCTATCGATTGGCCTGACCGCCTGTTCAAGACAGGATGCTGGTAGCACTGTCGAGGGCAAACCTGAGATTCAGGACATTGATGGCAAGCAATACTATATCTATCAGCTTAAAGACCTGTGGGAAATTCCGGTCAACTTAAATACCCTGGGCCAGCCGTTTTTATCCGGTAAGGGTGTTACGCAATTAGATGCCGCTCCCAAGACCGTTAAGGCCCGGGTGCCTAATCCACGCAATCCCAACCAGCGAGATATTACCTATAAACCCACCGAGGATGATGTCAATCCGGAGGATGCGACTGCGGCACAGGAATATGACACCTATGTCGTGCGTCAGCTGTTGCCAAGTGCTTATCTGTCAGATCTCAACCATCCGGTCGGTACCAATGCCGCAGCCATCCAAAAAGCCGTGGCCGCTGATAGCGGGACACTGGGACAGGTAGTACGCGTACCTTCGATTAATCAGATCAGTGCGTATGTCAACCAGCAGATCATGCAGGAACTGAATGCAGATCACACCCCGGATAATCCGGACAATGAATCACCCTCCTCGCGCCAGCAGGTCTGGACTGGCAGTGAAAAGCTGGACCTGATGGGTGAGCGGCACTGGGCGGGTGTGCTGTACTTCCGCCATCCGGCCAGCCCCATGAAGAAATACTTTCGGGTGGTGGCCTACCTGCGTGCCGATACCGGTGAGATTGTGATTTCCAAACTGCCCACCGATGTGCAGGATGACCGCCTGCTCTCCCCCATTGCGCAGAACCGTGAGGTCCGGATGAACCTGGCTGACTACCAGCCGTGGCAGCGCGAGCATGACCCACGCAACCGTGAGCCTGAATACAGCTACGAGCGTTACTGGCGTGAGGAAGACCCGGCCGTCTGGGGCGATGCCGCTGGCAAGCAAGCCAATGTGGCCACTGCACCGGTAACTGATCCAGCCATTACACAGGACAGCATCAATCAGGATAGCAGCCAGCCCCCTAGTCATCACACTATGACCACCGATGATAATCCCTACGCCGAACAGGACATGGGTGAGTAAGTCTTCTTTAATAAAAAATACAGTGAGTCCATCATGTTAAAACACGTTTTCCCAGTGACAGCCCTCATGCTGTTACTGTCTGCCTGTGGCGGGGCTTCAAGTGGCAATGTGGGGTCTAAGGTTCAGGATGCCATTAATGAAGAGCTACGCACCTCGGTTAAATACAATGATATCCGTGCCACCGACATTAAGCTGAACAAGGAGGGCAGTGACTTTACCGGGATCGTGACATTCAAGCAGCGCAAGACCGGTGAGACTGAAAGCAATACGGTCACCGCCACCCTGTATGAGGATGGCAATACCATCAGCTATCAGTACCAGCCGCCCACCAGCTTCCGGCAGATCAAACAAAGCCAGTATTATGCCGAAGAGTTTGCGCGGGCGGCAGAAAACTACTAATAGCGGTTTAAGCAGGCCATCAATAACAGGCCTGTGCCTATCTAACCCGATTAAGCCGGATCAGCAGCAGGAGATAGATAATCAATGTTCAAATTATTGATGGGTCTTGCGGTATTCTTCCTGCTGGTGTGTATTTTATTCTTTGGCCTGCGCTTTATTGTGTTCAGCATTGCAAGCCTGTTTGCACCCAGGGCCAAACAGAAACATCCACTCCATGATGTACAGCCTGTCATTATAGAGCATCCGGCAACCGGGCAGCCAAATGGTCACCAGCACCCTGCGTTTAATCAACAGGACCCTGCCAGTCTAAGACAGGCAAGCTATGACCATGTGCTTACGATTTATGATCCGGTCAGCAATCGGGATATGAAAATTAGTGGTCATGTAAGTGGCTGTAGCCAGCAAGAGGATAAGGCCTATATCAACCTCACCCTGCGTTCTGGTCAGCCCAAGCGGATTGCGGTGTCGCATATCCATCAGGTCCACAATCAGGTGACTCATGAGCAGTATCAGAACAAAACCGATATTGCCCATTACTTTCAGCGTTTCTTGTAAGCAAATTTATGCCAGCGCAAGGCTGGCATTATGATGAATTGATGAAGCCATCCAGTCCATGGATAGATGCCTGACTACAGTGATTAGCTGTGACGCTTAAGCATTTGCAGGTGAATCCAGTCTTCAATTTCATGCTTTAGCCAGCCTACTGCCGAGCCACCTAAATTGACCTGTTTGGGGAAAGTCGCATCATAGCGTTTCGACTTAGGATCCATCCGGTCATAAATGGCTGAGCGTGACAGGCCAACCATTTTCTTGACCTCATCAAGACGCAGGATGCGTAGCTCAGGTTTACGTGGGTTCTCTGGGGTACTAATTTGAATGTTCATTGCTTCATTCCTCGTCGATAGTTACGTGGAAGGTTCTCCACATAACATCGGCGGGGATGTATAAATAAACCTTAGGACAGCTCTGGACTGACTCTTCACGAGACAGGTAAGCATCACTATCTCTACCCGCCACCTTACTATAAACCAGCAGTTAATCCAGCGTCGATTACAGCCAGCTCTTACCAAAGCTTCTACGACCTTTGGGTTTCTTTCTTAAATACTGATCCAGCTTCTCTGGATCAGCCAGATAGCCTAAGTTACGCAGGGCACATTCGTACTCTGCCGGACAATTCCGGTGCAGCATCCCAATGCCCCGGGTTCCCCGTGCTTCAAACTCTTTTTCCTGTGCATTGCTGTTGTGCCAATAGCCCATCCCGTGGGTCACATCCTGCCAGATCTTCCCGCTTTGATCACCGAGGTAACGCCCATACTGATGCCGAGAGCCATTGAAGAACTGTGACAGGTGAATGTGGTATCCACGGCTTGTGCCTTGTTCAAGGACCCAGGCATAAGCCAGCAAGTTATCAAATAAACCTTTGCGGTAAGCCATCTGTTGAATAAATTCATCCAGATGGCCATAGACCTGCCTAATACCATTTTCATGATAATACTCGGCTTGATAGTAAAGACTGGTTCGCACGGCCAGAACCTTGCTATGCCTTTGCATGATTTCTTCAAATAATGCCTGTATGCCCTGTTGCTTCTTTTTCATCTCATAACGGCGGTCTGCCTGCCGCCGATGAGACTGGCAGGTTTGTCCATAATGAAGTATGGACTCCAGCATATCTTCAAACTGGTACTCACTGAGATCGTCAAGGTCACAGACACCATGCCGATAATTGTCCCACCAGTGCAAAATTCCTGCATCACGGCATGCTCTCCAGAACACCATTAAGTGCTCTGAATACTCGTAACTGTAATCTGGTTCATACACAGAAAGTAGTCTGGACATCGATTCCAGCCTATGTTGATAAACAGGTTTAGTATAAATACCGGCTATAGACTGGTTACCTGTTCGCTGACTCATTACTGTATTAACCAGTTGTTCAATCTCAAGGGTAATATGCGCTTCACTGTGGTGAAAGCGCACTGGATTAATATAAGGCTGTTGAGAAATTATTGAGTGATTCATGGTTATCTCCTAAGGATATAGGTTCATCACATAGGAGGGTGGTATATGTATAAAAATACTCATCTAGACGCTAGATAAACAAGATTTAATATTCAGATTAATAATCTTAAATCACTAATTTCATTACTTGATTATAATTATTAAGCAATACCTCTAAATAACCAATAATCCTTATAGCATCATAATTAAATAATAATATAGCTACGGATAGCTTGGTTATACCAAGCTATCCATTAAACTCTGATAGACATACTTACTGTCTATTAGATAATAATTAATACCCACCAATAAAACTAATTAAATTCCCATTTTACTGCATTGTCAGCAACAGATTTTTTAGTATTCTAGCAAAAATAGACAAAAAACTTAGCTGATGTATTCACTACTTATTATTAAGCCAAATAGATATTGGAGAAGATTATTAATATTCAATCATACAAAAACTTCCTACTTGTGCCTTTCATGGACTGAACATCAGTAACGCATGAAATTTTTACTACACTATATTTTTTTAGAAAATTTACCAAAATTTAAGATATTTAGTTAGGCGAAACCCTATACCTTTATATGATATTCACAAAAAAACACTACGTAGGTTTCTACCTAAATTAATCTTAGTTTTTTATAAAAAGAATCCCAAGGATCAGGGGTTTTAAAGTTAGTTAAATCTAATAGTCCTTCATCAACTACTGCTAAAGTAAATTGAGT
>SECL01000046.1 GCA_004173455.1 Moraxellaceae bacterium | reverse complement strand
TGACCGGTTTCGGAAGTGGAACGGGGCATACACAGAAAGTTTTAAGGTTTGGTGAATGGATTGCCTTATAAAGGACGGGAAAGGGATTGAGAAAAAGAATAGTAGAAATACGGAGTTTTGGGGGGGAAGGCCCCAAAAAGCACCAAACGCTTAAAAACGGTTACATTCGGCTCAATAGCGTTAAGCGGGCTATTTGCGCCGGATAGTCGCAATGGGTTGGGTATATTTGTTGGCCGCAATTCGATCCTAATGACAAAGATCCTCTCCATTTTGCTGTTTTTTCTTATTTCATGTAATGTAGGTAATAATAATCATGGGCATTTGAACCTCGGATTCAGGTCAGATACACTTCAAGTTGGAGATATTTTGAAGGAGGGTTCAAGCGTTGTATCCTATTCTGCTTATGAGGATTTACCCGAGCGGGAGAAAAACGAAGTGAAATTGGTTACAAGGAAGATCGAAATCGCTTCAAAAAAGGATTCTACACTAATGGATAGAATCATGAACGACGAGCGTATCGATTATGCAGGGATTGGCATTACGAAAGAACAACTAGTGAGGGTTAATCAAATAATGAATCAAAGGCGTATTGTAAAACTTCAAGATCGGCTTCGAATATTCAAGAATGAAGAATTTTACTGTTTTGACGGAGCTGGACGGCTTGCTTATTTAAATTCAGTTAGAGTTCGCGCCGATGGCAGCTTTGCTCGAATAAACGATATTAAGATGTATCCAGACTCATCTTCTTTCCGAAAACCGGCTGATTCGTCTTATTTATACCCGCGGCTGCGATTCACGAGTTACGGCCATAATCAAATGTTGGATATGCTCTATGATGGCAAGTTGCATGAGGTAACCATTATTTTTTTTGGGTGCTTCATAAATGATGATTGCAGGCGGCCTCGTGCCGCTTTTTTTTATGCTGGGGCAATCATTATTTATGAAGCGCAAGCCTGCCCGGCAGGGCCTGCTCCGCTTTACAAGGGACAGCTTCGCTTTGCGGAGGACTGCTCCTGTTTTCATACAATGAAGCATTTGGGTTCCTTAAGATACCTCTTGCAGCACTGCTTGCAACAGCAGATGACTGCTTGCCGGTGGCGGACCCTTTTACATATAGACTGTTGCGCTAGCTTACTTTCCTACAGCAAATAGTTATCTTAGCTATACGCCAGCGCAAAGCCCTGATTGTTAGCGGCATCTATCAAACCCTCCCAATGACCTTTCGTGAGAACTTGGCTGGTTACGTTATCGGAGATCTTTTGTCCGACCAACTTCCTGGAATAGCTGTTTCAGCTCTGGAGGAAGGACTTGATAGTCCTTCGTTGCGAATTTTGGCTGGTCTGCCCGAGAGCACTAATCCATTTCAAATAAAGTCTTATCTGAAACTTGCAATGACCGAATTAGAAATCGGTGAGCCTGATTTACGGACAGCTGCGTTGATCTATAGTGCCGGCTTGGCGCGCCAGATTGTCGATGGCCAATTGCCGGTTCTGAAAGGTGTAGCCAAAATTCGATGGCATGCGTTAGATAAGTACGACTTCTTCGCAGAAAGCAGGGTCTATGTTTACGACAGTATAAGATTCAGTAGTATATATGGCCTCTATGTATCCCTTGATGAATTGCCGCAAGTATATGATCAACTCCAGACGGAAAAGACTTTGGAAGAGGAGCAGGCTTGGCTCGAAACCCAGATCAGATCTGAGTTGAAGGCGTGGCGTCCTTTGGGGCCCGACGGCGCATAACATGAACTATGTTGATTTCCAAATAATTTTCTAGGCTAAGCTGCTTTTATAATCAGCCTGGTAGGTGGTTCCTTTTGTGGCGATGGCAAAGGCTTGCTTGAGCAGTTTGTTGCAGACGGCGATGAGGGCTACATAAGGCGCTTTCCCCTTTGCCAGTAAACGATCATAAAGGTCCCTGCAGGCAGCATTGTGCTTCTTTGCGGACATGGCTCCCATGAACAACACGCTGCGCAAATAGCCATTGCCCATCTTACAGATCCCTTTCTTTCCTTTAATGGAAGTGCCACTCTGGTGCTCCCGCGGAGCAAGTCCTGCCAGAGCAATGAGCTGGCGATGGTTGGTGACCTTAGTAAAGCCGTCGGTGGCTACCATCAGCACCGCTACTGCACGCTTGCCCAGACCCGGAACGGATTGCACGGCCTTCATCTTTTCGCCACACCACTGCTTCAGCTCCTGGCTCGTTTGTGCCTCCAGCTTTTTAATTTCACGATCGAGCCTGCCAATGGTTCCTTTTATGCTTTTTGCTACTTCCTTATCTGCAAAAGGCATGTAGGAGAGGGCATGCAGTTGATTTAGCAAGGCTGTGCGGTTTCGGACGTACATATCGATCAAAGCCCCGATCTGGCTGCATTTGAGCTGCGCCTGCGAGGGAACGCGCCACACCGACGCTTCTCGTTCTACGCCATAGCGGAAGAGCCAGCGGGCGTCTTTTTTGTCGGATTTGTTGCGCTCCAGGTTCATCTGGATAAAGCGCTTAACAACCATTGGGTTTCTACCCGCACGTCGCCTCCTGCTTGCTTCAGGGTGAAGGCAAGAGCCAGGTAGTAGGGCCCGGAGGTTTCCAGCACGTACACGCGCTCCCCACACATTTCGAGCAGCTCGCGGTAGCCCGTGGTGTTGTTAGAGATCTTAGCGTAATGGTTCTTTCCGGAGGCGCAGTTGTAATACACATCCAGGGTGTCTTTAGAGACGTCGATGCCGCAAACGAGTTTCACTTCGTAATTTGGTTTTACTGTTAGAAGTGAAGAATGTGATTTTTACACGCCTGCAGCCATCCTAATTTCATGAGAGTTCAGGAACTGCAATTCCGACTCAGTTGAACTACCCGCAGTAGTGTGTAAAAAGGCAGTGGGGGACCATCATGTTGTACAAGCTTTTCCTGGCTTCAGGGGCTGTTTGATCTTACTCCCGCTGCCCACATTCTTTATCCTACAAAAGATACAGAAACAAACATAGGAGGGGCTGTGCCGCAAGCCTAGGTCGCTTTCATTTACTACCTTTCCTAAACTAAACCGGCCTGCTGCAAGCCCTGGTCATTGTGCGCAATCTGGGACCTACCTTCGTAGTGATGAACAGAAAGACAAAGTTTTTGATGGCTGTTGGCTTTGGCCTTTTCGTATTCTTTATCTCATCTGAAGCTGTGGACTTATTCAAAGGCGAAATAAGCGGAGCAGAGTTTGCGAAAAATGTTGTGATAGCTTTGGTCGTAGTGATAGCAGTATGCGGAGCGGCCTACCTGTTCATAAAAGACGAGATGATTGACAAGATTTACGGCAAGAAGAAATAGTCGTTCTATTCACGCTGGAGCTGGCCATACGGGTAAAGCTGGACCAACATCGGGACGGACTGCGCACAACATGAACTATGTCGATTTCCAAACAAAAATCAGGTCAAAGAGCTTTTAATCTGTTTGATTAGTGGTTCTTTTTGTCGCGATGGTAAACGGCACTCCTGAATTCCTCCTTACGAACTTTTAAGTTTGTCCTGTCAATCTAAACCAGCATGCGCGCCTACCTCGCCCTTCTCCCCATCTGCCTCATGGCTTCCTGTTCCGGCCAGGACCAGGAACGGATCCGGCAACAATTCGATGCACGGCAGCCCGACACGGCCGTGCTCAACCGGCTGCCCCTGTACGACTCGCTGAGAAGGAGCGTCCTCGCAAAGCTTCCCGAATTCTTCCCGGCCGCGGATCTGGAGCAGATGGGCAACCGCTGGAAGTGGGCGCGCAACGCCTTTTTCCTGAATACCCAGGGCGAGCTGCAGCAGCTTGACCATAGGGACAGTAGCGAAGTACGCTTGCCGGCGGCTACCCAATTGGTCCTGCTGGAACAGTTCGAGCAGATCGGGGACAACAACATCTTCGGGTTTGAAATAGGGCTGGACTCCACGTTCATAGCCCTGGTCCGGAACGAGTACGTCAAGGAATTTCACCTGGACATCCGGGAGCGGCTTACCTGGTCTGCCAAACCCGACAGCTCCGCTCCTAGCGAGTTCAGCAAGACTGTTCCTGTTGCCGACCATTGGACCTACCTGATCTGGTACGACAAGCGAAGCGGCTGGTGAGTATATCTTGTCAATGACAGCCCACCGCCCCTTCCACCATATGCAGGCTCACAAGCGGCACTCCTTTCTCCCGATAACCTGCCGATCAGCCGGCACCGGCTGCTACCCTATCTTTGTAATAATGGGACATGCTGCAATGAACATAAAAGCCATCCTGGCCGGGCTCAAGCCGGAGCTGGAGCGCAGGTACCATGTTCAGACCTTAGCCCTGTTCGGTTCTGTCGTCCGCGACGATTTCAATGCCCAGAGCGACGTGGACATACTGGTGGATTTCTCCCAACCCATCGGCATCGAGTTCATCGACCTGGCGGAATACATTGAGCAACAACTCAATCGCCGGGTAGACCTGGTATCCCGAAACGCTATTAAAGAGCCGTATTACAAAGCCATCGAAAGGGAGATCGTTTATGTCTAAGCGAGATGCCGCGCTATTGGTTCAGGATATGCTCGAAAGTGCAGCAAAGATTCAATCCTATACGGAAGGATTGGGCTACGACGAATTCTGTGCTGACAGCAAGACCATTGACGCAGTGGTTCGCAATTTCGAGATTATCGGGGAAGCTGCGGGACGATTACCGGAGGAATTCAAGGAGGCACATCCTGAATTGGATTGGCATCGTATCCGTGGATTCCGCAACCGGATCGTGCATCACTACTTTGGCATCGATCTCCGCATCATCTGGCAGATCAAAGAGACCTACTTGCCGGAACTAGTCAAACAGCTGGAACAGACAGAACCCTGATCCCGCGAGGCATCGGGAATCAATGACATCCCACCGCCCCTTCCACGCCACCCACCATATGCGGGCTAACGTAGGGAATGCCCAAGTTCATCCCCCGCAACACGAGCAACACGCCCATGATCCCCAACAGCACCGGGGCGGCCCTGCGGAAGCGCGT
>SECL01000014.1 GCA_004173455.1 Moraxellaceae bacterium | reverse complement strand
AGATGAGAAGCACTGCTTCGCAAGGTTTAGATTCAATTATGGGTCGCCTAAAGAGCAATTAAAAACATTGCTCATTTGGACGAAAATCTAACCTGTGCTACTACAGCCCCAAAATTAATATGCTGTGTCTCAGGCTTATTTGTGGTCGTGATTTTTAGTGCTAATTTTTAGTCATCGCTGGGGGACGAGTTGCTAAATTTTATGAGGAATATCAAAATAATAAAGTATATAGTGAATTTTACTCATCTTTTATTGAAATAACATTACTTTTGTTCATGTTGTGATTGCGGTATAAATCCTTTTATAGAAATGAGGGGAGCCAATCACAATGAATACAGCGTTTGCATTTACCATTAAGCGCATTTGTTTTGATGAAAATTATCAGCCATCAGACAACACACGCATTACCACCAACTTTGCCAATTTGGCCAGAGGTGAGAGCCGTCAGCAAAATTTGTGCAATACGCTCACCATGATTAATAATCGTTTTAATGCCTTAGCGCATTGGGATAACCCAAAAGCAGATCGTTATTCGGTTGAGCTTGAAATTATTTCTGTGGATATTGATGTTGAAGGCAATGGCAAGACCTTCCCAACCATTGAAATATTAAAAACCAATATTATTGATCACCGTAACAATCAACGCATTGAAGGCATTGTTGGCAACAATTTTTCGTCTTATGTGCGCGATTATGATTTTAGCGTGTTACTGCTCGAACATAACAAGAATCAGGCGCAGTTTAGCTTGCCAGACAACTACGGCGAGCTGCATGGAAAAATTTTTAAGGCGTTTGTGAATTCAAATACCTTTAAAGATAATTTTAATAAAGCGCCTGTGATTTGTCTTAGTGTGTCCAGCAGCCGAACCTATCACCGAACTGCCAATCAGCATCCGGTGCTGGGGGTGGAATATTTGCAAGATGAATATTCCTTAACCGATGAATATTTTGCAAAAATGGGCTTGCAGGTGCGTTATTTCATGCCGCCCAATAGCGTGGCACCGCTGGCGTTTTATCACCGTGGCAACTTGCTTGATGATTACACCGATCTTGAATTGATTGGCACTATTAGCACCATGGAAACCTTCCAGCGAATTTATCGTCCTGAGATTTACAATGCCAATTCTGCGGCTGGCAAGTCGTATCAACCGAGCTTAAAGCACCAAGATTATTCACTCACGCGCATTGTTTATGACCGTGAAGAACGGAGTCAATTGGCCATTAAGCAAGGCAAATTTACTGAAGAGCATTTTATCAAGCCTTATCAGGCCATTCTTGAGCAATGGGCATCAAGTTACTCTGCTTAAGACGTAATGCTATTTAATTTAACGCAATCAATAAGATGACGATAATGAAACGACTACTACCAACGTCCACTGCGGGCAGCTTACCCAAACCGTCTTGGCTGGCAGAACCTGAACAACTGTGGTCACCTTGGAAGCTACAAGGCAAGCAACTGATTGATGCCAAACAAGATGCGTTACGGGTGTCCTTACAAGAACAGCTACAGGCAGGCATTGATATTGTAGGGGATGGCGAACAAACCCGTCAGCATTTTGTCACCACGTTTATTGAGCATCTCAATGGCGTTGACTTTGAAAAACGTGAAACGGTCAAAATTCGTAATCGCTATGAAGCCAGTGTGCCAACCGTAGTTGGTACTGTATCTCGTCAACAGCCTGTGTTTGTTGAAGATGCCAAATTCCTGCGCGCCATGACCGATCAACCGATTAAATGGGCGCTGCCAGGGCCTATGACCATGATTGATACGCTGTATGATGCGCATTATAAAAGTCGTGAAAAACTGGCGTGGGAATTTGCCAAAATCCTGAATGAAGAAGCCAAAGAGCTGGAAGCTGCTGGGGTAGATATTATCCAGTTTGATGAACCTGCGTTTAATGTGTTTTTTGATGAGGTGAATGACTGGGGCGTTGCTACACTTGAGCGCGCAATTGAAGGCTTAAAGTGTGAAACCGCCATTCATATTTGTTATGGCTACGGCATCAAAGCCAATACCGATTGGAAAAAAACACTGGGTTCGGAATGGCGTCAATATGAGCAAGCCTTTCCCAAGCTGCAACAATCAAAAATCGATATTATTTCACTAGAATGTCATAATTCTCGAGTGCCTATGGATTTGATTGAATTGATTCGCGGCAAAAAAGTGATGGTGGGTGCGATTGATGTGGCCACCAATCACATTGAAACACCTGAAGAAGTGGCCAATACCTTACGCAAAGCCCTGCAGTTTGTAGATGCTGATAAGCTGTATCCATCAACCAATTGCGGCATGACTCCTTTATCGCGTCAAGTGGCACGCGGCAAGCTGCATGCTTTAAGTGCAGGGGCTGACATCGTGCGCCAAGAACTGTTGGCCAAGTAGTGGTTTACAGTCCTAAGAATTGAGATGTTGATGTGAAAATGGTTGCCTGTTTGATTGCAATGCCGAACAAACAGGTCGCTGTCATGAGGAGCAAAGTGATGATTGAAGTAAACGACTTTAGAAATGCCATGTCTTTATTAGCAGGGGCAGTCAATGTCGTGACCACGGCAGGTGCGTCTGGTCGTTATGGATTCACTGCATCCTCTGTGTGTAGTGTGTCTGATACGCCTGCGACTTTATTGGTGTGCATGAATCAATCCGCCAGCTCACATGGACATTTTTTAGAAAATAAAATTTTAACAGTGAATGTTTTAGGTGCCCATCAGCAGCATCTTTCGCAAGCATTTTCATCCAAAATGAGTCCAGAGCAGCGATTTGCTTATGGCGACTGGATCAGATTAAAAACCGGTGCGCCGATTTTGCAAGATGCACTGGTGAGTTTTGATTGTGAGATTGAGCACATTCAGGCAGTCGGCACTCATACTATTTTTATTTGTCGTATTGTTGCCATTCAGCAGGGTCAGCAGGGTCAGAGCTTGGTTTACTTTAATCGTGGCTATCACAGTGTAGGGGAACAACTTGAACCTGAAGTTGAGGATGCAACAGAGCACTCAATGAAACATCAGATAGATCAGGCAGAAATCGCTTAATTGCAATTTTTATTCAACTTATAGTTTTTAAGCCAGTCGCTTTCGGAATTGATTATTATCGTGGAATTAATTATTTTTTTAGCCATCGGTGCATTGGCAGGATTTGCTGCTGGGCTGTTTGGGGTGGGTGGCGGAACAATCATCGTGCCTATTTTATATATAATATTTACCCAAATGGGCTATGACCCTGACGTGGTGATGCATTTGGCTTTAGGCACATCACTAGCGACTATTATCGTGACCTCCATTAGTTCATTAATGGCGCATCATAAAAATGCTGCTGTGATTTGGCCAGTGGTTAAAAATCTGGTGCCGGGTCTGGTCACCGGCGCATTTTTAGGCGCTGGCATTGCAGGATTGCTGTCTGGGGCGCATTTGCAACTGATCATTGGCGTTTTTATGATCTGGGTTGCCTATAAAATGTTTGCAGGTGCCAAAAAAGTGGTGGATCAGCGGAAGGTTCTTCCTTCAACCCCAAAACAAGTGCTTGCAGGAACGGGAATAGGCGTTGCCTCAGCCATTTTTGGGATTGGCGGTGGCAGCCTAACCGTCCCTTACCTCAATCATTATGGCGTGGTGATGCAAAAAGCCGTCGGCACATCCGCAGCTTGTGGTTTACCCATCGCGATTGCCGGTGCTTTGGGATTTATGTTTTTTGGTATGCAAGAGCAAGTGCATGTACCCAATAGCATTGGATTTGTGCATGTGTATGCTTTTTTAGGCATTAGTATCATGAGTTTCTTTACGGCAAAATTAGGTGCAAATGCCGCACATGCATTGTCACCTGTCGTGCTTAAAAAATGTTTTGCCTTATTGTTGAGTGTGGTCGGCTGTTTTTTCATTGCCAAGATATTATTTTGAGTGATATTCAGTTGATTTGTTATGATTACAAACGTAGTGCGCTAACGAATCACTGAATGTTAATGAATTGAGGAACATACCGAATGTGTATGGATGAGATTAGAGATTTGCAGATTAAAGTTGCATTTCAGGATGATTTTATTGAATCGTTAAACCAGATGGTCGCCAGCCAGCAGCAAACCATTCTGGATTTGCAAAAACAGATGCAGTTGCTGTATCAGCGAGTGGAATCCTACCAAAATGGCGAAAATGGGATTGCGCCATTTGATCCCTCACAGGAAATTCCACCGCATTATTGATTGATAAGCATTGATTGATAACAACTCATTAATGACGGTGGATGTGTCGCAACGGGTTAATGTGGGTACATCAATCCTAAGCAATTAATCTTCAAATTGCCTAAAATCCGGTGCGCGTTTTTCCTTAAATGCCGCAACCGCCTCATGCAAAGCCGCAGACTGCGCGCGTTCAATAAACAGCTCCCCTTCAGCATTGATCTGTTCTAGCACCTGTGGCGTCTGGCCGCGTAACAGTTGCTTACTCATTTTTAGGCTCGCCAGCGGCAACTGGGTCAGTCGGTTGGCTTTTGTCATGGCAAAGGCATAAACATCTTCATCTTCAATAATCTGGTTGACCAGACCAGCAGACAACGCAGCCTGTGCATTAAATGGCTCGCCCAGCAGTAGCATTTCAGCGGCTTTTAGATAACCGGCGCGCTGTGGCAGTAGCAAGGTCGAGCCACCTTCAGGCACCAGTCCCAGCGTTAAGAACGGCAACTGGAAACGTGCCTTGGCATCGGTATACACGAGGTCTGCATGTAATAACAAGGTTGAGCCAATGCCAATCGCCACACCTTTAATGGCAATCACTAGCGGCTTGCTTAAAGTAGCTGCCGCGCGCAACACGACAAACGCAGGGGCGTCAGTATTTTTAGGCGGATTATCAATAAAGTCCTGCAAATCGTTGCCCGCACAAAAATCCTGCTCGCCGCGCAGCAACACCACACGCACCACAGCAGACTGATCCGCTTCATTAAGCGCCTGTGCCAGTGCCAGATAAAAGTCGCCAAAAAACGCGTTCTTGCGCTCAGGGCGGTTAAGAATCAGCTCCAAAATACCATTGTCATGCAACTGGGCGTTCAGATTGCTATGGGGGGTTGTGACACAGTTGAGCATTGTTATTGTCCCTCATTAAAATAGTCTTCCAGCATAAAGTCGGATACTCAAAAGTACGAGCAAAAACTATAGATGACGCGTTGATCATTTGACGAAATTTTTTTGCTCGCGGCAGATTACCTGCTCATGCGTCCAAACATCAGCTAAATTTTCGCCCTGACAAAAGGGGATAGGCCAATAGGCGACTTGCCTTTATGCGGTGGCTTAGGCACTCTACGCGCAAAGACAGTTCATATCATGCTGAAAAAGCAAATATGATGTTGAGCAATCAGGCATGAGGAAAAAAGCACCATGAGCGCAACGGCGTACTGGATCATTGGTTTTATTGTGGTGTTTATTCTGGGTTCCATTCTGGGACTGCGGGTGAGTCCGCGCGAAAAAGCACTGGGTGAAATGCGTGACCGTGCGCGCAAAATGGGTTTGCATCCGCGCCTAATGCCTGCGCCGGCCTGGATTCATCATATTGCACCGTCTGGACGCGAAGGTGGCATGGTGGCGTTTTATAGCATTTTGCTGCCCGATGCCCGATTAGCCCTGATGCAGGCACTGGTGAGCGAGCAAAAATTGCAGGTAAAGACCGGGAATACGCAATTTGATGGACAATCCCTCGATTTAAAGGGAATATACGCGCTGGAAATGCAAGCCAACTGTGCAGGCCTGTATTGGGATGAAGAAAGCGATTTGCGTGGCGAACAGCTTGAAAAAATGAAAAATACCCTTATGTCCTTTGCACAGCAAGCTTAAATTTAGCAAGCTACCCTAATTTTTTGAGAAAACCGAAGCACTATGCCAACAGCGCCACGCTCTACCACAAAAACAGCGGCCAGAAGCCGTAAGGCTGCCAGCACTCCTGTCCTGTCTGATGATGATCAGGATCGCAGTACGGCGAAAAAGGCACGTGCACTGGTTATTGTCGAGTCACCTGCCAAAGCCAAAACCATTAATAAATATCTGGGCAAGGATTATATTGTCAAATCCAGTGTGGGTCATGTGCGTGACCTGCCCACCAGTGGCGGCGGCAAAACAGCCACACCGGCCAAGGGACAACCCAAAACCAAGCCCACGCCAGAAGAAAAAGAAATCAAAGCACAAGCGGCTTTGGTGAATCGCATGGGCGTAGACCCAGAACACGGCTGGTCTGCGCACTATGAGGTGTTGCCGGGCAAAGAAAACGTAGTAAGCGAACTGAAAAAACTGGCGGCGCAGGTTGATGAAATCTATCTGGCAACCGATTTGGACAGGGAAGGGGAAGCGATTGCCTGGCACCTGCAACAAGTAATTGGCGGCAAACCTGAGCGTTATCGCCGCGTGGTGTTTAATGAAATTACCAAAAATGCCATTCAGGATGCTTTTAAAACGCCGGGTCGTCTGGATATTGATAAAGTTAATGCCCAGCAAGCACGGCGCTTTTTGGATCGTGTGGTGGGCTTTATGGTATCGCCATTGCTGTGGGAAAAAATTGCCCGTGGCTTGTCGGCAGGGCGAGTACAATCGGTTGCGGTCAAGCTGGTGGTTGAGCGCGAGCGCGAAATCCGGGCGTTTATTCCTGAAGAATACTGGCAAATTTTTGCGGATACGCTCAATCAGGGCAAAAAACAAAAAGACGAAATTCGCCTAGAAGCGATCAAGCAACAGGGTAAAACCCTTAAATTACAAAATAAAGCCCAAGCTGATGCGGTATTGGCGGTATTAAAAGATGCCACTTACACCATCACTGCGCGTGAAGACAAACCCACCAAAACCAATCCTAGCGCCCCGTATATCACCTCGACCTTGCAGCAAGCAGCCAGTACACGGCTTGGGTTTTCGGTCAAAAAAACCATGACTCTGGCGCAGCGGTTGTATGAAGGTGGTTTTATTACTTATATGCGTACCGATTCTACGTTTTTAAGTGATGATGCCATTGGCATGGCGCGTCACTATATTACCGATCAATTTGGTGATAAATACGTGCCTGCCAAGCCCAACCGTTATGGCAATAAAGCAGGCGCGCAAGAAGCGCACGAGGCGATTCGACCATCCACCGTGGCACTTAAGGGCGATCAACTGTCCACCATGGAGCGTGATGCACAGCGTTTATATGACCTGATTTGGCGCCAGTTTGTGTCTTGCCAGATGACCCCTGCGGAATATTTATCCTCGACCATTACGGTAGATGCCAATGGCATTGAGCTTAAAGCGCGTGGCCGTACCTTGGTGTTTGATGGTTTTACCCGCGTACGTGGCGCCAATAAGCAAGATGACGACGTGCTGCTGCCCAGTGTAAAAGTGGGCGAAACACTGGATTTGGTCAAACTTGATCCGAGCCAGCACTTTACCAAGCCACCGGCACGCTTTACTGAAGCCTCACTGGTCAAGGAACTGGAGAAAAAAGGCATCGGCCGTCCATCCACCTATGCCGCCATTATTTCGACCATTCAGGATCGTGGCTACGTCAAGCTTGAAAACAAACGCCTGTATGCCGAAAAAATGGGTGATATTGTCACGGATCGCTTAAATGAAAACTTTAGCAACCTGATGGATTATGCCTTTACTGCTGATCTCGAAGGGCAACTGGATAAAGTAGCCACCGGTGAGCGCGACTGGAAAAACGTACTGGACAGCTTTTATACCGACTTTAAAGGCAAGCTGACCCATGCCAAAGCACAAGACGGCATGCGACCTAACCAGCCTGTAGAAGTGCCTGATGTACATTGCAATTTGTGCGAACGCGCCATGCAAATTCGCACCGGTTCAACTGGGGTGTTTTTGGGCTGCTCTGGCTACAATCTGCCGCCAAAAGAACGCTGCAAAGGCACCTTGAACTTAACGCCTGTGGAGTCATTGGCTTCGATTGCAGGCGTGAGTGACAGCTTAGAAACTGCTGAGCTGATGGCCAAAAAACGCTGTCCGGTGTGCGACACCGCAATGGATGGCTATATTGTTGACGGTGGTCGCAAACTGCATGTGTGCGGTAATAACCCAGATTGCTCGGGTTATTTGGTGGAAGAAGGCACCTTTAAAATTAAAGGCTATGATGGCCCAACCATTCCCTGTGATAAGTGTGATGGCGAAATGCAACTTAAAACAGGTCGTTTTGGACCGTATTTTGCCTGCAATAGCTGTGATAACACCCGTAAAGTGCTCAAAAGTGGTGAGGCTGCACCGCCACGGGAAGACCCAATTCCGATGCCCAATTTACGCTCCACCAAACATGATGACTTTTTTATCCTGCGTGATGGCGCAGCAGGCCTGTTTCTGGCCGCCAGCAAGTTTCCTAAGGTACGTGAAACCCGTGCGCCCACCATTGCTGAGCTACGCAGCGTTAAAGCTCAAATCGCAGCGAAGCATCAGTATTTGCTTAAAGCACCTGACACTGATCCAGACGGCAATCCGGCCATTGTGCGCTGGAGCCGCAAAAACGGGGCGCAGTATATTTCTTCGGAAAAAGATGGTAAGCAAACCAAATGGACCATGGTGTTTAAAGATGGCAAGTGGGTTGAGGGCTGAGGCTAGGAAAGAACAAGCCTAAAAACTGGCGTGATGTGCTGTTACTCTATGCTGTCATGCCAGTTCAGCAATTTACCTTATTAGAAGTAAAGATGAGAGCATTATGAGAGGTCTTAATGAAGGCTAGATCGAATTTCACAAATATTCTTTTTTCGATGAGGTGTAAGCTGTATTAAGGTAAATTTAGTAGTCAAAAGCTTTAAATTGATTATTTTACTTTTTTATTTTAATTTATAGCCACTTAAAAAATGAACGAGAACGAAGCCATTAGTATATGGACTGGCAAAAATTATTCGGGTTGTAGTGAATCAGACCTTGAAGAAATTGCTCTGCGTTACTATCTAATTGATGGGTTTGAAGCACTTAATCAGAATCTTTTAGGCTCTCAGCTAAGTCAAAATTTCTCTCCAGAAATGAAGAAAGCTCTTTTTATAAGTTCTGATGTCTTATCTAGAAAACTCGGCAAATTACCAGATTATCGTTCTGAAGCAATGGTACTTAACTTAGGTCAACACAATTTATTTCTTCAACCTTTAACCTCACAATATTTAGAATCACCTATAAGCAGACAGTATTTTCCTGAACATGTCATAGAAAAAATACGTACCACTTATGAGATTCAATCTCCATGTTTCATAAGTGCCAATTTAGGCTGGGAAGTAAAACAGCAAAGACCTCATAAATTGATTATCAATTCGATGACTGGAAAACGTGTAGATGATTATAGTGAAAATTTAGATACAGAAAATGAAGTTCTGTTTGATAAAAATACGTTATTCTATGTAGAATATATTGAAGAATACAAGTCTGAAATTTGGTTTTATTTGACGGAGGCTAACTATGTCAGTAATTAGTGTTCCCCTGGAAATCCAAGAAGAGCGTGCTCGTAGAGCAGGTCTTCCTCTTTCAGCATGGCAAGAGCAATCTCGTCAGAGAGTTACACATATGCGGATACAAGCTCATTCTAGAGCACATTCTAGTCGAGTTATGAGCGTTTCAGAGCTATCTGATTCTCAGAGACGAGCTCTCCGTAGAATGAACCTTTGTTTCGCCGAAGTATAAATCTTATTAAAAAGAAAAGAGGAATTCTAAGCTCCTCCTTTCTTTCATATATAGTTGTCCCACTTCAAATACTAATAACTATTACTTCACCCAACCAATCTCCCTTGCCGTCTTTTCTCCAATCACAGTTTGCGCCAAATTTTTGGGAATCACGGCTTTGCTTTCACTAATGACAATTCGCCCGCCCATCAGTTCGGCTTTGGCTTGTGGAAATAATGGCTGCTGCTGCGGATTGCCATAACCATCAGGGAATGCTGGCATATTGTTGACAAAGTCATACTTATCGGTAGCGCCCAGCGTATGTAGCAGCTCATGGCTTAAAACCACCAAATTTTGCTGGCTATAGCTGGCATCGCCAAACAAATTGACACGACCCACCCGACCTTTTTGCAGTGCGGTGGAGTGGCTTAAGCTGCGATGCTGTTTCGGATCAAAATACAGTAAATACAACTGAATTTTGGGATGAACACTAAAATCCTGTTCGTGCTGCCACGCAAAATAACGCAGCTTTAAACTCCACAGCATGACTTCAAAGATGCCACCATTAACAGGCGGGGCAGGCGGCAAATGGCTAATCGGTTTACCCAAAACAATATTGATCGGGCGATATAGCGGTAATCCATAGCGTTTGGCTTCACTGTTGATAAATTCAGCGGATTCTGCAAAGTCAGCAGTCGTTAATTGTTGAATATATTGTTCAACCTGCGGATTATTTTCGACATTGACGGGGTACACCGCCACGTAAAAGCTGTTTTTCCAGTTTAAATCGGCTTGATCCTGCAATGACTGGATGAGTACCACCGCCAGAATAATCAGCAAAATAAAAATTCTTATTTTTTTCCACATGAGGTTTTCACGATATTAAGAAATAGGATAGCCGGAATGATAAGTAAAAGCCGCCGAGCTAATCATGCAGGATAAGAAAAAAACATGCCATAAAAAAAGCAGCCCTTAATGGAACAAGAACTGCTTTTTAACACTGGTTTTGACAGGTAAGTTAGCGAATGGCATCACCCCAAGCCGGTACAATGGTTTGCAGCAGTGGTTTCAGCATTTTCATGGAAGTCGCAATAATCTGGCCATTGTTCAGGCTATCACTGTCCCCTTTGGCATCCACAACAGTGCCGCCAGCTTCCTTGACAAGCAGTTCACCGGCTGCCAGATCCCATGGTTTGAGACCCAGTTCAAAGTAGCCATCAAAACGACCCGCAGCCACATAGGCCAGATCGAGTGCGGCAGAACCACCACGGCGAATTTGCGCACCGGCTTTGGTCACGGCCAGCAAGGTATTAAAGTGCTGCTCGGCATACGACACCACTTCGCCATTACGCATGGTGGCAAATGGATAACCCACCGCCAGAAAAGTATCCTGCAAGCTGTCTTTTGGCGTCATACGGATACGGCGCTGAGTCCCACTCACATCACGCAGCAGAGCACCACGACCACGGCTGGCCGAAAACATCTCGTCTTTAACCGGATCATAAATCACGCCATGCTGGGTCACACCCTTATGCTGTACGGCAATGGACACACAAAAATGCGGATAACCCTGAATAAAATTAACGGTGCCATCTAAGGGATCAATGATCCAGCACCAGTCAGCATCATTGCCTTGACCTTCTTGCAGGCCAAATTCTTCACCCAGAAAACTGTGTTTGGGATAGCTTTTTTTCAAGGTGGCAATGGTGAGTTCTTCAATATAACGATCCAAACGGGTCACCGGGCCATCAATACCCTTGCTTTCGATTTGCAAATCCAGCTTATGGCGATTTTGATGCGCTTTTAAAATTTCACTGCCAACTGTTTGTGCCGCGCGCGCAGCCATCACCACCATAGGTTCCATGATTCACCCATTTGAATTAATTAAAGACGTCAAAGAATATAGAACAAGTCTAGCCGGCTATTTTAGCAAATTTATGCTAGCTCGTGTGGATTATTGTAGATGAAGTCTGCCGGATACAGGCCTGTAGATCAACTTTAGCTTTTTTAGAATTGAGCTAGAGCTAAAGACCGCAGATAAAAAATTTAACCTTTTACCGTATTTGTTACAGCAAGTGCTACAAAGCAGGACAGCAATCCACTGTCGGACACGCTTAAATGACGGGACAGATTTTTGTAAAAAAATGACAAATTAAATGCATCGAGTAAATGTCCCATGAATCAGAGCATGAACCAAAATATGAACCAAAGTATCAGTGAAAAGATAAACCAGACAATGCAGGCCATTGAAATTGTTCGTCCCGGTGAACCAGAGGTGTTACAGCGCACTGAACGTCCATCCCTTTACCGCAGCCAGATGAGGTACTCATTGAAATTGCTGCCGCCGGTATTAATGGCCCCGATGTGATGCAGCGCAAGGGCTTGTATAACCCGCCATCTGGCGTGACTGATATTCCTGGCTTGGAGGTGGCTGGCCGGATTATGGCATTGGGTAGCGAGGCAGGGCAGCTCAGCAGTTATCAGGTCGGAGATATGGTCTGTGCTTTGATTGCAGGTGGCGGCTATGCTGAATATGCAGTGGCACCAGTGCGAAATGTGATGCCGGTGCCCACTGGACTAAGCCTGATTGAAGCGGCCATCGTACCCGAGACTTTTATGACGGTATGGGCGCATTTGTTTATGCGCGCTGGGTTTAGTGCTGGAAAGTCCATTTTGATTCATGGCGGCACCTCAGGCATTGGCACTACAGCCACCATGCTATGCCGTGCTATGGGCGCAACCCGGATTTTTACCACGGTTGGTAGTAGCACGCAACAGCAAGCCAGCCGTGATCTGGGCGCAGACGTGGCCATTAATTACCGGACTGAGGATTTTGTGGCGCAAGTCAAGCAACACACAGAAGAGCAGGGCGTGGATTTTGTCATGGATATTATTGGCGGTGATTATGTGCCGCGTAACTATCAGGCGGCTGCCATGAACGGCACGATTGTGCAAATTGGTGTGGCACAGGGCAAGGTGAAGGAGCTGGATTTGTTCCCGATGCTGGCTAAGCGGCTGACCCATCTGGGCGCGACCTTGCGCTCACAAACCGTAGAGGAAAAATCAGAAATTTTCCGCCAGCTACAGGAGCGGGTATGGCCACTGTTTGCCGCAGAACAGATCAGACCACAGTTGTTTAAAACCTATCCTTTGCAAGACGCGCATCTGGCACATGAGCAACTGGCGCAGGGCGGTCATGTCGGCAAACTGGTGCTGATTAATGAAAATTTTAAAGAATGATTTAAGCGT
Organism: Moraxellaceae bacterium; assembly: GCA_004173455.1. Lineage (GTDB taxonomy): Bacteria > Pseudomonadota > Gammaproteobacteria > Pseudomonadales > Moraxellaceae > Alkanindiges. The sequence goes on along the minus strand of SECL01000014.1, from coordinate 66,291 downwards.
CATTTTTGTAGTGCTTATGGATTTATAGGGGAGGTAAGTCTTGATGTAGGCTTATTAAAATCTATTATTCCTAGTGCTATAAAAAATAGTGTTATAAAAAATAAGGCACGGCTGCATGAGGTGCCTTATTTTTTAAACGCTGGATTGAAAAATGCTTTTGCCACTTAAGGTTTAACATCCAAGCAAGGTTTAATGTGCAAGCCCTGCATTGGCTTAGAGGCTGTTTATAAAATCCTGTGTTTGACGGACAATACCATCTGCATTTAAGCCACATTCTGCCAGCATTTGCGGATGCGTGGCCTGATGCAAAAAGCTATCCGGCAAGCCCATATTAAGCACGGGTTTCAGGATGCGCTGTGCTTGCAGGCTTTCATTTACTGCACTACCGGCGCCACCCATAATGGCGTGTTCTTCAATGGTTACAAATGCCGCTACTTGGCTAGACAAGCGTGCCAGCAACTGCTGATCCAGTGGTTTAATAAAACGCATATTGACCACAGTGACTCCAAGCTGCACGCTGACCAGTTGTTCAGCCGCTTGCAGGGCTGGCATTACCATGCTGCCAAATGCCAGCAAGGCAACCTGTTGGCTGGCATCCGTATTGTGCTGCACCAGAATTTCAGCCTTGCCAATTTCCAGTGTGGTGAATGCCTGCTCAATCTGGCTGCCCGACCCTGTACCACGTGGATAGCGCACGGCGGCTGGCCCCGGATACTGATACGCTGTGTGCAGCATTTGGCGGCACTCATTTTCGTCCTTGGGCGCCATCAGAATCAAATGCGGAATGGTGCGCATATAGGCATAATCATACGCCCCGGCATGCGTTGGACCATCTTCACCGACCAGACCGGCACGATCAATGCCAAAGGTCACATCAAGGTTTTGCAGCGCCACGTCATGGATGAGCTGATCGTAACCGCGTTGCAGGAAAGTGGAATAAATGGCAACCACCGGCTTTAGGCCTTCGCAGGCCATACCTGCCGCAAGGGTAAGAGCGTGCTGTTCGGCAATCGCCACATCAAAGAAACGCTCAGGATACTGGCTGGCAAACTGTACCATGCCAGAGCCTTCACACATGGCGGGGGTAATGGCCAGCAAGCGGTCGTCCAGCGCGGCCTGATCGCACAGAAACTGGCCAAACACTTCGGCATATTTTTGTGGTTTTGGCTGGGATGTTTCTGCTAATTTGGCGGTGCTTACTGGCTGGGTATTGATTTTAGCAATGGCATGATAGCCAATCGGATCTGCCTCAGCAGGAATAAAGCCTTTGCCCTTGGTGGTATACACATGCAGCAGGCGCGGGCCTTTACGGTCTTTGAGCAAGGCCAGAATACGAATCAGTTCTGGCAGATTGTGGCCATCAACAGGGCCAAAATATTCAAAGCCAATCGCCCGAAATAAGTTTTCTGCCGAATCATTGCTATTAATGCGTGGATTAAATGTCCACTTGGGATGCGGCTGAATGGAAACATCGCCATTATCGGCCAGATAAACCGATTGTCCTTTTTTCCACAGCGCTCCCAGATGTTTGGCAAAGCCGCCCACACTGCCAGAAATCGACATGTCATTGTCATTGAGAATGACTAATACGTCTGCATGATGTTGCACGGCATCATTCATGGCTTCAAACGCCATGCCCGCTGTCATGGCACCATCACCAATCACACAGGCCACGCGCCGAGCATCATGTTGATAGCGCAATGCCAATGCCATGCCCAATGCTGCTGAAATCGCGGTGGAGGAATGGCCCACCCCAAAGGTATCAAAAGCAGATTCTTCGCGCGATGGAAATGCCGCCAGTCCATTTTTGCTGCGAATGGTGGGCAGGGCATCACGACGACCGGTCAGTACTTTATGGGCATAGGCCTGATGGCCGACATCCCAGACTAGCCGATCCTTGGGGGTATCCAGTGCGTGGTGCAGGGCAATGGTGAGTTCTACCACGCCCAGATTGGCACCAAAATGCCCGCCACTTTGGCCAACAGCATATAAAAGATACAGGCGTAATTCATCGGCCAGTTGCAGCAGTTGCGCTGTATCCAGCGACTTTAACTGGCTGGGCTGGTCAATACGATCCAGAAGTGGTGTTGCGGGACGAGCGGTTGGGATTGTGTCATACATCATGTGGCGATATACCTGCTAGCCTGGCATTCCTCAGCTGGGATTGAGTGTCGATTGACTAAAATCGGCGTCTTGCGTCTAAGCATGATCAGCAAAGCGAATAGGCCACATTAGGCGCAAATCGTATCATTTGCTGCATCGATGTCCTAGTATTGTTGTCGCTAATTCGCATTAATTGTCTGTTAATTTAGCAGATTATGCCATTTAACGGCTGGAATATTTTGTAGTGTTAAAGGTAACTGAACAATCAGAAGCTTGGTTTATCCAGCGTTTATTTTCGTTATACTAGGGCAATTGAATGTTTGTGGATGAAAATGTAGTGCCCATACAATTTGTTGCCACCTCTAAACTTCCTACGGTCCATGGTGAATTTGATATTTCGGTGTTTGAAGACCCGACAACCGGTGAGGAACATGTGGCACTTTCCAAAGGCCTGTTGCATAACCAGCTGGGCGTGCAGGCGGATGCCGTGTTGGTGCGTTTACATTCTGAGTGCCTGACCGGGGATGCTTTTGCGTCCTTGCGTTGTGATTGTGGCCCGCAGCTCAATGCCACCTTAAAAATGATTGAAGAAGCTGGTAAAGGCGCCTTGTTGTATTTGCGTCAGGAGGGACGCGGGATTGGCCTGCCCAACAAGATTCGTGCCTATGCCTTACAGGATCAGGGTCACGATACGGTAGATGCCAATTTGCTACTGAACCTGCCTGCCGATGCGCGAACTTATGAGATGTGCAAAGTAATGCTGGATCATCTGGGCATTCGCCAGCTCAAACTGGTCACCAATAATCCGGCCAAGGTTGAGGCATTACAGCAACTGGGTATTGATGTGGTGGAACGTGTGCCGCTGATGGTGGGTCAAAATCCATTGAATGCAGGCTATCTGGCTACCAAGCAACAGCGCATGCGCCATTTATTTTAAGGGGTTATCAGGTAAACGCAGTGTGGTTATGCGTATGATCGAGCGATCCTGCTGGTTTGCCAAGGCCTCATAAAAATAAGTAAAAATCCCATAATTTTTTTATGGGATTGCGTTATCATGAACATGTCAAATTTTTCCTGTTCTATGGATGCTGTCATGACCAAACTTCCCAGTGAATTATCCCCAGAGTTATCAAACGACTCGCTTGCGTCTATTCACCCGGATATCCAGCGAGTGCGGGCATTTTTGCTGGACTTGCAGGCACGCATTTGTGCCGCACTGGAGCAGCAGGAAAGTGCTGGTGGTGGCAATACCCGTTTTGTGCCTGATGACTGGACACGCGCAGAAGGCGGTGGTGGCCGTTCCTGTGTGTTGCAGGGAGGCACAGTGATTGAAAAAGGTGGGGTGATGTTCTCGCATATTGATATCAAAAACCTGCCAGCCTCTGCTACCGCACGCCATCCCGATATTGCGGGTGCTCAGGCACAGGCATTGGGCGTATCGCTAGTGATTCATCCCAACAATCCGTATGTTCCCACCTCGCATGCCAATGTACGGCTGTTTGTGGCCGAAAAAGAAGGGCAGCAACCGATTTGGTGGTTTGGCGGTGGCTTTGATTTAACGCCGTTTTATCCTGAAGACGCCGATTGCATTGCATGGCATCAGGTGGCGCATGATGTGTGCCAGCCGTTTGGCGCTGAGGTTTATCCCCGGTTTAAAGCATGGTGCGATGAGTATTTTTATTTAAAGCATCGGGATGAGCAGCGCGGCATTGGCGGTTTGTTTTTTGATGATGTGAATACAGAATCGATGGGCTGGGATTTTGAAACCTGTTTTGCTTTTATGCAGGCAGTGGGCAATGGCTATCTGGAGGCGATTATTTCGCTGTTCCAGAAGTATCAGGCCAAGCCGTATGGCGAGCGCGAGCGCGAGTTTCAGCTGTATCGCCGTGGCCGCTATGTTGAATATAATTTGGTATATGACCGTGGCACCCTGTTTGGCTTGCAAACTGGCGGAAGAATCGAGTCTATTCTGGTGAGTTTGCCGAATCTGGCAGGCTGGTCGTATCGGCAGGAATGGGAAGAAGGTTCGCCTGAAGCGCGGCTGGCTGAATATTTTTTAAAACCCAGAGAGTGGTTAGGGGATTAATACAAGGACATCCGAAAATGTCCCGTTATTATTTGCTTATGAGTGAGTTGATTAATATCTCAGAGTGCCATTGAAATTAATATTCTCATTGGTTAATCCGCCATTCGCCACTAACGACAGTTTTACATCAGCAAACTTAATGGTTCTGGTTGCGGCATCAACTGTCATTCCAGCGCAGGTCAGTGAGGGGGTTGGACTATAATCTGCACATCGGAATTCAATCATATCGGCAAGCCCCAGATTCTGGTTGTAATGAGCCAAACGATAGATCACATTGTTCTGCACTTTGCCTGCATTATCCACCGATCCTACCAGCAATAAACCGCCTTCTGCACCTGCTACTGGAAAGCAGTTTGCAGTTTTAACCGCGTCGTATTGGAGTTGTGTTGACTTGGCAGTAATTGAAGCCACAGGCTGAGTTGAGCATTTAACTGGCGTCGTACTGGCATCTGCTTTACCCAAAAATTCAAACTTGGTGGCAGGCGCTTTGTTTCCCGTAATGCTGATACAACCCAATGGATTGTTGTTGCCCTTACATGAACCAGAACTGGTTGGATTTGGGGTCAGGGTCGCTGGACTATTGCCAAAATGCATCAGCAGGCCATTCACAGTAAGTGGCTTCTGGGTGCCATTGATGGGGGTTAATACGGTGGAATTAAAAGGAAACTGGACAAAACTGGCATTGCGCTGGTCAAAGGTCACCCCAGTACAGGCGGCCAGTGTACCGACACCACATGCCCAGGCATAATTGTTGTCTTCCAGCTGAACACTTTTAACCACTTTATTCTCAACGGTGATTTTGACGTTCTGGGTTTTGTCCGTATTGAAAAAGGTATAAATATCAGGTGAGGTAATGGCCACTGATGAAGCCTTGCTAAAGCCACAAAAATCCTGCGGCGCATTTTTAAAGCCTAAACGGTCATCTGCGCCATTTGAGTCGCATAACGCTGGGGTGGTATTGGCTTTTGTGCCATAAAACCCGCCAAAATCGGCTGTTTCAGCACTGTATTTACCGGCGGTGTCTTTAAACAGTGTGACATAGCCCTTGTCAGTGACCAGCACATGATTGGTGCCATTGGCTTGTACATTGGGGCCGCACACTTCCTTGATCATTGCAGTACTGCTGCCAGCTATAATTTTGCCAGTGGCAGTATCCAGATTGAATACCGTCAATCCTTTATCCTTGTACTCACCGCTATAGTCAGTAATGCTGCTTAAGGAGGTCACAGGCAGTTTTTTGCTGGCACAAGACCTGCTGCTATCTGGCGGAGTAACGGGCATGGCCATGGGAATGCTGGCCACACTGCCACTGGCCACCACTTGATCCAGCAGGGTGCTGTAGGTTTTAAGGCTACTGGCACTGATCGCGGCCATAAACGTATCGAGTAACTGATCAAATGCATCGCCAATCTTGAATGGCGTGGTAAACAGGTTGAACTGATTTGGAAGTGAATAGTTTTTGCTGGCCAGCTGTTGATTGAGTTCAGCAAGGGCAGTTTTAAGCTGGGTGTCCAGCAGTACCTGATATTGCTTGAACCAGTCTGTTGGTCTTTTCCTGCTAATCTTGGCAATGGTGAGATCAGTGAGCGGTGTAATGTTGACGTTGCCAGCCGCTACGGCATAGCTATGCAACGCTAAATCAGCAGTTTTGGCTTGCAAGGCACACGGAAGATTGGCAGCAATTATTTGCCCAGACCATTGGCCATTGTTATCCGTACTGACCGGCTGGCTAAATCCCGTATTATTGTTGCAGTTTGCTGTCACGCTGGCGTTTTTAAGGGCTGCGCCAGTGGCGGCTGTACCCGACAAGGTCACCATGCCATTAGCATTGTTGGGGGCGTTGCTGTCGTCACTGTCATCATGGCAGGCGCTTAGACCCACGGAGCTGATGGCTGTACACAATGCCAGTGTTTTGAGCAGGGTTTTAGAAGTAGTTATTTTGGTGGGGTGCATGGGTATTATCCTTAACGGTCAGTATACCCACAGCATCTTTTTAAGCCCCAAAAAACTCAACCCCCTGTTTTGGGGGTTGAGTGGGTAAACATTCAATTTTTTGTATTTAACGGCTGGCTTGCTCGGCAGTAGTGGTCACTGCGGTAGATTCGTCCACTTGCTCGGTATTACCCGTTTGGGTATTCACTACTTTAAACTCAATACGACGGTTACGGAATTTACCTTGCTCGGTCACGTTGTCAGCCACCGGATTTTCCTGACCATAGCCCATGGCGCTGAGCTGGTTGGCAGCGACACCCTGACTCATCAGATAATCCACCACTGCACGCGCCCGCTGTTCAGACAAACGCTTGTTATAAACCGCATCACCAGTTGAATCGGTATAGCCTTCAATCATGAGAACAATGGCTGGTGATTGCTTCATCAAGGTAGCCGCAATGTCCAAAATGGCCTTGTTGTCCGCCGGAATCACCGCTGAATCACTGGCAAAGTTAATGATTTGCAAGTTAAGTGCGCGTGCGACATCTTCCGCAGGGGCAGGACTAGACAGGTTGCTCAAGGCAGTGCGTGAAGCCTCAATACTACTGTTGACAGACTGATTCACATCCAGCGGTGAAATCGCAGCAACACTCAATTCTGGTGCAATGGCCTTGATTTGGTCGACCAGTTGAGTGATGGTAGCGCTATCTGGTGCATTGATCACCAGTTGATTACCACTCCAGGTCAGGCTGGCATTGGGATAAGGCTTCACCAGTTTAAGGATGGTTTCCATTTTGTCCTGTCCGGGTAATGTTGTGCTATAGGCAGGATTGACCAGCGTATTGCACGAATACTGCGTACCAAACACACGGTTAATAGCACCACCAATCAGGTTATTCAGCACGGCATCACCAATATTGGCATTACAGGCCAGCAGGTTACTACTGCTGCCCACAGTCAGGTTGATACTGGCAGGATAAGCACTGCTGCTGGTATTGGTACCAGGTGTGGTCGTGGCGGTATTCATGGGTGGTGGGACTTCTTCACGCTGGCAAGCTCTAAGTGCCAATAACGCCAGCAATAGCAAAGCGGCCAGACCTAGCCACCACGGCAACTGGTCACGAAAGGTTTTGTTGGCAGGTTCAACCGGCATATGATGTGCGGTTTCTGTCGCAGACACCGTTTCAGCGGCAGGTGGAATATCAGCTTCTGGCTTAAATAACCCCGCCAGCCCCAGACTGCCCAACACCGCCATAGACCATGCGGGAATACTACTGACAATCACAGGCAGATAAGTGTGCAGATAACCCACCACATCTGCTGGTGCAATATCATCGCGGAGTGCCTGCGCGCTCGGATAAACCGCACTGTCCAGTAACGGCGCAATGGTCTCTACCGGCAAATTATGATGTCTTGAAAATTCTTCAAGCAACTGGTTAAACGAAGCACTAGTGGCCTGTTGTGGAAAAATATCTGCAAATCCGGCGCTGGGGGTTTCCAGTGCATAATTAAAGGCATTGTGCTGATAGGCAAAGATGCCCAGTAAAATAGGATAAAACTGATCCAGCAGCGCTGCCTTGCTATCAAACTGATGCTGACTGGCATCAGTAATCGGGTCAGGCTGGATGACTTGGGGCGTGACACGTTCCCTGAGCAGGTCAATCGGATTAATCGCCATTTGTTATTCTCCAGTTGCGGGCGGCCAGATCGCTAATATTGCGGTGTTGGCCAGCCCTGTTTTTGTCAAATTTTTTGTCAAACACTACCGGTCGGGATGGTACAGTTCGTAAGCAGATGGTTTTTAACGTACTTGTTGAACCGTGCCTGCAAGGGTATTGGTCTGGTTAGTTGATCATGCAATATTTTGTTAAATTTATAGTTATGCGTTTTTGTTTAAATTGTGAGCTTTTCTAGTCTACAAGTAAAAAGTGTAACAATAGTCGTGGGTTTAGCCCATTAGGATAGGAATTGTCATAGCAGCACTTATTGGGCAAAAACGGATCAAGCCACCTCTTTATGGCTACTTGATCTTAATAGACTTCTTTCACAAGTGTGGTTTCGACATGGTTTCTGAGCTTATCGAAGGCAATTTGGCGCTACTAATGAAAGAAATCTAATGTGCTTTATATTAAGGGTTAAAAAGCCTAGTTTTGAAAAGCACTGTTTTGAAACGCCATGTTTTTAAAGGTGCTCGTGTGTGAGATTGTTCAGCATCCCGTTCAGCAGTTATCACGAGTAATTAGCCCTTTATAGCACCGGGGGTCAGCGCGGCATTGACCTTAAGGCTTTGCTGTCGCGCTTCATCAATAATCCGTTCAATCAAAATTTGCGCAGTGGGAATGTCATGGATTAATCCTTGCGACTGGCCAATAAACTGCATGCCAGCGTTTAAGTCACCTTGTTCGGTGGCGGCTTTAAGGCGTGGGGTGGCAGCGCCAAAGCACGCCAGCAAACGAATTTTGGTCGGTTCTACCACCAGCCCTGCCATAATTTTCCACAGTGAAATATTGAGTTGTCTTGCGGCCAACATGGCTTGCCACGCCGCCACAAAAAAGTTCATGGGCTTGCGGGTCAGGCGCTGCGCCGTCGGGGTTTGCATATAGCGTGCAGGCAGACCATCAAAGTTGGAGGAATAAATGGTGGCGTGCTGATCCTTTTTCAGTACTGCCTGCTTGGTATGCTGGTGTACCGGACTTTCAAAGCACGTGGCAAAGCGCGATCCCATCGCAATGCCGGATGCACCCAGCGCTAAAGCCGCCAGTAAGCCACGGCCATCGGCAAAACCACCACAGGCAATCACCGGTACTGTGATCGCATCGACCAATGCAGGCACCAGTACCAATGACGTGACATCACCCCCGTGCGCTGCGGCTTCGTGACCGGTGGCCATAATAGCATCCGCGCCCTGTGCTTGCGCTGCCAGCGCATGTTTGGCAGTGGTCACGGTGGCAATAACCTTGCCGCCATAAGCATGACAACGCTCAATCAGCCAGTCCCCTTTACCCAGCGAAAAATTAATCACCGGCACCTGCAATTCCAGCGCGACGTCAGCATTTTCCTTGGCACCGGGCATCAGCAACGTACAGCCCACGCCAAAGGGCTTAGTGGTTAGGCTGCGGATTTTGAGAATGGCCACGCGAGTTTCCTCAGGACTTAACGGTCCCAGCGCCAGCACACCCAGTCCACCGGCTTCACTCACGGCTGCGACCAGCTCTGGCGTAGAAATCCAGCTCATGCCTGATAAAACAAGGGGATATTCAATACCCAGTAATGTGGTCAAACGGGTTTGCATGTCAACTTTCCTAAACAACGAAGCACTTAAAATATAAAACGTAAAATATGAGCTGCTTTAAACAGCACTCACTGAAACTAGCCATCACCAAAAACATCAGCAAAGCACTAACGGCCAAAAATGAAAAGCACTGAACCATGAAAAGCACGGATAGTCACGCTATAATAAAATCATTATAGCCAATTTAGCGCCGAGAGAAATCATGTCACGTGTTGCCCGCTACCATGCTGACCGTACCAACCAGAAACTGTATTTTGCCCGACTGGCCTGCCAGCAAGCGGAGCAAACCGACAAGGTACAGCAGGCACAAGGCGCGCGCGAATCGGCGGTATTTCATTTGCAAGGTGCCGTAGTGGCATTTTTACAGGAACTGGCGCGTTACTACCGACTGGATGACCCACGCCCAACCTTACACAGTATTAAGGAAAAAATGGCCACACGGGAGCAGGTTTCTCCAGAAATCAGTATTTTGGAGCAACTGTCACAACAAGGTTTTCTGGCCGAACTCAAGCGGGCTTACAACTTTTGCCAGTATGCGCCAGAGCCGCCTGAACCTGCACCAGAACAAGAAAGCTCATCCATGCTGATTATCAAGGTCACGCAAAGCCCACAGGCCTGGTTACCGGATGTACAAATCCTGCGCGAATGGCATCGTGAATTATTGCAACTCATTGAAGGTTTTCGTGATGAAATGGTAGAGTTTTAGGCGGTTTTTTATAAAAAAGCCGCTTTAGCCCTTGAAAAAAGTGGTCATTGATCGCATTTTAATTAAACGTAAAGCGGTCAAATGGGTTTTAAACGCGATTGTTAAAATGAGGGTTGTGACGGTTGTGTCAATGAGTTGTGGTAATGGAAAGCTGACAATGGAAAGCGTGGTTAACCAGCGCATCAATGAGAGTGAATCCTCATTTCAACTCAATATTTCAGTCTCAATATTCCCATCTCAATCCTGGACCCAATGTAGGCATCTCGTCTGATGTGCTTATGTTTGCATTAATAAATACCAATTGCGACTGTCGTAGGGGAAAAGATAATGGCTTCAATTGAAAAAATGAAAGATTTGCTGAAATCAACCGAAACCGTGCTGGAACTGGTACAGCAGGCCGATGGTGAGCTGGTGCTGCGGCCGTCTGGTAGTGACAGTGAGCCATTAGTCAGCATTAAGTTTTCAGATCAGGTGCAAGCAGCGCTAGGTGATAGCACTCAGGCACTGGGACAGCACATGATTCAGTCTGCAATTCATATGCTGATGGAACAACAGGCTGCACGTTGGCATGCTGAGGTGTTTGATGTCGAGCCTGCCCATCACAGTTAAGAGTCTTTAGCTCAATTGATATGAGCTTATGCTCAGGTCTTATTGCTTAGGATAAGATCCGAGTAGAAAGATAAATTAAAAGTTATTAGCAATATAAAAAAGAGCGCTTCTCGGTTATGGAGGCGCTCTTTTTTATAGCCACCCATTGTTTAGGGGTTTTTAAACGACCATAAAGGACTGCATGGCAGCCCATATTTACCCTGATTTAATGGGCGGTTTTTGACGCATTTTCACGTTCATCAAAACCCATTTGTACCATAATATGATGGGTCATATTGCTGGCCATTTCCTGCTTGGCATAATACACACGACCAATATTTTCCTGTTCCAGTATCTTGGCTTCCTCAATACTTTCAGCACACAGCATAATTTCAATATTGGGATTGAGCTGGCGCGCAATTTCGGCCATGCGGCGCACATACAAAATATCCATGGGCGATACTACCAGCAGGCGAGCATGCATGATATGCGCCTGAATCAGCACGGCAGGTTCAGTGGCGTTACCGGAAACGGCGGCAACACCTTTTTGACGCAGCTTTTCGACAATTTCACGGTTTTCTTCGGCTATTACCACGCGGATATTTTGCTGATAGAGCGATTTGGCAATACGGCGACCGACCTCACCATAACCCACCATCACCACCTGATTTTTCAGGTAGGATTGATCTACCTCATCGGGTAGCATGGCCAGCGGATCACCACTGCGTTCCAGCAGGCGTGCCAGATGTGAGCGGGCGCGTACCCAACGTTGTACTGGTTCAATGGCAGTAAACATAAACGCATTTAACGTAATGGAAATCAGCGCGCCCGCCAGAATCAGGTTTTGTGCTTCTGGGGTAATCAATTTAAGCGATAGACCCAGTGTGGCCAGAATAAATGAAAACTCGCCAATTTGAGCCAAAGACGCACCAACCGTAAGTGCGGTATTGAGGGGATAGCGAAAAAACAGCACCAGTGCCATGGCTGCCAGTGTTTTACCCAGCATAATAATGGCTACCACTGCCAGAATCTGTAGCGGCTGTTCGAGCACAATACTGGGATTAAACAGCATACCAACCGACACAAAAAACAGGATCGAAAAAATTTCACGCAGCGGTAGGGTTTCTTCCTCGGCGCGATGGCTAAAGTCAGACTCTTTCACCACCATGCCGGCAAAGAATGCACCCAGCGCCATGGACACACCAAACAGCACATATGAGCCATAAGCAATGGTAACGGCAGATGCTACCACCGTTAGGGTAAACAGCTCCCGTGAGCCAATCCGCGCCACCAGCAGCATGATCTTGGGAATCAGCCGTTTACCCACGATGAGCATAAAGGCAATAAATGCCGATACCTTGAGCAGGGTCAACAACAGGGTGAGCCAGATATTTTGTTCACCGGCTGCATGGCCAGCTTGTACAGGGGCAACACCTCCAAGTAACGTAGCCGTCGCTGGCAGCAACACCAGCACCAGCACCATGACCAGATCTTCTACCAGCAACCAGCCGACTGCAATCTTGCCATTGACGGATTCCAGCAGTCCACGATCACCCAGTGCCCGCAATAGCACTACGGTACTGGCGCACGATAGGCTCAAACCAAACACCAGTGCCGCCCCAAAGCTCCAGCCCCACCACAGGGTGACACCCATCCCCATTAGGGTAGCCACAGCGATTTGCAGCATGGCACCGGGTAGGGCAATGCGGCGTACCGCCAGTAAATCTGATAACGAAAAATGCATACCGACGCCAAACATCAAGAACATCACGCCGAGTTCAGCAAGCTGGTTGGCCAAAGCAATGTCACCCACCACGCCGGGTGTATTGGGGCTAATGATAATTCCGGCAATCAGGTAGCCAATCAAGGGTGGCAGGCGCAATCGTGCCGCCAGATAGCCAAACACCAGCGCCAGTCCAAAACCCACAGCCAGTAAAATAATCAGATCAACTTCATGCGGCACCAGTTTCTCCCAAAAAAGACAGCCCGAAAAAATGGCTCAAACCCATTTAAAAAAATTAATAATCTGCAATCACACTGTGATCAATCAGTACTTATTTTGATAGTAATAAAAGCATGCAAAAATTGTAGCAAAGCAGCCGAAATTAGCTAAAAAAAATGTAAAAAAAAACGGTTCAATGAAGAACCGTTTTTTTTGAGGCAAAAACCAATTATTTGATTTTAGCTTCTTTGAAAATAACGTGCTGACGAATTTTCGGATCAAATTTTTTGATCTCCATTTTCTCAGGCATAGTACGTTTGTTTTTGGTGGTAGTGTAAAAATAACCAGTACCAGCAGAAGACACGAGACGAATCTTATCGCGCATGACTAGGGCTCCTTAGATCTTTTGACCTTGAGCACGCAGGTTAACAAGAACCTTGTCGATGCCCAATTTGTCGATAATACGCATACCTTTAGGGGTTAAACGTAGGCGTACAAAACGCTTTTCGCTTTCAACCCAAAAACGGTGGTGATGCAGGTTCGGCTCGAACCGGCGTTTGGTTTTGTTGTTGGCGTGCGAGACGTTGTTGCCAACGACTGGACGCTTGCCGGTAACTTGGCAAACCTTAGACATGGTAAACTCCATTGATCAGGCCACAATGTCGGAGGCCTTTCATATCAAAAAAGTGGTTGATTAAATTCAAGGGGCGTTTTATATCAAAAAAACGCCCCCAGCACAAGTCAAAAGCCGACAAAAACCATTTTTAATTCTGTAGTCCTTGTAGGCCAGTTGTTTAGCGCAGCATAGTCTTGAACAGGATTTTGTGAATTGGCTTACCAAATGGCGGCAAAATCATTTTTAGCGCATAAAAACGCGGTTTGACCATGACTGAGCGTGCATTGCTCATGTTGTAAAAGCCTTCTTCACCATGATATTTGCCCATGCCGGATGCACCCACACCACCAAAGGGCAGGTCATCCTGTGCCACATGCGTGAGCACTTGGTTAATCCCAAAGTGGCCAGAATGGGTACGACGCGCCATGTATTCGGCACGGTCGGCATCATAATCAAAATAATACAGGGCTAATGGACGCGGACGGGCATTGATATAGCTAATGGTTTCATCAATGTCATCGTATTCAATGATCGGCAGTATAGGGCCAAATATTTCCTGCTGGCACAAGTCCATATCAGGGGTTACATTGGTCACCAGCGTTGGGGCAATCTTGCGTACGCTGCTTAATTCTTCATTGGCCGGGTTGAATTCAAAAAACTCGGCACCTTGCTCGCGTGCATCGTCCAGATAACCCTGAATGCGATTATACTGCTTGTCATTAACGATGCTGGTGTAATCCGGGTTGTTGCGCAGGCTAGGATACATGTGCGTGGCAAAATGGCGCATGTGTGCCACAAATTCACGGGTACGGCCACGCGGCAGGAACAAGTAATCCGGTGCCACGCAGGTCTGGCCAGCGTTCCAGAATTTGCCAGCCGCAAGACGTTCGGCCGCATCTTTAAGTGACATGGACGGATGCACAATCGCAGGAGACTTGCCGCCCAGTTCCAGAATAACCGGCACCAGATTTTCAGCCGCAGCCGCCATCACCGTTTTGCCGACCGGAATGGAACCGGTAAAAATAATCTGGTTAAACGGCAAACGACAAAACGCATCGGAAATTGCACCGCCGCCATTAATGACAGTCACCAGATCATTGGGGAATACTTCGGCCAGTGCACGTTCCAGCACTTTGCCAAAGGCTTTGGAGGCGCTGGAGATTTTGAGCATGGCGTGATTACCGGAAGCCAATGCACAAATCAGCGGGCCTACTGACAAAATCAATGGATAATTCCACGGTGCCATAATACCAATCACGCCCAGCGGCTGGTATTGTACCCACGCTTTGGCAGGCTGGTGAATAGCAGACACATGGCGCTTGGAGGGTTTCATCCAGCTGGTCAGGTGTTTGCTGTAATAGGTACACTGCTCAAGGCAGGTCATGATTTCGCCAATTTTGGTTTCATGAATGGAGCGATTGCCAAAATCTTCGGAAATAGCATTGGCCATTTCGTCCTGATATTTCACCAGCGTACGGCGCAAGCGGGCAAGACGCTCAATGCGCTCATGCGCAGAAGGCACAGGATTTTGGGCGTAGGCAGTCTTTTGGGCGGCCAGTGCATCATGCATATGTTGAATTTCGGGTGGCAAGCTGCTTTGTACGCTGACAGGAGAGGACAAGCTATTCATAATAGGACGTGAAGCCAGATATTATTTAAGATAAGTTGATTTTTAGAGTAATTGCTCTAAAGTGTCAATAGGTTTTTGATGAACCGTCAGGTTTAAAGGTTATTCAATTGCAATCAGGATGAGCTATTTTGAAGCCATTAAAGACACGAGACCGGATTTTACAGATCAGTTTAGGGCTGTTTAACCAGCGTGGTGAACGTATCGTCACGACCAATCATATTGCTGCTGAAATGGGTATTAGTCCCGGCAATTTGTATTATCATTTTAGAAATAAAACCGAGATTATCAAGGAGTTGATGGATACCTATCAGGCAGAAACTATTGCACTATTGAGCATGCCGGATGATCGTCAGCTCACTGTGGCGGACAAGATTCAGTATTTTCAGTCGTTAAGCCAGCAACTCTGGAAGTATCGGTTTTTGCACCGTGATATTCATCACCTGATGGATTCCAATGAAGACTTCAAGCAAATGTATCCAGAGTTTGCCGGCCAGATTATGGAAAAGGGCAAGCAGATTTATCAGGGCTTTGTGGATGCCGGTTTGATGAAAATTGCGCCGTCTGAAATTGAAGCACTGATTATCAATATCTGGATTGTGCTGACCAACTGGAGCAATTTTTTATACATGTCGGGGCATATTTCGCATGCCAGTGTCATGGATGAACGCTGGATCTGGCAAGGCTTACGCCAGATGGTGTTTTTGGAAGGGCCATATCTGATTGGTGACAGTCGGCAGGCTTATGACACGCTGCTGGACAGTATTGGCAAGTCTGAACTGTTTGAAAGCCTGTTTACGCATACCAGAGTTCAGCACGACAGCAAAGACAACAGTACCGGATTATAACTTGCAACAAACTGGCATAAAAATATTTAAGCCCTGCCTAAAAGCAGATAGAATGCCAGCTATTTTTGCTGGCTTGCATTGATCTACAACACAAAATGGGATTTTTAACATGACCACGGCCAATACCGCGCGCCTTTTGATCACTTGTGCTGACCGCTCTGGTATTGTTCAGGCAGTGTCCGGATTTTTGTATCATCAGGGTGCCAATATTACTGCGCTGGATCAATATGCGACTGAAGCACAGGGCGGCACGTATTTTATGCGGGTTGAGTTTGAAATCAATCAACTGGCCGCGCGCCGTGACAGTTTAAGCCAGTCCTTTGCCGATACCGTGGCTGATCGTTATGAGATGACATGGCAGTTAAGTGCGGTGAGTGACATCAAAAAAGTAGGTATTTTGGTGTCCAAGTATGATCATGCCATGCTGGAGTTGCTGTGGCGGCATGCGCGTGGCTTGTTACCGTGTGAGATCACCCATGTGGTCAGCAACCATGAAGACTTGCGCGCGGCGGTTGAGGGCTTTGGTATTCCGTTTACCGTGATTAAGGTCACCAAGGACAACAAGGCTGAAGCCGAAGCCCAAATCCATGAAATTATGGCAGGCAACGATCTGCTGGTGCTGGCGCGCTATATGCAGATTTTAAGTAGTGACTTTGTAGAAAAGTGGCCGATGAAAGTGATTAATATTCATCATTCATTCCTGCCTGCGTTTGTGGGTGCAGATCCGTACCGTCAGGCGTATGACAAGGGCGTTAAGCTGATTGGGGCTACCGCGCACTATGTGACGGCAGAGCTGGATCAGGGGCCAATTATTGAGCAGGATGTTGAGCGGGTAAGCCATCGCTACAGTGTGGCGGATTTGCGTGAGCTGGGTGAAGATGTCGAGCGTAATGTACTGGCGCGTGCCGTGCGCTGGCATCTGGAAGATCGTGTGATTGTGCATGGCAACAAGACCATTGTATTTGATTGATATTGAGTCATGGGTTTAAAAAGGCTGGCTTTGAATAAGCTGGCCTTTTTGTTGGGTATGTTTTGGCCATAAAGTTGCGGCAACTCAGCCTAATTGGTCATCAAGGTTTATGCCAATAGTTTGCCAAAAAAGCATGTATGGTTTTGTTATCCAGCGCTTGCAATATCAATCCTGCTATGTCTAATTAATAAGTAACGGATTGCTTGTCAATTGAACGATCAAGGAAAGAAAAATGTCAGAGATCAAACGGCTGCATGTGGGTCAATGCTATTGCGAAGTCACCATTTATAAGGATGTGGTCTATCTGGCGGGACAAGTTCCTCGTCATACCACAGGACAGCAGGTTGGCGATATTGCCGCGCAGGCACAGGACGTATTTGCCCAGATTGATGAGTTACTGACCGAAGCAGGCTCTGACAAGCACCGGATCTTATCCTGTCAGATTTTTTTGGCGGACATGGCGGATTATGTGGGTTTTAATCAGGCGTGGCGAGCTTGGGTATCTCCAAAAAGTCCACCACCACGCGCCACGGTACAAGCACAGCTTGCCAATCCGGACTGGAAGCTAGAAATAGTGATTACTGCCGCCATTTATTAAGCCGATTTTTTCGTTTAAGCCAGTGGCTTACATGAATTTATTGTTGCTTGGATTCTCAAATAAAGCCTGTTGTTTATTTAGGTTTTATCAAAGCGTGTTGCGATGGCACTTTGCAGTTCATCAATCAGGGTTTGCATAAGATCGGTCGCATTAAGGTTGCGGATGCGTGCCACATTGCTGCCTGCCCAGTAAGCAGCAAAGTCGTGATTGCCTTGACCTGTTGCCAGCGCGTTGAGTTGCTTGGCCAGATCATACATATACGAATAACTGCTTAAGGCAGGGCGTTCCGGCCGGTCAACCTGACTGTGCCAAGCGCTCATCAAGCCGCGTGCCGGCCGCCCAGAAATGCTGGCGGTAATATAGGTGGTTTGCAACGTTGGATCTTGCAGGCGTTCTCGATAGGTAGGATTGGCGGCAGATTCGTCACAAATCACAAAAGCCGTGCCCAGTTGCGCGGCATACGCACCCAGTGCCAATACTTGCTGAATATCCGCACCATCCATAATCCCGCCTGCGGCAATGATCGGTAAATGGGTATGCGCCGTGAACAGACGCACCAGATCATGCGTGCTAATGGCCGGATCAAAGTCGCGATTAAACATACCGCGATGTCCGCCCGCTTCTATGCCTTGTGCCACAATGGCATCGAGACCCGCCGCTTGAATAATTTGCGCTTCGGCTAAGCTGGTGGCGCAGGCCAGCAAAATAATACCAGCCTGCTGCAATTGCCTGATTGCGTCCGGTGTCGGAATGCCAAAATGAAAACTCACCACGGCAGGTTTTTCATGCAGCAGCATGTCTAGCAAGGGTTGATTATCAATAAAGGTAAAATTGACGGGTTTTAATGTGTGTGGCGCTGTGCCACCCAGTGCGCTAAAAAAAGGCGTCATATAGGTGATCCATGCCTGTTCGGTGGCTGGATCGGCTTGTGGCGGCTGATGACAAAAGAAATTGCAATTAAACGGCTGGCTGGTCAGTTCTCGGGTGCGCTGAATAGCTTGCTGTGCCTGTGCCACGCTGGAGGTTGCAAGACCCAGTGAACCCAGACCGCCGGCGTTACTCACGGCTGCTGCCAATTCAGGTGTGCTGGTGCCAGCCATCGGTGCTAAAAAAATAGGATGCTGAATGCCGAGCCGCTGTAAGAACTGCTGGGTTTTAGGGGAATAATGCGCAGCGCCGGATGGATGATTCATGGCAAATACTCTCTACATCAAGGGTGGCAACAGCTATTGATAAGCTCATGCGATTAACCTGTTTTAGCACGCTGCCGGCTACAGCATAAGCATGATTTAGTGATATTCATTATTTATAGGCTAAATATGAACTGCTGAGCAAAGTCATGGCCTGTAGCTTGGAGAGCAGCTTTATTTAGCCAGCAGTTTGGGTCGGGCACGCTCAATGGCAGCCAGCAACGTGGGTTGAAACTCGCCTGATTTAAACTGTACCAATCCAGAATGGGCAGCACAAAAATTTTGGGTATCCTGCCATTGATGCGCGATATGCGTCACCCAGTTGCAGTAGGTCTCGGCAGCATCAGCTTCGGGTTTTAAGGCGCGGCGTGTGGCTGGACTGATAAAAATTTCGGGGAGTAATTTTTCCATGAGGCCGCCTTGCGGTGGAGCAGCAAAGGTATCATCGACATGCAGGCTTTTACTGGCAGGATGATAGGCCAGTAGTGAACCCGCATGCACAGCAGGTTTGGCCGAAATATATTCGATGCCTTGGGTTAGTGAAAACTCAAGCTCTGGATAGCGTGCCGCAACGGCATCACTTTCGACCCGATCTGGTGACCAAGGCAACTCGGGCAATTGCCGTTGATGCCGCACTGAGCCATACAATGTCGCCTGTGGAAAGTCGCGCGCCATTGCTTCACAGTGCAGGGTATGGAATGGATGCAAGTTTAAAATCGCTTCCACGGCTTGTCCCTGATCGGTTAATGCCATGACTTGATCACGCACGTCATCACTTAACTCATAACTGTCCAGAAAAATAAACCGGCCTGTATCGAGCTGTACCAGTGAACACTGGGTGCCCACATCAATAACGCCGCCAATTCGAAACGCGCCACGAATATTCCAGAAACCTTGCCCCAGATTGATGAGTGTATGTGCCATAGTTTAGCTGCCTCAAGATAATTAAACCATTTTGCTTTTTGCCTGAGAATCAAGACAAAAAGACAAACAAAACCAATAGGATAAAAATGCCTAAGTAATACAGGCGTGTTGCATGTTCAGTAAATGCCAGACCAAGTATGCCGCTGCATCAATGTAACCTTTAAACCTTGTCTGCTTTATAAAAATCCGTGACAAGTCGTTCAGTTCTGGTAAGTCAGCTCGGTTTTAGTTGTTTTTTATACTCAATTTATTGAACTACATACGTTCTTATACAAAACCTGCGCGTAACTTTTGCGATGCTGTTTAAAATCAAGGGATCACCCAGACATTGATCAGCGTCATCCTTATCCTTGGATGGTTTGGCGACCTAACATTTTTTGAAGCGTAACTTTAAGATTTAATCATTTTGAGATGCAACCATTTTGAAATGCAGTTATTTTGAGATGTAACCATGAGGCCTAACAATGGATAAAAACTATTACGAGGTACTGGGCGTACAACGTGGCGCCAGTACCGATGAAATTAAAAAAAGTTACCGCAAGCTGGTGCGCAAGTATCATCCTGATGTCAGTAAGGAGGCGGATGCTGCCGACCAGATGCAGCAAATTAATCTTGCTTATGAAACCCTCACTGATGACAGCAAACGTAACGAATATAACCAGATGCTGGATCATCCGCAGGGATTTGCGGGCGCTGGCAACGCGGGTAACCAGTACCAGTATTATCGTGGACAGGATGGGGCTGGCCAGCAGTTTAGCGAAGAAGACCTGCGTCGTGCCTTTGGTGGCGGCTTTGGCTCTGGGGGTGGTGGCTTTGGCGGAGCGACAGGCGCAGGCGGCGGATTTTCAGGCAACTTTGAAGACCTGTTTGGTCAGTTTGGTACAGGATTTGGTGGCAATGCGCGCGGTGGACGTGGCCAGAGTGGCTATCAGGGCAGCGCTCAGCAAAGTTATCGCGGTGAAGACCAGCATGCCAGCATTGAGGTGGATATTCGCGTGGCCTATGAAGGCGCGACCCAGCAATTCACCCTACAAATGCCAGTGATGAATGCCAGTGGTCAGCAGGAAATCCAGCGCAAAACCCTACAGGTTAAAATTCCCAAAGGCATGAAACCGGGACAGCAAATCCGGCTATCTGGGCAAGGGCAGGCTGGCTTTAATGGCGGGGCGCAGGGTGATCTGTATATTGAAATCCAGTACCGTAATACCGAACAGCTTCGGGTAGAGGGCAGCGATGTGTATATGACGGTTGCTATTGCCCCGTGGGAAGCCGCGCTGGGCGACAGCATTGACGTGAATACACCCGCAGGAACCGTATCGGTTAAAATTCCTGAAGGCTCGCAAACTGGGCGCCAGTTGCGCCTAAAAGGCAAAGGGATTCCTGCCAAAGAACCGGGCAACTTACAGCTGATATTACAGGTAGTCTTACCGCCAGCCAACAATGATGCGGCCAAAGCGCTCTATCGGCAAATGGCAGAAACGATGGCATTTAATCCACGTGCCTCCTGAATGGAATGTACAGAACGATTAAATGCATAGACTGGTTTACAGAATGAGTGGGAGAACAACATGCGACAATTAATTATTCGTGACATCACACTGGATCAAGCCGCACTAGATTACACCCTGATGGATCATCAGGCATTACTGGATTTGAGTGCCTTTGCGCATGCCTGTGGCCAGCCGCATGACTGGGTGATTGCACTGGTGGAGCATAGTATTCTGGAAAAACATGAAAGCCAGCCAGAACACTGGCAGTTTGTGGGCGAAGAACTGGCTCGGGCACGCCGCGCATGGCGTTTGCAGCGTGACTTTGATGCCAGCCTGACTGCGGTGGCGGTGATGCTGGATTTGCTCGATGAAGTCAAACAGCTTCGGGCACGTGTGGCCTTGCAGCCTCAGTAGGTTGTAGCAAAGCAGTATCATTCAACCATAAAGTCATGCCAGCAGCTTTATAGACCTACATTCATATCATGTCTCTCTAATGGCGAGAGCTTGCAGTCATAACAATACCTAGAGTAAGTGTCATCGTCAGTAAGCATCATCGTAATTTGGCAGCACAAACGGCATAATCGGCGCAGTCAACTACTGGATGAATGCCGTTTTGTTAGCCCCGCCCCAGCAAAACCTTAATAATAACGCCATAAAAATAGCACCAGCTTACAGCATTGGCCTGTTGCTGAGCCTGTATCTGGCGCAGGGCTTGCCCGTGGGGTTTTTAACACAGGCACTGCCTGCCATCTTGCGTCAAAACCATGTATCACTGGCTGCAATTGGAGGCTTTGGTTTGCTCATGGCGCCATGGGCACTCAAGTTTTTGTGGGCACCCATCGTTGATCGCTATTTTTCCGCCCAATGGGGACAAAGCCGCAGCTGGATTATTCCGACCCAGTTATTCAGCTTGCTGTTACTGGTAGTAATTAGTTTTTTGGAACCTAACGCGCTGGCCAGTCCGGTTATGCTGCTGAGTTTTTTTATTGTGCTGTTTTTAATTAACCTGATGGGTGCCACACAGGACATTGCTACCGATGGGCTTGCGGTGCGTTTACTGCAAAAACAACAGCAACACTGGGGTAATGCGGTACAGGTATTGGGGTCGCGGCTGGGCTTTATCTTTGGTGGCGGGGCAGTACTTTTGCTGCTGGATCTCTGGTCGTGGCAAGTGGTATTCCTGCTGCTCACTGGGCTAGTGTTGCTCAACAGTTTACCCATTTTACTTTTTCGGGAGCCTGTTTGGTCGCAGCAAATAACAAACCCTGTGACGCATGGCGCTTCCAAGCCGGTTTTCCAGCTTAAACAATGGCGCAAATTCTTTGCAACTGAATTTGCCTATTTCTGGCATAACCCACAAATGCGTGCATGGTTGCTGGTGTTAGTGACCTTTAAGCTGGGCGATAGTTTAAGCGGCGCTATGGTTAAGCCGATGATGGTGGATATGGGCTTTAGTCTGGCCAATATTGGTTTGATGGCCAGTATGCTGGGTTCGGTGGCATCTGTGCTGGGTGCGGTGCTGGCGGCATGGTGGATGAAGCATATCTCGCGTAGTACAGCATTGTGGTGGTTTAATTTATTTCAAATTTTGAGCTTTATGCTGTATACCTTTCTCGCTTGGCAATTTGAACACAGCCATAAGGTGCTGGCGTGGCAGGTGTATAGCGTCAATGCTATCGAGCAATTTGCTGGTGCCATGGCGCTGGTTGCCATGCTGACCCTGATTATGGATTATTCCCGCAAGCAGCAGGCGGGTAGTGACTTTACCTTTCAGGTGTCAGTGCTGGCGGTAACGGGTGGCGGCGTGCATATTGTTAGTGGTGTGCTGGCCGATTATTGGGGCTATAGCATTCACTTTGCTTTTTGTGCGCTGTTGGCGGTGTTTTGTGTGTGGCCTATTTTGCGGTGGCGTAAATTGATTAGAGATGGAGAAATTTGAGAGTAATAATGAGTAAAATTAATAGTAAAGGTAGATTAATAAATCCGTTAGAAAGTATCTTATCGGGCACATATCTATTGATATTTGCCATGATAGCCAGTTTAAGCTGGGTTTTTATTGATTTTATATCAAGTAATTTTTGGCAAGAAAATTCTATTTATAGTCTCATTGTTCTAGCATTCCTGATTACATTTTGTTATTTACGGTTAGTGGGAATATGGCGCTGGAAACGACAACTATCGTCAAGATTTAGTGAATTTTTGACGAGATTGTTTTTTGTCGTTATGGCATTTTTAATGAGTTCTTTAGCAAGTTATTCGATAGTTAATAAGACCTTGCCTTGGTTGTATACAAAAGTGAGCGGGCAGCCGGCAGAATTAATTTTACTTGCACAAAAAAAGTCTTTTATTGGTGGTAAGGGATGTCAGACATTTTTATATTTTAAGGAAAAAGACAATAAAATTTGTGCGGCAAGAAGTAAAGAAAAATATCCAGATACTGAATTTAAGGCAAAACTCATTGGGAAACAAAGCAAATTAGGATTTTTGGTGCAATCTATTCAGGTAGCAGAACAACCATGACTTTTGAACAACAACGTAGCGCGCACTCAATTCAAAATAAAAAAAAGGCTAAAAAAATTAAAAATTTAAAGCAAAAGAAAAAAAGTATAGGTCTAAATTTATTGTTTTTAATGATTCAAATTATCATTATTTCGCCCTTTATCCTGATATGGTTATATACAATATTTACGATAGCAGAGCCATTTTTGACCGATGAATATTGGGACGAAATCTCTAAATTTCCCAGCATAATTTTGGCATTGTTATTAGGCTACACCGTAGTCAGGCTAGCGATTCCAGATTTCTCTGAATTCCTTAGTGAGTATACGCTTGGCGTATTGCTCGTGCAGGTTATACTATTTTTTGCAATCGGCTGTCTTTTGAGCATGTTGATTATGCTGACAGTCCCAAAATCAATCACACAGATATTTGGAAAACCAGCACAGTTGACTGCTCATGCAAAAAAGTTCTTTGATCAACACCCTGGTAGGGATAGCAATTGTTATTACAAAATTTTAATGAATGGACAGCAATTGAGTGGTGCAATGTGCATTAATGAAGGCTTATATAAACAACTACCAGAAGGTTCTTTTGACCTTAAAATAACAGGTAGACAAAGCCAGTTTGGCATGCTGATTACCAGTACACAAAGAGTGAATGTTGAGTAAAAAAACAGTGCCAAAACGCTGCCTTATAACCGCTGATCAAATGAGGAAGTGCAAGCCAAGTGGTTTAAGCCGGAATATGCAAAATAAGTTCCAGTACCATTTTGCTGCCAATAAAACCCACCAGCAGCAGGCCAAAACCCCACAAGGTAAAACTAATCGCGCGCTGACCGCGCCAACCCAAGCGCCAATGGCCAATCAATAGCGCACCAAACACCAGCCACGACAAAATGCTAAACACGGTTTTGTGGGCCAGATGCTGGGCAAAAAAGCTGTCAATGGTAAACAGCCCAAAACACAAAGCCAAAGTGAGCAGGCCAAAGCCCAGTGCAATCATATCAAACAGCAGTTTTTCCATGGTTTGCAGCGACGGCAGCAACGCCACCCAGATGCGTTTATCGGTCTTTTGTTTTAGCTCGCGGTTTTGCGCCCACAGTAAAATGGCCTGAATACTGGCCATCCACAACACACAATAGGCCGCCAGTGACAGAAAAATATGCACATCCAGCCATACGCCACCCTCGGTGAGTGAGACCAGTGGCCCTTTCCAGATCGTACTGATCAGCAGGCCAACACAGGCCACTGGCGTGGCCAGCAGGTTTAGCCCCAAAATAGGACGATAGGTACTAAACAAAAAGCTAAACGCCAGCATCAGCCAGCAAGTGAGCGAAATCAGGTTGAAAATATTGTAATTAATACCGGTTGGGCTAATGAGCGCCGGAAACAGAACTGCAGCATGCAGTACCAACCCAAGGCTCAGCAATACCAATGTAACCAGCTTACTAGGCGGGGTTTTTTGCAACAAATGAATCAGCAAATACCAAAACGTACTGGCATACGCAGCCGTCGCAAGCAGTGCTATAATCACGGGCAGGCTAGTCATGCCATTCAACCCTGATTCTGATGGTTTGGATTTTCATTATGAACGATTCGACCATATTCAACCGTCTGGTGTGTAATATCCTATAGCATCTAGGGCGGTAATTTTCTATTCTAGGCAATATTTTTTGCAAAGCTATAAGCGGAATTCGCAATGTTTGATACTTTAACCGATCGTTTGACGCAAAGCCTGCGCAATGTCACAGGCACCGGACAGCTTAACGAAGATAACATCAAGGATACCTTGCGGGAAGTGCGCATGGCACTGCTCGAAGCAGACGTGGCATTGCCAGTAACCCGTGAGTTTATTGAAAAAGTAAAAGCTGAAGCACTGGGGCAGGAAGTACTCAAGCAGCTATCGCCCGGTCAGGCTTTTGTCAAAATTGTCTACGACCAGCTCACTGAAATGATGGGCGAGGCCAACCAGAGCCTGAACCTGACTGCCAAGCCGCCTGTAGTGATTTTGCTGGCGGGTTTGCAGGGCGCGGGTAAAACCACCACTGCCGGCAAGCTGGCCAAGTTTTTAAAAGACCGCCAAAAGAAAAAAGTAGTGACTGTTTCTGCCGACGTGTACCGTCCCGCAGCCATTGAGCAGTTGCGCAGTGTATCGCACGATGTGGGCGTGGATTTTATTCCATCGTCTGCGGATGAAAATCCGATTGTGATTGTGCAGCGCGCCATTGAGCAGGCCAAGATCAAGTTTGCCGATGTGCTGATTGTCGATACTGCCGGGCGTTTGCACATTGATGAATCCATGATGGATGAAATCAAGGCGCTGCATGCGGCGATTAACCCCACCGAAACCCTGTTTGTGGTCGATTCCATGACCGGTCAGGATGCCGCCAATACCGCCAAGGCGTTTAATGATGCCTTACCGTTAACCGGTGTGATCCTGACCAAAACTGACGGTGATGCACGCGGTGGCGCGGCGCTGTCAGTGCGTGCTATTACCGGCAAGCCGATCAAGTTTCTGGGCATGGGCGAGAAGCTCGATGCCTTAGAGCCGTTCCACCCTGAGCGGATTGCCCAGCGTATTTTGGGCATGGGTGACGTGCTGTCCTTGGTGGAAGAAGTTGAACGCAAGATTGACCGCGAAAAAGCGGAAAAGATGGCGAAGAAACTGCAAAAAGGCGGTGCGTTTAACCTTGAGGACATGCTGACCCAGTTTGAACAAATGAAAAACATGGGTGGTATGGCCGGTTTTCTGGACAAATTGCCGGGCATGAGCGGCAGTGGCATTCAGCAGGCGCTGGAACAGGCCAAGCCGGAAAAGGAAGTGGGCAAGATGGAAGCCATTATCCGCTCCATGACCATTAAGGAGCGCCGTAATCCGGATATTATCAACCCGAGCCGCAAGCGCCGTATTGCTGCCGGTTGTGGCATGGAAATTCAGGACATTAATCGCTTGCTTAAGCAGCACAGCCAGATGGCCAAGATGATGCGCAAGTTTTCCAGTCCGGGTGGTATTGCCAAGATGATGCGTGGTATGAAAGAGATGCAGGGTGGCGGCGGCGGTGGTTTAGGCCCCCTGTTTGGTGGCGGTGGCGAGGGTGCAGATGGCGGGCAGGGTAGAATGCCCGGCAGTATGCCATTACCACCGGGTTTTGGTGGCAAGAAGCGCTAAGTTTGAAATAGTAGTAAGTAAAAAACGGCCTTAAGGGGTCGTTTTTTATTGGAGAGTCAATATGGATATTCCATTCTTTCTTGGCAATCCTGAAATATTTTTTTCAGTAACTCCTTATCTTTAATTTTACCAATTAACCAGCTTGGATCATCGTCCCATATTGCACCACGAGAAAGGACATTTTCACGGATTTCATTTTCCCCATACGCAATAAAATCATCTACTGCATTACCTTCGCTAAATAAAGTATATCTGTTAATACAAGCATTTTTAAAAATAGCTTGTTCAACATTTGAGCCTTGCAAACTTACGCCTTTCAAATTCGCAAAGCTAAAGTTCGTGTTTGTTAAACAACATTCATCTAAGATGGAGAGCTGTAGATCAGCTCCATTAAAACTAGCATTTGTTAAATCACTACTTTCTAAATCGACACAACGCATATAAGAATAATTTAGTATAGCTTTTTTAAGGTTTGAACTATTTAATCTTGCACCATGCAAATCAGAATAACTAAATTTTGTATTGTGTAGTTCAGCATAGTTCAAATTGATACCTTGTAGTTGAGCGTGGGTTAAAATACCATAAGATAAATTAATATTTTCTAAATTACTTCCCGCATGTTGCCATTGTTGTAGAGTAGGCTGTTCACTATTTATTCCTGATAAATTTAAACCTCTTAAGCTTTCTTCAAATAATTTCAAATGTGCTCCATTGGCTGATACTAATGCTTTATTAAGGGCTGAAAAAATTGGATTTCTATAAAGGTATTCTAAAGATCTTTTAAATTTTTGCTCATCAGGAAAGCGCGTCTGCTGCTGAGTAAGAATAGATTCCCAAATTGCATGAATCAGTAAAAAAGCAGGTTGCATAAACTGTTCGCCATACTTACCAAACATAAAGGCTTCTAGTTGAGCAATCGCGCTAGCTTGCAAGGCTTCGGCGCCTTGACGTCGGCTAATACTATTACTGCCTTCTGGAGCAAGAAAATCCTCTTGGCTAGTGGTCGTTTCTTCAGTATTTTCCTGAATGTCTTTAGTCGTTTTATTTGTAATTTTAGTGGTCGTGGTTTGCTTGATTTCTGGCAGATGAAAACCGCTAGCCCATTCACTTAGCTTTTGAAAGTCTTTTAGGTTGGTATCCTTCCGGGCATTTTCAATTTGGATGCGGTTATTTTTATCCCGGAACATCCACACCATAAAAATGACGGGTGAAGCGACCAGTGTGCCAATCAAGGCAGCAGGAATAGTAAAAAAACTGCGTGAGGTATCGGTAAGTGCAGCAAGTTTGCTTGCCGACAAATAATTAAACCAGCCTAAATAAGCCAGAATTGAAACCGAGAATGCACCAGCCAGAATAATTAAAAAGCTGCGAACAAGTGTTTCATCACGTGTATCTAAGTTAATGCCCACATTGCGCTTTTTCCAGCGCTTAAAATCTACTTGCTGATACTCAATACTAGCTTTTACAAAGGCATCAACACGCTCTTTTAAATCAGTGATTTTTGCAAATTCTTCATCATTCCATTCTGAGCCTTTATAATCTTTCTTCTTATTTTTCTTCTGATATTGTGCATAGCGCAAGTCACGATTAATTTCCTGAAATGCTTCTAAATATTCACGTGTGGTATCAGCCAAGGTATTAATGATTAGTGCAATGAGAAAAAGTATTTCAAAGATTAGGGCAATACTAATTAACCCTAAAGAAATAACTGGATTAAGTGATTTCTCGAAAAAGCTATAGATACCAAAGCACAAAGCAAATAAGGTTCCAAAAGCGCAAGTTAACCAAAAGCGGTTAACAGGTTCATTCCAAAACTGTTTTAACTTATCTTTCATCTAATTTTTATCTCTATCCATGACCCATTATCTTTATTCAAACAAGTGCGTATAAGCTAAGGCTTAATGCAAATCATCCGGCGTATAGTGATAACTCGCCCTTAAAAACTCACCATCCGCCCTTACATTATGGCCAAAGCCACATTCGCCTTGCGTGGTTTTTAGGGTCACACGTTCCGGTTTAAACGCCATTTCCACTATACAGCCTTCACCAGCTGCCAGCCCTTCGGTTTCACTTTCTTTCCATACGGCGCGGCCATTTTTAATCGGACTCAGCGTGGTGAATTCGCCCATATTCGGGCCGTAATACATACTCATCATGCCCATATACAAGCCGGAAAATGAAATCTGATATTGCGTGCCTTTTTGCTTCACCCCAACGATATTCCATGCGCCATTGCCCGCATATTGCCAGTATTCACCCACCGGACTTTTGCTTGGTCTGGATGCATCCAGCTTGGCTAATTCGTCCTTAATCAGGTTCAGGTTGTACTGTGACTTTTTATCATCCGCGTTAATCATCAGCCATGCACGGGCTTTGAGATAATCCTTTTGCCTGATGTAAGTCAGTGCCACATTGTTGTCCGCTGTGGCGACGGCACTGTCAGAAATGGAAAAGCCAGCTTGCTCACCTTGAAACAATACCCGACAAGCATGACTCCAAGCCGCTTGATCTTCAAAAAAAGCCCTTGCTTGAGTGTGGTGGCCGGCGTTATAGGCTTTTTGACCAGCTCGCGCGTAACGGGTTATTTTCTTGCAGTCGGCAATTTGCTGTTGTTCTTGCGTTGTATCTGTTGCTTGCGTTGTGGTGGCTAAAGCACTGAGGCTCAACAGCATACTGAGTAGACCAAGCAGGTGTACCGGCTGTGTTTTAATTATGGTTTTGGTTGCCGTTCGGGTCATCATTTTTATACTCATCTTGGTTGGTTTTAAAATTATCTGGATCAGTTTGTATGATTTTAAAAGATGTCATCCATAGATTTAGACGGAGATCAATCGATTGCTATTTTGGTGGCTCAAAAAAACGCATGAGGCCTTTAAGCAATAAATCCGGCTCCAAAATCAGCTCGGTTTTGTGTTGCAAGAAGCAGGCAAATACCGGGGCATCGCCGCCGGTGAGCACGATTTTACGCTCAGGGTTATGTGCGATGATCTTTTCAATCGCACCCAGCAAACCCAGCAAAATCCCATGATGCACTGCATCGCTGGTGTTACGGCCGGGATACAGGTCGCTAAAAGCCTGATCCGGAATTTTGATGCCTTTGGTGCCTTGGGTCAGTGAATCGCGCTGCAAATATAGGCTGGGCAAAATATAACCGCCCAAGTGCTGGTTGTCGTCTAGCAGATCAATGGTCAGTGCCGTGCCGCAACCGACAATACAATACTGATTGTGCTGGCTGGTCTGTTGCTGTGCGGGCTGCGGTTGTCCAGCCAGTGCCAGCACTTGTAGCCAGCGATCAATGCCCAGTTGTTGGGGATTATCGTAGCCTGTAATTAGTCCTTGGTGCTGCGCCTGCACACTGGCAAAGCGTACCGGAATATTCAGGCGCGATAAAATCTGCTGTACGCGCTGGTGTGAGGTGGCATCGAGCACTGAGGAGATACCAATTTCATGCGGACTAAACTGAGCAAAGCGATCGACCAGCCCCAGCAGCAAATCCGCTGGTGATTGCAGGTGTAGCTCGGCACCGTTGGCCTGCATTTCTCCATGAACGGTGAGCCAATATTTAAGCCGGGTGTTGCCAATATCAAGCCAGAGCTGACGCATTGAATCGGTTTCCTTGATGATAAAAGCACAAAAAATAGGCAAGAAGCGCAGCGTATGCGTTTGGCCGTATGTATAAAAGATCAAGAATTATACGGCGCGTACTTGCCCACTATAAATAATCTTGGTGCCTTCAGCTGTGCTGACAATCAGTGCGCCATCCGGCTGAATACCCAGCATTTTGCCTTGAATATCCGGCTGTGCCGCGCTATGAATCACCACGGCGCGATCCATCAAGGCATCAAAACCTGCAAAGCGGACAGGCAATTCCAAACTGCCATGGTCAAATTGCTGGCAAGCCTGAATCAGTGCCTGCGTGGTTTGCACTGCCAGTTCGGTCACATCCAGCGCCTGCCCGATAATGGCCGTTAAGTCAGTCACTTGCTGGTCGCTCACCTGTACCTGCATGGGTTGCAGGTTTAGACCGACACCAATCACCACCTGATTGTCATGTAGCGGTTCAATTAAAATCCCGCCCCATTTGGCATCCTTAAAATACAGGTCATTCGGCCATTTGATTTGCAGGCCAGCATGATGCGCCAGAATGGGCATGTTGACCAATGCCAGTGCCACTTCCAGCGCCAGACGGCCACTGACCGGATGTTGCAGTGTCCAGCGCAGTGACAGGTACAGGTTGCCTTTGGGCGATTGCCAGCTACGACCAGCCTGTCCGCGCCCGGCCTGTTGCTGGTTGCTGATCACCAGTGCAGCACCCGTGTCACCTTGTTTGGCCATATCATTGGTAGAGGTAGTAGTGCTTAGCCACATGATACGTTCAAGGCTGCTAACCCCATGCAGCTTGAGGCCATAGCACAGGGCATTGACGCGCGGGTCCTGTTCGTCAGGCGTGACAGGAATTGAATCAGCAGGTTTGGTCATGGCACGTACTCATTCGGCTTAAGGGATGTATTGGGCAAAGCCAAGCTTTAATGTTACTGCGAAATTAAAACGGTTTTATGAACAATGGGCTGGTAAATACAGCGTATTAAAAAAATGGCTTTTAAAAAACTAGTTTATTAAAATTCAGGGTTAAACGCATGAGTGATAGGTTTGATCAGCGCGGCATTCCTGTCAAGCCATCCGGTATTGTTCAAAAATATAGCGTTTTTATCGGGTTAAGTCTGCCCATTTGTCCAAAATAATGTAAAAATGTCCGACAATATAACAGAGTACAGGTGTAAACTCTGCTGTATAAACACAATGTTGTCGTGGCTATAATCTGGGCGTTTTTTAATTGATAACAAGACCACAGGTATCATAATGGCATTTCAGGCGTCGATCAGTCTATCTGAGCAAATTGCACAGCATATTAGTGAACAAATTATTACCGGCGAGCTGGTTGAAGGGGAGCGCATTCAGGAATTGCGCATTGCCAAAGAACTGGATGTCAGCCGGGGATCGGTGCGTGAAGCATTGCTAATTTTACAGCGCACCTACCTGATTGAAATTTATCCACGGCGCGGGGCGGTGGTGTCGGAGATGTCAGCACAACAGGTACAAAACCTGTTTGATACCAGCATGATGATTCTGGGCGCGTTGGTGCAGCGCAGTAGTGAACGCTGGCGCCAGCATGACAGTGAACGCATGAATGAACTGATGCAGCAACTCGATGAGCAAGTACGACAAGGTGATATTGAAAAATTTTATGATCATGTGTTTTTGTTTTTACAAACCTGCAATGACATTGTGGCCAATCCCTATCTGACTGATATTTTTGCCAATCTGCTGCCGTCACTGCGCCGCAGTTATTTTTTAACCTTAAATACCTCACGGCGCGAATTGCAGGAAGCCTTTGTGCTGTTTCGTCCAGTGATTGATGCCATCCTGATCCGCAAGGGCGAGCAAGCGGCCTTGTTTATGGAAGATTTTTGCCGTCATTTGCGTAATCTGGTGCTGGATTCTCTGGCACGCATGAAGCAAATTGAGCTGGCGTGGGCGCAGCGTTCACGGCGCTAGCAGTACAATGATGGTGGTTCACAAGTGTGCCATAAACAGATCGATTTCGCGTAAGAGATGCGGTAAACAGAAGTGATGCGATTTTAAGATATGCGGTTAATTAGTTTAAAACTGGCAGGTTTTAAGTCCTTTGTGGACAGTACCACGCTGGTATTCCCGGACAGCCGA
This sequence comes from Moraxellaceae bacterium, assembly GCA_004173455.1. Classification (GTDB taxonomy): domain Bacteria; phylum Pseudomonadota; class Gammaproteobacteria; order Pseudomonadales; family Moraxellaceae; genus Alkanindiges. The sequence continues at coordinate 33,988 of SECL01000014.1, read as the reverse complement.
ACGGCAGTGGTTGGCCCTAATGGCTGCGGCAAGTCCAATGTGATTGATGCCATTCGCTGGGTGATGGGCGAATCTTCTGCGCGGCAGTTGCGTGGTGGCGCCATGAGTGATGTGATTTTTGCCGGCACTGCACAGCGTAAACCGGTGGGGCAAGCCAGTGTCGAGCTACGTTTTGAAAACACGCTGGGCAAGCTGGGTGGCGAATATAACGCCTATAGCGAGCTATCGGTACGGCGGCAGGTCACCCGCGATGGCCGTTCGGATTATTTTTTAAATGGCACCCGTTGCCGCCGCCGCGATATTACCGATATCTTTTTGGGCACCGGCTTAGGCCCGCGCTCTTATGCCATTATCGAACAGGGCATGATTAACCGACTGGTGGATGCCAAGCCAGAGGAAATGCGGGTTTTTATTGAGGAAGCCGCCGGCGTATCACGTTATCAGGCGCGTCGTCGTGAAACGCTAAACCATCTTGAACATACCCGCCAGAACCTGAGCCGCCTAGAAGATATTAATGATGAGCTGCAAAGCCAGATGCGCAGCCTCAAGCGCCAAAGTCAGGCCGCTATCAAATACCATGAGCTGGAACAGCAGCAGCTTGACCTGAAAGTGAAAGTAAGTTCGGCGCATTACTGGCAGGCCGAACAAAACCAGCAGCGTTATACCGAACAACTGACTCAACTGGGTGAACAATACCGCGAGCTGCGTAGCCAGCGTAATCAGGCTGAGGCAGACTGGGAAAGCGGCAGCCAGCAGTTATCCGAATTGTTAGCACGCGCCGAACCGATTCAGCAGGCATGGCAACAGGCCGAGCGTGAGGTGAGCCAGCTTGAAGCACGGGTGCAGCAGTACCAGCAGGAGCAAGCGCAACGCGACACCCAAATCCAGCAGTGGCAGGATAACCTAAAAACCTTGTCTAGCCAGATGGCGCAGGATCAGGAACGACTGGCCAGCTTGCAGCAGCAACTGGAATTAGGTCAGCAACAATGGCTGGATGTCGACACGTTGCTCCAGCAAAAACTGACGCACTTGCAGCAGATAGAACAGCACTACCAGCAGGTGGAAGCCGAATGGCAAACCAGCCAGCAACAGGTACAGCACCTCAGCCAGAACCAACAACGCCTGCAACAGCAAATTGACAGCACGACACGCGCCCAGTTACGACTGGCACAGCAAATCCAGCAGGCCAGCGCACAACTGGAGCAACTCAACAATCGCGCACAACAAGCTGAGCTGGATGACCTTCTGTTGGAGTTGGACGAGCTACAACTGGAAAAAGTCCAACTTCAGCAGCAACAACAGCAAGCACAGGCAGTACTGAGCCAGCACCAGCAGCAACTGGCGCAAACCCAGCAGGCACTCCAGCACCAGCAGACGATATACCAGCAATATAATACCGAGCTGCAAGCTATCCAAAAGCTACAAGCCCATAAAGCCGGACAATCTAAGCCTGAAAAAAATACTAAAGCGGCCAAAAATCAGACTGAAACGTCCAGTCCAAGCGTGACGACCCAACTGTTGCAGCAATTACAGCTTCAGCCGCAAGCGCAGCCGCATTTGGCCGTGATTGAAAATTTTTTGGCCGATTGGCTGAATGCCGATTTGCAGGACAGTTTTACTGAGTCAGCGCCGTCAGCGCGGGCTTATCTGACGAATGGTGTGCCAACAGACAATTCATCCTTAAGCCAGTGCCTACAGCATGACCAAGTGACTCCTTTAGCCAGTTGGGTTACGCCCTGTTTAAGCTGCTGGCAGGCCGTGGGGATTGTGCCGGATTATCCGACCGCATTAGCATTACAAGCGCAACTCAATAGCCATCAAAGCCTGCTGAGTCTGGATGGTTTTTGGCTGGGACAAAACTGGCACATTAACCTAAATATTGACGAACAGGCTGCCCGCCAGCAAGGCATATTGCAGCAGCAAGTGCGGCAGCAGGAATTACAGCAACTGCTTGATGGCCTGCAACAACACATCGCGCCATTAGAATGTCAGCAGCAGGAACTTTTACAACAAATAGCCTTGCAGCAGGATTACCTCAAGCCAATTGAACACAAGCTCGCACACGCCCAGCAGTATCAGCGTCAGCTTGAGTTACAGCGCGCGCGACTAGAAAGCAGCGTGCAGGCTGCACAACAGCAAACGACACAGCTCATGCGTCAACTGCAAGCGTTACAGCACAGCCAGCAGGATGATCAGGAACAGGTGAGCGAATGGCACATGGAGCTGGCCAGCCTAAACGTACGCTTAAACCAGTTAAATCCGCATCTGCAAGCCAAGCAGGACAGCCGCAGCCAGCTACAACAGGGCGTGCAGGATGCCCGCATTGCCCATCAGGTCATTCAGCAACAACACCAGCAACTGCAAGCCAGCCAGCACAGTATCAGCGTGCAGCTACAGGCCACAGCACAGGCATTACAACGTGCCGAACCGCAACAACAGCAAATGATGACTCAACTGGCACAACTGCAACAAGCGGCGCTACAGGCGCAGGCATTGCATCCTGAACAGCTAAAGCAGCTAGAACAGCATCAGGAAAAAGCAGCACAGGCACATGTCAATTGGAGTGGCTGGCAGCAGCAACTCGAAGCGCGCCAGCACGAACAGCAGCGCTTAAGCCAGTTGCGCCAGCAAGGCCAAACCCATGAGGATCAGCTACGGGACAACCTTGAACAAACCCGACTGCACTGGCAGGACTGCAAGAATAAAATGGAACAGGCACTGGAGCAGCTTGCAGCCTTGCAAACTGAGTCTTTAGAAACTGAGTCATTGCCGGCTGAGTCAGTAAATTTAGGGCAAATGAGGCCGGAGCAGGTGGATATTAGTCAGTTGGGTGATTGGCAGCAGCAACTGGAAACAGTACAGCAGCAGATCCACAAGTTAGGACACCTGAATTTGGCCGCACCTGAGGCATTGCAGGACGTAACCCAGCGCCACGAAGAACTGGCACACCAGATGCATGACTTGCAACAGGCGGTAGAGCAATTGGAACAGGCCATGAAAAGCATTGATCAGGAAACCCGCAGCCTATTCATGAGCACTTTTGATCAGGTCAATGCCGAGCTAAAAATCCTGTTTCCCAAGGTGTTTGGTGGTGGGGAAGCTTCTTTAAGCCTTGAGGATGACTGGCAGTCGGGGGTAAAACTCATGGCACGACCACCGGGCAAGCGCAACAGCAGTCTGGCGCTATTGTCCGGTGGTGAAAAAGCCCTGACTGCGCTGGCGCTGGTGTTTGCCATTTTTCGCTTAAATCCTGCGCCATTTTGTGTGCTGGATGAAGTGGATGCACCGCTCGATGATGCCAACGTACAAAGGTTTTGTCATTTGGTAAAAGAGCTATCACAACAGGTTCAATTCATTTACATTACCCATAATAAACTTGCGATGACCATGGCAACGGATTTGTTGGGTGTAACCATGCCGGAACCCGGCGCTTCACGGCTGGTAGCCGTCAATATTGAGCAAGCTGCAACATATAGTGCAACTTCGGAGTAGTACTCATGGATTTTTTAACCATCGTTGGTTATGTCTTTGCTGCCTTGGCCATTGCCCTGGGTCTGTATTTAATGCTTAGAAAAAATGCAACCGATGAACATGACAATATAACCACGGCTACCGAAACTGCATTACTGGACGATGACGATAGCGATATCCTTAATGAGCTGGATAATGGCCGTATTCCGGTGGTGCCGCGCCATGTGCGTGACCAGATCACGCCTGCTCAAAGTGCTACCGCATCAGTTAGCCCCACAGTTAGCAATGCATCGCAGCCAGCTACCCAACCTGTTAGCCAGTCAGTTAGCCAATCAGTTACTAACACAACCCACATTAACGACTCAGCTTATGATGATCTACTGGCCGAAGCACCGGCGATCAAGGCAGACCGCAACGCAGATGCACTGGCAGATGCAAGGAATGATAGCTTCGATGAAGCCCTAAACGATGAAAATCAGAATCATCACCAGAATAGCAAGTCAGCCGACAACACGCTGAGCGTGCAACAGGCTCAGACCCCAGCAGAGATACAGGTACAAGCGCTGGCAGAAAGCAGCAAGCCAGATCAGGATCCAGTTGAAGACACCTTTGATCAGGCACTGGCACAACTTGAAGCAGTCACCTCAGCCGATGACTCACTGCTTGAGCAAAGTACCGAAACGGCAGCATCGGCCAAGCCAGCCAATACGTCAAATGCCGAGCGTGCCGATAAGTTGGCGACGGGTGATGTAGAGGAATGGCAGGGTGAAAGTGCGCTGCTGGATGCCCACCTTGAAGATCAGGAACGCCGTGACGATGAAAGCGCACTGGCACAGGCCGAGCATATTTTAGCGCTGTATGTCATGCCCAATGCCGCGCGTGCGCTATCAGGCGAGCAAACTATTCATTTATTACGCCAGTTTGGCCTGCGTTATGGCGAAATGTCGCTATTTCATCGCTTTTCCGATGCAGATGGTACTGGCCCACTGATGTTTAGTGTGCTGCGCTATACCAGTGAAGGTCCATCTGGTTTTGATCTGGAAACCCTACCGAACGAGCAGGTAGAGGGTTTGGCGTTTTTTCTGGCATTGCCCAGCACCCATGCGGTGGCAGGCTATGACACCATGGTGAGTATTTCTACCCTGCTGGCACGTGAAATTCATGGACAGGTGTATGATGAGCACATGAACCAGCTCAGTCCGCAATTGCGCGAACATTATCGCCATTTTGTGATGGAATACCGCACACCCGCTTAAACAAAATGGGTTAGCTGGTGTTTTACGGATTAAAAAGGCCTTGCCATTGTTGCGCTGCAATGATGGCATTTTTGTTTTACCGTTTCCGATTGAAGCATTAATTTTTGATAGGACTGGTTTTTTTATATGATGCAGCCGCAAACTAACTCCCCGCACGTGACTCCGTCTATGGATCAGTCCACCATCAAACGCATGCGAGAACTGATTAGCCTATTGGCCCAACACAACCATGCCTATTATGTGATGGATGCCCCCAGTATCAGTGATGCAGAATACGACCAGTTATTTCATCAACTTAAGGCGCTGGAGCAGCAATATCCTGACTTGATCCAGCCGGATTCGCCCACCCAGAAAGTAGGCGGTGAGGCTTTGTCCAAGTTTCAAAGCGTGCAGCATAGCGTTCCCATGCTGTCACTGGGCAACGTGTTTAATGAAGATGACCTCACAGGCTTTGACCAGCGGGTGCGTGAACGGCTGCCCAACCAGCCGTATGAGTATGAGGTTGAACTCAAGTTTGACGGGCTGGCGGTATCGCTCTGGTATGAGCAAGGTCGTTTTGTGCGTGGCGTGACGCGCGGGGATGGCGAAACCGGTGAGGACATTACCCATAGCGTCAGCACTATTCGTAACCTGCCCAAAGTGCTGCATGTGGAGCAGGGACAAGATGCGCCGGAGTTTCTGGAAGTGCGCGGCGAAGTGGTGATGCCCAAGAGTGGTTTTTTAAAACTCAACCGTGAGGCTGAGGCGCGTGGTGACAAAACTTTTGCCAATCCACGTAATGCCGCCGCTGGTAGCCTGCGCCAGTTAAACCCCGAAATTGCCGCTGCCCGTCCACTGGCGTTTTATGCCTATGGCATTGCCCAGTGTACGCCACATCATGGCTTTGACACTCAGTCGGCCAGTATGCAATGGCTGACCCGGCTGGGGTTTGCCATTGGTGAACAGCACTTTGTGGCTTCCAGTGTAGAGGAAGTGCAGCAGGCGTATGAGCAAATCCAGCAGCAGCGGGCGGACCTGTCGGTAGAAATTGATGGCATGGTCATTAAGGTGAATGCCTTAAGCCAGCAAAAGCAACTGGGCTTTTTAAGTCGTGAACCACGTTGGGCCACGGCGTATAAGTTTCCGGCACAGGCTGCACTTACTACCGTTGAAAACATTGAATGGCAAATTGGCCGCATTGGCACCCTCACCCCCGTCGCACGCTTAAAGCCGGTGTATGTAGGTGGTGTAACTGTCAGTAATGTCACCCTGCATAATATTGGTGAAATCCATCGGCTGGATGTGCGTATTGGCGACACGGTTAGTGTGTACCGCACTGGTGATGTGATTCCCAAGGTTGAGCGGGTTTGGCCAGAGTTTCGTCCGGCAGATAGTATGCCAGTAGAACTGCCGGCCTGCTGTCCGGTGTGTGATTCACCAGTCGTTATGCCAGAAGGCGAAGCACTGGCACGGTGCAGCGGTGGCCTGTATTGCCCGGCGCAACGCATGGAAGCCATCCGGCATTTTGTGTCACGTAAGGCCATGGATATTGAAGGCCTTGGCGAACGCTGGGTGGAATCGCTGCTGGAAAAAGGCCTGATTAACAATGTGGCCGATATTTACCAGTTGCATGCGCATCAGGATATTTTGCTGGGTCTGGAAAAGATGGGCGAAAAATCACTGCAAAACCTGCTGGCAGCGATTGAGGCCAGCAAGGAAACCACCCTGAGCCGTTTTATTTATGCGCTGGGCATTCGTGGGGTTGGGGAAACCACCGCGCGCATGCTGGCGGATACTTTCCAGACGCTGGATAACCTGAAATTTGCCGATCTGGAGGCGCTGAAAAAAGCCCCGGAAGTCGGGGAGATTACCGCTGAATGGATTTATGATTTTTTCCGTGCCGAACACAACATGGAAGTCATAGACCGTCTACTGGCGGCTGGCGTGCATTGGCCATTGCCTGCACCGCGTACTCGCCAGCCCTTGACTGGTGAGAGCTGGGTACTGACTGGCACCTTAACCCAGTTTAGCCGTGAAGAAGCCACCCAACACCTGCAAGCGCTGGGTGCGCGGGTCAGTGGCAGCATTTCCGCCAAAACCCGCGCACTGGTGGCGGGTGAAAAAGCGGGCAGTAAACTGGACAAGGCACAAAAGCTGGGCGTACGGATTTTAACAGAAGCTGAATTTATTGAACTGATGCAAAGCTATGGTCAGGATATTTAAGCAGGAACTTTTAGGACTGATATTTACTTACAAAGTAGATACATATTTAGAGATTTCAGCCCTAATATTCATGATTGGAGCATGATGGATAAATCTAGTAGAAACACTGGTATTAAAGGCTTTCATCGTTACAAAAATGGCTGGATAAATTGTAAAATCTGGATATATTAATCTTGTAATTGGATATAATCTCGCCAATTGGGAAGCCCTTGCTGAACTGTAGAACCGGACTGTAAATACAGTAACTTTTTCTACGCATCAGCAGGGGTTTTTCTATTGGCTAAGCGAGTAGGCGTACTACCGATCAGCTGGGCAAAAGTCTTTGTTAATGGTGGTGACACGCAATGATGTTACTTTTCAAAACTGCTGGTGCGGACAGCACGACGCGCTTAAGCGCACAGCGGATTTCAACCCGTCTGAATTTTTTTGCACTGGGCTTTGGCACCGCAGCGTGGGCGCCTTTAGTGCCGTTTGCCCAGCAACGCCTGCACTTAAACCATGCGGACTTTGGCCTGCTATTGCTGTGTGCCGGTATTGGCTCGATGGTGGCGATGCCTGCTACTGGCGCTTTGGTACAGCGGGTGGGTTGCCGTGTGCTGATTGGCTTTGCGTTGCTGTTGTTGCTGGCAGTGCTACCGGGTCTGGCCATCTGGAACACTTCACTCATGATGGCGATTTCACTTTTCCTGTTTGGTGTGGCGGCAGGCAGTTTCGGGGTTGCGTTAAACTTGCAAGCCGTTATTGTTGAAAAAAATAGCCTGCGCGCGCTGATGTCCAGCTTTCATGGCATGTGTAGTCTTGGCGGTCTGGCTGGCGTGATGACAGTCACTTGTTTGCTGGCTACCGGTGTGTCGCCACTGGTAAGTGCGGTTGCGATTAGTATTTTGTTATTAGCCATTAGTGTAATGGCGGTGCCTGCCTGTCTGGCAGAAATTGAAAAAGAACAAGCGCCAATTGCTCAGCAAAAATCCGGCTGGAAATTACCCAGTCCCATCATTTTAATGATTGGTGCCATGTGTTTTATTGCCTTTTTGTCCGAAGGTGCGGCCATGGATTGGAGCGGCATTTACCTGACTTCCAAATATCAGGTCAGCACCACTTATGCCGGTTTGGCCTATACCTTTTTTGCCATTGCCATGACGCTGGGTCGTTTTGCTGGCCGTTACCTGCTCAAGTCACTGGGCGAAAAAAATATTGTGTCCTATAGCGCAGCTTGTGCGGCGCTGGGTCTGGTGGTGGTGATTACCGCACCGCACTGGTTTGTGGTACTGCTGGGATATGCACTGGTGGGTTTTGGCTGTTCCAATATTGTCCCGGTCATGTTTTCCCGAGTTGGCCGCCAGTCGCTCATGCCCAAGGCTGCGGCGTTATCCTGTGTGTCTACCATGGCCTATACCGGCTCACTCACTGGCCCGGCATTAATTGGCATTGTTGGGCAGGCCACCAGCTTAACGATTATGTTTGGCTTTGTGGCGGCCATGTTGTTAATGATTGCTTTTTTCAACAAATTTACCCGGGTTGATCCGGCTTCAAACCACGCCTAAATTAACCCGCAACAATCAAAACAGCTCAAACCAGCTTGCTCAGTTAGAGTAACTGGTTTGACCTTTATTTTTTGGCCTGTATTTTAAAGTCCCTCAAAGCCAGTGTTGGCCAAAGTATTAATACTTTGCAAGATCAGTGTATTGATAGAAAAAATAAGTTCTTATAACAACTGATAAGTTGCGTTCACCGCCCGCATCGGCTGCTTAAAATTTTCCAGTTGATGATTCTGGCGTAAGTCATTTAAAAACTGATTACGCCAGTCATTAATATCAAAGTTGGTTAAGCCCTGCATCAGTTGCTGATAGCGTTGGATACGTTCTTGCAGGGGCATTTCAACCGCAGTTTTTAGCGCATTCACCATATCCTGTGTATCGGTAGGATCAACAATCAGCGCCTGCTGCATTTGTTCGGCGGCACCAGCATATTTGGATAAAATCAGCACGCCGGGATTGTCTGGGTCTTGCGCTGCAATGTATTCCTTGGCCACCAGATTCATGCCGTCGCGCAGTGAGCTAATCCAGCAAATATCGGTCAGACGGTATAGCCCCATCAGGGTTTCGTGCGGCACCACGTCATGGGTGCAGTCAATCGGCAACCAGTCATGCTGGGCAAACTTGGCGTTAATTTTCTCAACGGTCTGATTGACCTGTTTAAATAAGCGTTGGTAAGCCAGCACATCCATGCGGCAAGGACAGGCAATTTGTAGCTCGGTAATGCGTTGGTGATATTGCGGATACTGTTGTAGAAATTCGGCAAAGGCATCAAAACGCTCCAGAATTCCCTTGGAATAATCAATGCGATCCACGCCAATAATGGTTTTCTGATGTTTTAGGGCTTTGAGGTCAAACACATCCTGCCGGTCGTTGGCATGTTTTTTTGCCATTTGCTGAATCTGGGCAGGATTAATCCCAATCGGGTAGCACTTAATGGTGGTAATCCGTTGCTGGTAGCTGACCAGTGAATGCTGGATTTTTTGGGCTTTGAGCAATGTGGTACAGGCCTGCATACACAGGCTTTGGTCATGATCAGTTTGCAGACCCACCAGATCATAATGGCACAGATCCTGTACCAGACGCTCAGCCGTTGGAATGCACTGCCAAATGGAAAGTGGTGCAAAGGGAATATGCAGGAAAAATCCAATCTGGTTGTCCATGCCCAGTTCACGGCAATAGCGCGCCACACTAAAAAAATGATAGTCATGTACCCAGATCACATCATCAGGCTGGACAATGGCTTTAAGCTGCCGGGCAAATAGCGCATTAACCTGCTGATAGGTGTCAAATTCGTCCTGATTATAGGTGATTAGATCCTGCCGCTCATGCATGGCAGGCCATAGCGTGTTGTTGGCAAAACCGGAGTAATACTGGTCATATTGGTTTTGGGTAAGTGGACAAGTCAGGTATTCAATCTTGCCGTCTATTATTTTGTCAAATTGAGGTTGTGCCGGATGCACCGTGCTTTGTTTTGTACTGTCATAATCCGTATTATTCGAGATAACCTCACCATTCCAGCCTATCCAGATACCCCCTGTTTCGGTCAGGGCATCCTGTAGGGCTACCGCAAGTCCGCCTGCTGCTGGTTTGTCAGGATTGGGCAGGCTTACCCGATTGGACAAAACAATTAATTTAGACATGTTGATTCTCCATCTTGGGCGGGGGTGCGACTGGCACCTCATTGTTCGCAGCACCGCAATGCAAAAACTGGTGAAACTGGTTTAAAAATTCCGCAACAGCCGTAATATCTTTTAAGCGATATAGTGCATCAGTAAAGCCTGAACCCACCTTGATGCTGATACCCTGCTGGGCATTCACCGCCCTAAAGCCGGATTCATCGGTAATGTCGTCGCCAATAAACAGTGGCGTTATAGTGCCCAATTCAAGATGATTTAAAATGATTTCAATGGCGTAACCCTTGTCAGCCTGCTCTGGCAAAATTTCTACCACACACTTGCCATGGTTAAGTTTCATCTGCGGATAACTTTTTTGCAATTGCTGCATGATGTCATGGGCAACCGGTTCCATCTCGGGACACTGGCGATAATGCAGGGCAAAAGAGTGTTGCTTGTCTTCGAGCAATAAGCGGGGATATTCAGAGCAGGCGTGCTCAATCTGCTGTCTTAACTGCACATAATCAATATGGCTTAAATCGGGGCTTAAACAGGTGGTTTGATCCAGTACAATTTCCAGACCATGCAGGCCCGCTATAGGCAATTGCAATGGCTTGAATAATCGTTGTGCCATGTCGATCTCTCGACCGGTGACCGCAATTACTGGCACCTGTTTTTGCTGAATGGCCTGAATAGTGGCCAGCGTGGCTTCGGGAATAACGCTATGCTGGGGATTATCACAAAACTCAGCCAGCGTGCCATCAATATCCAGAAACAGGCAATATCCAGCATGGGCTGTTTTAAGGTGCTGTATGAGTTCGGCTGGTTCATTAATTATTGGCTGGCTGGAAACATGCTTGTGACTGGCTAGCGTCTGAGGTTGAGACTGCGCATTATGATTAATAGGATTTTCAGGGTGATTTTTGGTGAATTGGCTAGACATTGTGGTTTCCTTGGCTAGGCCTTTTTTAGCACCAAAATTCATGTTTTGGTTGAAAGTTATTATTTGCAATACATAATATTAAGGTTTTACACATAAATTTTTCACAATATTACGCATATTAATGCCCCTGAAGATTTTGCTCAATTTAATCAAAAATATGGCCAATATTTAAACCATTGGAGACTGATTTTGAGTGCGGGACTAACCCAGTGTTAAGCTTTTTAAAGTGTGCTGAAAGTGGGGCAAAATATTCAAAAAATTATCTTTAAGTTCTGACGCAATATGCCAGCAGTTCTATTTAACCACTTTTTGTAAAAACAGCTTGCGCATAAACAGCTTTGGTTAAAGGACGCACGCTGCAAAATGTAGCTTGAAAACAAGGTGTTATGTGCTCAAAAAATAGTGCAAATGCGTATGCTTCTCATTTTTAGTTGTTAAAAATCATAAACTTACACAATTATTCACTTTTAAAAAACAAGTGCGTGCGGCATAATCACCTCAGTTTTGAGGAGAAACATCATGCGTGGCGATACCGACGTTATTAATTACCTAAATATGCTGATTGGCGGTGAGCTTGCTGCGCGTGACCAGTACCTGATCCATTCCCGTATGTATGAGGATTGGGGGCTGCATAAGCTGTATGAAAGGCTGGATCATGAGTCGCAGGAAGAGGGTGGTCATGCCGATGCGCTGATTCGCCGCGTGCTATTTCTGGATGGCACGCCGGATATGTCGCGTGACAGTCTGAATATCGGCACCGATGTGATTTCCTGCCTTGAAGCGGATCTGGCGCTGGAATATAAAGTGCGTGCAGATTTAGCCAAAGGCGTGCAACTGTGTGAGCAAAAGGCTGATTATGTGAGTCGTGATATGCTACGTGCGCAAATGGCCGATACCGAAGAAGACCATACCTACTGGCTGGAAAAACAGCTGGGTCTGATCAAGAAAATAGGTTTGCCGAATTATTTACAGTCGCAGATGGGTTAACTTACAGTCACAGATAGGCTAACAAGCGGATCAATCACGACCATAAAGATATTCGCAATACAGACCACAAAAAAGCCTGTTTAATCGCTAAACAGGCTTTTTTGATTCAGCGCAAAAAGTTATTTCACACTGGTATCGCGTTTTTGCTGACGCAGGAAACCACCACGACGCGCTGGCAGTGGATTTTCCACCTGACGCTCGGCGCGACGCTTGGCCATACCATATAAGCCTGTGCCAATGCGGGGTTTTAGTTCAACCGATTTCACCAGATTATCAATGTCATGCTTGTCCAGCTCGACCCAGCGGCCAGTACGCAGCTCACGCGGCAAAATCACCGAACCATAGCGGGTACGCAGCAAGCGACTTACCTTAAGACCTTGTGATTCAAACAGGCGACGCACCTCGCGGTTACGGCCTTCTTTCACCACCACCTGATACCAGCGGTTAATGCCTTCGCCACCAATTTCACTAAACGATTCAAACTTGGCCGGGCCATCTTCCAGCTCTACACCAGCCAATAGGTTTTTACGCGCTTCGGCAGTGACTTCACCCATCACGCGCACGGCATATTCACGTTCCACTTCATTGGACGGATGCATCAGGCGATTGGCCAGCTCACCATCATTGGTAAACAGCAACAAACCCGTACTATTAATGTCCAGACGTCCCACCATCACCCAGCGATCATTGGCAATTTGTGGCAGGTGTTCAAACACAGTAGTACGGCCTTCGGGGTCGTTGCGTGAACAGATTTCACCTTCCGGCTTGTAATACACCAACACACGGCGGCGCACTTCATCTTCCAGCTGGAACTGAACCTTGCGGCCATCAATACGCAACTCATCACCCGGCTCAATACGTTCACCCACTTGGGCAATACGACCATTCACGCTGACACGTCCGGCAGCAATCACTTCTTCCATATAGCGGCGTGAGCCCAGACCCACTCTGGCCAGCACTTTTTGTAACTTTTCACTCATAGCAAACACAACCTTAATAAAAAAACCGCCTTAACCACGCTGGTGCATCCGTCTGGGTCTGTCACGATAAACTATCGTTAAAAGTATCCAGTACTTCCTTGACATCTTCTAGCGGTGGTAAAGCATTTAATGACACGAGGCCAAAAGCATTTAAAAAATGTTTCGTGGTCACCAGCAGGGCAGGCCGCCCTGGAATCTCACGAAAACCGGATTCGGTAATCCATTGACGGTCAAATAATGTTCTCAAAATCTGACTGTTTACGGATACACCACGAATATGTTCAATATCAGCGCGAGTCACCGACTGATGGTAGGCAATCACGGCCAGCGTTTCGAGCAATGCGCTGGACAGCCGCACCGGACGTTCAGGCCAGACTTTGGCAATCAGGCTGCTGTAATGTTCACGCACCTGAAAGCGATAGCCCTGTGCCGTTTCAATCAGCTCAATGGCACGGTTGTTCTGGCGGGCAGCCAGCAACTCCAGCCATTGCCTGATTTGCGTGTTACTTATACTGTCGTCAAAGGCATGCTTTAGCTGGTTTAGGCTCACTGGCCCTTCACTGGCAAAAATCAGCGCTTCCAGCCGCAGCAAGGCATCATCAATAATATTGACTGGATGATGCGATGCAATACTAGACGGTGCTGGATGCGACAAGGCAGAATCAGGCTGCATGGCTTTGCCGTCCTTCAACTGCCAATGGCTGTTCAATCCCACAGCCCCGAATGTCAAGCTCGCCCAGACGCACCAGCTCCAGCACGGCCATAAACGTCACTACAATGCCCATGTGACCTTGCAGTGGATTAATCAGCTGGTGAAACGACAGCACGCCACCCTGAGCGGTCATTTTACGGATAAAACCAATACGTTCTTCCAGTTGTACCGGCTCAACCTCAACCTGATGGGTTTGCAGACGTGGACGCTTGAGTAGTAGTGCCATAGCCTCATGCAGCAGGCTGGCGTCAAAATGCTCATCATCGTGGCAATAAACAGCCGCCACGGTGCTATTGGCCTCAAACACATCACGCTCCAGAATCTGGCAGGCACTCAGCCACATCGCGCCCTGCTTGACCTTGGCATAGTTTTGCAGGCGGCTTAGCAAATCCTGACGTGGGTCATCTTCGGGCTTGGCAATCTGGGGTTTGGGCAACAGCAGGCGTGACTTGATATCGGCCAATGACGCCGCCATGACCATATAGTCAGCCGCCAACTCAATATTCAAGGCTTTCATGCCCTGAATATAATGCAGGTACTGGGTGGCAATGGGCGCAATGTCCAGCTCAAGCAGATTTAGGCCGTTTTTATGCACAAGATACAGTAAGAAATCCAGCGGTCCTTCAAAGTATTCCAGTAATATCTGAAACGCCTCAGGCGGGATATATAGGTCGTCGGGTATCTGGGAGAACCACTCATCATGAATACGGGCAACCGTAGTCTGAGCAGGCACACCAGCAATTTGTTGTTGGTTCATATAATTAGGCCACGCGAATTTATACAAAAGGCATGAAAAATAGTTATCGTCGTCTGGGCAATATCAGCACTCAAACGCGCTGACTTTAGCAAAAGCCCATAGTTTTAAAAAAACAGGAATTTTTACTAAAAAGAAACAGGCGCGTTTAGTGAGCACTTTCTATGCCAACTCTACGGATTTACAAAATTTGACAGTTTTGCATTGTTAATTCGTAGATTGTACAACAAACAACAAGCTTAAGTGTGAACGATCAGTCAGTTTATAAACTATCTTATTTTAAGAAAAGAACAGCTTAGCCCGTTGCTTTGGTAACGCTAAACAGGCTAAAACCGAATAAAAAAATAGACCAAGTGATTTATTGTTATAGGTAATTATGCGAATGCGCTAACATTTCCCATGCCTTCGCGTACCACTACTGGATAATCGCCGGATAAGTCAATAATACTGGTCACACCACGACTACTCACGCCGCCATCAATAAACACATCAATTTGCTTGCCCAATTGCATTTCAATATCGTAAGGATCATCAAAAGGCATATCTTGACCCGGCAAAATCAGCGTACTGGTCAGCAGAGGTTCATTAAGTTCTTCAAGCAGTGCCTGACAAATGGGATTGGTTGGAATGCGAATGCCAATGGTTTTTTTCTTGGGGTGTAACAGGCGGCGCGGCACTTCGCTGGTGGCTGGCAGGATAAAAGTACAAATACTGGGGGTATTGGCCTTCAATAAACGGTAGGTACTGTTGTCAACTTTGGCATAAGTGGCAATATCGGACAAATCCCGACACAAAATGGCATATTGGTGCTGTACGGGTAAACGCCGAATCTGACCAATTTTTTCCATTGCCGCCTTATCGCCAATGTGGCAGCCAATGGCATAGCAGGCATCAGTTGGATAAACCGCCACATCACCAGCGCAAAACCGGTCCACAGCCTGCTGGATCAAACGCGGTTGTGGATTTTCTGGATGAATACGTAAATGCAGCATGTTCATGTTCCTTTCAATATATTAAAAGCAATCCCATGAAGTGGTATTTTATGACTTTAACTGCTAGTGGCGTTGAGTTTAGTTGATTTTGATGGCGTTCACTTTAAAAAATGTAAAACAGCAGGTTTCACACTATGGCCGTCAGTACAACGATAAAGAATATAGCTGCTAGGATAAATACTAAAGATGGGGTGTATCCAAGCTTACAGCGATGCGCAGCCCAGTAAATAGTAGCTGTTTTGCTATATGATCCTCATCGTCCTAAACTGTTGGTGTAGCCAGCCAAGTTGGTTTTTGTCTGCTATGGCTATGAAAATTTCCCCCTAGCGTATAAAATAGCATCTTATTCTTTGACAGCGCGTTCACAACTTTGTAGAATTGCCGCCCTGTATATGTTAGCAAATCATGTCAGTAAATAATTTTTCATCAAATAACGGATCATCAATGCACGCTTCATCGAGTGCATCCCAGTTACCGTCTCGCATTGAGCCCTTTAAGTGGGCGGAGCAGGGCTTTAGCTGGTCTGGTCTGGTGCCATTAAGCCGTTTTGCGCGTATTGCCAGTGAAGCCACTGTACCTGCGGGTCAGTCTGACACTGATGCGCTGACGGTGCAGGTTGATTGTCGTCTGTATATGGATGAGTATCAACGCATTGCATGGCTTGATGGAACACTTGTTGCCATCGTGCCCATGACTTGTCAGCGTTGTCTGGAGCTGGTTGAGGTTCCGGTGGCGACTGAAGTGCATCTGGCATTGCTGACTGCTGAAAAACAGATCGCGCGTCTGGATGAAGATGCTGATTTCGTGATTTTAAGCGAAGAGCAGGTGGTCCATGGGGTAGATGATGCCCAGATGATTGACCTGATCGAGCTGCTAGAAGACGAGTTATTATTGTCGGTGCCTATTTCTCCACGTCATGATGAGTGCGAAAACAGACATCAGCCGGTAGTGGAAGATGAACCAGAGCAGATCAAGCGTGATAATCCGTTTGAGGCGCTGGCCAATCTTAAGGGTAAACTGGATTCCTGATATTTTCAGGATTCAGCACAGATTTAAGTTATTGTCGATCATATTTGATCAGTTATTAAGGAGCCTCTCATGGCCGTTCAGCAAAACCGTAAAAGCCGTGCTCGCCGTGACATGCGCCGTTCGCACGATGCACTTACTGCCAACACTGTATCCGTGGATCAAACCACCGGTGAAACCCACTTGCGTCACCATGTGACCAAAGATGGTTTCTATCGTGGTCGTCAACTGTTTGCTACACCCGCTACAGCAGAATAATTGATCTGGGGTGCGCATTTTATGCCGCCATTGATCAACCGAGTGGGAGCTTAGGCTCCCATTTTTATTGACTTTTTATTGATGTTGACTTCAAGCCCTGATCTGGCCGTATGGTATATCAGGGCAACACGACAAGAGGTCTTAAGGAATCTTGCACATGACAGCGTCCATCAGTCTCCCTAAGCTTCAGGGATATACTGCCTTTGTTTTTCCGGGTCAAGGTTCGCAAAAGGCAGGCATGCTGGCCGAGCTGGCTGAACAGTTTAGCCTGATTAGGCAAACCTTTGATGAAAGCAGTACAGCACTGGGTTTTGACCTATGGCAAATAGCCCAAAGTGGCGAGCAACTGGATCAAACTGCCTATACTCAGCCGGTATTGCTGACCGCCAGTATCGCGATCTGGCGCTTATGGCAGGAGCTGGGCGGCGTTATGCCTGTAGTCATGGCCGGTCATTCCTTGGGTGAATATAGCGCCTTGGTGGCGGCAGGTAGCCTTAGTCTCAGTGATGCAGTCAAGCTGGTTCATTTACGTGGGCAGCTTATGCAGGATGCGGTCGCAGAAGGTCAGGGCGCGATGGCTGCTCTACTGGGCAAGACTGATCGTGAAATTGAAAACTTGTGCGCGCTGATCGCTGGGCAAACCGGACAGGTGGTAGAAGCGGCCAATTATAACGCTGCTGGCCAAGTGGTTATTGCCGGCACTAAAGAAGCGGTAACTCAAGCTATTGTGCAGGCCAAGGAGCAGGGTGCCAAAGCCATTGTATTGCCGGTGAGCGTGCCTTCACATTGCGCGCTCATGCAGCCTGCGGCCGAAAAACTGGCACAAGCTTTAGCCAATACCCAATTCAATGCGCCGATTATTCCAGTCGTGCAAAACGTCAATGCCCAGATTGAGGCTGATGTCGATAGCATCAAAACGGTACTGATTCACCAGTTGTATCGGCCGGTACGCTGGACGCAAAGCATGCAAATGCTGGCTAGTCTGGGTACCGAATATGTGGTGGAGTGCGGGGCTGGTAATGTGCTGGCCAATCTGGCCAAGCGGCTACCAAGCGTCAAAGCTGCTTATGCAACCGATACGCGTACCCGTCTGGAAGATGCCTTGAGTGCAATTTCTCTGGCAGAAGGAAAACTGGCATGAGTACCGATAGTCATACATTGAATCCTCAAACAAGCGCGAAAAATAGCAAAAAAGTAGCCTTGGTGACGGGTGCAACGCGGGGGATTGGCGCTGCCATTGCTCAGCAACTGGCACAGGATGGCATGTTTGTCATTGGAACAGCCACTACTGCTGAAGGTGCGGCTCAAATCCGTGAAAAACTGGCTGATCAGGGTATGGGTATGGTGCTGGATGTACGTGATAGCACTGCCATTGACCAGTTGGTTGCGCAGGTTGAGGTGCAGTTTGGCCCTGTTGCTGTATTGGTCAACAATGCTGGCATTACCCGTGATAACCTGTTATTGCGCATGAGCAATGAGGACTGGAGCGATATTTTATCCATTCATTTAGGTGCAGTATTTCAGTTGTCCAAGCGCGTGCTGCGCGGCATGACCAAAATGCGTTTTGGCCGCATCATTAATATCAGTTCGGTCATCGCACAAATGGGCAATGGTGGGCAGGCCAACTATGCGGCAGCAAAAGCAGGCATGGAAGGCTTTAGCCGCAGTTTGGCGCGTGAAATGGGCAGTCGCAACATTACGGTCAACTGCGTGGCGCCAGGTTTTATTGCCACTGATATGACCGAAAAACTCAGTACAGAATCTACCGCAAAGATGCTCACACAGATTGCAGTCAACCGGCTAGGAACGCCGCAAGACATCGCTAATGCCGTTAGTTTTCTGGCCAGTGAAAATTCTGGTTACATAACCGGTACTGTTTTGCCCGTCAATGGCGGCTTATACATGCATTAAAAATCATTTTGGTTCTTTGTAATTGTTGCAGTTTAGTCTAAACTAGGCCGGTACATTTAATAACGCCACATGCATGAGGAGAATTCCTGTGAGCGATATCGAACAACGCATTAAAAAAGCTGTGGCTGAACAGCTCGGTATGCGTGCTGAAGACATCAAGAATGAAGCATCTTTCATGGACGATCTGGGTGCAGATTCATTGGATTTGGTAGAGCTGGTCATGTCATTTGAGAATGACTTTGGCATTACCATTCCTGATGAAGATTCTAATGCCATTACTACCGTTCAATCCGCCATTGATTATGTCGGTGCGAAAGTAGGCGAAGCCTGATTACTGCTTTAAGGTAATAAGGCTTGCATTAAAACCGCGCTCGTCGCGGTTTTTTGTTGCCTAGCATTTTTAAAAAAGTATTGGAAAGTAAATGGAGTCATAAACGACCTAAGTCTTACACGCCATACACTGGGATGCATATTCATATCAATTTGCGCACAAGTATTAAAACAATACGCTACGGACTACAACGCGACTTACACACACGAGGGTTCAAAACCTTTTAGGCTGGATATTCATAAATTTTCTGCAAAAGCCCAAACCCAATTGATACAGGTTTTGATTGATAGGGGTTTAGGCAATAAAAGATGGAGAACACAGCATGGGCATTTTTAATTTTACAAAAGGCATTGGTGAGAAACTGACAGGTCACAAGCAGGAGGCAACCCCTGCGGCTAATCCAAATACCACGCATCAGGCAGTCCCTACCGCACCGCAACAAGCAACCCCACGTCCGGCAGCCCCTGCCGAGCCTAATCCTCAAGTGATTGCCAATCTGCTGCTCAATCGCATTAACGGTTTGGGTCTAGGTATTGATGGCTTAAATATTCATTACGAAGGCAATACAGATACTGCTGAAATCAGCGGAACCGCAAAAACTCAGGCTGACCGTGAAAAAGTCATTCTGGCGGCCGGAAATGTAGATCATGTGGCCAAAGTAGTGGATCATATTATGGTGCAAACCCCTGCACCAGAAAGTAAAATGTATACCGTAAAATCCGGTGACAATTTATCCAAGATTTCCAAAGAAGTGTATGGCGATGCCAATCAATACCAGAAAATTTTTGAAGCCAATCAGCCCATGTTAAGCAGTCCTGACAAGATTTATCCGGGTCAGGTGCTGCGCATTCCAAGCTAAGGGTTTAAGAATAATTTAAAAGCCTAAGTGTATACATTGCGCATACAATGTGGCTTTTAAATACTGATGACCTCAGTCTATGACTGGGGTTTTTACTTTTGTTTTTTTAATTTCGGTTTTTTAATTTTTGCTCTTTAAGCGCCCAGTCTACATGAACTTGAACCACCTCATCATGCTGGCTGCGCTGTAGTGCTGCAATAATAGCCGGGTCAAAGTCTGCATTGCCAAGGCCAATTGCCACATTGCGCATAAAGCCCTGATAACCAGTACGCCGGATAGCGCTGCCTTCAGTTTTGCTTAAAAATTCCTGCTCACTCCATTGCCAGAGTTCCAGCAAAGTGGCCTGATTTAAGTTATGGCGTGCCTTGAAGTCATCTTCTCTGGACAGTTGGGCAAAGCTATTCCACGGACAAATCAGTTGGCAATCATCACAGCCAAAGACCCGATTACCAATGGGTTTGCGAAATTCCTCAGCAATAATACCCTGATATTCAATGGTCAGATACGCAATACATTTACGCGCATCCAGTCGGTAAGGTGCCACGATCGCTTGTGTCGGGCAAATATCAATACAGGCTGAGCAACTGCCACAATGCGCTGTGGCAGGCGTGTCAAACGGCAAATCCAAACTGGTAAATAATTCACCCAGAAAAAAGAATGAACCGGCTTTTTTGTTAATGAGTAAGGTGTGTTTGCCTGTCCAGCCGAGGCCACTTTTTTCAGCAAGGGCTTTCTCAAAAATGGGCGCAGAGTCAGCAAAAGGCCGCGATTCAAATGAACCAATTTTTTCTTCAATCAAACGTGCCAGTTGCTTAAGGCGACCACGCACGACCTTATGATAATCACGACCGCGGGCATAACGCGCGACAATGGCCTGATTGGGTTCATGCGGTACATAACGGTGTGGTGGTGCTTCCGCCAGATAATCCATACGCACACAAATAATACTGCGGGTATTGGATACTAATAGCGCAGGATTGGCGCGTATGGAAAGATTGGCGGCCAGATAATCCATGTCGGCATGAAAGCCATCGGCAAGGTATTGCTGCAAATGGGGCATTTGGTCTTGGGTGTTTGGTGGAGCAATGCCACAATCTGAAAAACCAAGCTGGCGTGCCTGTGCCTTAATCCAGTCTTTGAGGGCTTGCGGATTGTGTTGTAATGCCTCATCCAGCAAGGGGATATTGGCCTTTTTACCGCTCATATAATCCAGCCAAGAGGAGGGCTGAAACAATGACAAGCCATTTGAAAAAATGTCATGATCAACCCAGTTGAAATAGAAGTATTACCATCAAAAAGGAGTGAGGCATGCGTCCAGAAGTATTGAGCCGTAAACAGGTGCAAGCTTGGGAGCAACGCTGGTTTGCTGCCGGAAACAGCAGTTATGGACTCATGCAGCAGGCCGCATGGCAAATGATGCAACATATTGTGCAATATATCGGCACATTAAAACAAGCGCAGGGTGCATTGCCAGTTAAAGCACCAACAACAGGACAATTAACCGTACCAGTCAGCATTGGGGTTTGGTGCGGTGCAGGCAACAATGGCGGTGATGGCTGGCTACTGGCCGCTTATCTCAAACAAAGTGGATTTAGCGTATGGGTGTATCAGGTAGAGACACCACAGACTGATACTGCAAAACAGGCCAAAGCGTATGCCGTGGCGCAGCAGGTTGAGATCTATAGCGCGTGCCATCCGCTGTCAGCTATCCATTTGCAGCATACGAGCATTCAGATTGATGCGCTGTTTGGTATTGGCTTAAACCGGGAAATTAACACCGTGTATCAAGCTGCTATTCAACAGTTTAATCAATGTAGCGGCTACAAGGTGGCATTAGATATTCCCAGCGGCATTGAAGCCAATACGGGTGCTGTACTCGGCGTTGCCTGTCAGGTAGATTTAACGCTCACTGTTTTGGCATATAAAGCCGGTTTATTGACTGGTCAAGGCAAAGCCTATGCAGGACAACTGCGCCTGATTCAGTTAATTCCGCCAAATTATACGGTAACACCCTTAGCCTTTCTTGATCTTCAAGCACCTGTTTTGCCCAAGCGTTCTAAAACCGGACACAAAGGAACGTATGGTCATGTGTTGATTATTGGTGGTGATGAAAATATGGGTGGTGCATCTATGATGTCTGCTGAGGCAGCATTGGCGAGTGGGGCTGGTAAAGTGACCTTGCTCACCCATGCAAAGCATCATAGTGCTGCAATAAGTCGTTGCCCCAATGTCATGACACTGGCTTTGCCTATTGTGGACAAGATAACGCCTGAGTTTGCAGCGCAGATTAGCCAGTCCATGGATTGTATTGTGATTGGAATGGGGCTAGGGCGGCATGAGTGGGGCAAGGCAGTCTGGCAAGCATTTTTACCGGTATTAGAGCAGGCTGAAACCATTAAGCATGTGGTGATTGATGCCGATGCGTTGTGGCACTTGGCTGATGAACAGCACATAAACACAGCGTTGCACCAACATTGGTACTTAACCCCGCATTCTGGTGAAGCGGCTCGTTTACTGAATATGACGGTATCCGCGATAGAGCAGGATCGAATTGCGGCAATCTATGCGTTACAGGATAAATTTGGTGGTAACTGGCTACTTAAAGGTGCAGGTAGTTTAAGCCTAGATAGCGTTAATGATGCAGGTTTAACGATTTGTGGTCTGGGTAATCCCGGCATGGCCACGGCAGGCATGGGCGACATATTGGCTGGTATGGCGGGTGGACTGCTAGCACAATTACCAGACTTACCCCTACATGACATTGTGGCTTTGCATGCCGCAGCAGGCGATTTATTGGCGCAAAACGGTGAGCGTGGATTGCAGGCTACCGAAATGTTTGAAGTGATTAAGCAAGTGGTGAATTGATAAATGAGTGTAACGTCTTTTAACGCCTTCTCGCCCCACGCGTTCTGCCACGCGCCATGCCACTACCAATCAGGTTCATCACGGCCAGCCGATCCAGACTTCCTGACGTGTGCGCATGACAGATCGCACAGGCAAGCGCATCGGCTGCATCGGCTTGCGGTTTGATACTCAGGCTAAGCAGGCGCATCACCATCATTTGCACTTGTTCTTTTTCCGCGGCGCCATAACCCACCACCGATTGCTTGATCTGGCGTGCGGTATACTCGGCCACACTCAAATCCTGATTGACCAGCGCTGTGACTGCTGCGCCGCGTGCTTGACCCAGTTTCAGCGCAGAATCAGGATTTTGCGCCATAAATACCTGCTCTACGGCAGATTCGGTCGGTTTGTAAAAATCCACAATGCGGCTAATGCCATCAAAAATCCGTTTCAGGCGTTCAGGCATGTCCATGGTATCGGTGCGAATGGTGCCTGCATCCACAAATAGCAGCTTGGAGCCCTCTTTTTCGACAATGCCATACCCTGTCAGGCGTGAACCCGGGTCAATTCCAATAATTAATGGCATGGCGATCCTTTAAAAAACTTAATTCGCCCTTATTTTTACATAGATTGCTGAAGAATTGCTGCACTAATCTGCTAAGGTTTGCAATAAAGCGCACACCAGTTGTTTATATATTGGAAGAAAAACATGTTGAAACCCCTGTTATTTGTAGTAGCTGGCCTAGTGCTTGAAATTATGGTCTTCATTGGTGTGGCGCAGTTGATCAGTGGCTGGTGGATTTTCCTCTGGACTATCATTGGTTTTGTCTGGGGTTTAAGCATTTTACGCAGTAGCGTGGGCGGGATCATGCCACAGTTACAGCAAATGCAAATGACTGGCCAATTGAGCGGCGAACCACAAGTCCAGCAAAGCCTGCCTAAGGCACTAGCTGGATTTTTATTGTTGCTGCCGGGTTTGATTACTGATGTACTGGCGCTGCTGGTGCTGATTCCAGCCGTACAAAACGTGGTGCGTAAGGCGCTGACCAATATCATGATGAAACGCCAGACTGCCATGATGCAAAATATGATGAAAGGCATGGGCGGCATGAGTGCAGGTGGTGGTTTTAGCGGTAATGCCAGTGGCCAACCCGACATGATGGCTGAACTGATGCGCCGGATGCAGGAAATGCAGGGGCAAGGCAGTTCTTCGAGTAATACAGCATCAGGGCAAACGCATCGCCCTACAGTGATTGATGGCCAAGCACGCCATGTCAAACCCGATGTGAAAAAAATAAAGCCTGCCAATGATTAATAGTTTCTCGATTCATCGTTTTTAGATTAAAGAGAAGTCATCAATCAGGCAGGCTCAAAATAAAAATTAAGCGCAGTCCGTGTTTTAAAGCGTCTTTTTACACCTCGGCAAGGATGCCGAATAGCAAATAAGAAGACTCTCGACTAAGAGAGATTAACCCTTATTCGGTATCTGTATTGGGATCATAAATCAAAATCGCCTTGCCTTCGGTTTCAATCATGCCTTGTTCTTCTAGCGACTTGAGTACGCGGCCAACCATCTCACGTGAGCAACCTACCAGACGACCAATTTCCTGACGGGTAATGCGAATCTGGCGGCCATTGGGCAAAATCATGGCTTCAGGATGTGAAGCCAGATCCAGCAGGCAGCGTGCAATCCGGCCAGTCACATCAATGAAGGCCAGATCGGTGACTTTGCGCGTGGTATTGCGCAGACGACGTACCAGCTGGGCAAACACCGCGTAACTAAGATCAGGATAAATCTTGGCCAGCTCATGGAAAGTTTCATAGCTAATTTCTGCAATTTCACACATGGCACGGGTACGGACTTCGGCGGAACGCTGTGATTTTTCTTCAAACAAACCCATCTCACCAAAGAAGTCGCCAGCATTCAGGTACGCTACTACAATTTCACGTTCTTCATCTTCTTCAATGATGATGGAAACCGAGCCTTTTAAAATCAAATATAGCGACGACGATTCAGCGCCTGCCTGCACAATGGTCGTGCGGTTCGGGTAGCGACGAATTTGTGCGTGTTTAAGCAGCATCTTGAGCGAAGCTGGCAGCTGCATGGGTGAAAAGACATCGGTGCTTAACGACGAGTTGGAAGACGCATACATAGTTTAAATTCCCAAAAGTTGATGCCTCAAACCATTACCGTCATGCAATGTTGACTAAAAAGTTGATTTACTGGCATACATACTGAATATCATCCATGCAGTATTTATGCTAGGGTAGAGGCAATCCCTAACTTTAAAACCTTTACGCAGGAGTTGCAATGCACGCCAGTGTCTGTTGGCTTGAAAATGTTGCTTTTGAAGCCAAATCTGCAAGTGGTCATTCCATTATTATGGATGGTTCAGCCGAATACGGTGGTGAAAACCGGGGTGCGCGTCCCATGGAGCTCATCCTGATGGGGCTAGGTGGTTGTGCCTCATTTGATATTGTCACCATTCTCAAAAAAGCCCGTCAGGACATCACAGATGTGCGCTGTGAACTTCAAGCAGAACGGGCAGATAGCATTCCAGCGGTATTCACCAAGATTCACCTGCACTTTGTGGTTTCGGGGCGTAAGATCAAGCCCAATCAGGTGGAAAAAGCTGTACATTTATCGGCTGAAAAATACTGCTCTGCTAGCAAAATGCTGATGGATGGCGGTGTGGAAATTACCCATGACTTCGAAGTCATCGAAGTCGAGTAATCTTTCACAGTTTTAAATAATATTGTGTACTAGACTGACTTGTCTATATTTGAAGTTTATGATCCGCTGCCGTGAGCACTAGCTGATAAGAATGTGATCAACATCAAACGAAAATTAGGTATCAGTGTCAAAAGGCTGCTTTTATGCAGTCTTTTGTTTTTAGCTAATGGAACAACTTAAAAACGGCGTGGAATGCGCTGGCCTTGATCATGCGGCATATCGGCGCGTTTTAAGGCACAATGTAACCATAACTCGCCTTGTTGTACCGCATCTTTAAGTGCCATGCCTAATGCAAGTCGTCCGGCAATATAACTGGCCAGACTACAACCCGAGCCATGAAATTCGGCATCTAGCCGTTGCCAGCGCGATTCGGCCACGCATTCAGCATTTAGGTATAACCAGTGGCGAATCCGGTATGGTTCGTGCTCATGCGCGCCTTTGACTAACAAGGCTTGGGCGCCCACATCAAACAGGGCTTTGACCGCATCACCAATCTGGTTTTGACCCGTTAAAGCGCGTAGCTCAACAGTATTGGGTGTTATCAGGCTGGCTTTGGGAATCAGAGTTTTAAATGCTTTTACCAATGTTGCCGGATCACCTAGGCTGCCACCGCTATTGGCTACCAGCACTGGATCAAGCACATACGGAATATCCGACTTATCCTGCAAAAAATCAGCCAGCATGGCAATGTTATCCGTCGTGCCCAGCATACCAGACTTAAATGCCTTGACTGGCAAATCGTGATACACAGCATTGGCTTGCTGTAAAAGCAGTTGACTGGACACAGCTTCAAAGTCATATACCTGCTGCGAGTCCTGTACAGTAATGGCTGTGCAGGCAATTGCGGCATGTGCGCCACTTTGGCCAATGGCTTCAATATCCGCCTGCAAGCCAGCACCGCCTGAGGGATCAAGGCCGGAAAAACATAAAACAGTTGGGCGCATGGCAGGTTTTTGCATGAGAAAGGCTTTATCCATTGATTAACCAAAGGTTGGTTTAACCACCACCAAAATAACAATAACAATCAGTGCAAGCGTTGGTACTTCATTAAAGTAGCGCCAGAACACATGGGTTTTGTAGTGCGGATTGCCAATCAGTTGCTTGCGGTAATAGCCACATAGCAGGTGATATAACACCAAAAAAAACACCAGACTAATTTTTAGGTAAAACCACAGCGCTTCATGATAGTGTCGATATGGATCACCAATATCGACCAGAAAATGGCCGGTAATGGCCACTCCAATCAGTGAGGGCCACATAATGCCGCGGTATAGCTTACGCTCCATCACTTCAAAACGCTGATGGCTTACGGTATCGTCACTCATGGCATGATAAACAAACAGGCGTGGTAAATAAAACAGTGCCGCAAACCAGCAGATAATCGCAATGATATGCAGTGCCTTCACCCACAAAAAACTTTGTGGCATCACCAGCGTTTCCAGAGCCATTATTAGTCTTCCCAGCGTTTGATAATCAGGCTGGCATTGGTGCCACCAAAACCAAAACTGTTACTCATTACGGTATTCAGTCGAGCCGGGCGCGCTTGTTGCACAATATCAAAACCTGCTGCTTGCGGATCAAGCTCTTTGATATTAATGGACGGTGCAATAAATTGATCTTGCAGCATTAATAAGCAATAAATAATTTCCTGTACACCGGCGGCTCCCAAGCTATGACCTGTCATGGATTTGGTTGAGCTAATGGGCGGACAGTTTTCACCAAATACTTCCTGAATGGCTTTTAGCTCAGCAATGTCGCCAATCGGTGTGCTGGTGCCATGGGTATTGATGTAATCAATTTTTTCAATGCCATGCTGGCGTGCTTCATCCAGCGCCATACGCATGCAACGCGCAGCGCCTTCACCACTGGGCGCCACCATGTCGTAGCCGTCACTGCTGGCGCCATAGCCCACCAATTCTGCCAGAATCCGCGCACCACGTTTTTGCGCGTGCTCCAGCGATTCAACCACCACCACACCACCGCCACCCGCAATCACAAACCCATCACGGTCTACCGAATAGGGACGGGAAGCGGTTTCAGGCTGGTCATTAAAATGGCTGCTCATGGCGCCCATGCCATCAAACAAAATCGACTGGGTCCAGTGATCTTCCTCACCGCCACCTGCCAGCATCAGATCCTGCTTGCCGAGCTGAATGAGCTGTGCAGCATAGCCAATGGCATCAGCAGAAGTGGCGCAGGCTGAAGAAATACTGTGGCTAATACCTTGCAGCTTCAAACCCAGACCAATGGCGGCGGTAATGGTATTGCTCATATTGCGCGGTACCAGCGTCGCACCCAGCTTGCGTGCACCTTTTTCGCGTAGCACATCAGCGGCTTCAACAATCGTGGCTGTAGATGCACCACCTGTTCCACCCGTCACACCATAGCGTGGATTTTGTCCCACATCTTCGGGTGTAAGGCCAGCATCTGCAATGGCGGCCAGTGCGGATAGATACGCAAACGCCGAAGCATCACCCATAAAGCGTTTTAACTTGCGATCAATCAGCGAAAAATCAGCTATGGCAGAAGCACTGACTTGACTGCGCATGCCTAGTTCGGCGTATTTTTCATTAAACCGCGTACCAGAAATGCCCTGTTTGAGAGAATGCGTAACCGTTTGACGATCATTTCCTAAGCAAGAGTAAATACCTAATCCAGTGATGACAACACGAGTCATATTTATAATCCCAGGGTTCAATGATTGAAGTCAACGTGCAGCGTATCCAAGCGGCAGTACATCAGTTTACAGGTGCAAGCGGGCTATCATACAAAAATCAATGCGATAAACCAAAAGTGTTTATAAAGCACAAGCATTGATATAGTAACGAGGCGGCAATAACACAGCAATAACGTATTTTGCACAGAATACGACACAAACACTATGGGGCAGGGTTGCGATGCCAAGAAACTCCTTGCTATTGTGGCTTCAAGCAAAACAAATGTTTAGATTCTAAATGCTTATGGCATATCTAACTATTTGGAAACCACAAGCAACGAGGACATGCACTATGACTGATTCAGTGAGTAGTGCGCAAAACAAACAAGCTTCGTCCGAATCTGTGCCTGATGTTACACCCAATGATGTTACGCACAATACAGCGTCATCAAGCGCCACAGCTTCACCCGATTTGTTTGATCATTTGCGCACAGGCAGTAAAAGTCTATCAAATCTGGGGCAAAACTTGCTCAAGCAACTGGCTAAAAATTCAGTAAGCCGTTTATCCGAAATTCCTGCAGCTAATAGTGTGATTAATATGACGACCGATAACCAAACTTTAAGTAAAAATTCTTCAATGCCAAACCGTGCCAATCAGTTGTTCCGCCAGCAATTGCCCGGAATTACCAAGCAAATTCTGGGTAAGCGCTTTAATACCGTTAATAAACTGGCCAATCTGGTAATGCCAGCCGGTAGCTTTGATAAGGCTTCTGATCAGGTGCTCGAACTACTGGCCGATTTTGCTTCAACCGTTAGTGGTATTGATCATATTGTTGACGAAGCTGGGGTGAAAACACTAGCCGACCTGCAAGGTGATACAGCGCGTTCTGGCCGTTTAGCGCGTGCCCTGAATGAAAAAAACCGTTATATCGGCATGGCGCAGGGTGCGATTAGTGGTGCAACTGGTGTGGCTGGTGCTGCGGCTGATATTCCACTGTCCATGATTCTGGCATTACGCGCGGTATACTTAACAGGCCGTGCCTATGGTTTTGAGCTTAATCAGCCTGAAGACCGTGCCATGATTTTTGAGGCACTGTCAAATGCTGACCTTAGCCTGATTACTGAAAAACAGGCCATTTTAATTGGCTTGAATAGTGTAAGCGCTATGCTGGGAAGCGGTAATATTCAAGGTCTACAAACCATGCTGGGCTCTAGCAATGATTTTGAACCTTTATTTAAGTTGTTGTCTGATTCCAATGGGCAGCTCAAGTGGCGTATTAGTGCTGCTTTACTCGACAAAGTAACACCAGTGATTGGTGGTGCTGTTGGCGCCATGTATACCAGCCGTTTATTAAAAGAAGTGACCGAGAGTGCCAAGCAGGTCTTTGAACATGCGCGTCAGCATGGTGCAAGCCAAGGTATTGCACAGTCTAGTGATCAGAAATCTGAAAACCAACAGCCGTTGACCATCGAAGACAAACTGCCTAATACTAAACAATCAGCCAGTAAAGAAGAAAAAGCCGCTCAGAAAGAAGCTCAGGACGCTGTATTGCATAATGACGACATTGCCAAGGTAGAGGTAAGCAGCCGCCGTGAGCATGATGCCCAGCAAGTGGATGACGCCACCAAAGATGAGCAGATCCATGACAAACTGGCTGCCTTAGCCGATGAAATGATTGATGATACTGCAAGTGATGATCAGGGCAATGCTGCTCAGGCTGATTCGTCTAAAGATAAGGCTGCTCAAGATACTGTGGCTCAGGATCAAGATTCTAAGGATACAACAGCCAAGAAACCCACTCGCAGCCGTGCCACAGCAACGAAAGCCAAAGCCGCAACCGATTCAGCCAGCACTAATAACAGTAGCAAAGCTGAAGGTAGCGTAAATGGACAAGACGAAGCAGAAGCAGTCAAGTCGACAAGTCGTGCTAACGCAAAAACTGGCAATAACTCAACAAACAGTACCGACAAAGCGCAAGCAAATACCAAACCTAACGCATAATATAAACTGTCATCAATTATATTGATGACAGTACAAACCCCACAGGGTTTGCATGCCAGAAAGCCTGATTCAATTACGATTGAATCAGGCTTCTTTTTATGACTACTGCAAGTAAGTGGAGTTATCACTACTTTGAGGCAGCATATGTCTTGATATTGCTCAAACAGCCCCCATTTTGTTGGCTTGTCTATCTTATTGTAGCGTGAGCTGGTCTCAGGATATAGCGACACACTATTGGCAAAACCAGTAGTGATGAAATCTTGACCCTTACCGCCTTATACTCTACAATTTGATGCCCTCAAAAAGGGATGAACCTTTTTGGGGTTTTTTGTTTACGGGAGAGAGTGCCACATGGCAACTACGAATCAATTGATCCGCAAGGGTCGCAGTACTTTGGTTGAAAAGTCCAAAGTTCCTGCACTCAAAGCGTGTCCACAGCGCCGTGGCGTTTGTACACGTGTTTATACCACTACCCCTAAAAAGCCAAACTCTGCCATGCGCAAAGTTTGTCGTGTACGTTTGACTTCAGGTTTTGAAGTATCAAGCTACATTGGTGGTGAAGGCCATAACCTGCAAGAGCACAGTGTTGTGTTAATCCGTGGCGGTCGTGTTAAAGATCTGCCCGGTGTACGTTATCACACCGTTCGTGGCTCACTCGATTGCGCTGGTGTTAAAGGTCGTCAACAGTCCCGTTCTAAGTACGGTACTAAGCGTCCTAAGAAATAAGACGTCCGTCTTAAAAACTGACACCGTTTATGCTTGAGACTGACTAAATTATTTAGCAAAAGTTTTGTAGCCTAGCGGCGTTGTATAGTAAGGCCAGCGTACAGTACAGATGACACTTGTACAATCTGCTGGATCGCCCTGAAGTGTCATAAAAGGTTGTTATCATGCCAAGACGTCGCGTCGTCGCCGCCCGTGAAATTCTACCGGATCCAAAATTCGGTAGCCAAACTATTGCCAAATTCATGAACCACGTCATGCAAGATGGTAAAAAATCTGTTGCTGAAGGGATCGTTTATGGCGCCCTTGAGCGTGTACAGGAAAAAGCGAAAGTTGAACCTGTTGAGTTTTTCGAAAACACGCTAGAAAAAGTTCGCCCCATGGTTGAAGTTAAGGCTCGCCGTGTTGGCGGTGCTACTTATCAGGTGCCAATGGAAGTACGCCCCTCCCGTCGTACCGCCCTGGCTATGCGCTGGTTGGTAGATGCTGCTGTTAAGCGTTCCGAAAAAACCATGGCACTGCGTCTGGCTGGTGAGTTGCTGGATGCTGCTGAAGGTAAAGGTTCAGCGATTAAGAAACGTGAAGATGTGCATCGTATGGCTGAAGCCAACAAAGCCTTCTCTCACTACCGCTTCTAAGCGGACAAAACAGGCTGTTGTTGAACAAACAATCAGGAGAAGAATCATGCGTATTGCTGCCCGTTTTAACATCGCGCTCCTTGCGAGCGGGGGATTTGCCGGAATTTGAGGCAAGCGCATTTCTTTTTAGTCGCATTAAACGAAAGTACATGAATGACATTCGTTTAATGCGTCCTGTTTTGACTTAAATTTTAGGAAAGCAAGCAATCATGGCTCGTACTACCCCACTAGAAAACTATCGTAATATTGGTATTTCTGCGCACATTGATGCCGGTAAAACCACCACTACCGAGCGTGTTCTATATTATACCGGCGTAAGCCACAAGATTGGTGAAGTGCACGAAGGTGCAGCGACCATGGACTGGATGGAACAAGAGCAGGAACGTGGTATTACCATTACCTCGGCTGCAACCACCTGTTTCTGGTCTGGCATGGCAAACAATTTTGCCAAACACCGTATCAATATTATTGATACCCCAGGACACGTTGACTTTACGATTGAAGTAGAGCGTTCCATGCGTGTACTTGATGGTGCTTGCATGGTTTACTGTGCTGTAGGTGGTGTTCAGCCTCAGTCTGAAACCGTATGGCGTCAGGCAAATAAATACAAAGTGCCTCGTATTGCATTTGTGAACAAGATGGATCGTACTGGTGCCAACTTCTTCCGTGCCGTTGAGCAAATGAAGACCCGTCTGGGCGCAAATCCTGTACCTATCGTGATTCCGGTTGGTGCTGAAGAGGGATTTGAAGGCGTTGTCGATCTGATCAAAATGAAAGCCATCATCTGGGATGAAGCATCTCAGGGCATGAAATTCGAATACGGTGATATTCCAGAGCATCTGGTAGACCTCGCTAACGAATGGCGTGAGAAGATGGTTGAATCAGCAGCTGAAGCCTCTGAAGAGCTGATGAATGAATATCTGGAAAACGGTGATTTAACCGAAGAACAGATTAATGAAGCATTGCGTATTCGTACTATTGCTTGTGAAATTCAGCCAACGCTATGTGGTTCTGCTTTTAAGAATAAAGGCGTTCAGGCGATGCTTGATGCGGTTATTCGTTACTTGCCAGCGCCCAACGACGTTGAAGCCATCAAGGGTATCCTTGATGACAGAGACGAAACCATTGGCGAGCGTATTGCATCTGATGATGAGCCATTTGCTGCCCTTGCATTTAAAATCATGAATGACAAGTTTGTGGGTAGCTTAACCTTCATCCGCGTTTATTCTGGTGTATTAAAAGCAGGTTCTGCAGTATGGAATCCGGTTAAAGCCAAGAAAGAGCGTGTTGGCCGTATCGTATTGATGCATGCCAATGACCGTGAAGACGTTGACGAAATCCGTGCTGGTGATATCGCAGCGGTGGCCGGTCTTAAAGACGTGACCACCGGTGATACCCTGTGTGACGAAAACAACATCATTACCCTTGAGCGTATGGTGTTCCCGAATCCGGTAATTTCCTTGGCTGTTGAGCCGAAGACCAAAGCCGATCAGGAAAAAATGGGTATTGCGCTGGGTCGTCTGGCCAAAGAAGATCCGTCATTCCGTGTTCACACTGATGAAGAATCTGGACAGACTATTATTGCCGGGATGGGTGAATTACACCTTGAGATTCTGGTTGACCGCATGAAGCGTGAGTTTGGCGTTGAAGCAAACATTGGTAAGCCAATGGTTGCCTATCGCGAGACGATCCGCAAAGTGGTTGAGCAGGAAGGCAAATTTGTTCGCCAGACTGGTGGTCGCGGTAAATTCGGTCATGTTTATTTACGTCTGGAGCCACTGGGCGACGACCGTGAAAAAGACTACGAATTCGCTGAAGAAGTGGTTGGTGGTACGGTTCCAAAAGAATTCTTTGGTGCGGTTGACAAAGGGATTCAGGAACGCATGAAAAATGGCGTACTGGCAGGCTATCCGGTTGTTGGTGTAAGAGCAGTGCTGTTTGACGGTTCTTACCACGACGTGGATTCTGATGAATTGTCGTTCAAGATGGC
Source organism: Moraxellaceae bacterium (assembly GCA_004173455.1). Classification (GTDB taxonomy): domain Bacteria; phylum Pseudomonadota; class Gammaproteobacteria; order Pseudomonadales; family Moraxellaceae; genus Alkanindiges. The sequence continues at coordinate 568 of SECL01000014.1, read as the reverse complement.
AGGCTCTATGGCTTTCCGTCAGGGCTTCATGAAAGCTGATCCTATCCTGCTTGAGCCAATCATGAAGGTTGAAGTAGAAACCCCGGAAGACTACATGGGTGATATCATGGGCGACTTAAACCGTCGTCGTGGTGTAATTCAGGGTATGGACGATCTGCCAGGCGGTACCAAGCAGATCCGTGTTGAAGTACCATTGTCCGAAATGTTTGGTTATGCAACCTCCATGCGTTCTATGTCGCAAGGTCGCGCAACCTATTCCATGGAATTTGTTAAGTATGCTGAAACTCCACGTAATGTGGCTGAAGGCATCATTTCCAAGTTCCAGAATGGTGGTAAAGGCGGCGACGACGAGTAATTCGTTGTTGTGGCGTGCTTTACAGCAATAATTTAAAAGTAAACTAAAAACCTACCAGTCCATTGTTCATATTAATGACAGTGGGCTGATTGATGAGGAATGACATCATGGCAAAGGCCAAGTTTGAACGTAACAAGCCGCACGTAAACGTCGGCACCATTGGTCACGTTGACCATGGTAAAACCACACTGACTGCTGCAATCAGCTTAAACT
>SECL01000013.1 GCA_004173455.1 Moraxellaceae bacterium | reverse complement strand
AGATGAGAAGCACTGCTTCGCAAGGTTTAGATTCAATTATGGGTCGCCTAAAGAGCAATTAAAAACATTGCTCATTTGGACGAAAATCTAACCTGTGCTACTACAGCCCCAAAATTAATTAATCCGCCACTTCGATTGCTTCGACGCTTGGGTTACAGCAATTAAGGCATGATTAAATAATGTAGGGTTAAAAGGGTGAACTGGTTTCGCCCTTTTATATTTTTAGTCTTATTGTTTTTAGTTTTACTATAGTTTTAACTGTGTTGTATTGGGTTGGATTATATTTTAGTAGGCCAAAATTTACACTAGGATATTAAATTAGCCTTTTAATGCTGCACTGAGCCAGCGGTTTTATTTATTGTTCAGATAGGAAGATGCGATCACATGCAAAATTTACAGGTGTTGGGTGGCATTAGTGCTGCTGAATTCTTTGCCGACTACTGGCAAAAAAAGCCGTTACTGGTTAAAAATGCCATGCCACAGGTTAAAGGTTTACTGGTGCCTGATGAGATTGTGGAACTGGCGCAGGAAGAAGGCGTGACTGCCCGCTTACTAACCCAGCAAGGTGCCCAAAATGAGCAATGGCGGGTCAAAAACTCGCCCTTAACCGGCAAGGATTTTAAGAAACTGCCGCCATTGTGGACTTTACTGGTACAGGCGCTGGATCATTTTTCACCTGAGATTGCGCAGTTATGGCAGCATTTTGATTTTATTCCACAATGGCGCCGTGATGATATTATGGTGTCCTACGCGCCCAAAGGTGGCTCGGTAGGCCGTCATTATGACCAGTATGATGTATTTCTGGTGCAGTCTTATGGCACGCGCCGTTGGCAACTGGGACAATATTGCACCCCAGAGACTGAGTTACTGCCGAATCAACCGCTACGCTTGCTGGCCGATATGGATGTGCAGTTTGATGAAATCCTTGAACCGGGGGATTTGTTGTATGTGCCGCCTACTCTGTCGCATTATGGCGTGGCAGAAGACAACTGTCTGACCCTATCGTTTGGTTTTCGCATGCCTGATAAAACCCAATTGCTGGATGACTTCACGGATCATTTGCTGAGCAAGCCGGACACCCAGATTCCAGTGCCTGATCTTGCCAACCGTACTATTCAGTCTGCGGGCGAAGTCAGTAGCACCGATTTGGCCATGTTAAAACAGCAGGTGATTCAATTGCTGCAAAATACCAGTTATTTTGATGAAGCAGCATTAAGCCTGTTAACCGAAACCAAATATCCCGACAGCTTGCCGGAAAATGAAGCCCTCAGTACGCAAGAGTTGCAGGAGTTATTACAGGAAGGCGCGATTATTCAGCGTGAACCTGCCACACGATTGCTATATCGCCATGCAGACAATGCGCAACTGGAATTCTGGGCACAAGGTGAGCCATTAGATGTCCCCACTCACCTTGCACCCGTGCTCAAACGGCTGGCAGATGGCGAAGTATTGAATCTGCAATCTTTTACGACACAGGATTTAGACTCAGATTCGGACTTAAATACTTCTGAAAATACGCAGCAACTATTGGCCATGTTCTGTCATTTGTATGAAGATGCAATTGTGCTGATTCAGATACCTGAATAAGCTTTTTGTACAATTGTAAGCAATAAATCATTTGGTTTATTGCTACAGTTTTAGTGTGGCTACATTTTAAAGGTGGTTACAGTTTCAACGTGCCAACTGCTAAATCGCTGTGGGAGAGTTGTAATGGATGACGCCCGTTCTATGCCACCTGATCCGATCAGCCATGCTGATGATCCAGCTATAGATTTAGACGACGACAGCAGAGACAAAGGAATAGAGTACGTTCCTGTAGCAGTGCGCGTAGCGCCTATCGAACTGCCCGATACGCAGCCCATAGTAATTAAGCAAGCTGAGATTGAAGCGCATACTGCTATCGATTTAACGATGCAACAGCCGATTCAACCTCGTCCCACTGATACTGAACCACTTCCAGATCAGCGCATTGCCATATCCGGTAAGGACGTGCTGCAAAATACAATAATCAAATTGCTTACGTTAGCGCGGCGCGAAGTGTTGTTGATATTACCCAGCATGCACACGCTATTTGATGAGGCGCAAATTGGCCAGCGTTTGCTGGATTTTATCAAGTATTCACCCAAACGTGAGGTACTGATACTACTCAATAACCTTGCTGATCAGCAGGCAACGTCACATCAACTGGTTAAACTGGCACAACGTATTTCCAGCCGTATACAGCTTAGGCAAGCCAGTAGCCTGCTCGAAACCCCTGTTATGGAAACAGACTATCTGCTGGTGATTGACCGAACACATATTTTGCGGATCGATGATATTGATAAATATTCCGGCTGGTTTGATGTAAACTTTGCCAGCCGTGCCCAGCAGTATGCGGCCAGCTTAGTGCAACAGTGGCCCAAAGCAAAAGAGATCAAGGAATTTCGTCAATTCACGCTTTGACCTGTTCTGTTGTCACTAGAATTACTAAGCTAGAATTGCCAAGATTGCTAAAAATGAATTTTAAAAAGCTATTTTAAAAAAATCCGCACGAAAAAAAGGACACGACAGACTATGTCATATCCTTTTTTAGACCTTGTAAAAAAGCCAACAGGCATGTTGAGCTTTTTTACATGATTTGTTTTTAAATCATCTTTTATTCATCTTGGCCAAAGGCCTTGCGCAGATTGCTAACAGCAAAATCCACCGCATCCTTGGCTTTCCCTACTGCACCTGCCAATCCAAAAAACTCATGGGTGACCCCTGCATAGCGTCGTGTATTCACTGGCACGCCAGCATCTGCCAGACGTTGGGCATAAGTTTCACCCTCATCACGCAATGGATCAAGCTCAGCGGTAATCACAGTGGCTGGCGGTAAACCTGTCAAGTCAGGCGCTCGCAACGGTGAAGCATAAGCATGTTCACCGTCACTCATGTGATTGAGATAATGCCCCCAAAACCACTGCATCATGGCGGCATTTAGCGGTTTGGCTTCGGCTTGCTCGGTATAGGAAGGAGAGTTCATCTGGCTATCGGTCACCGGATATACCAGCAATTGTGCCACTGGCATAAGCCCGCCTTCATCCATGGCACGCAGGCAAGCGACAGTCGCCAGATTACCCCCTGCACTTTCACCCGCAACCGCCACCTTGAGCGGATCACCATTTAATGCCGCTGCATTTTCCAATACCCATTGTAGCGCAGTATAGGCATCATCAACCGCAGCAGGAAACTTGTGCTCAGGTGCCTGACGATACGCCACTGATACCACAATGCTGTCAGCCGCATTACACAGACGGCGACAGGATGGTTCATACACATCAAGATTAGCAATAACCCAGCCACCGCCATGAAAATAAACAATAACTGGAAAAGGCCCATCACCTTCAGGAACATACACGCGAGCCAATACTTCACCTGCCTCAGTGGGAATCAGGATATGGTTAATATTGGCGACTGGTTCAGGCAAGCTGGGCATTAACAGATTTTTAGAACGAATCAGTGCACTGTCTGCGGCCATTTCTTCAACTGCATTTTTGGGTGTGGGATTGTTACGCGCATTTTCGGGGCTTAATTTTTCGATGGGTGGAGCATTAAATTTTGCCAGTTGATCCAGTACAGCCTGCATTTGTGAATCTGTTTTCATGGTGGCGCTATTCCCAATTTATTTGAATAGTTATACTAATTTTTTTTAAGATTCAAAATGTATAGGAACTTTATTCAATGTATTTTTTTTATACAAAAAAACTTCTAAAAACCATCAGCTCATTTTTATAACTTATTCATATTAATAATTTTAAGTAAATGATAAACCCAACTAAAAGTTACAGGCCTCGTTATCAACCAAGGCCTGATATTACTTAAAAGACTATATCATGACAGACAGTTACATGAATAGGATCAGCAATTTAATATACTTTCTATAATTACCATCTTGTGAGTGCATTGTCATTACACTGTGGATACCGGTGAACAAATACGGTCAAAAGAAGCAGAATTGGCCGCTTTCCAGCTTTCAGCATAAAAATCACTACTGATATTGCCGCTGAGCAATTCTCCGGGTTTCATATAATAAAGCATTTGCGCATAGGTTCTAATTTCAGTTTCTGAAAAGCGGCGAACCAAATGATGCGCTTCAATTTCCTCAGGATGTGATAATCCGGCGGCGGCAATCATTTCCGATAGCTCATGCAAAGTATTATGCTGAAAATGATAAACCCGTTCCGCTTTGTCGGGCACATATAGGGTTTTTTGACGTGATTCGCTCTGGGTTGCCACACCCGTTGGGCACTTGTTGGTATTGCAGCTCAACGACTGAATACAGCCTAACGCAAACATAAAACCACGCCCTGCATTGACCCAGTCTGCTCCCAGTGCAAATGCCCGGATAATATCAAAGGCGCTGACTACTTTTCCGGCAGCACCCAGCTTGATTTTGTCACGCAGGTTGGCACCCACCAATGTGTTATGCACAAACAGCAAGCCTTCGCGCATGGGCGCGCCAATATGGTTGACAAATTCCATTGGTGCTGCGCCTGTACCGCCTTCTGCACCATCCACCACAATAAAATCAGGAATGGTATTGGTTTCCAGCATGGCTTTAACAATGGCCATAAATTCCCATGGCTGGCCAACGCACAGCTTGAATCCAACAGGCTTACCACCACACAGCTCACGCAGCTGACGAATAAAGGCCATTAACTCCAGCGGCGTTGAAAAGGTAGAATGTCCCGGTGGAGAGATACAGTCTTCGGTCATTGGAATACCGCGTACGGCTGCAATTTGCGGGGTGATTTTTTCTTTGGGTAATATGCCGCCATGACCCGGTTTAGCGCCCTGACTGAGTTTTATTTCAATCATTTTAACGCTAGGTAATGCCGCCTGTTGTGCAAATTTTTCGGCATCAAACTGGCCAAAACCATCCCGACAGCCAAAATACGCACTGCCCAGCTCCCACACCAGATCACCGCCAAACTCCAGATGATAGGGACTAATACTGCCCTCACCGGTATCATGCGAAAAGCCACCCAGCTTTGCACCTTTGTTTAAGGCACGGATCGCATTGGCACTAAGACTGCCAAAACTCATGGCAGAAATATTAAAAATTGAGGCAGAATACGGTTGCTTACATTGCTCATTACCAATCATCACGCGAAAGGTATCGGGATCTGAACGCTTGGCCGGTTTGACCGAATGGCTGATAAATTCGTAATCAGGCTGGTAAACATCCAGCAAAGTACCAAAAGGTTTTTCAGAACTTTGCTGCTTGGCACGCTGGTACACCAGACTGCGCTGTGCTCGGGAAAACGGCAAATAGTCATTTTCGCCTTCAAAAAAATACTGGCGAAACTCAGGGCGAAAAATTTCAAATAGATAACGCAAATGCCCTACCACTGGATAGGCGCGTAGCAAGGTGTGTTTTTTCTGGATCACATCGTAAAGACCCAGCAGGCTTAGCACGACGGCAATCAGGGTCAGGGTGTGGCGAACGCTGCTTGAAAAAAACAGTCCCATCACATTTTCGCTATAACTCCACGATGCCAGACTGACAATACTGTAGACAATTGCAATCACCCAGACACTTGCACGCATGATCATTGACCCTGCGATTAGGCTACTAATTTGCCCCAATATACTTCTTCCCAGCCGACTACTCATGACCTAACCTCAATTAATTTGCACAGCACATACAACCAGCCCAAACTATGGGACAGTTGCATTAGATTTTTAAATTATTGAATTGTAAGGCTAAGCAATAAAACGTTATTGAGCTGCCTGCTGGCCTAAAAAATACCGTACAGGCAAGCAATATGGAAACAGCGCAGCAATAAGCTAAAACTAGGCTACAATTTAGCTAATGCGGCGCTTTAAACCAGTGGTTTGCAGGATACGGGTGGAAATTTCTTCAATCGACATTTCTGAAACATTAAGAAAAGGAATGCCTTCAGAAATATAAATGCCCTGAATGGCGCGTAATTCCATTTGGCACTGTTGAAAGCTGGCATAACGGCTATTGGCTTTGCGTTCGGTACGGATCGCAACCAGTCGCTCGGGTTCAATCATCAGGCCAAACAGTTTTTTCTTGTGTTCCTTAAGAACCTTGGGCAGACGATTGTCGTCAAGATCATCTTCGGTAATGGGATAATTGGCAACCCGGATACCAAACTGCATGGCCAAATAAATAGAGGTTGGGGTTTTGCCGGAACGTGATACGCCAATCAGAATGAGGTCTGCCATGTCGTAGTGACGGGTTTTGGCACCATCATCATTGTCCAGCGCATAATGCACTGCATCAATACGCGATTTATAGTTTTCAGAATCGACACTACTGTGCGCATTACCAATCCGTGGCGAAGCTTCCACCCCAAGCTCACTGGCCATTTTGCTAATCAGCCCTTCAAATACATCCAGATTGACCGCATTGGCCGAACCAATCACATTCCTCACCAGCGGATCCACCAGCGTATCAAACACCAGCGGCGGCGCACCATCGCGTAACGCACAGCGATTAATTTCGGTCACGACATCCAAGGCACGCTCTTCACTATCAACGTAAGGAATAATATGGATATCAAACTCAACCGTAGTAAATTGTGCCAAAAGTGAATGGCCGAGTGTTTCGGCAGTAATCGCTGTACCATCTGAAACAAAAAATACACTGCGACGCACTGCTGTTTTATCGACCATTTTAACCTCTTTACTATTTGTCTAAAGTGAACATTATCTTTATAGTAACCTGATATTTAATAGCTGTCGCCTGTCACTATCCTGTAGGCGGTGCATTCTTGTATCATTGCTGCGATCCAGCAATGTTTTTAAAACGGAGTGTCAATTTTGGAAGCGCGCGTAATTGGTTTAGAAAAACTGGGCAAGCATGACGTAGAAACCGTAGGCGGCAAAAATGCGTCGCTGGGTGAAATGATCAGTCATTTGTCCAATGCGGGTGTTAGTGTACCGGGTGGCTTTGCAACAACAGCACAAGCCTATCGTGACTTCCTTGAACAAAGCGGCCTCAATGCCAAAATTCAGGCCGAACTTGATTCACTTAATGTTGAAGACGTTCAGGCGCTCACAGAAACGGGTGCCAAAATCCGTCAGTGGGTGATTGACACTCCCCTCACGCCAGAACTTGAAAGTGAAATCCGTGAAGCGTTTGCAGCATTGGCGGGTGACAATCCGGATATTGCGGTTGCAGTGCGTTCTTCTGCCACTGCCGAAGATTTGCCGGATGCCTCGTTTGCCGGCCAACAGGAAACTTTCTTAAATATCCGCGGCATTGATAACGTGTTGGTTGCGGTCAAGGAAGTATTTGCTTCACTGTTTAATGACCGTGCCATTGCTTACCGCGTGCATCAGGGTTATGCCCATTCCAATGTCGCATTGTCGGCTGGTATCCAGCGCATGGTACGTAGCGAAACAGGTGCGGCCGGTGTGATGTTTACGCTGGACACCGAGTCAGGTTTCCGTGATGTGGTGTTTATCACTGCCTCTTATGGTCTGGGTGAAATGGTGGTACAGGGTGCTGTTAACCCGGATGAGTTTTATATCTCCAAGCCATTACTGGAAAATGGCAAGCTGGCAATCGTGCGTCGCAATCTGGGTAGCAAACACCAGAAAATGATTTATGGCGAAACCGGCGAAACCGGTAAATCCACGGTGATTGTGGATGTTGAAAAATCGGAACGTCATCAGTTTGCACTCAATGACCATGAACTGACTGAACTGGCCAAACAAGCTCTGATTATTGAAAAACACTATGGCAGTGCCATGGATATTGAATGGGCTAAAGATGGCGATGACGGCAAGCTGTATATTGTTCAGGCGCGTCCTGAAACGGTAAAAAGCCGTCAAAATGTTGGCACCATGGAACGTTATTTGCTCAAGCAAAAAGGCAATGTCATTTGTGAAGGTCGCTCCATTGGCCAGCGCATTGGTTCTGGTAAAGTCCGCATTGTGACCTCAATCAAGGAAATGGATAAAGTTCAACCGGGCGATGTATTAGTTTCTGACATGACTGACCCCGACTGGGAACCGGTCATGAAGCGGGCTTCTGCGATTGTGACCAACCGTGGCGGACGTACCTGTCATGCGGCTATTATTGCGCGTGAACTGGGCGTGCCAGCCATTGTGGGCTGTGGTAATGCCACCGAAGTACTGACCGAAGATCAGGCTGTGACTGTTTCCTGTGCTGAGGGTGATACTGGCTATATTTATGAAGGCGCACTGGACTTTGAAATCCAGCGTAACTCTATTGAATCCATGCCGCCGCTGCCGTTCAAAATCATGATGAACGTGGGTAATCCGGATCGTGCCTTTGATTTTGCCCAGATTCCCAATCAGGGCATTGGTCTGGCACGTCTTGAGTTCATCATCAACCGTATGATTGGTGTACATCCTAAGGCATTGTTGAACATTGAAAGCCTGCCGCGTGAAACCCGTGCTGCGGTGATGGCGCGTACTGCTGGTTATGCGTCACCGATTGATTTTTATGTTGAAAAACTGGTGGAAGGCATTTCGACACTGGCCGCAGCCTTTGCAGACAAGCCGGTGATTGTGCGTATGTCGGACTTTAAGTCCAATGAATATGCCAATCTGATTGGCGGCAAGCTGTATGAGCCGGAAGAAGAAAATCCAATGCTGGGTTTCCGCGGTGCTAGCCGCTATGTGTCTGACAACTTCCGTGACTGCTTCGAGCTAGAATGTCGTGCGCTAAAAAAAGTTCGTGATGAAATGGGTTTGACCAACGTCAAAATCATGATTCCATTTGTGCGCACCGTTAATGAAGCAGTGCGCGTGATTGAGCTGTTAGCCGCCAATGGCTTACGCCGTGGCGAAAATGGCCTTGAAGTCATTATGATGTGCGAATTGCCAACCAATGCATTACTGGCTGACAAATTCCTTGAGCATTTTGATGGCTACTCAATTGGTTCCAATGACTTAACCCAGTTAACCTTGGGTCTGGATCGTGATTCCGGTATTGTATCGCACCTGTTTGACGAGCGTGATGAAGCCGTAAAAACCTTGCTGTCCATGGCTATTGATGCCTGTAATAAAGCGGGCAAATACATTGGTATTTGTGGTCAAGGTCCGTCCGATCATCCTGACCTGGCGCTATGGCTGATGGAACAAGGCATTGATTCGGTTTCCCTGAATCCGGACTCTGTGCTAGAAACTTGGTTCTTCCTCGCGGAAGATCAGGCCAGCAAAGGCGCATAAAGGGCGCCTAATTACCTTGTCCATGCCTAGTCAGCAGGGCTTAGTGGCAGCACTTCATCATACTATGCCCGACTGACTAAGTTCCAAGCTTAAGCTATTGCAGTTCCTAATCTTATATACAGCTTAATCTGGCATGAGTAAGTCTAAAATTCTTGTCTTATTGACCCATGCAAATGGGTCTTTTTAATTAAAATACCGCAAAGCAACTTTTTGGTTTTAAGGTTTAACACATGCAAATTTATCTGGCACGTAACAATGAACAAGCTGGGCCGTATAGTCTGGAACAGGTCAATCAGATGCTCGCCAGTGGACAAGTGCTGTTGACTGATTTGGCTTGGCATGAGGGCATGAGTGAATGGAAACCCTTGGGCAACTTAACACATGGCCAAATGGTGTATCAGCCTAGTGGTTCGCCTTTTTCAAATCAGCCTGCTCCAAGTCAAACCACGGCTGCTACTTCATCGTCAGGCCAGCAAAACAAAAACGCATGGATCAATCACAGTAAGCAAGCACCTAGTTCAATGGCTTTTAATTTGGCCTCAGTGAATAAACGTGTATTGGCCAAGATCATTGATATTTTGCTGTTGTGGCTGCCCAGCTCATTTATTTTCGGCCAGTTTATTAATCCGGATTTTATCAAGCAGTATCAGGCTATTTCGGGGCAGTCGGTGCTACCAACCACGCAGCAACAGGAACAACTACTAAACCTGTTGGGTACTTTGCCTACAGCCGTGTATTGGGCTGTTGGTATTTATATACTGCTGTATTTTGCGATGCAGGCTTTTTTTCTGTATAAAAGTGGCCAGTCGATTGGCAAAAAAGCATTAAAAATTAAAATTGTGGACGATCAAAATAGCCAGATTCCCCCACTAACCCGCAGCTTTTTGCTTCGTTCCATTGTCTTTATCATGATTAATTATTTTGCTTTGTTTTTTATCATTATAGATTTTGCCTTTATCTTTTCTGAGCGTCGTCGCACCCTGCACGATCGTTTGGCAAAAACCCTCGTGGTAGATGCGGATTAATTACGTCTAAATCCCATGCTGTTGTCTTGAACGGCATAGTTATTGCTTCTTAAACGATCAAGAATACAAACCAATTCTGCTGCTGATAATTAGGTGGCGGAGTTGTTGCTGTTTTAGCGGACGAAATAAACCGAAATTCTATTGCAGGCAATGCTGCCTTAAAATAAATGATGAATTTGACCCTGTTTGATTCACCAATGGCGCTGAATCGTGCATTTGTAAGCGCTAGCCACCACTTTGGTGCAGCCAGTTGGAGAAATCATGTCGTTACGCATTATCCTGATTGATGACGATATTCATCGTGCCGCCTATTTGACTGAAACTTTGGCGGCGGCCAGCTATACCGTGGTTGCACAGCTTTCTGCACAGGACAATCTGGTTGATGTGGTCGAGCAGCTAGATGCCGATATTGTGCTGGTGGACATGGATAATCCGGCACGCGATATGCTGGAAAACTGTGCCCACATGACGGCACGTGCGCCGCGCCCTATTGTGCTGTTTACCAAGCAATCCGACCCGCAAACCATCAGTGATGCCGTTCGTGCCGGCGTGACTGCCTATATTGTCGATGGCATTGATGCCCAGCGCCTAAAACCCATTCTGGATGTGGCGATTGCCCAGTTTAAGGAGCACCAAAAGCTGCTGGCGGATCTGGATGATACCCGCACTCGCTTGGCCGATCGGCGGGATATAGACCGTGCCAAAGCCATTTTAATGCGTTTAAAACAACTGGATGAAAATGCCGCCTATGCCCTATTGCGCAAAAATGCCATGGCCAAACGCATGACACTAGGAGAGGCGGCGCGCATTGTACTGGCCGCCGCCGAACTGCTGGATCATCAGGGAGAACACTAATGCAAACACGCCTGCAAGCACTGGAAAAAACCCAAGTTACCATTGGTTTTATGCCCTTACTGGATTCTGCACCTATTATCTGGGCGTGGCATCGCGGGTTTTTTAAACAGTTTGGTCTTGATGTCAGCTTGGCCAAGGAAGTGTCGTGGGCGAGTTTGCGTGACCGTCTGGCCTACGGTGCATTAGATGCCGCGCAATGTCTGGCACCCATGATTCTGGCGGCTAATCTAGGCGCGGATCAGGTGGGTGTGCCTTTTGTGAGTGCGCTTACCTTGTCTGAAAACTGGGCTGCGATTAGTTTGTCATCGCAGTTGGCACAGCAACTGGAGATGGATTATCACCACAACACCCCGCGTGAAAATGCACAGGCGTTACAACAGGTGGTGCAACAAGGCAAGATACTCAAGCTTGCGCATGTATTCCAGTTTTCGCTGCATCATTATCTATTGCGGGAGTGGCTGTCGCTGGCTGATCTGGATGAACAATCCATAGAGTTTTATACTGTGCCGCCCTCACAGATGGTTGAGCAGTTGCAAGCTGGCCGTATTGATGGATTTTGTGTGGGTGAACCGTGGAATACCGCTGCTGCATCAGCAGGTATTGGACAAGTGGTGACCAATACACAGGCGATCTGGCCACATGGTGCCGACAAGGTACTGGGTGTGACAAAAGCGTGGGCGCTGGCCAATCCAAACACGCATCGGGCGCTCGTAGCAGCGCTGTTAAAAGCACAATATGAACTGGCTACCCAAGCGCACTATGCCGAGCTGATTAAAATTCTTGAACAGCTCAATGTGCTGGAACTACCGGAAAGCTGGCTAAACGCGGCACTGCAAGGTTTTAGTGCCGGTAATCCTGCACGCTTTTTGACAGGTTTGAATGCACGACCCAAGCCAGCAGATTATGCCTGGGTGAGTCTACAAATTATTCGCTGGCAACAGTGGCAGCAGCCAATTGATCTGGCCAGTCTGTCGCAGCAATCCTGTGATATGGCCTGTTTTGATGCTGCCTATCAGTTATTGAGCCAGCAAGAAAACCTGCCAGAACAGTTAAGCCTGTCCAGCCTGCAAAAACATACCATTGATACCCGACAAGCCGTCCATTATTTAATCAGTAAAGGCTGGACGCAGCAACAGGCACAATACATGCTGGTTGGCGCTTAAATCTCAGAATTTCCTTGATTCGCCTGATCAATGCTTAGTCAATCAGTCTGCCATGTTGCATATGCAGGATCTGTGCGCCCAGAAATTCTAGCTCAGCGGGTTGATGGGTGACATAAATCATTGGCATGTGGATTTCATCGCGGATACGGGCAAAGAATGGCAGGATTTGCTGTTTGAGCCGCACATCCAGTGCAGATAATGGCTCATCCAGTAACAATAATTGGGGTGAATACAGCAACGCCCGCCCCAGTGCCACCCGCTGTGCTTCCCCGCCTGAAAGCTCAGTGGTGCGACGGTCTATCAACGCTTCGATTTCCAGCAGCGCGACAATCTGCGCCAACTCAAAACGACGCTGGGCTGGCTTTAAATGCCGGTAACCATAGAGCAGGTTTTGCTGCACGCTTAAATGCGGAAACAACTGCCCATCCTGAAACACCAGTCCAACATGACGCTGGTAACTGGGCATAAACGTACGAGTCTGACTGTCAAAAAAGCTCTGACCATTAAAATCAATCCGGCCTTGCTGAGGTTTGAGCAATCCGGCCAGCACCTTGAGCAAGGTACTTTTACCTGCGCCAGAAGCTCCTAAAATACCAACAACCTGTGATTGATTTTGAAGTTGGGTTTGACTCTGGGACTGGTTTATAGCTTGAGTGTGAACGTGCGCCTGAAAACTCACGTTTAATTCAAAATTGCCACGCCAATAGCGAATATCACAACTGAGCACGTGACAGGTATCCTATTTTTTGCTGGTAACGCTGGGTGATCCAATAATTGGCCAATAGTGCTGCAAACGCCAGCAACATGGACAACACCACAAGGCGAGCAGCCGCAGCTTCACCATCCGGTTGCTGGATAAAGGAATAAATCGCCAGCGGAATAGTCCGGGTTTCACTGGGAATATTGCCCACAAAGGTCATGGTTGCACCAAATTCGCCCAGACTACGGCTAAAGCACAAAATACTGCCAATAATCACCCCAGAACTCGCCAGTGGCAGACTAATGGTTAAAAACACCTGCCACGGCTTGGCGCCCAGTGTTGCCGCAGCCTGCTCCAGCCGATGATCGACCATTTGAAATGCCAGTTTGATCGGCTGCACCATGAGTGGAAAAGCCATGATCATTGATGCCAGTACTGCACCTTTCCAGTTAAATGCCAATTGAATATCAAACCACTGGAGCAAATAGCGGCCAATAAAGCCTTGCGTGCCAAACGCAATTAATAATAAATAACCCAGCACTACTGGCGGCAATACCATGGGCAATTGCAAAGCCGCCTCGACAATAAACTTGCCGCGAAACTGGTAACGCGCCAAAGCCCAGCCTAACCACATTGCAAAAGGCAGGCTAATCAGTGTGGCCACCAGCGCAATTTTGGCCGACAAATACAGCGCACTCAGCTCCTGAGGTGTTAACAAATCAGCAGGAAGCACATCGGGACTCAGCATAAACAGATCGCAACAGATGAAAAATCATGATATTCAAGCCAAGAATGCTGACAGAGATCATGGCTTTATTGCAAATCCATAGTGCTGAAAAGTCGCGTGGGCTGCCGGGCTGCTTTTGAGATAGTGCAAAAATTGTTGCGCCTCGCGTTTTGACTGTCCTTGTACCGTTAAAGCCAGAGGATAAATAATCGGCTGATGGGTACTTTCTGGTAACACCCCAACCACACTGACCTTGTTGCTAATTTTGGCATCAGTGGCATACACAATGCCGGCTGCACACTCGCCGCGTTCAACAAATGCCAGCGCGCCACGTACATCATCCGTTTCTACAATGCGGCCTTGCAGATTGTCTAGCCAGTTGAGCTTGACTAAGCTTTGTTTGGCATAGATTCCGGCCGGTACGGATTCCAGTTGTCCAGTACACACATGTCCCTTAAAAGCCTGATCAAATCTAAAAGTGGGTTGTGCCTTAAAGGCAAACGTGCGTCCTTTTGGTGCAATGACCACCAGTTGATTGTTCAGTAAAGCCACTGGCTGACTGGCTGTAACTTTGTTTTTACTGACCAGATAATCCATCCATTTTTCATCGGCTGAAAAGAAAAGATCAGCAGGCGCACCGGCTTCTACTTGCTTGGCCAACAGGGAGGACGCACCAAATACTGGGGTGACTGTGGTTCTGGGATGGGTTTTTTCAAACTGTTTGGCAATATCGCCAATGGCATTGGTCAGGCTGGCGGCCGCATAAACCTTGATATTTTCTGCCTGTGCCACACTGGACAAGCTACTGGCCAGTAGTATTCCAACGGCCATGAATGGATTTAATATATTCATTATCTAACTCAAAGTTTAAATCTAGGTTGGTTTTTTGGCTTGAAATATAACCATAAATGCGTTTAATAAACTGGGCGGAACACATGAATCTTAGCACACCGTCATATCTGCAAGAATATAACGCTTGGTTAAAATAGACATATTGGCTTGCACTCACAACTATTATTTTGCAAACAATACATCAGGGCTTTAATAAATCATTCCATTGTTGCTGATAAGCGCTGCTTTGCTGCAACAGCTCCTGTTCCATTTTTCTAAATAAATTCAATACTTTTATCCCAGTGTGGGTCAATGCTGTGCCGCCGCCCAAGCTACCGCCAGCCTGGGTTTCTACCAACGGGGTGGCAAAACAGCGATTCATGGTATCGACCAGTTGCCAGGCACGACGATAACTCATGCCCATCTGTTTGGCAGCCTGTGAGATAGAGCCACTTTGAGCAATTGCTTCGAGCAAATCAGCCTTACCGGGGCCAAAAGCAATGTTGTCCTGATGCATCAGGCGCAGGCGTACAGCGATGGGGGAAAAGCCAATGCTGGACTCAAGCTGGGTCGTCATATTGATTTTTCTCCTATTGAACTATTGTTTTAATGCATTTGCTGGCTGTTGCAAATAAATGCACCAACGTAGTGATTTATTGTAGTGCATGCCTTTTAAAATATATGAATAAAATTAATATTTCGATTCAAACCCTAACCAAATCATAAAATAATTTAATAAATTCAATAACTTAATATTTTGGCACACCCTTTGCTTAGTTACTGGCAACATGATCAGCGTTGAGCATGTTAAAGAATTTTTTGCGGTCAACGACGCCCGCACTTCTGTTTGGCTATTTTCAATTTGTATTGAAAAAACCCTCCATTAAGGTTTTCAGGAGTTGCTATGTCGTCCAAGGCCACATCAATAGACTTATTCAGTTTCAAAACGCCAGCCATGCGTGCATTTCATTTAAGCTGGCTGGCTTTTTTTGTCTGCTTTTTTGCCTGGTTTGCCTGCGCACCGCTCATGCCGGTGATCAAGGGTGAATTTGGCCTGACCAAAGACCAGATTGCTAATATCAATATTGCTGCTGTGGCAATTACCATTGTGGTGCGCATTATTGTTGGGCCGCTGTGTGACCGGTTTGGCCCACGCAAAACCTATTCGGCACTACTGCTTCTGGGCTGTATTCCTGTCTTTGGTGTGGCTGCCGCGCAAAGCTATGAAAGCTTCCTGTTTTTTCGCCTGCTGATTGGTGCCATTGGTGCCAGCTTTGTGATTACCCAGTATCACACCTCGGTAATGTTTGCACCCAATGTGGTGGGTACTGCCAACGCAGCTTCTGCGGGTTGGGGTAATGCTGGTGGTGGTGCAACTCAGGCCATTATGCCGCTGATTCTGGCAGCCATTGTGATGTTTGGGGTTGAACAAGCGCTTGGCTGGCGGATTGCCCTGCTGGTTCCCGGTGTGCTGATGCTGATTGTGGGCATCATGTACTGGAAGCTGACGCAGGACTGCCCAGAAGGCAACTACAAAGAGCTACGTGAACAAGGGCTTGAAGTCGGTAGTGGCAAGAAAAGTGGCATGGCCGTGCTGTTGACTGCCGCCAAAAACTACCGCGTGTGGATGCTGTTTATTACTTACGGTGCCTGCTTCGGGGTGGAAATTTTCATTCATACCATTGCCGCCAGTTACTATGTTGACCAATTTGGCTTTAGCTTAAAACAAGCCGGTCTAGCCGCAGGGATATTTGGCTTGCTGGCACTGTTTGCCCGTGCGCTGGGTGGCTATATTTCTGACAAGGTAGCACTTACAAAAGGACTGGATGGCCGTACGTTACTCCTGTTCATCCTGATCTTACTAGAAGGGTTTGGCTTGCTGTTGTTCTCCAGTATGCAAACACCATTGCTGGCTATTTTAGCCATGACGTTCTTCGGTTTATTTACTCACATGTCTTGCGGTGCGACCTATGCGCTGGTGCCCTTCATCGACCGCAATTCGCTAGGCGGTGTTGCAGGCATCATTGGTGCGGGTGGCAATGTGGGCGCAGTGGCCGCAGGCTTTTTGCTCAAAGGAATGCTGGATATGCAATCTACCCTGCATCTGATTGGCATTTTTGTGATGGTGGCTTCGGTCTGCGCCATTGCCGTGCGCTTTAGTGTGGCCCACAAACAAAAAGAACAAGCGCTGTTCGATGAAGCCATTCTGGCCAAACAGGCAAGCCGTGACAGTGCGGATTTTAACAAACAGCAAGTTGCTTAATTCAAGCCATACAAAGAGGAAAATGACATGAAAATCGTTGTAATTGGTCATGGTATGGTGGGTCATAAACTCATTGAAGGTCTAGTTGATCAGGCCGATGTAGAAATTACCGTCATTGCCGAAGAACCGCGTCCTGCTTACGACCGCGTACACCTTACCGAATATTTTTCCGGTAAAAGTGCCGATGATTTACTACTGGCACGCCATGATTTTGCCGATGCCTACGGTATTGCCCTGCACCTGAACACCAAGGCCACCAGTATTGATACGGCCAATAAAACAGTCACGACCGCAGATGGCCGCCAGATTGACTATGACAAACTGGTACTGGCCACCGGCTCCTATCCGTTTGTGCCGCCACTACCCGGCAAGGATCGTGACAACTGCTTTGTGTATCGCACCATTGAAGATATGGATGCCATGCGCAATGCCAGTTTGTCTGCTAAAACCGGTGTGGTGATTGGCGGTGGTCTGTTGGGACTGGAAGCCGCAAAGGCATTAAAAGACTTAGGCCTGCAAACCCATGTGGTGGAATTTGCTCCACGCTTGATGGCCGTGCAAATTGATGATGGCGGCGGCAAGGTACTGCGCAAGAAAATTGAACAACTAGGCGTGGGTGTGCATACCCAGAAAGCTACTACCGAAATTGTGGATGGCGACAATGCCTTCCACAAAATGAACTTTGCTGATGGATCTTTTCTTGAAACTGACATGATCGTATTTTCTGCTGGCATTCGTCCACGTGATGAGCTTGCGCGTCAGGCTGGCCTTGCGCTGGGTGAGCGTGGCGGCATCGTGATTAATGATTACTGCCAGGCCTCTGACCACGACATCTATGCCATTGGTGAATGTGCGCTATGGCAAAACAAGATTTTTGGTCTGGTTGCACCGGGCTATGACATGGCGCGTGTTGCCGCTGATCATATTCTGGAACAGCCCAGCAAGACCTTTGCCGGCGCTGACATGAGCACCAAACTAAAACTCATGGGCGTAGATGTGGCTTCCATTGGTGATGCGCACGCGATGACCCCCGATAGCCTGTCCTATCAGTTCTGCGATGAAACCAGACAGGTGTATAAAAAGCTGGTCGTCAACAAGGATAAAACCCGCCTGCTGGGTGCGGTGCTGGTGGGTGATGCGGCTGAATACGGCGACCTGCTGCAAATGATGCTCAACGGCATGGATTTGCCAGAACAGCCCGAAGCGCTGATTTTGCCTGCAACCGGTAATGTACCTAAAGCAAGTGGTGGCGCAGGTGTAGACTTGCTGCCTGATTCAGCGGTAATGTGCTCGTGTAACAATGTAACCAAGGCTGATTTATGCAGTGCGATTGGTGCGGGTAACACCACGCTGGCCAGTTTGAAAAAATGCACCAAAGCCGCTAGTTCCTGTGGTGGTTGTGCGCCATTGGTCACTCAGGTTTTAAAATCCGAACTGAAACGTCAAGGCGTGACCGTCAACAATCATCTTTGCGAACACTTCCCCTATTCACGTCAGGAAATTTACCATCTGGTGCGTGTGGGCAAAATCCAAAGCTTTGAAGAATTGCTGCACAAGCATGGCAGCGGTCTAGGCTGTGACATTTGCAAGCCAACCGCATCCAATATTTTGGCCTCTTGCTGGAATGATTTTATTCTCAAGCCACAGCATGCTGGCCTGCAAGACAGCAACGACTACTTTATGGGCAACATCCAGAAAGATGGCAGTTACTCGATTGTACCGCGCATTGCTGGTGGCGAAATTACCCCGGAAGGCCTGATTGTGATTGGCCAGATTGCCAAGGACTACGGCCTTTATACCAAAATCACCGGTGGCCAGCGCATTGATTTGTTTGGCGCACAAGTGCATCAGTTGCCTGAAATCTGGGAAAAGCTGATTGATGCCGGTTTTGAATCTGGTCATGCCTATGGCAAGTCGCTGCGTACCGTCAAATCCTGTGTGGGCAGTACCTGGTGCCGCTATGGTGTTGGAGATTCGGTCAAGCTGGCGATTGATCTGGAAAACCGCTACAAGGGTTTGCGTTCTCCGCACAAACTGAAAATGGCCGTGTCTGGCTGTACCCGTGAGTGTGCCGAAGCGCAAGGTAAAGATGTGGGTGTGATTGCCACTGAAAACGGCTGGAATATGTATGTATGTGGCAACGGCGGCATGAAACCGCGTCATGCCGAACTGCTGGCCGCAGACCTCAGTACCGCAGACCTGATCAAATATATTGACCGCTTCTTTATGTTCTATATCCGCACGGCCGACCGCCTGCAACGCACCAGTGTATGGCGTGACAATCTGGAAGGTGGCCTTGATTACCTCAAAGACGTGATTATTCACGATTCCTTAGGTTTGGGTGCTGAGCTTGAAGCGGAAATGGCCATCATTATTGCCACTTATGAAGATGAATGGAAAAACGCAGTCACCAATCCGGAAATTCGCCAGCGTTTCCGTACTTTTGTAAATAGTGCAAAAGCGGATGAGCATATTGAATTTGTTGCTGAGCGCGGACAGATTCGCCCGATTAATGATAGCGAACGTGCAGCAAAAAAACGTATTCCAGTGGTTGCAGAAGTTTAATTGAAATGGAAGAGCTTTGCTTTTGGGTCTTTCGCAATTGTTTGAGACAGGATTACATCTAAATTTATTGATGCACATCAATACTGTAATCAATTAACTATGCTGATGGTATCAAACGAGTTTTGCGAAAGAAAATGGTTTTGCCTACTTTTCCCGAAAGAAAAGTAGGTCGAACCGAAGGTTAATCCTTAGTTCAAAGCCTCAAGCGACAGGCTCCATCGTGATCCTTTCAAAATGAATTTATAGAGAAATACCAAAATGAATCAAATGGTTAATACATGGATTGAGGTTTGCGCCTTAACAGAAATTGCTCCAGATACCGGTGCATGCGCCCTGATCAATGGCCAGCAGGTTGCAGTATTCCGCATGCGCGAAGATGACCGGATTTATGCCATTGGTAATCATGATCCAGCGAGTGGTTCCAATGTATTGTCACGCGGTATTGTGGGCGACTTGCAGGGTGAACGTGTGGTCGCCTCGCCCATTTACAAGCAGCATTATAGTCTGGCCACCGGCCGCTGTATTGAAGATGCCCAATATCAGGTGCCGGCCTATCCGGTTCAGGTGGTAGATGGCACTATCTTTATTGGCAGTGTGCCGCAAAAAACCTACATCACCACACCACAGGCACGTGAAGAAAAAATGCGGCTGGTCATGGTGGGCAATGGTCTAGCGGGCATGCGCATGCTGGAAGAACTGCTGGAAATTGCCCCTGATCTGTATGAGATTGAAGTGTTTGGTGCCGAGCCACATGGCAACTACAACCGCATCATGCTGTCGCCTGTATTGTCCGGTGAAAAAAAGCTGGATGACATCATGCTGCATCCGCATAGCTGGTATGCCGAGCGCGGGATTACCTTTAATGCCGGTGATGAGGTGGTGAAAATTGACCGCAAACGTCGCCTGGTAGTGGCTAAATCCGGTTATACCACCTCCTATGACCGTCTGGTGATTGCAACAGGTTCTTCTCCTTTTGTACTCCCGCTGGAAGGCCGTGAGCTAGAGGGCGTCACCACGTTCCGCGATATTTATGACATCAACAAAATGATCGATGCTGCCGAAAACTATGAGCATGCGGTGGTGATTGGCGGTGGCCTTTTGGGTCTTGAAGCAGCACACGGCCTTAACAAGCGTGGCATGAAAGTCACCATTATTCATCTCATGGATCGCCTGATGGAACGCCAGCTGGATCATGTGGCGGCTGACATGCTGAAAACCACACTGGAACAACGTGGCATGCGCATTGAACTCAGCGCACAAACCGACAAAATTCTGGGTAATGAACGTGTTACTGGCATTTTGCTGAAAGATGGCCGTGAAATTCCGGCGGATCTGGTGGTGATGGCGGTTGGTATTCGCCCAAATATTGAACTGGCCAAATCTGCGGGCTTGCACTGCGAACGTGGCGTGGTGGTGAATGACATCATGCAAACCTTTGACCCGCGTGTGTATGCGGTGGGCGAATGTGTGCAGCATCGCGGTATTGCTTATGGACTGGTTGAGCCGCTGTGGGGACAAGCTTTTGTTTGCGCCACCCAGTTGGCCGAACGCGGCAGCATTCAGTATCGTGGCACGCAGCTTGCTACTCAATTAAAGGTCAGTGGTGTTGAAGTGTTTTCGGCAGGCAATCTGGACAGTGATGAAAGCTGTGAAGATCTGGTGATTCGCGACACCAAACGCGGCATCTACAAGCGCCTGATCCTGAAAAACAATCAAGTGCAAGGTGCCGTCCTGTATGGCGATGCACGCGATGGTTCATGGTATGCCGAACTCATTAGTGAACAAACCGACATCAGCTCAATCCGTAACCGCCTGTTGTTTGGCCGCGACTTTGCCATGAAACAGGCCAGTTAACACCGTTATTTAATCAAGCAATAGATGGTGAAATACAGGGATGTGGTTATTGGCATTGTTCGAGCCATGGATGGCGAGTTTGCCAATAACAAAGAGTTTTGGTTACTTTTGCTCTCAAAAGTAACGCTTAGCGCAGCGTTATCGCGTCTAAATTGTTTTGCTGTCAAGACAACTCAACTGAGAGAGTTAAGGAATATCCATGAATAGCATCGTATCCAAACCCATTACAGTACAACAAATGCCGGATACAGCTCAAAGCACCCACACCACCTGCCCTTATTGCGGTGTAGGTTGCGGCGTGGAAGTCCAAAAAACCAAAAAATCTTTGACCCACAACCATCAGGTCAAGGGCATTGCGACCCATCCTGCCAATCAGGGTCGCCTGTGTGTCAAAGGCAGCAGTCTGGCTGAAACCATTGGCACACAAAGCCGTTTGCTGTTTCCGCAATTTCAGGCCAATGGACAAACTGAACAAGTTTTATGGTCACAGGCACTGGATAAAATTGCCACCACCTTTAAAGCAACCATTGACGAACATGGCGCGGACAGCGTGGCCTTTTACGTATCGGGTCAGTTGCTAACCGAAGACTATTATGTGGCCAACAAGTTTGTAAAAGGCTTTCTGGGCACCGCCAATATCGACACCAATTCACGTCTGTGCATGTCCTCGGCAGTTGCAGGCCACAAGCGTGCCTTTGGTGAAGACATTGTACCCGGCTGCTATGAAGATTTTGAACTGGCCGACATGATTGTGCTGGTTGGCTCCAATACGGCGTGGTGCCATCCGGTGCTATTTCAGCGCATTGCCAAAGCCAAAGAAAACAATCCAAATTTATGTGTGGTGGTGATAGACCCGCGTCACACAGCCACCTGCGATATTGCTGATATTCACCTACCACTACTTTCCGGCACCGACGTTGCTTTATTTAATGGATTATTACACTGGCTACATCAACATAAAGCACAGGATCAGCAATTTGTCACTGCACATACACAAGGCCTGTCAGAGGCGCTTCAGCACGCTGGCGAACATCGCAATATTAAAACGCTGGCGGAGCTTTGTGGTGTGCAATTACAAAGCCTTGAGGCTTTTTTTGACAAATTTGCCCAGACCGAAAAAGTCATAACCCTGTTTTCCATGGGCGTTAACCAGTCCAGTCAGGGTACTGATAAAGTCAACAGTATCATCAACTGCCACCTATATACCGGACGCATCGGCAAACCCGGCATGGGGCCTTTTTCCATGACTGGCCAGCCCAACGCCATGGGCGGCCGTGAAGTGGGCGGTCTGGCTAACATGCTGGCCGCACACATGGAACTCAACAACCCAGTGCAGCGTGATCGGGTTCAGCGTTTCTGGCAAAGCCCCTTGATTGCCTCGGAAAATGGCTTGAAAGCCGTTGAGCTGTTTGAAGCCGTAGAAGCAGGTCGTATTAAAGCCATCTGGATCATGGCCACCAATCCTGTGGTCAGCCTGCCCAATGCCGATCAAGTCAAACGTGCCCTGTCAAATTGTGATTTTGTGGTGGTGTCTGATATTAGCGCCAAAACTGACACTACGGCGTATGCGGATGTGCTACTGCCCGCACTGGGTTGGGGCGAAAAAGATGGCACTGTCACCAATTCTGAGCGGTGTATTTCACGCCAGCGCGCATTTTTAAACTCTCCCGGCGAAGCCATGCCGGACTGGTGGGCCATTAGTCAGGTGGCCAAACGCATGGGGTTTGAGGCTGCGTTTGACTATCATCACCCCTCAGAAATTTTTGATGAACATGCCCGGCTTTCAGCATTTGAAAATATGAGCAGCGAGCCAGAAATGCATGGCGTTTCCGCTGCGCAAGGCGAGAACTTTGTTCGAGCAGTGGCTAATGAACAACCTACCACAAATTTTGATTTTCGCTACTTTAACCTCAAAGGTTTATGTGGCTTAAGCAAGCCAGCTTATGATGCCCTGCCACCGTTACAATGGCCAGTGCTTACGCCTTATCAGGGCACTAGCCGGCTACTCACCAACAATCGTTTTTCCCACCCTGATGGCAAGGCGCGCTTTGTTAGTGTCAAATATGAGCCGCCACGCCATAAAACCAGCCGTGATTATCCGCTGTCACTCAACTCAGGGCGGATTCGTGACCAGTGGCACAGCATGACCCGCACCGGACTTGCCCCAACGCTGGGAGGGCATATTCCAGAACCTTTTATTGACATGCACCCCAACGATGCCCTGCTGTTTGGCATCAAGCAAAATGAACTGGCACGCTTGCATTCACAATGGGGAACACTGGTAGCACGGGTGCAATGTTCCGGCAATATGCGTCGGGGGCAGGTGTTTGTGCCTATCCACTGGACAGCCCAAACTGCTTCGGATGCGCGTGTCGGCGCACTGGTTAATCCAGTAGTTGACCCTATTTCTGGCGAACCGGAATTCAAGCATACACCGGTGCGTATTGAGCCGTTTCATGTGCAATGGCAAGGTGTGGCGTATAGTCGCTATGCGCTGAATCTGGAACAGGCCGCATGGTGGACGCACGTTCAAACACAGGCCGCATCGCGTTATGAACTGGCTGGCCGCCAAAAAATCAATACCGTATCCGAATATGGCAAAACCATGTTGCTCAGTCATCCAGCACTGGCCAAACTGCTTGACAACGATCAGGCCGACTGGCTCGAATACAGCGATCATAGCAGCGGCATTTATCATGCTGCCATTATGGTAGACAGCCAAATTCACGCCTGCATTTATATTGCACCGCGTGAGCTACTGCCCAACCGTGAATGGATTGCCAGCCTGTTTATCAAATCACGCCTCAGTAGCCGTGACCGCATGGCAATTCTGGCCGGTGCGCCATTGGGTAGCACCAATGATGCCGGGCCACTGGTCTGCTCCTGCTTTAAAGTGGGCAAAAATACCATTTTAAATGCCATTCGGGAAAAAGGCCTGACCACGCCCAAACAAGTGACCGCCTGTGTTAAAGCAGGTGGTAATTGTGGCTCTTGTGTACCGGAGATTCGCACTCTAATTGCTACCTGTCTGGTAGAATCCTAAGAGATGGAAACCGATAACCAATTATAACGCGCAATCACGCAGTAGATTATTCATTACAGGCAGGAAAAGTGGCACTACAAACTATTGCTGATGGGTCTGCTACCAAAATATTGGTCGAAAACGACTTAAGGATCAGCATTGTCATACTGGCTGGCGGTCGTGCTACCCGTATGCAGGGACAGGATAAAGGATTAGTGCTGTTTCGTGGCCAACCATTGGTCATGAATCTTTATCAGCAAATTGCATCTTTAAGTGATGATATTTTGATTAATGCCAATCGCAATCAAACAGCTTACCAGCAACTATTGCCGACTTGCCGTATCGTTAGCGACCACTGGCCAGATTTTAAAGGGCCGCTAGCAGGTATACACAGTGCGTTAGTCCATGCACAGCATGACTATGTGCTCATTATTCCCTGTGATTTATCGCTATTGCTCAAAGATTGCATTGCTCAATTTTGGCAAGCCATCAAGAAAAAAAATACTAAAGTTGCCTATGCCCGCTTTAACCAGCAAGCACTCTACCCCTTTTGCCTAGTGCATTGCAGTGTGCGCGCCAGTCTGGAACAAGCAATTGCCAATGGCCAGTATGCAGTACGGCACTGGTTATTTGAACAACAGGCTGCCGTAGCAGAGTTTGCAACTGATAACATTTTGCCCCTCAATTTAAACACAGCGAAGGATGTCGCACTGGCCGAGCAATGCTATGCTAGCGAAATATCTATTTTTTCAGACCATTTTGATTCAGGAGCAAAACAATGACTGCTTTAGTCACCACTGTTCATCCTGAATACTTAAAAGAACTTATACCCCATAACGCAGCTTCATCACTGGTAGACCAATTCGGTCGACATAAAAACAAACTCCGCATTTCCCTCACCGATCGTTGTAATTTTCGCTGTAGCTATTGCATGCCGGATCAACCCGAATGGCTGGCTAAAAAAGACATCCTAAATTTTGAAGAATTATTAAAATTTGCCACCGCGATGGTTGGCCTTGGCATTCGGCATATTCGTTTGACTGGCGGTGAACCATTAATGCGTCAGGGCGTGGTTCATTTTATCCAGAGCCTAAATACTTTAAGAAAAATTGGTCTGCAACGCATTTCCATGACCACCAATGCCTATTATCTCAAAAAATATGCCAAAGACTTAAAACTGGCAGGCCTTGATGACCTTAATATCAGTCTGGACAGTATCAATCCAGCGACTTTTCTAGACATGACCCAGCGGCCACTTAAACCAGTACTGGATGGCATACAAGCCGCCGTTGACGCAGGTATTCCGGTTAAGCTCAACTGCGTGATTGTGGCTGGACAAAATGAGCATGAAATTGTAGAACTCACGCAATGGGCGTATGCACACAATTTACCCCTGCGCTTTATTGAATATATGCCGCTTGATGCGCCCAGCAATTGGCAGGCAGCCAAGGTCATTACTGAAGATCAGATTATCCAGACGCTCGCCACACATTTTCATATTAAAAAACAGCAGCGTGCGAACGAGCCAGCCACGATTTATCGGTTAAATGACCAATTTGAACTGGGTATTATTTCTACCATTAGCAAACCTTTTTGCCAGACCTGTGATCGCTTGCGTATCACCGCTACCGGTGAGTTATTTACCTGCCTGTTTGCCAATAGCGGCACAGCGATTCGGCCACTGCTACAGCAAAACAATGCAGCCCTATTGCAACAGGTCATTCTGCAAGCCGTCTGGCATAAAAAGGCTGGATTTATTGCGCACCAGCAGGCACCCGTACGCAAAATCAGCATGCATGCGATGGGCGGTTGATATTTATGAGCTGGTTACCTATCTCTGAGGAAGAAATATTAGATTCTATTAATAAAGCTTATGATCGTATGTCGATTGCACAACGCAAATTATGGGAAGTAATTAAAATTTCACCACAAAAATGGCAACAAAAATCTTATGGTGATCAAGGTGAAGGTTTTTGGGTAGTCGCTGTTTTTGGCAATTCAGTACTTTGGTTTAATGATATTGAAAATGGTTACAATACTTCAAGTTACTCAACTTTTGGAACGATTAATGAATATCGCTGCAATCAGGATGAACTGGAATGGCAGATTCAAAATGTTATTAACCAAATTAAAGATGGTTATGATTCTGCGGGATATAGCACCTTAGTCAACAGCCATTAACTTTGTTCAGGATAAATATTTGAATGTCACACATCACCTTTGAATTTTATGGTCGTCTTGGCAAACTGGCCAATGAATCAGAACTGAGCCTGCCTATTCAAACGCCAATAACTTTGGAGCAGGCACTTAAACAACTGGCTGAAGTCAAACCTGACTTAAGCGAAAACCTTGAACGCTGCGCCTGTGCCATTGGTGATGAACTGGTATCCCGCTCCATGCTGGTGGTTGCCAATACCCGTATTGCCTTACTTCCACCGGTTGCTGGAGGTTAAAGCATGGATAACCCGACAAATACGCCCAGAATAAATGAAAATGTAGAACGGATTCAGGATCACGAGATTGACCTAAATAACCTGCTGGCCATGCAACACTTCCCTGACTGTGGCGGATTAACGCTATTTGCCGGCACCGTGCGCAATCATCATGATGGCAAAGATGTTGAAAGCCTGAAATACACGGCTTATAAACCGCTGGCTGAAAAAATGATCCGCCAGATTGAACAAGAAATTGAAAAGGAATATGGCGTATCTTATGTGCGCGTTGTACACCGGATTGGCCATTTAGCTATTGGCGACGTGGCCATTTATGCGGTTGCGCGCGCCGATCACCGCCGTGAAGCCTTTGCGGCCTGCGAAGAAGCTGTCGAGCGTGTGAAGCATGAAGTGCCGGTGTGGAAAGAAGAATTTTATAGCGACGGTAGTAGCGTATTTGTTGATGGTTGTTGCATTCGTCGGGATTTTCAAAATGATAGTTCACGTTTGATTTTTCAAACACAGGAATTCCAGAATCAGAAAAATCCACAAGGTCATTTTCACGAGATTTTTCAGCTTGACCCACTTCCGTCAACACCAACGCCAAAAGTTACCCAAGAACCTAAAGTTACTAAAGAATAGGTAACGCAATCTACCACCCTATTACTGATCATTTTAGGTTTTGCAAAAACTGAGAAACTATAACCCGAGAAGCTATAATGAAAAACGTTGGCATGAAACCCGACAGCTACCGTAAAGCCACTGCCACTGCCGAGCTTTTGGCGCCACCATATTGTATTGACCTGCTGCGATCTGGCCAGACTGAAAAAGGTGATGCCTTAAAAACTGCCCGTATTGCTGGCATTCTGGCCGCCAAACGCACGGATGAATTGATTCCGTTGTGTCATCCCTTGCCCATTTACCGCGCCGATGTGGATTTTGAGCTGCTTGAAGACCGCGTCATTGCCAGCGCCGAAGTGGAAACCATTGGCCCTACCGGTGTCGAAATGGAAGCTTTGACTGCGGCAAGTCTTGCGGTGCTCACCATTTATGACATGCTCAAACCGCATTGCGAACCGCATGAACTAATTATCCGCGAGTGCAAACTACAAGAGAAAAAAGGCGGCAAATCGCATTATAAGCGCGAGTTACGGCAGGCTGTTTCAGCCGCTGTGATTGTGCTGTCTGATACTGTTGCCGCAGGTCGTAAACCGGATACTGCTGGTAAAGCCGTGGTGAATACGCTAGAGCAAGCGGGTTTTAATCCGATTCATTATCAAGTGTTGCCCGATGAATCCGACCAGTTACATGATTTAGTGCTCAAACTGATTGATGAGTATGCTTGTGTGATTACAGTGGGCGGTACTGGTATTGGTAAGCGCGATATTACTGTAGACACATTAAAGCCCTTGATCCAGCGTGAATTGCCCGGCCTGATGGAAGCTGCCCGTGCTTTTGGCCAGCAGCGTACCCCGTATGCTGCCATGTCGCGTGGTGTTGCCGGTTTTATTGATCGCTCATTGCTGATTACCTTGCCGGGTAGCCGTGGGGGTGCAACCGAATCCATGGCGGCTCTATTGCCCGCATTAGTGCATATTTTTGACGTCTGCCGTGACCTGCCGCATCCCGGAGGTTATGAATGAGCCAGCCAGTTCCTACTGATACCTCGTTATCTTTGCCCTTAAAATCTGGCCACGAATGCAGCCATGAGGGACTGATTAGCTTGGATGATGCCTTGGCCAGTTATGCGAGTGTTCAGCGCCTACCTGTGATTAGCCTACCGCTTCTTAAGGCGCATCGGTATATATTGGCACAAGATATAATATCGCCTGTAGAGTTGCCACTATTTGACCAGAGCGCTGTAGATGGTTATGCCCTACGTCAGGAAGATATTGATGCAGGCCTGCGTAAGTTTGAACTCATTGGTGAAATTCGGGCGGGTATAGAACAACAACTCACCTTACACGCAGGGCAATCCATCCGGATTTTTACAGGGGGTAAAATCCCTTGTGGAGCCGATACGATTGCACGGCAGGAAATTGTACAGCGCGAGCAACACCATATTGAGCTGATGCAGCCAATCAATGTGGGTACTGACATTCGCTATCAAGGTGAAGAGTTGGCCAAAGGGACGATATTGGCCAAACAGGGCGACCAGCTCAATAGCGGGCTAATTGCTGCCTTAAGCATGGCAGGTGTACAACAGGTCAACGTGCATCGCCAGCCCAAAATTGCAGTACTCATTACAGGGAATGAAATCAGTAGCCAAAGGGATCACGAAGCACAAGTTTTTGATGCCAATGGCCCCCTCATTTCAAGCTGGCTTGCCGAACAAGGCTACCCTCAAATCCATATTCAGCATGTCAATGATGAAGCTGAGCCACTCAGACAAACACTACAGCATGCCTTACACCACTTTGATCTGGTATTGACCACAGGCGGGGTTTCTGTCGGTGATTATGACCTGATCCGTCCCGTGTCCATGCAACTGGGCGCACAGCAAATTTTCTGGCAAGTCGCGCAAAAACCGGGTAAACCGCTCTATTTTGCCAGTTTTCACCACTCCCAAAATTTCAATCCACAAGATCCTAACCCTCAAAATCGGCATCAAAGCTACTTATTGGGTTTACCGGGCAATCCTGCGGCAGTGCTGATAGGACTGCATCTGCATGTAAAAACCCTACTCAATTATCTGCAAAATCGTCACAACTCATCACCACACTGGCAAACAGGCCAAATGGCTACTGATTTAAAAGCTGATAGTCGTGAACGCTTGCTTCGTATGCAGCGCTCTATTGATATTAATGGCCAAAATCACTTAACGATATTGCCCAAACAGCAGTCACATATGCTCAGCAATATGGCGTTAGCAAGTGCATTGGTTAGAATTCCAGCTTACCAAACTATCACACCAGAAAGCGTTGCTCTGTTTATACCGCTATAATTATCCTCTTTATGTCAGTCTAATGTCATTACATTAAAAGTAAGCACTAAAAAAATATCTTTAAGAGTTGTTTTTTTAGTGCTTATGAGTAAGTTTTTTTATTTTTAAATGACAAAAACAACAAACTAAATCTTAAATCAAACTTAAAATTACACTATTTATCATTGAATCATCATTCTTTTATTTCAAATACATCTTTAGCTTTCAGAATACCTTATAAAAACTAGGGATTTACAACATCAGTCTAAATTACAGGTACTTAAAAATTATTATTAAGCAGATATGGTCATGAATTGTTATAGCTTCGTATCCGTAGTTAAGGCTATAATGCCACGTAAAGTAGCAGTGCTGCACTTTTTGGTGCATCGCATGTCAGTTTGATTTTTTACCTGTTTTCGACCTGTACAATGGCAAGCTGTAATCACGCAAGCACTCTAATAGCAAACCCATTTTTCTTTTTCGCTCTAATGGGACTCTTAACCGAGGTTGTAAAATGAGACAAACCTTTTTAGCCGTATTGTCTTTATGTGCTATGGCCGTCTTACTGACAGGCTGTGGCGGAGACATCGTCATCTTCAACTCAAAGGGTCAAATCGGAATTGAGCAACGCGACCTGATCATCATTTCTTTTGTATTGATGCTTCTGGTTGTGATCCCTGCCATTCTGATGACATTTTACTTTGGCTGGAAATATCGCCAGGGTAATGCATCTTCTGAGTATTTACCGACTTGGGCGCACTCGACCAAAATTGAAATTGTGGTCTGGGGTGTACCAGTTCTGATTATTTGTGCATTGGCTTATCTGGCTGGAACAACATCTCACAGTCTTGATCCATACAAGCCAATTACCGCAGAGAAAATCGCCCAGTCTGTTCAAAACAATCCTGATCAGGCGCTTGCCAACCAGGTCAAAAAGCAGCCAGTGACTATTCAGGTGGTTGCTGAACAATGGAAATG
Source organism: Moraxellaceae bacterium (assembly GCA_004173455.1). Lineage (GTDB taxonomy): Bacteria > Pseudomonadota > Gammaproteobacteria > Pseudomonadales > Moraxellaceae > Alkanindiges. The sequence continues at coordinate 90,682 of SECL01000013.1, read as the reverse complement.
GGTGTTTATTTATCCGGAACAAAACATTGCTACAGTCAATGAAATTGTTTTCCCGGTGAATACGCCTGTGAATTTCCGCATTACCTCCAATGCTGCCATGAACTCGTTCTTTATCCCACAACTGGGTGGACAGGTTTATGCGATGGCAGGTATGCAGACTCAACTTCATTTAATTGCCAATGAATTAAGTGATAAAGATGGCAAACCGGGCTTCGGTCCTGATGATGGCTATCGTGGCATGTCCGCAAACTATAGTGGATTTGGCTTCTCCAACATGCGCTTTAGAGCTCATTCAGTCACTGATGAGGAATATGCGGCCTGGGTAAATCAGGTTAAGGCATCTCCGAATGCACTGACAATGGATGCCCTTCATGCCCTGCGTGATGATCCAAAAAATCGCCCACATCATCCAAATCCTGTGATGTACTTCTCTTCTGTACAGCCTAACCTATTTAAGACCATTATAGATCAGTATATGGCAGCACAGCATGGCCACACTTCATCTCAATCTGGACATGAAAGTGGGCATGGCGCTGAAGGCAGTCATGATACTGTTGTAGAGGAATAAAGCATGTTGTTAGGAAGGTTAAATTTCGAGGCAATACCTCACGATCCAATCGTGCAGGTCACTGTTGGCGGCATGATTCTGGGTGGGCTATTATTGCTCGCCGCCATTACCTATTTTAAAAAGTGGAATTACCTCTGGACTGAATGGTTTACTACTGTAGATCATAAAAAGATCGGCATCATGTATGTTGTCGTGTCCATGGTAATGCTGCTCCGTGGTTTCTCTGATGCGTTCATGATGCGTTTGCAACAGGTACTGGCATCAGGCGGTGGTGAAGGCTATCTTCATCCCGAACATTATGACCAGATTTTTACCGCCCATGGCGTGATCATGATTTTCTTCGTGGCCATGGGTCTGGTAGTAGGTCTGATGAACATTGTTGTGCCGTTGCAAATCGGTGCGCGCGATGTGGCATTTCCATTGCTGAACTCGGTGAGCTTCTGGCTGTTTGCGGTCAGTGCTGCGCTGGTGATGATGTCACTGGTACTGGGTGAGTTTGCCGCAACTGGCTGGCTGGCTTATCCGCCGCTATCGGGGATTGAGTATAGCCCGGGCGTCGGGGTAGATTACTATATCTGGTCATTGCAGATTTCAGGTCTGGGAACCCTGCTAACCGGTGTTAACTTCTTCGTTACCATCATCAAAATGCGTGCCCCCGGCATGACATTGATGAAAATGCCTATTTTCACCTGGACCATTCTGGTTACTGTGATTCTAATGATCGCCGTATTCCCGATCTTGACTGGCACACTGGCCATGCTCACTGTAGATCGCTTATTTGGTATGCACTTCTTTACCAATGAAGCCGGTGGCAGCCCAATGCTGTATGTCAACCTGATCTGGACTTGGGGTCATCCTGAAGTTTACATTCTGGTACTTCCTGCTTTTGGTGCGTTTTCAGAAATTGTTGCGACCTTTAGCCGTAAATACCTGTTTGGTTATAACACAATGGTGTATGCAACTGTTGCGATTGGTTTCCTGTCGTACGTTGTCTGGGTTCACCACTTTTTCACCATGGGTGCCGGTGCCAACGTTAACGCGTTCTTTGGCATCATGACTATGGTTATTGCAATTCCAACTGGCGTGAAAATTTTCAGCTGGTTGTTTACCATGTACAAAGGCCGCATCAACTTTACAGTACCAATGCTGTGGACAATGGGCTTTTTGGTGACTTTCTCCATTGGTGGTATGACAGGTGTACTGCTGGCTATTCCGCCTGCTGACTTTGTTGTACATAACTCCCTGTTCCTGGTTGCCCACTTCCATAACGTGATTATCGGTGGTGTGGTGTTTGGTATGTTTGCCGCATTGACCTACTGGTTCCCAAAAATGTTTGGTTTTACACTAAACGAATCTTGGGGCCGTGCATCTTTCTGGTGCTGGATTCTCGGTTTCTACCTGACCTTTATGCCACTGTATGTGCTTGGCTTTATGGGTATGACCCGTCGCCTAAATACATTCGACAATCCGGACTGGACACCTTACCTGTACGTTGCCATGGTTGGTACTGTGTTTGTACTGATTGGTGTAATCTGTCAATTAATTCAAATTGCTGTGAGCTTTCGCGATCGCAAAAAGAACATTGATATGGTTGGCGATGTATGGGGTGGCCGTACTTTAGAGTGGAGCACCACTTCACCTGCCCCATTCTATAACTTTGCCCATACCCCGCATGCTGATGAAATTGATGCATTCTGGGTTGCCAAAGAAAAAGGCGTGGCTTACCAGCGTCCTACCAGCTACGAAGACATCCATATGCCGACTAATCGGGCAGCAGGTGTTGTCGTGGGTGCTATACTGTTTGTATTCGGCTTTGCCATGACCTGGTATATCTGGTGGCTGGCTATTGCAGCACTGGCAGCCGCAATCATTACGTTCATCGTGAGTTCATTTACCAAAAAAGTGGACTACTATGTACCCGCTGCTGAAGTTGAGCGTATTGAAAATGAACGCTTCCATAAACTTGAGCAGTTTCAAAAGCAGGGCTAAGATATGTCTGACGTAATTCATCATCAAGGCGAGCAAGGTCACGATCATCATCATCATGATGATACAGATATAACCGTATTCGGTTTCTGGACCTATATCATGAGTGACTTGATCTTGTTCTCAAGTCTCTTCGTGGCCTATGCTGTATTGAACACCCACTCTGCCGGTGGACCAACCTCTCAGGAAGTTTTTGGGGAATCCCTAAGCTTTGTGATGGTTGAAACCTTTTTCCTGTTGGTCAGTAGCTTTACCTTTGGTATGGCAGTTCTGGCACGCTACAAAGAAAAAGTAGGTCAGGTTCTGGGCTGGTTAGCGGTTACCTTTGTTCTGGGTGCCGGCTTTATTGGCATGGAAATCTATGAGTTCCATCATTTGATTTCCATTGGTCATGGCCCTAACGTAAGCGCATTCTTAAGCTCTTACTTCAGTTTAGTGGGTACGCATGGTATCCACGTAACTTGTGGTCTGATCTGGATGATCGTACTGATGGTTCAGATTGCAAAAAATGGTCTTACCTTACCAAATACGCGCCGTCTGGCTTGTTTAAGCCTGTTCTGGCACTTTCTGGATATTGTCTGGATTTGCGTATTTAGTGTGGTTTACTTGTTAGGAGCCATATAATGGGTCATCATGCACAACATACCGATGCAGCTGGCGCAAGTCACGGCAGTACCAAACAGTATGTCATTGGTCTGATTATTTCCATTGTTCTCACCATTATTCCTTTCTGGATGGTGATGCAGAATGTGGAACAGCCGGGCAGCTTTGAACGTGGCCCACTGGTATGGACCATTGTTGTGACTGCTATTGCACAGGTTCTGGTGCAATTGGTGTTCTTCCTGCATTTGAATTCATCTTCAGAGCAGCGCTGGAACCTGGTTGCATTTGTTTATACTGTTCTGACCATTGCAATCCTAATCATTGGCTCAATCTGGGTCATGGATTATCTGCATTACTTTATGATGTCCTAATTGGCTTGATGAATGATTAAGAAGTTTATTTACTTAACCAAGCCTGGAATTATCTTTGGTAATTTCATTTCGGTGATGGGAGGCTTTTTTCTAGCCTCCCAAGGCAACATTGATTTGTGGCTTCTGTTGGTTACTTTGCTTGGAACCTCACTGGTTGTTGCCTCAGGTTGTGTAGTAAACAATATCATTGATCAGGATATTGACATCAAAATGGAGCGAACCCGAAATCGCGCACTTGTCAAAAAGTCGATTTCAAGTACAGCGGCATTTATTTATGCCGCTGTACTGGGATTATTCGGGTTTGCTCTGCTTTACTGCTTTACCAATCTACTGGCAGTTGCATTTGCTGCTATAGGTTTTTTTGTCTATGTGGTTTTATACAGTCTTTATCTAAAGCGTCACTCTGTTCATCAGACGCTGATTGGTAGCCTTTCAGGTGCCTGTCCTCCGGTGATTGGCTATTGTGCCGTTGCCAACCAGTTTGATGCTGGTGCATTGATTTTATTTATCCTATTTTGTATCTGGCAAATGCCGCACTCTTTTGCCATTGCGGTTTTTCGTCTTAATGATTATGTTTCAGCGCGTATTCCCGTATTGCCTGCCAAAAAAGGGATTTATATTACCAAGCTACAATCCGCCGTTTATGTCTTGCTGTTTACCTTAATCGGTAGTCTGCTGTATGTGTTGGGTTATGTTGGCCTGATTTATCTGGTGATATTTGCAGGTCTGTGTGCCTATTGGTTGTATCTGGCAGTAAGTGGTTTTAAAGCGGTTGATGATCGTGTCTGGGCACGACGTTTCTTTTTATTCTCAGTAATTCTAATTACCATTTTTAGTGTGGTCATTTCGATTGATTATCGGCTATATCCTAACCATATTTTTATGTTTAAACTATAAAATAGTGAATCATTTTTCTGGGTCTAATGATTTTGGCTTAACATTGCGCTAACGCGTTAGCACGTAAATTTTCATTATTTTATAAAACAATAAGAGATAATGAGATGATAAGACTTTTTAATAGCGGTGTGCATTTAAACAAAGCACTTTTAACCGGTGCTTTTTTATTATTGCCCATCACCAGCTATGCCAGTTTTGATACCTATTGTTCGCTAAACTGGTCAGCGCAAATGAAACACTACGATATATGTAGCAATTTGCCTGTTTTAGTACCTACCAATGATAATGAAACCAATATGCGCCTGCTACTGGCAGACAAGCAATTGGCAAAAATTGATGTGCCCGCATCTACCCCGTCCTGGACAGAACAATATGGCGCGGTGCCATTTGATGCTTCTGAGTTTAAACTGGCGATCAGCAATGCAGTGCCTTCCCAACGGCAACAGTCTTCAAAGCCCGAACCTTATGACGCTAGCTGGATTAGCCTGACTGAAGAACGCTGCCGAGGCAATGATGCAGGGACTATGGCTTTTATTAATCAAGTGAATAAAGACACCGCTTTAAAACCGGCTGAAAAAAAATTCCTAATCACGCAGCGACAGGCCATCACGCCTCAATGCGATAACGCACTCACTTTTATTAAAATGCAACCAGAATGGAGCGCACTGGTACGCCAGTATGTTTCTTATATTAACGGCACGATTGCCTTTTATAATGGTAACTATTCGGCTGCACAAAAAATTTATGGTGCGCTGATGACAGTGGCTACGCCGTGGATTGCAGAAACGGCCAGTTACATGCAAACGCGAACAGCAGTAGAAAATGCTTACAACACAGGACTGGATGAATATGGTTCAGCTTCCTCAGCTAAAATAGAAAAAGACGTGTTGACTGAAGCCTTTGATGCTATTACCCAGTATTTTAAAAAGTATCCCAAGGGTCAATATAGTGCCTCAGCACGCGGCTTATTACGCAGGCTATACTGGTTGGGTGGTCAGCAGCGCCAGTTAATTGATGAGTTTTTGTGGCAATTTGACCATAGTCAGAATCCACAATTTAATCTGGAGCTAATGCGTGTGCCAGAAGAAATTAATCAACGCATTTTTGAAAATCGACGTTTTAACCTAGCCAATTTTAAAGATCCGTTCTTTTTAGCGACGTATGATTTGATGTACATGCGTAAAAGCAGTTCGGAAAAATATAAGCCTTTAAGCTGGAATGCATTGCAGGCGCAACAGGATTATTTTAGAACCCAACCTGAACTATATCACTACCTACTGGCGATTCACCTATTTTTAGTCCAAAACAAGCCGGATCAAGCGCTGAATTATTTACCCAAAGGCAATCCACCAGCGCGTCTAACCTATCTACAACTTAGCCAGTTTGTCTTAAAAGGACGTATTTTAGAACAAACCAGCCATCACGACGACGCAAAAACGCTGTGGACGGTATTGCTTGGTTCTGCCAGCGCACCGTACCAACATCCAATGGTTGAACTAATGTTGGCTTTAAATCTGCAACACAGCAAGGACTTTGCTGCATTTTTTACCTCAGGTAGCTTGATCCAAGATTCTGCGATACGGGCTATAATCATTAAAAATGCGGCCGATGCCAATTTGCTTGAATCAGTAATCAACTCCAAAAGTACTAGCACACAGGAAAAACAGGCGGCTCGCTTTGTTTTGCTATATAAGACATTAAATTATCAGCAGTACCCGCAATTTGTTGATGCATTAAAATATTTGCCCTCTAATGCGGCTCAGTATCAGGCTTCGGATAGTGCAAAAGACACTTTTAAAACTCAGCCCAAATTTAGCGTGTTTTTATGGAAAGGAACCAAGATCAATGATCAGCTTTCCTGCCCTGCACTATCTACTCTTGCCCAAACGCTAGCCACAAAACCAACTGATGAAATAAGCCTGCTGTGTCTGGGTGAATTTGTCCGCTTAAGCCAATTTAACTGGTTAAACTATAATCTGGAATCTGATTATGTTGACGATGATAATCATGCTACAGACAGTCGCGATTTAAACCGGCCTTTAGGTGCAGGAATGCGGCCATTTAAGGGTGCTGCCTTCTCACGTGGCGAAGTGTATAAAAAGATTATTAATACCAGTGCAAATGATGAAATCAAAGTATATGCGCTGTATCGTGCGATCAACTGCTATGCGCCTGCGGGGGAAAACGATTGTGGCGGCGAGGCAGTCGATAAGACCGTGCGTCAAAACTGGTTTAACCAGCTAAAACAGGACTACCCTGACAGTCAATGGACCAAAGAACAAAAATATTTCTGGTAAATAAAGTGCGCATTTTTGGAACACGTCACTTAAGGTTGAAATGGTTGCTTATCGGTTTGATCTTAACCGCCTGCCAGCCACTGCCAGATGCTGATCAGACCGTGAATGCCGCACACTATCAGCAATTCTGGATCTGGGGACGCGTGAATCCAGCCCCTTACCTGCCGCATGCCAAGGAACTGTATATTTTACAAGGTGAAATTGGCTTTTCGCGTAGCCAACAGCAGCTTGTTTTTAGCCCTCAAGGTATGGGCTTCATATCATTAGTTCCCGCGAAGGTCTGGCTGGTCTACCGTACCACAACCCTGCAATGGACACCGGAATTGATGCAGGCGCTGGTACGGCGGCTTGATAGCTGGCAAAACTATGGCAATCAGGTGGCTGGCCTGCAAATTGATTTTGATTCTGCGACCGGACATATCAAGTCCTACACTGAATTTTTGCAGCGTATCCGCCAACAGCTTCCTGCACGCTATCAACTCAGCATTACGGGCTTAATGGATTGGGTGAATGCCGATCAAGGCAGTCTGGCTTTATTGCAGCAGGTGGTCGATGAAGTTGTGATTCAGACCTATCAGGGCACACAAACCATAGTGCACTATCAAGCCTACTTACCAGCTCTTGTCCATCTTAAAATGCCTTTTAAAATTGGGCTGGTTCAACATGGTCAGTGGTTGGCCAAGCCTAATTTTGAAAAAAACCCATACTTCAAAGGCTATGTGGTGTTTTTACTTCGGCAATAGAGTAATTATTTCCTTGTATATTTTCAGCTTTTCTATAGAATAACGCACTGCTTTATAGCACGCGAAAATAATTTTTTTCGTGTTACTCCTTGCCATTGATGTTGGAATCAGTGGCTGTCTAAACCGTAAGGAGCTTAATATGCGTCATTACGAAATCGTGCTTTTGGTTCATCCAGACCAAAGCGACCAGGTTGTTGGGATGGTTGAACGCTATCTCACCCAAATCAAAGAAGCTGGCGGTCAAATCCACCGTCTTGAAGACTGGGGTCGCCGTCAACTGGCTTACCCAATCAACAAAATCCATAAAGCCCATTACATTCTGATGAACGTTGAATGTGGTCAGGCAACTCTGGATGAGCTTGAAGAATTGTTCCGTTATAACGATGCGATTATCCGTAACCTGATTATCCGTCGTGAAAAGGCAATTACTGAAGAATCACTGCTGGCTAAAAGTGCTGAAGAAAAACGCGCTCGTAAAGCCCAGCGTAATGATGATGGTCAATCTAATGACCAAGATCAAAACCAAGCTGCTGAAGCGTAAGGAGAACTCACATGGCACGTTTTTACCGTCGTCGCAAGTTCTGCCGCTTTACCGCTGAGAAAGTTGCATACATCGACTATAAAGATATCGATACCTTAAAACAGTACGTGACTGAGAACGGCAAGATCGTTCCTAGCCGTATTACTGGGACTAAGGCTCGTTATCAACGTCAACTGGCACTTGCTATCAAGCAATCTCGCTATTTGGCTTTGATCCCTTACACTGATAATCATAAGTGAGGTGATCTGTGGACATTATTCTGTTACAACGCATTAAAAACCTGGGCAAACTAGGCGACAAAGTATCTGTAAAAGCAGGTTACGGTCGTAACTATTTGATCCCTCAAGGTAAAGCAGTTTCTGCCACCGAAGCCAACACCTCTGCGTTTGAAGCGCGTCGTGCCGAGCTGGAAAAGCAAGAAGCTGAAGTATTGTCTTCTGCACAAAGCCGTGCTGACAAACTGAACGAAGTGAATGTCGTCATTACTGCTAAAGCAGGCGATGAAGGTAAACTGTTCGGTTCGATCGGTACTCGTGATATTGCTGATGCTCTGACTGCCTCTGGCATTGAAGTTGATCGTGCTGAAGTACGCCTGCCTAACGGTGCGCTGCGTCACACTGGTGAATTCAATGTTGCAGTCCAACTGCATCATGATGTTACCGCTGAAGTTCTGGTAACGATTGTTTCTGAATAATCGCTGCTGAATTTTCAGTCTACCAAATAATTCTTTTTAGAATCATTTAGTTAAAAGCATGCTTTCGGGCATGCTTTTTTTATTGCATAAAAATGTCTTTAATTTTCAGTAGCTCATTCTGATATTTAGCCAACTGCCTTTTAAAACAGCACACCGCAAGCCCGATTTTTGCTTTAATACGCATACGGATTTGGGTTTAATTATTTGGGATATTCACTATGACTTTGTCTTCTGCACTTGACGCTACGGCGACCAATACACCAGCCGACGGCAACATCGTGCATATGCTTCCCAATGGCCGTGAAGTCCGTGTTCCACCGCATAACCTATCCATGGAGCAAGCTGTACTGGCGGCGCTGATGACCATTTCAGAATCGTGGGACAGTATCAGCGACTTACTGCATGAAAACGATTTTTATGCCGTACGCCATCGGCTGATTTTTCGTGCTATTAGCCATCTGGCAGGCACCAACATGCCCTACGATGCGGTACTGGTGAATGATTGGCTAAGTAAAAATCATCAATTAGAAGAAAGCGGCGGTGAAGCCTATCTGATGCAACTGCTGGCAGAAAGTCCGGCCAGCTTGTATAACCTGACGGCTTATGCTGAAAAAGTCAAAGAACTGTCTGCCCTGCGCGAGCTGATTAAAGCTGGCAATGACCTGCTACAAACTGCCTATGATTCCAAAGGAAAATCTGTTACCGATATTCTGGACAGTACCGAAAGCCGTATTTTTGCCATTAGTGAACAACACAATAACCGTAACCGGGAGGCCGGGCCACAACCCTTGATAGGCGTACTTAAGAATGTACTGCACAAGGTTGAGGAATTACAAAAAAATGATAGTCCAATCACGGGTGTCTCAACCGGTTTTGTTGAGCTGGATAACAAGACTTTCGGGATGCAACCCGGCGACCTGATTATTGTGGCAGCACGTCCCAGTATGGGCAAAACCACATTTGCCATGAACTTGATTGAAAGTGTGCTGTTTAATGCTGATTTACCCGCATTGGTGTTTTCTATGGAAATGCCAGCCGACTCCATCGCAACACGTTTGATCTCATCATTTGGCCGTATTCACCAAGGGCGCTTGCGTTCGGGTCGGCTTGAAGAAGGTGACTGGGTCAAGTTTTCCAGCACGCTCATGCAGTTGCAAAGCAAGTACTTATATATTGATGACTCCTCTGCTCTGCCACCCAATGAATTGCGTTCGCGCGCGCGCCGAGTTGCCAAAAACCATGGCGGCAAACTGGGTGCGATTATGGTGGATTACCTGCAACTGATGAAAGTTCCCGGCATGGGCGATAACCGGGTGGGTGAAATTTCGGAAATTTCACGCAGCTTAAAGGCCTTGGCCAAGGAAATGAACTGTCCGGTAATTGCCTTGTCACAGCTTAACCGCAGCCTTGAGAACCGGCCAAATAAGCGCCCGATTATGTCCGACTTGCGGGAATCGGGTGCTATTGAGCAGGATGCCGACTTGATCATGTTTATTTATCGCGATGACGTGTATAACAAGGAATCCAAGGAAGCGGGCACAGCTGAAATTATTATTGGCAAGCAGCGTAACGGCCCGATTGGTACTGTGCGTTTGGCGTTTGAAGGTCAATTCACCAAGTTTGAAAACTTAAGCCCTGAATATTATCGTAATGCAGATGACGACGAATAAAAAGAATGATCAACCGCAATGAATAATCCTGCCTTGATGATGGATACGTTGACAAAACGCCAGCCCAGAGTGGAGCTTAGTACCTCTGCCTTGCAACATAACTTCAAGCGTGTGCGTGAGCTTGCCCCGCACAGCAAAGTTATTTGTATGGTCAAGGCAGATGCTTATGGGCATGGCATTGCATTTGCCCTAAATGCCTTGCAGGACACTAATGGCTTTGGTGTAGCGTGTATTGATGAAGCACGCCAGCTCCGGCAACTTGGCTGCTTGCACCCTATTACACTGATTGAAGGGGTGTTTAGCCTGGCTGAATGGCTAGAAGCCAGCCAGCAACAATTTGAATGCGTAATACACCAGCAACAACAGGTGCAGTGGGCTTTGGCGCATCCAGAAATTTATCAGCAACATAACCTGAAAATCTGGTTAAAACTCAATAGTGGTATGAATCGCTTGGGTTTAAAGCCTGATGCGCTACTGGATGCTGCCCGTCAATTACGTGCCGCAGGGTTTGAATTAGTCTTGACCATGCATTTTGCCAATGCTGATGTGCCGGATCATCCCTTAAACCAGCAGCAAATCCAGACTTTTTTACATTTAAAGCAGCAACTGGAACCGATTGAGGCATCATGCTGTAACTCGGCTGCCATTTTTAACTGGCCAGAGCTGCATTTTGATTATGTGCGCCCCGGTATTATGCTGTACGGTTCATCGCCTTACGATGAGATCAGCGCAGCCAAGCTGGATTTACAGCCAGTCATGCACCTAAAAAGTAACCTGATTGCCATTCAGCAATTGGACGTCGGGAAAGTGGTTGGTTATGGTTCTCGCTATGCCACAACCCGTCCTACCCGCTTGGGAATTGTTGCCATAGGTTATGGCGATGGCTATCCACGCGCTTTAACGCAGGGCGCTTATGTCAGCATTCAGGGCTATGATGCGCCGCTACTTGGTCGTGTGAGTATGGACTTGCTGGCAGTCGATTTAACCGATCTGCCAACAAGTATTCATATTGGCGATGAAGTCACGTTATGGGGTGATAACCCATCCGTTGACCTGATTGCCCAGCATAACAATACCATTGGCTATGAGCTATTATGTCGGCTGACCAATCGGCCTAAGCGAATAATAATTTAAATGAAGCTTATTCCTTATTTTGCCTGCAAAAAAATGTCTGATAAGCCATCAGGTGAAGTCATGCAAATTTTTAAATCTAGCTGTTCGGCAAATAGTTATTCATTATTAACTTATAAAGATAATGCTTTTACTATTCAGCGAAATATAAATTATAGAAACTCTTTTTTGCCAATTGCTGTTGGAGAAATTACTAAAACTACCAATAACATTAGCGTTAATATTTCTATAAGAATGCATTGGCCTATAATTATCTTCTTATTTATATGGTTTACTTTTTTACTTATTGGCTTAATAGTACTGGTGTTAACTGCTGCACCTTTAACACTTATAGCTGGCATAACTGCTTTAATTACATTTGGCTATATATTTGTACAGATAGGTTTCTGGTTTGAAGCTAAAAAAATAATTAATATATTTAATAAAATTTTCTCTAATATTTAAAATAAGGATTTTACTTACTATAGTAGTGCCTAATAAATTATTGTATTAGGCACTACCTCCTCAACCGTTAACGCCAATAATCATCCGGTGCCTGCGGTAAATTGGTCATAGTACTGCGTAAGCCATCCGACCACTGCTGGCGGATCATGGAAAAATACGGATCGGTGTCGTACAAGCGGCGGCCTTCCGGCAAGTTAAACTCATTCGCCCGATAGACGATTAGATCTAGCGGCGTGCCGACAGACACGTTAGAACGGATAGTGGAATCAAACGAAATTAAAGCGCAACGCAAGGCCTTGTCCAATGGCGTATGATAATTCAACGCGCGATCCAGAATTGGCTTGCCATACTTACTTTCGCCAATCTGGAAATATGGCGTGTCCATCGTAGCGGCAATAAAATTCCCTTGCGGATAAATGCTATAAAGCTCTGGTGCCTCGCCCTTGATCTGGCCACCAATTAAAATGGAGCTGGAAAAGTCATATTCATTGCTTTGAGCCAGACCAGTAACATGCTGGATTTCATGCGCCATGCACTCACCAACAATCTCGGCTGCTTCAAACAAAGAGCTTACATTGTGCAGGTTACGCTCGGCATTGGTTTGAATCTGTTGCTGTAAACGGGTAATGACTGCCTGTGAAGTTGCAAGATTCCCTGCTGTTTGCAATACAATAATCCGTTCACCCCTGACCCCAAAACGATGCAGCTTGCGAAATATTGCAATATGGTCTACCCCGGCATTGGTGCGCGAATCACTCACAAATACCAGTCCTTCCTCAAGTCGCATTGCTACACAATAGGTCATAACTCTTCCTGTCTAAATTTGAGGAGTAAACTAACAAATTACTCTCTACTTTTCCAGTTGAACCAATCCAGTAGAAACAAAGCGCCTTAGCTGGCCAGTACTTGCACCAATGCTCGCATGGACTCCTCGCCGCCACCCTGTCGTGTTCCACGTACCGGAGCAGCATCAAAATAATCACGGCCTGTTGCTAAATATACATGATGATCGAGCGAGAAAAGTTGGTTAGACGTATCAAAACAGTACCATTTGCCATTCAGGTACACTTCCGCCCATGCATGAGTAGATAAATGCGTGCTGTCACTGCTGTGCAAATATCCTGATACATAACGCGCTGGCAAGTTTAAATAACGGGCACACGCCAGAAAAACATGAGTATGATCCTGACAAACACCCTGCGCCAAATCAAATGCTTCAGCGGCGGTGGTCATGACCGTGGTGGATAACGGTGTATAGGGCATGTGCTCTAAAATAGCGCTGGATAAATCAATTAAAGCATTGCGGTCAATGCCTTTGCCATATTGCGCTACAAAATCTAGCAGCGGTTCATGGCAAGTTGTGGTTTCGGTCGCATGAGTAAAAAACATCGGTGACAGACGGTTATCTTCAACCCCTTCAACGGGATAAATTTCAACTTCGCCTTGCGCCATGATCAGTAGTTCCTGATGCGGCTGATTGACCGTCAGGCTCGTCCAGATATTGCCAAAGCCATCCTGCTGAGTGCATTTATTGCCCGGTGCTGCCAGTTGCCATGCATGAACAACCTGATGCGCAAAAGTTTGGGGTGTTAATCGAATATATTGATTACTTCTTTTTACCGCACTTTCATAGGTATAGTGCGTTTGATGATTAATCACCAGCTTCATGGACCTTCCTCAAACAATGCCTGCATTTGGTCACAAAAGCTATAAAGTGCCGTAATATCCTTGTTGTGTTGCAACTCTACCCATGGTGCTTCCAGCGCGATCCAGCCAATCGGTGACAGCATTTCAACCACGGTACGCAAGTCCTGAATGGCTAGATCTGGGGCACGTTTGAGGCGCAAGGCATTATCAATTTGTTCAATACATTGCCCAAGTTGCCAAAACAAACGCACATTGTCATCTTCCTCCAGTATTGCTTCGCAGCATCCGGAAATCAGCTCACATACCTGATGCTTAACTTTCTGCTTGGGATTGGTCAAAATATTGAGTGACTCAAAAACTTCCTGACTAATCACACCACGCACACATTGCATGTTTTCGCGTACTGCTTCCAACGTGGCGGTAATGGATGCTGGCTGGTTGGGATCAAGCAGCAAAGTGTTGAGCGTTTTGGCATTCCAAGCAGACAGGGAAAACGCATGGGAAAATTGCAAGGCTTCCTCATCATCTGTAAATGGCAGCAAACGACACAGCCCATCAATACGGATCATATAACGACCCAGCCAGTACAAATTTGAGGCAGTCGATAATAATAAAATCATGCAATGCCTCCCGCCGCATCGTGCGTCATCACAGAAAGGGTCGTTTGTTGCATATCAACAATCCAAGTGTCTTTGGTGCCGCCGCCCTGAGAGGAATTCACGATCAGCGAGCCTTCTGTCAAGGCAACGCGGGTTAGGCCACCGGGAGTGATTTTTACCTGCCCGGGACTGCTGAGTACAAAAGGACGCAAATCAATATGACGGGGTGCAATACCTTCTTTGACCAGCGTTGGGCAAACTGATAAAGCCAGCGTAGGCTGTGCAATATACGCACTGGGGTCATTGGTTAAGCGGCGGCGAAAATCATCCAGTTCTGCCTGTGTGGCCTTGGCACCAATGAGCATGCCATAACCACCTGAGCCTTGGGCTTCCTTGACCACCAGTTCAGGCAAATGCGCCAGCACATAGTTTAAGTCTTCTTTTTTGCGGCATTGCCATGTCGGCACATTATGCAAAATCGGCTTTTCACCCAAATAAAATTCAATCATGTCGCCCACATACGGATAAATGGATTTATCGTCTGCAACCCCTGTTCCGGGCGCATTGGCGATCATGACTTTTCCAGCACGATAGGCAGCCATTAGACCCGGTACGCCCAGCATACTGTCAGGACGAAAGGCCAGCGGATCAAGAAATGGATCATCCAGACGACGATAGATCATATCTACCCTCACCTTGCCACGAATTGATTTTAAAAAGACTTCATTGCCTTCAACAAACAAATCATAGCCGTTGACCAGTGGCACACCCATTTCCCGTGCCAAAAATGCATGTTCATAATAGGCACTATTAAAACGACCCGGCGTGAGCACCACAATCGTTGGGTTCTCGACCAGTGAATTGGCAATTAGGGTTTGTTTGAGTAAGGCAGGATAATCATGAACCGGTGCAATTTTATGAGTGCTAAAGGCTTCTGGCATCAGCTTTTGGCTAATCGCACGGCCTTCTAGCATATAGGATACCCCTGAAGGCGTTCGCAGGTTGTCCTCTAGCACATAGTATTGCCCATCTCCATGACGGATCAGATCAATACCACTAATCTGGGCATAGACTTGACCTGGCAAATCAATATTGAGCATCCATGGCTGAAAGCAATCGTGCGCAATAACCTGCTCGGCGGGCACAATTCCCGCCCGAATGATATCTTGGTTATGGTAAACATCATGCAAAAAAGCATTTAAGGCACGAATGCGTTGTTCGCAGCCGACTTCAAGAGTTTTCCATTCTTTTTGTTCAATAATACGTGGAATAATATCAAACGGAATCACCCGCTCTGTGCCATCTGCATCACTATAAACCGTAAAGGTGATGCCTTTTTTATAAAAATGTGAGGTGGCTTGCGCATTGAGTTGGCTGAGCTTCTCAATACTTTGGCGATTTAACCAATGGTAAAAATTCTGGTAACTTTGCCTGATATCCCCGCTATCGAGCGACATTTCATTAAAGAAATTCGGTAGTAGGCCATGGGCAATATCAGCGGCTAAAGCACCGCTAGCTAATGTGTCATTAGATAGATTAATAGATGTTTCAGAAATCTCACTGGAGATTGCAGTCATGATCGAGCCCTTCTCAAACTTGTAAATCATGTTATGCAAGGCGAATACCAAATCAGTGAGAAAGTACTAGAAAAATACCGGCACACTAAATTGCACTAAAAGCAGGCGCGCCTAAAACTTGATAAATAAACACGATTCCGATGTATTGTTATCATGACCAAAGCGTGTAAACACAGTCATTAGCGTTATTTAGAGCGAATTGTTTTTCATGTAACAGTGCGTATTTTTTGCAGTGAATTTAGCGATTTGCTGTAAGCAATTTTACTGAGCAATTACATGGTTGGTTCAAGTGATCCAAAAATGAACAAGCCTATCCTGTTAGCAGGTGATGCCTGTAAAAATGACTGTGATTTATACAAATCATTCCGGCAAAAAAATAATTTAGTCCGATAAGCTAATAAATCACGCTTTTTTTTGCTATGGTTTAGCTGGTTTAATCAAGGCGGTTCAAACAATGGCCATGCAGGATGGAGATACAAGGGAATGAGTCTGCCAAAAAAAGCGCAAGTGACTAAACATGCCGCACCAGCAACCCAACAGGTCACACAACAAGCAAGACAGAAGCAGCCCATCAAAAAAACAGCCAAGCCTGCTAGCGCGTCTTCCAATGAAAAGGAAACGGTCAATAGCCTGTATCGTCAATGGCAGATTTTATCCAAACTGCCAACCGGCAAATGGATTGGTACGCGTCAGTTACAGGAACAGTTGCAGCGCGAAGGCATTGATATCAGTATTCGTACCATTCAGCGCGACTTAAACCAGATTGCAGGGCGCTTTCCGATTGAAAGCAACAAGGAAACGCCGCAAGGTTGGCGTTGGCAGGAAGACGCACCAATCCAGAGCTTACCGCACATGAATAGCTCACAAGCCGTCACCTTTATGATGGTGGAAGATCACCTCAAGCATTTGCTGCCGCCCAGTCTGCTAGATGAGATGCGGCCATGGTTTGACCTTGCACGGCGCAGCCTGTCTTCCGAACACAATAACGTGCGCCAGTGGATTAACCGGGTGCGCATTGTCCCTGCGACCCAGCCACTCATTCCACCCGCAGTGGATGCCCGCGCCCAGCAAAGTATTTATGAAGCATTGTTGCAGGATCGCCAGTTGCGCGTGACCTATAAGGCACGTGCGCATCAGGGTGAAGATACGGTTTATACCCTAAACCCACTGGCACTGGTGCAGCGTGGGGCTATTATTTATTTGATTTGCACACGCCATGACAGGCCGGATGTGCGTCAGTTTGCCCTGCATCGGTTTAGTCATGCCACAGTGCTGGAAAGCCGCTCGATGCATCCGGTTGATTTTAATATTGATGACTATCTGGCCGCTGGTGCACTGGGCTTTACTTCCTATAACCAGCAAAGCGTAGAGCCCATTTTTATTGAGCTATTATTCCATGCCAAAGCCGG
Organism: Moraxellaceae bacterium; assembly: GCA_004173455.1. Lineage (GTDB taxonomy): Bacteria > Pseudomonadota > Gammaproteobacteria > Pseudomonadales > Moraxellaceae > Alkanindiges. The sequence goes on along the minus strand of SECL01000013.1, from coordinate 73,505 downwards.
ACAAACCTTTTTTGAGTCACGTTTGAGCGAAGACCAGACTGTTGAAAAATTGGAATCTGGCGAGGTGCGGGTCACGGCAACGGTGCCCTTCACTGCGCAACTGGTATGGTGGTTACGGGCTTATGGCCGGATGCTGATTGATATTAAGCCAGAGTTTCTGGCCGAGCAGGTGCATGAAACGGCATTTTTGCCCAAACCTGAACCGGTGACTGATGCTTAAGGTAATATCAGTCATCGATTAGCATGAAAACTATTCTTTTTAAAATAAGGCTTGATCATCCCCGAAATTTGCGGGCTTCTTGCATTTCATCCAATCGCTTTTCTATTCTGGCTTGCATGCTGTAGTTATTTTGCGCCAGTTTGCTGGCACGCATCAGTGATCGGATCGCCTTGTCGACATTGCCATGCCAGAATTCATTTTCTGCCCGAAAGCGCAACAGTTGCAGGGTTTTTAACTCACTTTCTGGCAAACGACTGGCAGCAGCTTCCATGGCTTGCCATACCACCACATCTCGCGGATTTTTGTTCACCAATGGCTGCAACAGCTCTAGCGCCGCCTGACCTTGAACCAGTGCACTATAAGCTTGCGCGGTATAAATTGCCAACGCCCGGTTTTCCGGCATAATCCGGCTTTGGGGTAAAATAATATCTAGCGCCTGTTGGGGTTGATTAGCCATCAGCTCAATTTCAGTTTGCGTAATCGCTGCAATTACCATGTCGGGTTGCTGCTGGGCAAACTGGCTGGCCAAGGCACGCGCTTGTGTGTACTTGCCGGCTCTGGCATAAAATAGCGCCAATGCCGGTATGGCGGCTGGATCACGTTGGGCAGCCACCACCAAACGATTTTCATTCACCTGATTGCTCAAAACCGCCATGCGATATTGCATCACATGCAACTTGTTTTGTTCATGCAGGGCTTGATTGCGATCATCTGGTATGTCAAGGCGTGCTTTTATTGCTGGATACTGGCTGGCACGCAGGCGGGCTTCACTCATGCGCTCAGTGGATAACGGATGGGTGAGCCAGAAATCCGGCATAAAACTAACAGTGCCGGTTTTGCGATTCATGGTTTCAAAAAAATCAGCCATTGCCACCGGATTATAACCAGCGGCATACATCAGTCGCATGCCGACCCGATCTGCCTCACGTTCCTGATTACGGCTATAAGACAACTGACGGTCTATCATGGCAGCCTGAGCGCCTAATGCCACTGCACCTGCCGCATCAGAGGACTGGGAAGCCAGCAGGATACTGGCCAGCATACTGCCCAAGGTAATGAGTGCCTGATTTTTGAAGGCTTCTTTACTACGACTATAATGACGTTGCGAAATGTGGGCTATTTCATGTCCCATCACGCCTGCTAGCTCATCATTGGTTTTAACCGACAACACCAGACCGGTATTGAGGGCAAATAAACCTCCCGGAACGGCAAAAGCATTGATGGAATTGTCTTCAATAACAACCAGCCCAAGCGGTGCCACCGCGCTCATGCCACTGGCGATATATATCCGGTTAAATATCTGGCTTAGCTCATCTTGCGTCCAGGGATCATTATACAGTGGCATTTCCTGACCAATCTGGCGTAGCACCATTTCGCCAAGCCGGGTTTCCTGTTGCTGCTCCAGCAGGCTGCTTCCGGCACCTAGATCAGGAATTTCAACCCCAAAATCTGCATGGCCAGAATCTAGATTATTATGGCGGTTGCTGCTGTTGAGCATGCTGGCTTCGGTACTATTAAGCCGTCTATTGAATACTCCAGTAGCATCGCGTTCAGATTGAAATACCTGAGAGGTTGTAGCTTGCGGATCAAAAGGCAGCACATTGTTATGGAGATTATTTATACTTAAATTAACGGAATCAGTGGCTGCACCAGCCGCATTACACAGCAAGCCACAGGCTGCAAAAAAACAATAAACCTTTTTGTTCATGAATGAGCGTAAACCTGCGTTGCAACATCTTTATTTTTAACGATTGTGCAAGGCCTGCTTCTATTTATCTACAGGAATTTTGCAATATAACCACTATCCTTTGTCTACCAGCTTGTATAATCCTGACAAAACGAAACCAGCCGTAAAAACAGACTGCAAAACGATTAGAATTACTGTATAAAATCAGACTATGCACTCGGCAAATTTTTGCGTGTTGAATCTTTTTTCTCAAGACAACCGCTTGATCCCCTTAAAAGCTAGCCTGAAAAAAATGCTGGTTGGTTTTGTCTGTTTGCTACTGGTAAATGCTGGAACCAGTTGTTGGCAACATGTGGCTGCACAGTCGCACAAACAATCCTATAGCAGCATGTCATTTCGAAGTTGTCATCAGGCAGTGGCCTCAACTGAGGCGCGTTATGGATCAGTGCAACAGCATACTTTTAAAAAAAATAAACCGGATCAACAGGGGGCAAACGTTGAGAGTTCTTCTGCGGGGACACATCATCAGTGTGCTTTAAGCTGCTCATTGTACACACCACCTGTTGATATTTCACAGCACGTTGACCGCATTGAAAATCCATTACTGGCTAGCAAATCCTTTTATCTAATCGTCACACCATTACAGGCATGGGTACGCGATCTGGAGCGTCCTCCGCAATTTCTCAATTGATGCTGTTTTTTAATTATCCGCACATCATATTGAGGAACGATCATGTCTTTATTTTATTCCGGTTTTTCTAACGCTTTGTCTTCTAGCTCGTCCGTTCCCTCACGGCGTCAGTTTATACAAGGCATCGGTTTAAGCGGTTTATTGGTCAGCAATATTAGTCTGGGCAAAACTCTGACTACAGCAGAAAATACACCCTCATCAGGTCAATACCTTAAAATTATTCAAAATACTGAGCTGACAGGTAAGATATTTGACCTGCATGTAGGCTATCAGGCTGTCAATTTTTCCGGTCAGGATCGTATTGCTACCACTGTAAATGGACAACTGCCCGGCCCACTGTTACGCCTGCGCGAGGGTGACACGGTAACCATTCGAGTGCATAACCACTTGCAGCAGGATACATCCATTCACTGGCATGGCTTGCTAGTGCCCTACCAGATGGATGGTGTGCCCGGCATTAGTTTTGAGGGCATCCGGCCGGATCAGGTGTTTACTTATCAATTCCAGTTACAACAAAGCGGTACTTACTGGTATCACGCGCATTCAACCTTTCAGGAGCAAACCGGTCTACTGGGCGCTATTATTATTGAACCAAAAGCGGGTGAGCGACATACGGCTGATCGTGAGCATATTTTGCTGCTGTCTGACTGGACTGACCTTGATCCGATTTATTTACTGTCCAAACTAAAAAAACACAGTCATTTTGATAATCGGCATAAGCCCAGTCTCATCAAGCTGATGCAAGACATCAAGCAACAGGGTTTTGGACAAGCTGTACAATTGCGCCAAATGTGGAACCAGATGCGCATGAGTCCCACTGATTTTGCTGATTTGTCGGCGGGTACTTATACTTTTTTGATGAATGGACTTGCACCAAATCAGAACTGGACAGGCTTGTTTAACAAAGGTGAAACATTGCGATTGCGGATTATTAATGGCAGTGCCAATAGCTTTTTTGACCTGCGGATTCCCGGCTTGAAAATGACCGTGATTGCCGCTGATGGACAGGACGTAGAACCGGTGAGTGTCGATGAAATTCGGCTTGGCGTGGCAGAAACCTATGATGTGCTGGTGCAACCTGTGGATGATGCCTATACCATTTTTGCACAAAGCATGGATCGTAGTGGCTTTGCCTGTGGCACGCTGGCCACACAGGCAGGCTTAAGCGCTGCGGTGCCTGAACTCGACCCGGTGGAATGGCTGGGCATGCAGGATATGGGACACACCATGGCCAGTAGTATGCCGATGAATCATGATAGTCATTCTGGCCATAACCCAAACCTCAAAAACAAAATCCAAGTGCAGCATGCCAGTACCGAAATGAATAATCCTAATGTAGATATGAGGGTGGATCAGCCCCGCACCAATCTTGATGATCCCGGCGTGAATCTGCGGCACAGTGCCAAAGCAAGACGTGTACTGACCTACGCCGACCTGCATACCATTGGCGGTAATCTGGACAACCGGATGCCAACGCGGGAAATTGAGCTGCACCTGACTGGTAATATGGAACGCTATGTGTGGGGAATGGATGGCCAAACCTTTCATGAAGCAAAACCTGTTCACCTCAAACCCAATGAACGGGTGCGCTTTACACTGGTCAATGACACCATGATGACCCATCCCATGCATTTACATGGCATGTGGAGCGAACTATGCAATCCAAATGCCGATGCTCAAACAAATTGCTTTCAGGTACGTAAGCACACCATCAATGTGCAACCTGCCCAAAAAATCAGCTTTGATGTGACTGCCATTCATGGCCGTTGGGCGTGGCATTGCCATTTGCTGTACCACATGGAAGCAGGCATGTTCCGCGAAGTAGTGGTGGCATAGGAGCAGCAAACCATGAATTTCCAAATATTCAATGCGTTTAATTGGCGCATCAATACTGTCTTGCTAACCACTCTTATCAGCTTTTCGCCATTTGTGCTGGCTGTCCCACTCGAGAATAAATCGCCAGTACAGCAGCATCACAAAACACATGACACAACAATGGCGACAGTGAGTCCCGTATCTATGCAAAATCTGCCTGAGGTAGACAGCGTAGAACATACCGAGCATTCAAAACCAGTAACTCATGTAGCGTTGCCTGATGAAAAGCAGATGAATAGCGGATTGCGCAAGCCTGACTATTCAGATGGCTACCGCAGCCTTGATACTCACCACATGATGAGTAGCCCGAACTTTTGGAGCCTTGAGGCTGAAGCACTGGAGCTAATCCGTAATGCCGATTACGCTGATGGTCATATTGGCGGCCACTATGACCTAAAATTCTGGTATGGCAACGACTATAACCGGCTTTATCTCAACACTAGCGGAGAGCTTGAACAGGATAAACTGCAACAGGCCAGTAGCAGTGTGATGTGGTGGCGGCCTTTTTCGGCTTACTGGAATACCACGTTTGGCCTCAAGCAGGAGTATGTAGCAGACAATAACGATCAAACATGGCTGGGTGGTGGAGTCAGTGGTCTTGCCCCCTATTGGTTTGATATTGAGACTACTCTTTATGGTTCGACCAAGGGCAATAGCCAGCTTGGATTCAATGCCAGCTACGACCTTAATATTAGCCAGAAATGGGTATTACAGCCTAAAATTGAATTGCTGGCTTACGGCAAAACCAGTATTGAACATCGCTATGGTGCAGGGCTGGCGCAAGTGAATACCGGACTGCGCCTGCGCTATGAAATAACGCCACAGTTGGCGCCTTATATTGGTTTTGAGCACGAGCAATTTGTGGGTAAAACTGCAACGCTGTATAAAGACCATGGTGATAACAGTCGCAGTCGCAACATCCTGTTAGGACTTCATTTCTGGTACTAGATTTATCATGGGTCACTTTTCTTAGCTTTCCGGAGTTAAAGTGCCCATGACTCATTTACAGTCGTGGGCATGCGTTTACTGCGCAACAATTACAATAAATACTTACTAAAACTCAATAGTTTAAGAAAAATTTTAAATTACATTAGAACCAGACCTAAATTCTGGAGAACAGCATGTCCATTGTGGTAACTGGAGCAACGGGCAAACTTGGCCATCTGGTGATTGAAGCGTTACTCAAGCGCACATCGGCCAACAATATCGTTGTCATTGTGCGTAACGCCGATAAGGCAGCAGCACTTGCCGCGCTAGGCATTGAAGTCAGACTGGCCAATTATGATGATAGGGACAACCTGTACAGCGCATTGGTAGGTGCCGAAAAACTCTTGCTGATTTCATCCAGCGAAGTGGGCAAACGCGCGGCGCAGCATTTCAATGTGATTGAAGCGGCACAACAAGCAGGCGTAAAACATGTTGTCTACACTAGCTTACTCCATGCAGATCACTCGCCGCTGGCGTTGGCTGAAGAACACCTACTGACTGAACAAACCCTATTTAAATCTGGCCTAACTTACACGATTTTACGTAATGGCTGGTACACCGAAAACTACACCAGCGGCTTAAAGGCAGCCTTAAACCAGAATGTGATTATTGGTGCAGCAGATGAAGGCCAGATTTCTTCTGCCAGCCGTCAGGATTATGCCGAAGCCGCTGCGATCGTGCTCACCACTTTTGCACATGAAAATAAGGTGTATGAACTGGCTGGTGATAAAGCCTATACCTTAACCGAACTGGCCTGCGAAGCCAGCCGGCAAACCGGGCAAAATATTGTTTATTTTAATATGACTGAACACGATTACCGTGAAAAGCTGATTAATATGGGCACTGAGCCTGCGGTTGCCAACCTGCTGGCCAACAGTGATGCCGGTGCAGCATCCGGTGCATTGTTTGATGACAGTGGGTGTTTAAAACAATTGCTAGGCCGTGACACGACACCTTTAAGCGATTGCGTGCGACAAGGACTTCTATAAGTCCTTCATGATTTAAGTCCTAAATAATTTTTGAGCTTACCGACCCAGTGAAAACAAAATCGGTAAGCTTAGAAACACACTAAAATGAATTAAAAATAATACTTTAAATCAAAATCTTAATTTTTGATCAGTAATTTTTTTGTTTAAACCCAAAGTTATGACCAAGCTTTCTTCGGATATAACTTCTCATCAAACTGATCCAGCGTTGGGAATTCAAGCGGCTGTAGTTGATCCAGATTTTGCAGATAGTGTGTATAGTCTTGCAAAACTTGCTGACGCGCTTCAAGAGTGATATACGGCACATGGTAGCCAATAAACGGCGGCAACACATCCATACCGGTATAATACAGTGTACCGCGTAGCAGCGGACGCAACATGGTTTCAATCTCGCCATGAATAGCATCTGCGCCAAACATGTGCTCACGACCACCCAGCGTAAAACTGAGCAAAGCTTTCTTGCCCTTTAAACCACCTTGATCATAAAAACGTTTGCCGCCATAGGTCAGGCCAGAAACCAGCACCCGGTCAATCCAGCCTTTTAATATCGCAGGCACCGAAAACCAGTACAGCGGAAAGCTAAAAATCACCAGATCAGCAGCCACCAGTTTTTCAATTTCAGCCGCAATATCCGGTGCAATGGTCTGATTTTCATAATTAATGCGTTGCTCCAGTGCATAGACCAGATAATCCGGGTTTTTGCGACTACCAAAATCAGCGGCTGAAGCCACCGGATTAAAATTGAGGGCATACAAATCAGACACTTCTACCTGATGACCTGCATTGGTCAATTCCTGAACTGCCAGATCTTTCATGGCGGTGGTAAATGACTGGGGTTCGGGATGTGCATGGACAATAAGTACATTCATGATAAAAAGCCTGTTCCTGAAAAATTCACTGATAAAAAATGCGGGTTCAACATTTAACGCTAAACTTTTGGCAATCTAACCATTGCTCATACGCTTAAGACTAATTGAAACATAGCATTTGGCTAAAGCAGATACAATTTTTACTGAATCTTGCTGCTGAATATCACACTAGAGAACCATGGAAACGTAAAATCAAGTGACCTAAAATCAATCAAATAAAAGCAGGCAAAAATAAGATTTTTACTCAACATCTAACCATTGGAACAATAGTTATGACCTTGCAAAACATCACGCCGATTCTTCGTATTTTTAATGTGGAAAAAGCAACCGAGTTTTATATTGATTTTTTAGGCTTTCAACTGGACTGGCAACATCGTTTTGGAGAGAACTTTCCGCTATATCTGCAAATTTCCAAAGATCAGTGTCTATTGCATTTATCGGAGCATCATGGCGATGCCAGCCCTGGCAGCAGTATCCGCATTCACTGTGATCATATTGAGCAATATCATCAGATGCTTGCGGCCAAAGACTATCAGTTTGCCAAACCTGAACTTAGTCAAACGCCGTGGGATACCCAAGAATTTCAAATTACCGATCCGTTTTTTAACCGGTTAATTTTTTGGCAGGATCTTGCAAAATAACAGTCACACCGGCATCAGCAATGGGCGCGAATAAGGTTGATATTTCTTGTGCATTGCTGGCTAATTCTAGCTGGCAATTCCCATGTGGCTTAAAATCATAAAACCAACTACCAATACAATCGCCAGAAAAAACCATAAATATCCATTGGCTAAATGAGAAGACTTAGATGCGTTGGGCGAACTACTCCAGCGTTCAATCTGTAAATGTAATTCAGTGATTGAGTCCACTTGACGATTTTTCATGCATATCTCCGGCTATACCGTATCAAAAATCCTGTTTTGATTTGATTCACTGTGCTGTAATTGATTGATAAAAAATACTATAATTCTCAATACACAACATTTAATGTGGATCAAATCACATTCTAGCAACTTATTGTAAGATGTAAATTAAATATTTGGCCAAACTGTCGGATTAACCATATAGGCGGATTGCTGCCCATTGAGAACCTTATATAAATTATCAAAAGCCAGATTATTCATGGCCTGTCGGGTTTCGATAGTTGCAGAACCTACATGCGGCAATGTCACCACATTGCCCATGGCAAACAGTGGCGAGATTTGTAAGGGTTCTTGGGTGTAAACATCCAGTCCAGCCCCCAATATCTGCTGCTGTTGCAGCGCATCAATCAATGCCTGCTCATCAATCACCTGCCCGCGTGCCACATTAATTAAAATGGCGGTTTTTTTCATTTGGGCAATTTGCTCGCGACCAATCAGGTGATGGGTTTGCTCATTTAACGCCACATGCAGCGACACAAAATCTGACTGCTGCAACAGCTCATTCAAACTACACCGCCTTGCGCCCAACTGCTGCTCCAACTCAGGTTTGGCATGCTGGCTGTAATACACAATATTCATATTAAAACCAAAGCAACCACGCCGCGCCATGGCTGCCCCAATATTGCCCAGTCCAATAATGCCAAGAGTTTTACCATGCACATCCACAGCATACTGGGCTGGTTGTACGGTTTTGCGCCAGTTGCCCTGCTTAGTCCAGTGGTCAAGCTCAGGCACTCGGCGAGCGGTGGCCATGAGTAAGGCAAAGGCAAGGTCTGCCGTGGTTTCGGTCAGTACATCCGGCGTATTGGTGAGCACAATCCCGCGCTGCGTCAGGTAATCCACATCATAATTGTCAAAACCAACCGAGATACTGGAAATGACTTTGAGCTTATGCGCGTATTGCAGGATGGATTCATTCAGCACACGGCCAGAACCGATCATGCCATCCGCCTGTGGCAACATCTCCTGAAACTGTGCCTCAAGATTGCCTGCTTTGGGATTAAGCAGCAGCAGGTTAAAATTTTTGTTGATTTTTTCCTGAAGATCATGCGCCAAGCTGCTAAAGCCAACCACCGTTTTTTTCATGGGCTAAAATCCTGCCAACTGTTTTTAAAACACGGCAAAGCCTAGCATGATTTATTATTTTGACTGTTTATTTGTGTTTGAGATTATTTGAGATAACGGCTTAGCTGGTATACGACATGCCATTTTATTTTATTGATTGTTGAGCAGTTGCCACAGTAGGCGTTTTTTTAGTGGTTGTTCGATCAGCTCTGATAAATGTGGCAGTCGCTCAATCCGGTCAGGACACACCTCATCAGCCAGCTCGCTCATCAGGCCAACCCGTTTGTCCAAACCCAGCCTAAACAACAAACCATTCAAGGCCGCCTTAGAACCTGTCATGCGTTGCCAGCGTTGCCCTTCGGATAGCGGCCATGAAAAATGGTTTACTTCCGGCTGCCGAAAAGCCAGCAGGATATTTTTCCACAGGCTATTTAACTGCGGGTTTTGCAAATCGGCTTCATTGACTAACACAATCCATTGGTTAATTTCACATGCCTGTAAGCGAAAGCTATATAGGTGAGTAGTGGCAGAGATTTCAGTTTCAATAACATCAGTGTCCTGTCCTATATTTTGTATGACATCAGGCGTAGGCAGTTGTTTCACTAGATCAGGACTAGGCTTGGCTGCTTGCTGCGGCTGGTCAAACTGTAATGGGTCATGATGATAATGCTGATGATCAGCTTCAATAGTTGTCACGACTTCAGGCTGAACCATGCGGTTGGCAGACTCGTGAATACGTGGATCAGCCGTAGCTGTGGTTAGCTGTGCTACTTGCTCCGGCTCATGATTTTTTTCTAAAGCATGACTGTCTAAATTATTAGTGTTGTCTAACTTATTATTGTTGTCTAATGCATCGCTGGCGTGGCGCCATAATGCCACGCTAGGCAAAGCTGTAGTTGCAATAGCCCGGGGCACCCATTGCCGGATACCAAGCGCAGTCAGTATGGCGTGCTGCCGGGCATTTTGCATTTACATCACTTCTTCGGTTTGCGGATTGGCCTTGCCTTCGGTAGCCAGCCAGTTTAAAGCGTCTAAATAGGCTTTGGCACTGGCAATCACAATGTCGGTATCGGCACCCTGACCGGTCACAATGCGGCCATGCTGGTTGAGGCGTACGGCAACTTCGCCCTGACTGTCTGTGCCGCTAGTAATAGCATTGACCTGATACAACTCAAGGTTGGAACCAGTTTTGGCCAGTACTTCAATGGCTTTAAAAGTCGCATCGACAGGGCCGGAACCGCTTTCGCTCACTGGACAATTTTTGCCATCAATTTTGAGCACTAGATGGGCACGTGGGGTCTGTCCGGTTTTGCTGGTGACTTCCAGCTCTACCAGCTCATAGCGATGTACCACATCTGAGCCTTGATGACCTGCAACCAGCGCGTGTAAGTCAGCATCAAAGATTTCACTTTTACGATCCGCCAAATCCTTGAACCGCACGAACAGTTCATTGAGCTGCTCATCACTTTCGATCCCAATGCCCAGCTCATCCAGACGCGCGCGAAACGCTGCACGGCCTGATAATTTACCCAAAGTCAGCTTGTTGGTTTTCCAGCCCACATCCTCGGCACGCATGATTTCATAGGTTTCGCGGTGCTTTAAAATCCCATCCTGATGAATGCCGGATTCATGGGAAAATGCATTGGCACCCACAATCGCCTTGTTAGGTTGTACCACATAACCGGTAATGGTCGATACCAGCCGTGAACTCGGCACAATTTCTTCAGTACGAATATTGGTGGTCACATTATAAATATCATGGCGCACGCGGGTGGCCATCACAATTTCTTCCAGCGCAGCATTGCCTGCCCGTTCACCCAAGCCATTAATGGTACATTCCACCTGGCGCGCGCCGCCCTGCACTGCTGCCAGCGAGTTGGCCACTGCCATGCCCAGATCATTATGACAATGCGCCGACCAGATCACCTGATCCGAATTGGGCACTTGCTCCAGCAGGGTTTTAAAACGCGCATAAATCAGCTCGGGGGTGGAATAACCCACCGTGTCCGGCACATTGATGGTTTTGGCACCGGCCTTGATGACTTCATCAAAAATGCGTACCAGAAACGGCACTTCGGAGCGAATGGCATCTTCGGCAGAAAATTCCACATCATCGGTGTATTCACGCGCAATCTTGATGGCTTTAACAGCCGCTTCAATGACCTGCTCTTCATTCATGCGCAACTTGTACTGCATATGAATGGGACTGGTGGCAATAAAGGTATGTACTCGTCCACGATTGGCAGCCTTAATGGCTTCACCAGCACGACGAATATCTTTTTCATTAGCGCGTGCCAGTGAACAAATGGTGGACTCTTTGATCACGCTGGCAATGCTTGAAATGGCATCAAAATCACCGGGACTGGCCGCCGCAAAACCCGCTTCAATCACATCAACACCCAGTCGTTCCAGTTGCCGTGCGACGCGGAGTTTTTCCTCTTTGGTCATGGCAGCACCGGGACTTTGTTCCCCGTCACGTAAAGTAGTGTCAAATATGATTAAACGGTTGCTAGTCATGGCTACCTGTCCTTATTGATCAAAAACGCATGGATGTGGCTCAAACAGCAACATCGCAACTGCAAAAGAAGCTACTGAAAACGAGACATGTCTCTCTTGAGCTTATTGTATATTGATTTGAAGGGTTAAGCTTAAAATTTCAAGGCTGAATCTTGGGGCTATGTCTTAGATACTAAATGTAGAAACTGATCTTTAAGAACTGATTTCAAGCGCAATTTTTCTGGCGGTATAATCCGCCAGTGTCTTGGCCTCAAACCCCATGCGCCAGTACAACAAATCCAGCACGTCCTGTTCTTCTTGACTCATCATGATATCAGACCATAGACACGTTTCAGCCGCTGCCAGAATATTCATGCGCTCGCGTTTAAGTAACCCTGCCAATTGCTGTAACACCTGCCCTAGATTGACTGGCGCATCGGTCATACTTTTTTTCTGGGCAGCTTCAAACTGGCGGGCTGACAGGATGGTTCGCAGCACCCGAATGCGCGCCTGTGCAATTTGTTCCGGTTTGAGTTTTTGCACATACAACAGCGCCTCTACCAAAATCGTAATGGCTGTGCCACAGTGACCCATGGCGACTGGCACCACAGGCGGCAACTGGTTGAGTTTGGATTTGACCCGCTCCAGCAACAGCACATCCAACAATCCGATATGTCCATCAAGCTGGATAATATCAGCCAAGCGGGTGAGTAACTGACGGCCAGCACTGGCAGGCAATTCCCCCAGTGCATCAATCGCTTGCAAAAAAATACTGTTATACAGGCGTGGATCAAGTCTTGCCAAGGCCTCAACAATGGCTCGGCTCACCTGATGTTTTTCTGGCTCACAGGCGATCTGCTGCCGTAAGGCCAAAATAGCCGCCAGCAGTTCGCGGCAACCGGCTGATGTACTCAGAGCCCGCTTGATCACATCAGGACGCGCTGCATTTTGGCGCATTTGCGGGTTTAATGGTTTTACGGCATCCTTGATATTCACAGTAACCGGATGCAGGCGAACTGTCGGCAGCGGTAATGGCGCATGCCACTCAATCGGCACAATTTCCTGTTCCTGCTCCAGTGACAACACTTCTTTTTGTACTGCCATTTCTGCTTCAATCTGATCAACCTGCTTGCGTGCCAGAATACGTTCTTGCACCTTGGCACGGCGCAATGCTGCCGGACTGATTTCACAAATTCGCTGATCCAGCTCAGGATGCGTAGCAAACAGGCTATTGCTATGCAGTGCCTGCCCAAAACAAAAATGGCTGATGGATTCGGTATATACACCATGTAACTGGGTGCCAATAGGATGTGTGCGAATTCTTAGCAATGCCTGGAGCACACCATTGGTACGGGTAAACTGCATACTGGATGCATCGGCCAGAAACTCACGCTGCCTTAAAATCGCAAACTTGAGCAAACGTGCCATCAACACACCAAGGCTACCCACCAGCCAGACCAGCCCGCCAATAGCAATAAACATTGCATCAGCATGTCGGTTACGCTGCACATGACGCTGTAGAGAAAACCCGGTTTGAGCAATCCAGCTACCCAGCTGGCTCACAGCCAACAGTCCGGCTACCCATGCCACCAAACGCAAATTAAGCTGGGTATCGCCATGACGAATATGGCTGTATTCATGGGCAATCACGCCCTGTAACTCATAACGATCCAGCGTCTGCAACATACCCCACGTTACCACCAATGCCATATCCATGGCACGATAGCCTGCTACAAAAGCATTGACGCCCAGTTCATCATCCAGCACATACAGCGCAGGCATCGGCACACTGGAGGCCACTGACATTTCCTCAACCACATTTTTCAGCATACGTTCTTCAGGCACAGTAGTTTCAAACTGAATGCGCCGCGCACCCAGACGACCAGCCAGCGCACGCCCGCCTTCCCGTAAACGATAGGCTTCCCAGAGTGATCCACCCACAATCACCAGCAGCATGCTGGCAATAATCATGGCAGTGAGTGAATGGTGAATAAACGACGTGGACTGCTCAAACGGATACAGCACCATGCCCACCAGCAGATTCATGACAAAAATGGTAAAGCCTACCGCCAGCATAAACAGCATGAGCAGTATCAGTGTGTAGCGCTTTGCCTGTTCTTGCCTGCCCCAGAAATCCACGTTTATTGTTCCTATTTGTGGGATGTTATGACTTATAGAAGAAGTCTAATTGAATAACAGCTTACAGATTGATGCGCGGTGCAACACGCACAGTTTTTGGATCATCCAGTACCAGCAGTTTCATGAGCTTAAAGCTAAATGCACCGGCAATAAAATTACTGGGAAACATCTCACAGGCATTATTGTAAAACATCACCTGATCATTATAGGCCTGCCGCGCAAAACCTACCCGATTTTCGGTACTGCCCAGCTCTTCCATGAGTTCCTTGACCACGTTGTCTGCCTTAAGGTCAGGATACTGTTCCATCACGGCAGTAAATTGGGCAAGGCTATTGCCAAGGCGTTGTTCAGCCAGTCCCAGTTTTTCTATCAACTCAGGCGATTGATAGGTGCCACTAGCAGCCAGATTGCGCTGTGCCTGTACCGCTGCATCACGCGCAGCAATCACCCGTTCCAGCGTGTCTTTTTCATGACTCATATAAGCGCGGGTTGCCTCAACCAGACTAGGAATCAGGTCATGGCGACGCTGCAATTGCACATCAATCTGGGAAAAACCGTTGCGGGCTGCATTGCGCTTGGCAACCAGTCCATTAAACAATCCAATAATATAAAACAAGCCACCAAAAATAATGGCTAGAAAAACAATCCATCCCCACATGTTATCAATCTCCGTCTCTTATTGTTTAAATCATTTTCTTATAATGCCATAAAAAAGAGTTGCATAACGCATTTTTGCATCGCTGCAATAACAAACGGACTATCACCTTAAGTCATAGTCCGTTTTTCATATTCATCAACATACATGACAGCCCTAAAGCCTGATTGACTCAAATCGCTGATTGATTTTTCAGCTTAATCAACCTTATCATATTTCTGATGACGCAGGCTCACCCGGCCACGACACACATCACTTAGCATGCGCCAGTCTGACACAAAGCTGTAAAACGGCTGTTTAAAAGAAGCTGGTTTGTTTTTTTCAAAGAAAAAATGCCCAACCCATGCACAGGCATAACCCGTTACTATGCCTTTGAGCAGATAGCTTTTACGGCCTGTTTTAATGGTTTTATAAATGCCATATAGTCCTGCCACACTGCCCATGACATGCAGGCGACGACTCATCACATGGCTATGTTCAGTCAGGTAAAAGCGATAAAACTGGCTATAATTACGAATCGGCATAGCTAATGGCAGATTGCTTGATGTCTGGTTTGAAACAGCTTGATTCATGAATATACTCCCTTACGCTATATTAAACCGAGCAACTGGCTGTTAATCATATATCTTAAAAGCAATTATTTATGGTGTCTGTTTAAAAGGTGTACTGGCCAGTGCTGACTGATAATAGTCATCAATATAGTCTTTTTCCTGTACACAAAAATCCTGTACGGCCTGCATAAACTCAGGGCGCGCCAACCAGTGCGCCGAATAGGTATAAACAGGGGCAAAACCGCGAATCAGCTTATGCTCGCCTTGTGTGCCCGGATCAAAAAACTGTAATTGCTGTGTAATGGCATACTCAATGCCCTGATAATAGCAAACTTCAAAATGCAGACAATCCACCGACTCCACAGCACCCCAGTAACGTCCGTATAGCGTCTGGTCATCCTTAAAAAACAATGCCGCAGCAATACCCTGCTGCTCACGGCTGGCTTTGACCAGTAATAACTGCTGGGGCATGGTTTGAACCAGTTGCCAAAAAAAATCACGGGTCAGGTAAGGACGCTGACCACGCACATAATAAGTATTGGCATAGCACTGATAGAAAAAACTAATTTCCTCAAAGGTAATTTGCGCTCCTTCAATCCATTGCACTTCAATGCCTTGTTGAACAATTTTCTGGCGCTCGACTTTAATGCTTTTTCGTTTTTTGGCAGTTAATGCTGCCAGAAAATCATCAAACTGCGCGTATCCCTCATTGCGCCATAAAAACTGACAATGGGAACGAATCGCCAAGTCTGATTGGCCTTGCAAAAAACTCAGCAAGGTTGGATCTATAAATAAACCATGCCACGACGATGCCTGCTGTTGTGTTGCAAGTTGCTGGATCGCTTGAAAAACCACTGGCCACACCTGCTCAAGAGCATAGCCTTGAGCAACCAACAATCGCTCGCCAGTTACTGGCGTAAACGGCACACTGCTCACTAGCCGTGGATAATAATTCAAGCCATGCCGTGCGTAGGCATCTGCCCACGAATGATCAAATACATACTCGCCGCGATGGTGAGTTTTTATAAATAGCGGCAAAAAAGCAATGGGGTGGCCAGCATCTTCCAACAGGATATGCGAAATTTGCCAACCCGTCTGCTTACCAATAACCTGCTGCTGTTCAAGCGCCTGCCAAAACGCAAACTGTAAAAATGGCTGGGTTGGCGCGAGTGCTTCAAATAGGGCTGCGGCTGCATTAACTGAATCAATGTAACGCACCTGATAGCTGCTGCCCTGATGATTTGTGTGTTGATTAAGACTGTTATGCTGCACCCTAAGCTTCCATCATGGCTGATCACTCAAGTATTGAAGCGAGCCTGTCAAATGTAAAGCTGCAATTGTTAATGATCGCCGTAGAATTTAAAAAAATTAAGCGTAAAAAAAACCCTCAGTCAATTAATTCACTGAGGGTTTTTTCTATCACACCATGAAAGAATTAATCTTCCATATTGTGAATAATTGCATCGCCAAACTCGGAACAGCGCAGCAAGGTTGCATCCGGCATGAGGCGTTCAAAATCATAGGTAACGGTTTTGGCCTCAATCGCACCAGCAATCCCTTTAATAATCAGGTCAGCGGCTTCTGTCCAGCCCATATCACGCAGCATCATTTCTGCCGACAAGATAATGGAACCCGGATTGACTTTATCCTGACCCGCATATTTTGGTGCAGTACCGTGCGTCGCTTCATAGACCGCAATCGCACCACCAATGTTGGCGCCCGGTGCAATCCCGATACCGCCTACTTCGGCAGCCAGCGCATCAGAAATATAATCACCATTAAGGTTCAGGGTCGCAATGACTGAGTAATCTGCTGGGCGCATCAGGATCTGTTGCAAGAATGCATCGGCAATCACATCCTTGATAATGATGTCTTTACCAGTTTTCGGATTCTTGATTTTGACCCATGGGCCGCCGTCAAGCAGCTCACCACCAAAGCGCTCCATGGCCAGCTCATAGCCCCACTCTTTAAACGCGCCTTCGGTATATTTCATGATGTTGCCTTTGTGTACTAAGGTCACAGAAGGCTTGTCATTATCAATGGCAAACTGAATGGCTTTACGCACCAGACGCTGAGTACCCTCTTTGGACACTGGCTTGACACCAATCCCGCAGTTTTCATCAAAACGAATCTTGGTGACACCCATTTCCTCTTTAAGGAATTTGATCACCTTAATGGCTTCTGGCGAACCGGCTTTCCACTCAATACCGGCATAAATATCTTCCGAGTTTTCACGGAAAATCACCATGTCGGTCAGTTCAGGATGGTGAACTGGACTTGGCACGCCTTTAAACCAGCGCACTGGACGCACACAAACGTATAAATCAAGTTCCTGACGTAACGCCACGTTGAGCGAACGAATACCGCCACCCACTGGTGTAGTCAGTGGCCCTTTGATGGATACCACAAATTCGCGCAAGGCTTCGAAGGTTTCTTCAGGCATATAGCTGCCATAAATCCGGTCAGCTTTTTCGCCGCAATACACCTCCATCCAGACAATAGATCGTTTTCCGCTGTAGGCTTTTAAAACAGCAGCATCCACAACCTTAATCATGACTGGTGAAATATCCACACCAATACCATCACCTTCAATAAAAGGAATGATTGGATGATTGGGGACGTTCAGTGACAGGTCTGCATTAACGGTGATTTTGTCACCATCTGCTGGAACCACGATCTTCTGATAACCCATTGTACAGGTGCTCCCTTTTTTTAGTGATTAAAACGCTTTAGATGTAAAAACTAACATGTTTAGTTGCACATCTACATGTAGTATATGTTAAACATTTCTGCATGTTTTTGTGATTTAAAAAACAAATGTCTATATTTTTCTGCGTGATGAAAACCACTGTTACATACGATAACTGGTCATAAATCTGGTAAAAAATCTTCAAAATGGCTCAAATTGTCCTGTTTAATAAATCATTCAACGTATTAACCCAATTTCGTAGCGATGATGCACGAATTACGCTTGCTGATTTTATTCACGATAAAAGCTTGCGGGTGGCTGGACGGCTGGATTATGACTCGGAAGGATTACTATTACTGACTGATGATGGCCAACTGAATCAGCAACTGGTACATCCACAGGCGCGGCAATACAAAACCTACTGGGTACAAGTTGAAGGTACGCCAGACGCGCAAGCCTTAATACAGCTACAACAAGGCGTAACCTTAAAGGATGGTCTAACCCTACCCGCGCGGGCTAAAGTAATCAGTGAACCGGATGGTTTATGGGCACGTCAGCCACCTATTCGTTTCCGAGCCAGTATTCCTACTACATGGCTTGAAATCCAAATTTGTGAAGGTAAAAATCGTCAGGTCAGACGTATGACTGCTGCTGTTGGCTTACCAACGCTGCGTCTGGTTCGTAGCCAGATTGGGCCATTTTTGCTGGAAGATTTGCAGCCGGGTGAGCTTAAAAGTTTTGATACGCTAAAAGACGCCAGCTTGCTGGCTCAGTTGGGCTGGTCATTGCGTGCTGATGACTCTGCTGCCACTTGCTCTGATACTGAGTCGGCACGCGTGACATCACGTAGACGCAGTAATCGGCGAAATACTTTCCCCATGGGACCGCGCGGCAAATGATCCACAAACTCAATACTGCACGGTAAAAAACCATAATGCAGGCGGCTGGCGATAAACTCTTTAAGCCGCTCTGGAGTAAGGCCCTTTTTAGCAACCACCATCAATCGTACTGGCGCTGTTGGATCATCAAGTTCCTGTACAATAGTACAATCCAGTACATCTTCATGCTGATAAATCTGCTGCTCTATTTCCTGTGGAAACATCAGTTGATCCTGCCACCAGAACGTATCGGTTTCGCGCTCCAGCATGGTAATAAAACCATCTTCCGAAATGGAAACAATATCACCGGTTTTAAACCATTCATCATACGTCATGGCGTGCTGGGTGGCAGCGGGCTGATGCCAATAACCACGCATCACCTGTGGCCCCCTGACCCATAGCTCACCGGGCTGATTAAAACCTAATGGTTTTTGTTTACTACTGACCACACAGACTTCGGTATTGGGTAAAATAACCCCTACCGTATTTGGCCGGATACGCTGCGGGGGATTAATACTAATAATAGGTGCTGTTTCACTTAAGCCATACCCTTCACATAAATAACGACCTGTAAGTTCACACCATTGTTGTTGTAAAGTGCGACTGACAAAACTTCCTCCACACATAAACAATTCCATTTTTTTGACCAGATGCCGTGTCGCATCCTGTTGCAGAATTCGCTCATACAAATGCGGAATACCTGCCATCAGATCAAACTGGTGTTTTTGGAGATATTTAACCTTATGCAGCAGATCAGATGGCCGGGTCAAAACGACATGCGCCCCTTCGCACAACAACATTAAACAAAAGCTAATCCCGACAATATGTTGCAAGGCAATGGGACACAAGCCGCATTTTTCTGGTGTCACCACACCATTTAAAATCTGTTTGATCTGCTGGTAATTGCTGGACAGGTTACGATGCGATAATGCAGCACCCATCGGAATATTCGTCGTGCCACTGGTATACTGAATAATCGCCACATCATCCAGATTCAGGCGTGGCCATTCATAGCGCTTCTTGGCGGTTTTCTTCAAAATTTGGCGCATGCGCACATAGCGAATAATCGTCGTATCTTCGCGCCATTGCAAAATCCACTTGCGCGGTGACAGCCAAGTTTTGATGCGTCCCAGCACATCGACATAATCATCGCTGTGCGTGGTAATAATATGGCGAATGCTGGTTTCTAGCAGCATTTTTTCAACTTGCGGCAAAAAACCGGGAATTGTTACCAGAATTTTGGCACCGGAATCCTGCAATTGATGCAGCGTATAATCCACTTCCGGCAAAAAACTTAAATTGGCGACCACCAGTTGCGCACGCCATGCCGCCAGTATGGCAATTAGGTAAGACAAACTATTGGGTAAATAAAGCGCCACCCGATCGCCCGCCTTGATGGTACTGTCTTCCAAAAACCACGTTGCCAGTGCATCTATACTAAAAGACAGCTCGGCATAGTTTAAAGTACAGCCATCCATGCTGATTGCTGGAGACGTTGGACACTGGTTCACCATGTCATCAAAACAATCAAGCACACTACAGTCCTGCATCGGCATTTTGCGGCCTTGATACAAACTGTCAAAACTGCTCCACGATGCATGCTCCTGCAACTTTAATTGTTTTAGCTGTTCAGACTGACAGAGCTTAAAATGGTTGGAAACATAAACTTGCTTAGGCATTTGACGGTCATCCCATTATGGTCAAGCTATTGTTCTAATTATTTCCCTAATCTACGTGATTTATGCCTGCCCTGCCATTCACTTTTACGGCAAGGCAAGAATAATTACAATTTATCAGTCATTATCCTTTCATATTGCTTACGACTTGGTGGCGTTGTCAATCCATTGTCTTAAACGGTTTTTATCTTCAATCAGCAACTTGGCCGCTGATGTCATAAAACCGCCGCCCTGTATTTCAAAAGTCTTTAACTCATCACGGCGAAACGCATGACAAACCACTGCTGGCATGGGATCGGTATGGCTGCCCACTTGCTGCAACAGGTTGTTGGTTGCTTTTAAGCCATTTAAGGCAATCAAGGTATCCTGTGCAGAAATGCCTGCTTGCGCACCTGCTGAATCACGTAGCACTTGCTGTACCAGCAATCCTTGCGGGGTGTCCTGTACTTTTAAACCCAGTGGCCAAACCTTATTTTCCATCTGCACACTGACACCATATTCGGCCAGTAATTGCTGCAGTGGCAACTCAGTAGTGCCATTAACATAATGGTGAAAAAATTCAGCCATGTCATTACCGGTTAGCTGCTGGCAAAGTTGCGGCAGGGTGTGTTCATCGACATGCTGGCCATTTTTGGCACGCTGGTATAAGGCCTGCATTAACTGGTCCAGATTACTGCCATGCTGCCTTAAAGTTAAATCCAGACACAACGCCACTAACGCACCCTTGTTGTAATAGCTGGTGCCCGCATTGTTACTGTTTTCATCGGGACGATAATATTTGATCCATGCATCAAAACTGGACTCGGCCACACTTTGAATCTGCCTACCGGGATTACCAAGGTAACGGCTGATCTGATCCTTGACCAAATCAATATAGGCATCGTGATCAATAACACCACTGCGATATAGCATCAGATCATCATAGTAAGACGTAATGCCTTCAAACACCCACAACAGGGTGGTGTAATCTTCCTGATGCAAATTGGGCTTTACATAGTTGTGCGGACGGATAAACTTGACCAGCCACGCATGAAAATACTCATGACTACACAACCCCAAAAAGCGCTGATAATTCACCGAAGGCTTGGCAGGTTCGCTAGATTTGGGCAAGTCGTCACGCGGGGTAATCAGGCTGGTAGAGCTTTGGTGTTCCAGTCCGCCATAACTGTTGGCAGTGGCCATGACCATGAACAGGTAATCCTTAAACGGCGCTTCACCAAACATCCGAATCTGGCTAGAACAGATTTTTCCCAGATCGGTGGCGAGTCGTTTTAAATCTGTGTCATGCCGCCCTGAAATAGCCACACGGTGCTTGATATTTTCGGCTTCAAACGACATGCATGCCTGTTCTGCCAATTCAAAAGGCTGGTCTATCAGCGCATGATAATTGCTGGCTGTTAAGGTATAGGTGGGTTTATGGCCATCTACCACAGTCAAACTGGTGGCCAGCTCAAACCGGCTGAACCGCTCAGGAATCTCAAGCTGCACTTGCACAGTACTGTCTTCTTGCCCTGTTATCGCGACACAGACCGCCGCAGGATTAATATACAAGCGTTCATCATCGATATAAGCACCACGCACCGACAGGTCATAGGCATACACCTGATAACTCACTTCAATCTCATTAGCCTGCGCATTGTGCAACTGCCATTGGTTTTTGCTGAGTTTTTGTAGCTGGATGGCGTTACCCGTGCTCACTTCTAGCGCCTTGACCGATTCAATATGCCGGGCAAATTCACGAATTAGATAGCTTCCGGGAATCCACGTCGGCAGCCAGATTTTTTGCTGGGTCTGCGCCTTGAACCTGACTTTTACCTGAATCAAATGCTGGTAGTACTGCGCAAAAGATAACGTGTAATAAATCATGGCAACCTGCATATCTTGAGAAAATGAAAAACTATCCGGCTTGATGACAGGACTGGGCAATGAATAAAAACATTGCTACCCGAAACCCGGCGAGCCCCTAACTACCTTACTCTGCCTTATCCAAAAAGGCAAAATTATGCGAATGAGTGTTCAAAAAACAAGCGTGGTGCTCGTGTGCCGCAATGTATTAGTTTTGCTTAAATTATTGTTGCGCTACCACGTCAGGGTAATTGTCTGACAAATCATGCAGGCTGCGTTCATGCTTATGGCATACTCAAGCCAGACTATCAAATTTACTGTTGTGGTAGTGGCTGTATTTGGCGACGTTAGGCCATTATTAAAGCAAAGCCTTTCTAAACCAGCTAAGACAGAACCAGCTAACCATAAATCATAGATCAGCCACGACTAGGCCAGCCCGATTCAAGCCAAGCCTGCCTTTAAGCAAAGCAGGCATTGAACAAAAAAGTTTTAAAGAATTTTAAGTTTTTAAACAACCTTGAGAGTATATCCATGCAACAGTTAACCCCAAGCGGACAAGCTCAGCTACACCGGATTGTGATCGTGGGTGGTGGCGCAGGTGGCCTTGAACTGGCAACCCGTTTAGGCCGTTCACTTGGCAAACGCGGACAAGCACAGATCATTCTGATTGATGCGACCTTAACCCATATCTGGAAACCCCTACTACATGAAGTGGCTGCCGGAACCATTAATTCCTATGAGGATGAACTCAACTATTTTGCCCATGCCAGCAAGCATCATTTTGAATTTCATCTGGGACGCATGTGCGATATAGACCGTGAACAGAAGCAGGTTGTTTTAGAGCCGTTGAGTAATGGTGAAAATGTGGTCATTGCCCCGGAACGCCGGGTTCGTTATGACACGCTGGTGGTGGCTGTGGGTTCAACTTCTAATGATTTTGGCACTGTCGGCGCACGCGAAAACTGTATCTTTCTGGACGCCCGTCCACAAGCGGATCGCTTTCAACGCGAATGTTTAAGTCTGTATTTGCAGGCACAGGCACGCTCATTGTCTGACCAGAATCCACAATTTTTAAATATTGCCATTATTGGTGCCGGCGCAACTGGCGTAGAACTTGCTGCCGAATTGCATCATGCCGCGCATGAATTGCCGCGCTATGGCCTGACCAGCATTGACCCACGTAATGTCAATATTAGCTTGATTGAGGCTGCCGAGCGCATTTTACCGGGTCTGCCACCGCAAACCTCGCACACCGCCGAGCGTGAGCTGAAAAAAATGGGCATCAATGTCATGACCAATCGGCGCGTGGTAGCCATTACTGAACACGGCATTGAGTGCGATGGGGATATTCAGATTGCAGCCAACCTCAAGGTCTGGTCTGCTGGCATCAAGGCACCGGATTTTTTAAAGAATATTGCAGGATTAGAAACCAATCGCATCAATCAATTAGTCGTCAGACCAAGTCTGCAAACTACGCTAGACCCCGATATTTTTGCGATGGGCGATTGTGCCAGCTACATTCCTGAAGGAGAAAGCCGCCCAGTGCCGCCGCGTGCGCAGGTAGCTAACCAGCAATCTATATTGCTGGCCAAGTCCATGAAAGCACGCCTGAATAGCCAGCCGCTGCCGCATTTCAAGTTTACTGACAAAGGTTCATTGGTATCCTTAAGCCAGAAAAACAGTGTCGGCAACCTGATGGGTGATATTAACGTACAAGGTTTGGTCGCGCGCCTGATGTATGTTTCACTGTATCGCCTGCATCAGGTTGCCATTCATGGCTTCTTCAAAACTGCCGTGCTCATGGCCAAAGATCTGCTCTCGCGCTCATCCGGCCCACGCCTTAAGCTGCATTGATCGACTGATATTTCCACTGCAACCTGTCCTCATTTTAGGCACGATACGATGACTAAAATGAGGCGCGCTGAAACAGTTAATAAATGAACGATTGCATTAAAAAAACAAAATAACCTACTAAAACAGGTTATTATTATGCAACTTTTTATTTAAAACGGAAAAATTGACATGGCTGATATTCAAAATGATCAGGTCGTATCTTTTCACTATACCCTGACCGATGAAAACGGTACGGTGATTGACAAATCTGAAGGCCAGCCACTGGTATATCTACATGGCGCTGGCAACATTATTCCTGGTCTGGAAAATGCACTGGTTGGCAAAAATGTCGGTGACAAACTGAACGTCAATGTTCCTGCTGCTGAAGGCTATGGCGAATACAACGCTGAAATGGTACAGGAAGTTCCACGCAATATGTTCCAAGGCGTTGATGATATTCAGGCTGGTATGCAGTTTCAGGCACAAACAGATGACGGCATTCAGATCGTTACTGTTAAAGATGTCAATGATGAAAGCGTTTTTGTAGATGGCAACCATCCACTGGCTGGCCAAAACCTGAATTTTGATGTTGAAATCGTTGATATTCGTCCAGCGACCCAAGAAGAAATGGATCATGGTCACGTGCATGGCGCTGGTGGTCATCACCACTAAGTCCTGCATGGATCAGGTCAACTGATTCATTCCTAAAAGGCCGCTTTTTTCATGTATTAAGGCGGCTTTTTTGTGCCTGTTTCTAACATTCTGTGCAGGCATAAGATGTTACAGCACTTTTATAAACCTAGATTCAACTGCCAAGTGCGACACTTTAAAAGAGAGCTGGATAAGTAAGGTGTAGTTGCTATACATTTTACTTTTCAACTCGCAATTGGAAAGTCGCGCATGACAAGCTACACCCACTTATCGCAAGAAGAACGATACGACATTTCTACTGATTTGAACAGCGGATTGTCGATGGCAGAAATTGCCCGTAAGCATAAACGTCATCGCTCAACGTTATACCGTGAACTTGCCCGCAATAAAGGACAGCGCGGCTATCGTCCCAAGCAGGCACATGACAAAGTAAAAGGACGTCGCTACCAGCCCGTCTCAACCCTGACAGGATTTGCACTGTGTTACATCAGCCACCTGATTACAGGGAAGTGGTCACCAGAACAAATCCATGGTGCACTGACCGCATGCGGCTGGGAAGATGTACCCAGCCACGAATGGATCTACCAATATATCTATCAGGATAAAGCGCGGGGTGGTGATTTACAGATTCATCTACGCAGACAGAAAATCTATAGAAAACGAGGTCATAAAAGCAATGACCGTCGGGGGCAACTGGCGAATAGGCGTAGCATTCATGAGCGTGACCCGTGTATTGATGCGCGTGAACGTCTTGGGGATTTTGAGGGAGATACCATCATTGGCAAAGGTCATCAGGGTGCGGTAGTCACACTGGTTGATCGAAAAAGTCTTTATGTCATCATACATCCATTGGTAAAAAGAACCAGTCATGACACCATCAATGCGTGTAAAAACCACCTGAAGCGGAACCATGCTTACAGTGTTACCTTTGATAATGGAAAGGAATTTGCAGAGCATCAGCAACTTCACAGGGTTGGTATTGATGTGCATTTTGCAGATCCCTACCACTCCAATCAACGAGCAAGGAATGAAAATACCAATGGACTGATTCGTCAGTATTTGCCAAAAGCCATGCCACTTGACCAAGTCACTGTTGAACAAACCAACGCGATTGCAGAGGCATTGAACAGTCGACCAAGGAAATCTTTGGGCTGGCTAACACCAGCTCAAGTGATGGCTAATTTTCACACTGTCGCACTTGCTGCTTGAATCCGCCAAATCAATAACCTTGCAGTAAATTAACCGCTTCACTGTATTGCAAGCGTTCACCCTGCTCTAGCAATTGATCAAAATACTGGCTTACGACTTGGGCTTGCTTATGGGTGGATTCGACCTGATACATGGCCTGTCGAAACTCATTGCTACCTCTTAAGCCTTTGGTATACCAAGCAATATGCTTACGTGCAATTCGACAACCTGAATATTCGCCATAAAACTCATACAGCTCGTTTAAATGCTCCAGTAATACCGTTTTCACTTCTAAAATATCTGGTGCTGGTAATATTTGGCCTGTTGCCAAAAAATGACCAATCTCACGAAAAATCCACGGCCGTCCTTGCGCTGCTCGACCAATCATAATGGCATCGGCACCTGTCTGCTCAAGCACGAATTTGGCTTTTTGTGGGCTATCAATATCGCCATTGGCAATGACAGGAATATTTATCTGCTGTTTGACCTGAGCAATCAACGGATAGCGTGCTGAACCCGTATACATATCCTCGCGAGTCCGACCATGAATCGCCAGTGCTGCAATGCCTGCCTGTTCTGCGCGTTTAGCCACCCGTAAGATATTTTGTTCTGCATTACAAAATCCCAGCCGCGTTTTTAAGGTGACGGGTACATTCACTGCATTAACAACCGCATCCAGAATCTGTGCAACCAAGTCTTCATTTTGCAGTAAGGCTGAACCAGCGAGTTTATTGCAAACTTTTTTGGCAGGACAACCCATATTAATATCAACAATTTGCGCACCATTGGCCACTTGGTAGCGGGCTGCTTCTGCCATTTTTATTGGATCAGAACCTGCGATTTGCGCTGAAATTGGGGCGATTTCACCATCAAAATTGGCACGGTATAAACTTTTTTTATTCATGCGCAGTGTTTGATCGGAAGTCATCATTTCACTAACCGCATGCCCAGCGCCAAAATATTTGCATAATGTGCGAAATGGCCGATCTGTGACACCCGCCATAGGGGCAACAATCAGGTTATTTTTAAGATGATATGAACCAATTTGCATAATGATCTAACTGGAATAAAACTGGGCATATCATAGCAATAACTGCCTATAAATAAAAAACCAGCAACAAAACAGCAAGTTTTGTAGATAAGCCGCAAAACTTCTTACAACACAGGCACACAAGAGTGCTTTAGACCTACATAAAAAATTGTCAGGATATTAATACTTAACGAAGTCTACGTAAGTTTTTTATCAGACTTTTTTTAAATCATAATTTTATGGCTATCATAAATTTGGAGTAAAGCAATGACCGACATCACTAAAATTGCAGAATTAACACGCGGTATCAAATTTGCCATGGTCACTTTTGTCAATCATGAAGGCCACTTACACGCTGCCCCAATGACCACCCAAGACGAAGATTTTAACGGCACAGTCTGGTTTATTGGTTCCAAGGATTCTGATTTGGTACGCAGTATTCCCGGTAATGCACAAGTCAACCTTGGTTATAGCGACACAGCCGGTCATAACTATGTGTCAATTAATGGCACAGCAGAACTGGTCAATGACAAAGCCAAGCTGGATGAATTGTGGTCTGATGGTTATAACGCCTTTTTTGAGCAAGGCAAAGAAGATCCAAAGATTCAATTGATCAAAGTAGTTGGCAATGGCGCTCAATACTGGGAAGGTAGCGGTCGTGTGGTTAGCATGATTAAAATGGCCAAAGCTGCCATTACAGGTGATACCGCCAAACTGGGCGAAACTGAAGGCGTGAAACTATAATTTCTGCCCATACTTTTGTTGTGGCGGTAGATTGGAAGTCCGGTTAATCTAGCCGGACTTTTTATTGAGCCGCATTATTAAAATTTTTTTATCAGTGTGGTTTCAACGTGGTTCAACAAGCTCACCAATTGCCACTGCATGCCTGTACGATCATTGAGCATTGAACAGGTTCATGCCAAGACCATGTCAATATGGTCGAAGGCAATTTGGTGGCACCTATAATAAATATATGATTTTTAAGATATTTATTAATATATCTACATCGATACTGGTTTACATAAAATAGTTTTAAAAACTTTATATACAAAAATGCAGGCCAAGTGAATTTGATATAATTGGTTACAAATTCAACTTATGGCATACTACTCTCTGCTTAGCTTTTTGAAATCTATTATGTCTATTTGTGTTATTGGCCGCGTTACTGCTACCTTACTGCTTGGCACACTAGTGCTGTCCGGTTGCCAATCCCAAAGTGAAGAAAACGAAAGCCAAAGCTATAAAATTCTGGATACCAAGCATATCTATAAACTGATTCCAGCAGCCACCACCAATCGTATGGCATGGGCCAATGATGTGCATAGCATCATGGATGAGCTGGATATTGAGCGTAACCTTAATAATACCTGCTCTATCGTTGCAATCGTGGATCAGGAGTCTAATTTTGTGGCCGACCCTGCGGTGCCTAACTTGGGCAAAAAAGCCGTTAAAGAAATGAACGAACGGCTTGAAAAAAAGCTGGGTAAAAAAATGGCTGGCTATTTTAATGACATGCTGGCCAAGCAACCCTCGCCTGATGATAATTTTTTAATGCAGCTGGAACGCGTCAAAACCGAACGTGAACTGGACGAACTGTACCGTCAGATGTTTGAGTTTTATACCAAGCAATATAAGATTAATCTTGTCACCAGCGCAGCACGTATTATCGCAAGACAGGATATTGAAGAAGCTTTTAACCCGGTGAGCACATTGGGCTCCATGCAGGTGCATATCCGCTATGCCATTGAAAACTCACGGAGTGGCAGCAATATCCACAAGATCCGTGATGACCTTTATACCCAATATGGCGGCCTGTATTATGGGATTCATCGTTTGATGACCTATCCGGCGCAGTATGATAAGCCCATTTACCGTTTTGCGGATTATAACTCAGGCATTTATTCCAGCCGCAATGCTGCTTTTCAGCAAATGTTGAATAAATTATCCAAGCAGGAATTAAGCCTGGATGGTGACCTGCTGTCTTATAACAAGGACGGTGACGTCATTTCAGAACCAACCGCCACTGAAACTGCCCTAGCCCAGCTCTTTATGGAAAAAAATATTGCACTGGATGCCAAGGATATTCGGCATGACCTGAAAAAAGAAAAACAGCAAAAATTTGAAGACACCAAAACCTATCAGCAAGTACGCAGCTTATATCATGAGCAATTTAAAAAAGAAGCAGCGTACGCGATCATGCCGGAAGTAGTCATCTCAGGGCCTAAGCTTAGCCGTGATTACAATACCAACTGGTATGCCTCAAAAGTGAATCAGCGTTATACCCGTTGTGTGAGTCGCGGTAAGCGCTTAGGCTTTAAAATTTAATGTTTAACGTTTAAAAATACAAAAAATGACTCCTATTATTGATGTTACCAGTCCTATTGATTTACGCCAGATGAGCGATGCTAAAGACTGGGCAAATACCGCCTTACAAAAACGGCCTGCACGTACTGAATTTTTCAACAGCTTTGCAACTGCTATTGTTAATTACCAGAAGCCCAATCTACATATTCTGGAGCTGGGTTCAGGGCCGGGGTTTTTAGCCCAGCATTTGCTAAATACTGTCTATGTTACTGAGTATGTCGCACTGGATTTTTCTGGCGCCATGCATCAACTGGCGCAGGAACGCTTAGGAACTCATGCTGACAAGATGCAATTTATAGAACGCAGCTTTAAGGATGATAACTGGATAGCAGGTTTGGAAAAGTTTGATATGGTCATCACCATGCAGGCCGTACATGAGTTACGCCATAAATCTTATGCGGTCAATTTATTTAAACAGGTGCAGCAGCTTTTAAAACCCGAAGGCATGTTTCTGGTGTGTGATCATTATGCCGGGACTGACGGTAACGGTGCACAAGGTATGCAAAACGACCAGCTTTATATGACGATAGCAGAACAATATTCTGCGCTACAGCATGCTGGTTTCAGTAAAATTCGCCAACTTCTCGTGCTGCAAGGCATGGTATTGCATCAGGCTCAACTATAAATTTTAAGGTTTAATAAATCGCCATGTGATCACGGTGAATCATTTCTACCGAGCGATTTTCACCCAGAATTTTGTTCACATTGTCAGAAGGTTGGCCAATGATTTGTCGTGCTGACTGGGCACTGAAGTTAACGCGACCAACGGCCACACGCTCGCCCTTAAGGTTGACACATTCCACCACATCGCCACGCTCAAAATGGCCTTCCACGCAGCGCACCCCCACTGGCAACAAACTACGGTGTCTGACCTGAATGGCCTCAACCGCACCCTCATCCAGTATCAAGCGTCCAGCAGTTTGCAAGTGCGCGGCCAGCCATTGCTTGCGTGCAGTAATGCGGTCTGCATCTGCGGTGAGTAGGGTACCTAAGGCTTCACCCTGAATCAGACGTAGCAGCACATTACTGGTTTGACCACTGGTAATGAGTGTTGGACAACCGGACTTTGCCGCCAGACGAGCAGCACGCACTTTGGTGACCATGCCACCACGGCCGAGCACACCACCACCCCCTGCCATCGCCAGCAAACTGTCATCCATAGCGCGTACCGTCGACAACAGTGTCGCTGTCGCATCCTTACGCGGATCACGGTCAAACATGCCTTCTTGGTCAGTCAGGATAATCAGCAAATCCGCACTGACCAGACTGGCGACCATGGCCGCCAGTGTATCGTTATCACCAAAACGGATTTCATCAGTGGCCACAGTGTCATTTTCATTAATGACAGGCACCACACGCCATTTGATCAAACGCAGCAAGGCATCACCAGCGTTTAAGTAACGGCGGCGATCTGCCAGATCATCATGGGTGAGCAACACTTGGGCGGTTTGAATCTGATGCTGAATCAGCGCGCCAGCCCATGCCTGAATCAAGCCCATTTGCCCAATCGCGGCACAAGCCTGCAAACCCGGCAAATCATCAGGCCGTGCGCCAATCTTCATGCGCACCATGCCTTCAGCCACGGCACCAGACGACACCAGAATGACTTCAATGCCCTGCTCATGCAGCATCGCCACTTGAGCAGCCCAGTGATCAATGGCCTGATGATCTAGTCCCTGCCCATTAGCAGTAAGCAACGCTGACCCAATCTTGATGACAACGCGTTTACATTGAAGCTGACGCTGATTGCCTGGTTGTAACAACGACATGTTCACACTCAAAATCAAATTAACAGGATTTTTGTCTAGCCGATGGCCTAGCGGACGTAAATATTTTCCATGCCGCTTTCATCTGAATCATCCCAGTCATCATCATCGTCGTCATCGCCACCAAGACGCGCGGCACGACGGGCTTCCTTATAAGCTTCTTTGGCAGCCAGTGAGTTTTCACGGGTTTCCTGCTCCAGACGTTCGCGGAACTCTTTTTGAGCCTGTGCAAAGTCAGGATCTTCCACTTCCAGCTCGCGTTGCTGCTCAATCTGATCGATCAGGTAATACACAATCTGACGTGTGCCCTCACCAGTTAGTCCCGAGCAGCGAAATACTGGTCCAGTCCAGCCCAGCTCGGCAACAATATGAGTACACCATTCATTTTGAGTGTCTTCTGGAATTTGATCCAGTTTGTTCAGTACCAACACCACCGGCAGTTCAGCCAGTGCTGGCGAGAATTTTTTAAGCTCACTTAAAATGGCTTTGGCATTTTCAACCGGATCTGAACCATCCACCGGTTGTACATCAACGATATGCAATAAAATACGGGTACGTGCCAAATGCTTTAAAAAGCGGATACCCAAACCAGCGCCCTCAGCAGCGCCCGCAATCAAGCCGGGAATATCGGCCATCACAAAGGAACGATGACGGTCAACGTCTACCACACCCAGATTGGGCACTAGCGTAGTAAATGGATAATCGGCCACTTTAGGTTTGGCGGCACTGACGGAGCGAATAAAAGTAGACTTACCTGCATTGGGCATGCCCAGCAAACCGACATCGGCCAGCACTTTGAGCTCAAGACGAATCTCACGCAATTCGCCTGTTTCACCTTTGGTACATTGACGCGGTGAACGGTTGGTCGAGGATTTAAAATGAGTATTGCCCAAACCACCTCGGCCACCAGCAGCGACCAGCAGGCGCTGACCATCTTCAACCATATCGCCAATCACATCACCACTGGTCACATCCACCACAGTAGTTCCAACGGGTTCACGGCGAAAACTGGCCACGCCATTGCCACCGTCGCCAGCTTGTACCGAAATTACGGCTTCATCGACAAAGCGCATGACTACATTCTCCACCTGATAAAAAAGCACAATATTATGCCATAGATTAGGCTTGATCTGTGAAAAACCGCTTTGGAAATCCAGACTTCTTGTATTTGGCTTTTGTACAGCGTATTCATTTTTATCATTTTGATTTTCTGACTATAAAATACGCACGACTGCCAAACCATCAGTTGCCTGCTATTTCCTAGACGTATTCCAGCCATAAAAAAACCCAGCCGAAGCCAGGTTTTTATCACAGATCAACGCTGCTTATACACTCACGCTATCCACTGGAATATGCGGATAAACCACGCCTGCCATTTGTTCAACAATACGCAGAACCTGACAGCTATAGCCAACTTCATTGTCATACCACACATACAGGGTGACACGGTTGCCGCTGGTAATGGTAGCTTGTGCATCAAACACACCAGCAGTACGCGAACCAATAAAGTCAGAAGACACCACTTCAGTAGAGTTGGTATAGCCAATCTGTCCTTGTAGGTTGGAGTTTAAAGAAACCAGACGAATATATTCGTTCATTTCCTCGGTAGAAACTTCCTGAGCCAAATTCAGGTTCAAAATGGCCAGCGATACGTTGGGCGTTGGTACACGTACCGAGTTACCGGTCAGCTTGCCCTTCAATACAGGCAGTGCCTTGGCAACCGCTTTGGCAGCGCCAGTTTCGGTAATGACCATGTTCAGGGTTGCCGCACGGCCACGACGGTCAGCCTTGTGGTAGTTATCAATCAGGTTTTGGTCATTGGTAAAGGAGTGAACCGTCTCTACATGGCCATTTTCAACCGTGTATTTTTCATTGATCACTTTTAATACAGGTGTAATGGCGTTGGTTGTACAGCTCGCGGCACTGATAATTTGATCAGAGTCAATGATGTCGCTATGGTTAACGCCATAGACCACGTTTTTCATTTCGCCTTTGCTAGGTGCAGTCAGGATTACACGCGCAACGCCAGGGCATTTCAGGTGCTGAGCCAGACCTTCGGCATCACGCCACTTGCCGGTATTGTCAATCAGCAATGCATTGTCAATGCCATATTGGGTGTAATCCACTTCGCTTGGGCTACCGGCATAAATCACCTTGATATAGTTACCATTGGCAATAATGGCTTCATTTTCTTCATCAATAGAAATGGTGCCTTCAAAAGAACCATGAATTGAATCACGACGCAACAAAGACGCACGCTTGGCCAAATCATTTTCGCTGGATTTGCGTACCACAATGGCTTTCAAACTTAAACCACGGCCAATTCCGGTTTGTTCAATCATCAAACGGGCAAGGATACGGCCAATACGACCAAAACCATAAAGCACGACATCACGGTTTTTAGGCTCGCACTTGTTGCCAATCACAGGTGCTAAAGCAGATTGCAGAAACTGGTTAATATCACCGCCCTGCTGCTTGTATTCAAACGCGAGTTTGCCCAGATCTACTTCACAGCTGGCAATATTATCAATGTTGACCAGAGCTTCGAGCAAAGGCATGGTGTCTGTCACTGACAGCTCAACCGAAATCATGCGAGCACGACGATGCATTTTTAAAATCTGGATCACAGATCGATTGATCAGTGAGCGACCATATACCGTAACAATAATGTCTTTTTCACGGTAAAGCTGTCCAATCAAGGCAATCATGCGTTCAGCAATTTCTTCGCGATTTTTCCAGCGGCCAAAATGTTCGCTGTGCAGGGCACCGATGGTCTCTTTGCTCACGGAGGCTTCCTCTTTGGGGTTAGCTGTCATCAGGGAATGGCAGCAGTCAGGTTTTAAAGGCGCATATTATAATGGAAAATTGACCATCTGAAAATGTTAGCAAGGGATAAAAGCGCAAGAAGTTTTTTTAACATTCAATTTTGCCAAGCTTTTGTTCTTATTGATTTGTACTTATCAGTTTGTGGTGATCGCCTCAATTTGACGATTGAATAGCAATAATGAACTTTGTTAAATCCCAAACTAAAGAAAAAACTCAGTACCATGCATAAAAGCTTAGGTCAAAACACCCTGTAAATTTTTTAGTTAAATGACAAAAAAGCAAAACAATGAATATCTTAAAAATTTGCTTTTAATAAGATATTCATTGTTCATTATAGCCTTAAGTGATATTTGCTACGTCATACTTTGATACGGGATCACTCAGGCTTTTTTATCCTTGATACGGTTGGGAATCCTCCTCGTCATGGTGAAAGGCAAGTCCTTCTACTAAATCAATGGCTGAGGCCAGTAGCGTTATCACAGTACGAGTAACCAGCTGTCCTGATTTGGGCTGGATAGTCACTTTAATCATGAGATTCTCCAATTTTTTCAGGTTTAATTTAAAATAATGACTGGGTATTACATCGTTTTACCTTAGCTAGATGCCAAGCAAGTAGCTCTACCAAGTAGGTAAAATAATCGGTCTTACTCCTCTGTTACCACAACTTTAATATAGAAACATGTCTTGTAATAATCTACGTGGCTCTGCCCACTTTTTTGTGTCAAACAAATAGAAATGTACAGCTAAACCAAGTGTTTATAAAAGCAAACCGAGGATTTGGTCATGTTGTGTTAAAAAACCGGACGCCAGTTACATAACGTAAGCGCCAAAATGCAGAGATTGCGCTAAAAAATAATAGATTCTTAAGAGTTAAACGATTTTTTGGTCTGACATAATAATTTTTGAATAAAATAAAAAGCAGGAATAAGCCCTAACCCTGTACGCTTACTCCTGTTGAGGCTTGGATCAAACTACCGGGTATGCTTGGTGCGTATCAGCTTACTGGTATCAAAGCCTTGTTGTTTGGCTGCTTGTACATAGTGCTGATAGGTTTGTTCATCGATGTTTGGCGTGCGTGACAGAATCCACAAATATTTACGGTTAGGCGCACCCACCAGAGCGGTCTGATAATTATCATCCAGCTTTAAAATCCAGTAGTCCCCTTGAGTAAATGGAATCCAACGCAAGCCCTTGGGTAAAAAGCTGACTTTAAGTTTACTATTGCTGCGATCCACAGCCTTGGCCTCACCTGTCGATGCCATAGTTTCACCATCAGCTTTACGGCACTGGTTAAGTACCGAAACATTGCCATTGGCCTGCAAGCCGTAGGTTGCGGTGACATCACTGGCACACTTGCGCTGAAAATACATTGGAAGCCGCGCCACTTCATACCATGTGCCCAGATAGCGATTCAAGTCTACCTGACTGACCGTTTGCGGTGGATTAGCAGGTTTTGCTAGGGCAACGGAGCTTAAAACTGCCAAGCCAAGCACTGCCATAGTGCCGCGCTTGAGCCATTGCTGGGAAGTCGCTAGTGTGCTGCTCGTCATGTGGATTCTCCTGATGCGGTTCTGTAAGAATGTTAATCCTTTGATGAAACTCACCCT
Organism: Moraxellaceae bacterium; assembly: GCA_004173455.1. GTDB lineage: Bacteria > Pseudomonadota > Gammaproteobacteria > Pseudomonadales > Moraxellaceae > Alkanindiges. Next base: position 38,008 of record SECL01000013.1, on the reverse strand, counting down.
ATTCCAGCAAAATGTAAAAATCCAATGAACCCATGCAGGATTTTTGTAGTGCATAAAATCTTAATTAAGCCATTCAAAAGCTTGAACAAATAACACCATCATAAAAAAGCTGCTTTTAAACAGCAGCTTCTTAGTACACTGATCAATTCTTATCGTTCAATGCATCTCGGTTGATTAATACAATAACTGCGCCTTGAGCCGGGTGATTTCATCACGGATACGCGCGGCCTGCTCAAACTGCAACTGCTTGGCCATATTGTTCATCTCGGATTCCAGCTTTTTGATGTGCTTGGCAAACAGCTTCGGATCGGCCAGCAAGTGCTGATCATCACTGGACAGCGCAATATGCTTGTACAGCTTGGCATCAATTTCATCTTCTTCATACACCTCGCCGGTGTCAATTTCCTTAATCACCTGACGAATGGCACTGCGCGGAATAATGCCATGTTTTTCATTAAATTCTATTTGCTTGTTACGGCGCCGGTCGGTTTCATCAATTGCGCGTTGCATGGAATCGGTTATGCGGTCGGCATATAAAATGGCTTTGCCGTTCAGGTTGCGCGCGGCGCGGCCAATGGTCTGAATCAATGAACGATCGGAACGCAAAAAGCCTTCCTTGTCCGCATCTAGAATGGCCACCAAGGACACTTCCGGCATATCCAGTCCTTCACGCAACAGGTTAATACCGACCAGCACATCATACACACCCGTACGTAGCTCATGAATAATCTTGACCCGCTCAACCGTATCAATATCCGAATGCAAATACGCAACCTTAATGCCGTATTCTTTCAAATAACTGGTTAAATCCTCTGCCATCCGCTTGGTCAATGTCGTGACCAGCACGCGCTCATTGATATTCTTGCGCAGATTAATTTCTGACAGCACATCATCCACCTGAGTGAGTACCGGACGAATTTCAATGTGTGGATCAACCAGACCTGTCGGTCGCACAACCTGTTCCACAATTTGCTGGCTGTGTTCCAACTCATACTTGGCAGGTGTTGCACTGACAAAAATCGTGGTTGGCGCAATCCTTTCCCATTCCTCAAATTTCATGGGACGGTTATCCAGCGCACTGGGCAGTCTAAAGCCGTAATTGACTAGATTTTCCTTACGCGAACGGTCACCTTTATACATCGCGCCAATTTGTGGCACTGACACATGCGACTCATCAATAATCAATAGGGCATCTTCTGGCACATAATCAAACAAGGTCGGCGGCGCTTCGCCAGAGGGTCGACCCGACAAATGCCGCGAATAGTTTTCAATGCCGTTGCTGTAGCCCAACTGCTGGATCATTTCAATATCGTATTTGGTGCGCTGCTCAATGCGTTGCGCTTCTAGCAATTTATCCTGAGATTTAAAAAATTCCAGTTGCTCAGCCAGTTCGGTTTTAATCGTCCCCACCGCTCGCTCCAGATTTTCCTTGGGCGTCACATAATGGCTTTTGGGATAAATAGTAATACGCGGCACTTTGCGTACCATTTTTCCGGTGAGTGGATCAAACCAGCGAATCGAGTCAATTTCATCGTCAAAAATTTCAATGCGTACCGCCATTTGCTCAGATTCTGCCGGAAAAATATCCAGAATCTCACCACGCAAGCGATACGTACCGCGACTAAATTCCAGCTCGTTGCGTGTATATTGCATTTCCACCAGACGGCGGATAAGCGCATCACGATCAATGCGGTCGCCCTGCACAATATGCAGCAGCATTTTTAAGTAGGCTTCGGGATCACCCAGACCATAAATAGCCGAAACAGACGCTACAATAATGGCATCACGGCGCTCTAGCAGCGAGCGTGTGGCAGACAAACGCATCTGGTCGATATGGTCGTTAATCGCCGAATCTTTTTCAATAAAGGTATCAGATGACGGCACATAGGCTTCAGGCTGGTAGTAATCGTAATAACTAACAAAATACTCAACTGCATTATTGGGGAAAAATGCCTTAAACTCACCATAGAGCTGCGCGGCTAGCGTTTTGTTATGCGCCATAATAATGGTTGGACGCTGGGTCTGGGCAATGACATTGGCCATGGTGTAGGTTTTACCGGAACCTGTCACTCCCAGTAATAATTGGCCTTTTAAGCCATCATTGACACCACGCACCAGTTTTTCGATGGCTTGCGGCTGGTCACCGGCTGGTTCAAAGTCGGTTTTTAAATCAAATGGCTTATCTAAAATCTGAGTCCCAGAGAGATTGACGCCGCGCTGTAATGCCTGCTCCTGAATCTGGGTTGCCACATGGTTCAGCTCATCCAAAGAGCGCATTTTAGTCGGTTCACGCATTGTTTTTTTGACTCTTTACAGTTAACCAGATCACCTTAATAAATAGGGCTTTTGGACGAAAAATCAAGGCCATAAATACTGCTAAATGTAATCATTCAGCCTGTTGTATCAGCTTCGGGTTTATCAGCTTAATATGGCGGGATGCCCAGCACATTGTTCAAGAAACCATTTATTCAATTTGATTACTCTTTTTTAGCCACTGTTTGCAATTTTTTAAGGGCTATTCTTACAACTGCCAAACAGCGAGCCAACGCAATGGCTAAATAAAACAGACAGGCTTAAAGGCTAAATTACTCTAAAATAACGATAATTCCACATACCACAGGAAGCTGGATGTCCGAGCACTTTTTAACCTCATTTGCCTTGTTTTTTTCACTGCTCAATCCTTTTTTGATGAGTATTTATTTGCTAGGCATGATCCGGCAGCTCTCGCTGGCACAGTTTAGTAAAGTGCTGATTCAGGGTGCCTTGATCAGTAGCGTGGTGTTTTTGCTTTTTTCCTATGGTGGCGAAGCAATTTTTAACCGGTTTTTGCATGTTCGATTTGAGTCGTTTCAGATTTTTGGCGGCATTATCTTTTTGATTATTGGGGTGCGCTATGTGTTTGAAGGCGCAGATACCATGGAATCAACGCGAGGCAAGCCAGAACATCTGGCTGGTAGCGTGGCCATGCCGTTTATGATTGGCCCCGGAACCATTAGTGCGTCGGTGGTGATTGGTAGCAGCCTGAGCTTGGCTGGTGCTGCAACGGTTATTGCTGCAACGATGGTACTTACATGTAGTATGCTGATTTTATTTAAATATTTTCACGATAATCTCAAAGCGCGTTATGCGCGTTATGTCGATCGCTACGTTGAGATTGTGGGCAGGCTGTCTGCGCTGCTGATTGGCACGATTGCGGTAGATATGATTGTGACTGGTGTGATGGGACTAATAAAAACATGGAATTGATATAAAAATAGGGCTGCTCAAAAGCAACCCTCTTAGTCTTTAGACTTAAGCATCAACACTGCCAAGCAATACTGAAAACTACCGCTTGCCCATCGACCGTCTGGTGCCTGCTGGTGGCATAAATGTTTTATCGGCATAACGCTTCGGCTTGGGACGCACCTGCTCTAGCATTTCTTCACTTTCCTCATCGCGCTGTGGCATGGGAAATGGCAACTGGGCAACCTGTCGTTTGGCGGGCTTGCTCATCGTATACAACCTATCATTAATTACTGTGCCTAGTTTAAACCTTTTGCTGGTCAAACTGTAAAATTGTTGTGGCTGGCGTAAAAAACTCACGTGTAAGAATAATTAAAACGTTCTATTTACTTTATTCATTGATGACCAATGACTCATCAGTGTGCGCGTAGTGAATTGACGAACTATGCAACAAATTGCATAATCAAATGGGTTAGGATGCCTATTCATTATTTTAGGTGCAGCACGAGGATTCTCTGATGCCAGCAATAAGTAAGCTGTTTAATTCGTTTCCCCTATCTTTAAAAAACAAAAAAACGCCATCACTTGAGCTTTTTTATAAAACCACACCAGACAATAAAAACTTGATTCAATCCATCACACAGTTACAGCAGGCTTACCGGCCAACATTTTGGCTAGCCAATACACATGTGCAGCTCATGTATCTGGAGCTTAAAAAAAAGCTGGAAAAGCCACTGGTTTATGACCGTATTGACACCCTAACCATGGCCGATGGCGGCAAAACGGCATTGGCGTGGTACGGCGATAATCTGTCCGTCTCCACCCCAACCATTGTCATTTTGCATACGCTCACAGGTAGCCCGCACAGCATGCAGGATATGGTGAAAGATTTACATGATTACACCGGCTGGCGAGTGGTGGTCGCCGTACGGCGTGGCCATGGTGGATTGGAGTTTGATTCCCCTCGCTTTAGCATCTTTGGGTCTACACAGGACTTAAGAGAGCAACTTATCCATATTGAGCAGCGTTTTCCAGAGTCGCCACTATATGCCATTGGTTCATCGGCAGGGTCAGGTTTGCTGGTGCGCTATCTGGGTGAAGAACAACAGAATGCAAGGTTTAAGGCATCTTTTGCATTTTGTCCCGGATACAACACCGACGAGGGCTTTAAATACTGTCATCCCTTATATAGCAAATATATGGCCAGAAAATTAATCAAAACCTTTATCGAGCCGCACCAAAACAAGTTACAACAATTATCGACGCTAGAATCGCTCAAAGCCGCCAAAGACCTGCTCTCATTTCAGCAACAGGTGTATGAGTTTTCTGGGTTTAACAACTATCAGGATTATTCTGATGCCACCAATCCCATGAACGTTTTTCAGCATATTACTAGCCCATTAATGATTTTAAATGCCGTAGATGATCCAGTCTGTAACATTCAAAACCTTGAGCCATATCTGGCTGATATCCAGCAAATGGATAATATTGTTGTGGTTAAAACCAGACAAGGCAGTCATTGCGCCTATCAGCAAGGCTGGCAAGCCAAGTCATGGGCACATCAGCTTATGGCTGAATATTTTCAGATTATGCATCAAAATGCTGATTAACTGGCTTAGACCCTTTTAAATAGCGCTGGCACAGGACAAAGGAATTGAAAATTAGTTTTAATATGCAGCCAAACGCCTTGCAAAATCAGCTAGAATAACTCGATTTTTTGTGTTCAATTCCCCAAAAGAAGGAACCCCTGCCGTGGACGTACGTCTGTCTGACCGTGTTAACTCTATCAAACCCTCACCGACGCTTGCTGTCACCAATAAAGCAGCCGAGCTAAAAGCCGCAGGTCATAATATTATTGGCTTGGGTGCTGGTGAACCAGACTTTGATACCCCACAGCACATTAAGGATGCTGCCATTGCGGCCATCAATAACGGCTTTACCAAATATACCGCTGTAGATGGCACACCGGCTCTGAAAAAAGCCATTATTGCCAAGTTCAAGCGCGATAATAACCTTGACTATGCAGCCAACCAGATTCTAGTGTCGTGCGGTGGCAAGCAAAGTTTTTTCAATCTGGCGCTGGCGTTTATCAATCCGGGCGATGAAGTCATTATTCCGGCACCTTACTGGGTGAGCTATCCAGACATGGTATTAGTTGCCGAAGGCGTGCCAGTCATTGTGAAGTGTGGCGAAGAACAACGCTTCAAGATTACCGCTGAGCAACTGGAAGCGGCTATTACACCAAAAACCCGTCTGCTGGTATTAAATAGCCCGTCCAACCCGACTGGCATGATTTATACCAAGCAAGAATTGGAAGCACTGGCCGAAGTGCTGCGCCGTCATCCACAGGTGTATGTCGCCTCTGATGATATGTACGAGCCAATACGCTGGTCTGGCCCATTCTATAATATTGTGAATGTTGCGCCTGACCTATATGACCGCACACTGGTACTCAATGGCGTGTCCAAAGCCTATGCCATGACTGGCTGGCGTATTGGTTATGCGGCTGGCCCTGCGGCTATTATCAAGGCCATGACCAAAGTTCAGTCACAATCAACGTCCAACCCGACTTCTATTAGTCAGGTGGCGGCTGAAGCGGCTCTAAACGGGCCACAAGATGTACTTGAACCGATGATTGCAGCGTTTAAGCGTCGCCATGATTTGGTGGTAAAAGGTCTAAATGCCATTGACGGCATTAGCTGTCTGGATGCCGATGGTGCGTTTTATGCCTATGCCTCCATTCGTCCAGTCATTCGCGCGCTGGGTTTAAAATCCTGCACCGAATTTTCTGAATGGTTGCTCAACAAAACTGGCGTTGCGGTTGTTCCGGGTGATGCGTTTGGTTTGGGTGGCTACATGCGTATTTCCTACGCTACTGCTGACAGCGTACTGGAAGATGCCCTAAACCGCATTAAAGAAGCGGTAGCGAGTATTGATCCAGCCGCTTTAAAAGCTGCGATTGAATCTGTTGCAGCGGATCAGGCGGCTGGTAAATAAGTTAATCGCCTGTTTAAAAAAGCCCTGTCATTGATTGATGGGGTTTTTTCTCAGTCGGTAGAGCAACGGACTGTTAATCCGTGTGTCCCTGGTTCGAGCCCAGGTTGGAGAGCCAAAATTCTGCTGTAGAAAAAAATAATATCCCTGCCTAATGAGCAGGGATTTTTTTATGGCTAATTGAAATTTTTTAGGAAATAAAACAATGAGTATGTGGCTGATTATCGGGATTGTTGCCATTGCCTTACTCGGCATTATTGCGGGCAAGAGCAAAAAACCACGCCATCAGCACACGCCGATTCATGCTAAGGCAATATTAACCAAGCGTGAACAACAGTTTTTTCAGGTGCTGCAAAATGTGCTGCCTCGTGCTTACATTTTTCCGCAAGTCAGCTTTTCTGCTATTTTAAATACAAAAGGTTTTTACACGCGAAGCCAGTTCAATCGCAAAATTGCCGACTTTGTCTTGTGTGATCACCAGCTTAAGATCGTGGCAATTATTGAACTGGATGACAGTAGTCATAAAGGCCGTGAGCAACAGGATGCCGCCCGCGATGCGATGCTCAACGAAGCGGGCTATCCGGTATTTCGTTATGCCCAGATTCCTAATGCTGGACAACTTCAAAAAGACCTGCATCAATACTTTAAATGACTAACTAGCTGTTTTTATTGAAAATAACGTATTCATTTTTGGCGACTGGCTTATTTATGATTTTTGTCAAAGGCTTTATGTTGGTTGCCACTAGCATCCCGCACATTTTGCGCACAAATGCGCGGTGTTACTGCTATGGGCTTGGTTTTGGCATCATAGCACTTGCAACCCTTTGCAGTTTGCATACAACCAGCAATATACTGTGCAGGTGCACGGGAAGCCAGTCGGTGCATCTGTGCCTTGATTTGTTCATTTTGAATTTGGTTAGTATGAGCAGCATCACTGCTATTATTGTCTGGGACTATTTCTGATGAAATTTTCCCCGATTCAGTTTTAAAAAAGGTCTGTTTTTTGAGAACATTAAATACCACAAGGGCGATCACTAGAAAGATAGCAAGCTGAATCAATTTTTGTTGAGCCATGAGGATCTTTTTAATCAATAGAAATTTAGGTGTTATGGCAAATTTCTATTATTTTATTAATATCAGCATGCCAGTCATGTAGATTGATTTTAATAAATTTGACCCTTAAAAAACAAGCAATAACCTCATTGCTTATCATATATAGCCTAACTTACTGTTTTATAAATTTTTTTATTCAGCCACCTGCTTTTATTGTTTAACCAAAACAATAAAATATATGTATTCAGATATTAATTTTAGAAATAAAAAAACCTCCACAATATGCTGGAGGTTTTTTTATCTTATAAACCCTAAGGTCTATAGAAAATAAGCGTTTAAACTTAAAGCTTACAGGATAACGATTTTGCTAGCCTGTGGACCTTTTGGGCCATCAGTTACGCTGAACTGAACGCGCTGGCCTTCGCTTAAGCTTTTGAAGCTATTGCTTTGAATTTCGCTGTAATGAGCGAATACATCTGGACCAGAATCTTGCTGAATGAAACCAAAGCCTTTAGTATCATTAAACCATTTAACAACGCCAGTAGTAGTAGACATACTATAATCCTAATTGAAAATTAATATGGCAATAAGCCACATCTATTACTCAAAAAATAATCGATGAAACTAAATCTTATGAAAACGAAGGATTATAAATAAAACTACGAAATGACGGACTTAATGAAACAATCTTATTTTATAGAGCACTTAACCTATATGGTTGGCTATTTATACGTTTATTGGCGACAATAGTCAATGATTTATTTAAAATTAATGTAAATAAAGAAATAATTTTATGTAAAATATTTATATAAAACAATAAATTAAGTATAAAAAATAAAAAGCCTACCTTCATTTTCAATCCGGTAGGTTTTTTATTTTTTATTCAGCATTAGCCGCGTTTTGGCAACACATCCTTTAAGGCTTCATGCATTTTCAGCAAGGTGTCTTCGGTGGTTTGCCAATCAATACAACCATCAGTAACCGACTTGCCATACTCAAGCTGGCTAAGGTCGCTTGGAATATCCTGACGGCCACCTTTGATATGGCTTTCTACCATCAGACCCACAATCGACTGGTTACCATCAACAATTTGCTGAGTAATATTTTCAAGCACCAGTGGTTGCAGGAACGGGTCTTTATTACTGTTGGCATGGCTAGCATCAATCATGATTTTGCAGCTTACCTTAGCTTTTCCCAGTGCCGCTTCAGTTTGCACCACAGCACTAGCATCATAGTTGGGTTTGCCGTTACCACCACGCAACACCACATGACCATACGGATTGCCGTTGGTACGGATCACTGCAACCTGTCCATTTTCATTAAGACCCAGAAAACTGTGTCCAGACTGCACCGCTTGCATGGCATTAATCGCAACGGTCAAGCCGCCATCCGTACCGTTTTTAAAGCCAACTGGCGAGGACAAGCCTGATGACATTTCGCGGTGAGTCTGGCTTTCGGTAGTCCGTGCGCCAATGGCTGACCAGCTAATCAGGTCTTGCAGGTACTGCGGCGAGTTAGGATCAAGCGCCTCGGTGGCACATGGCAAGCCTTTTTCATTTAGCTCAAGCAACAGCTTGCGACCCAAATGCAGTCCTTTTTCAATATCAAAGGAATCGTTCATGTCAGGGTCATTAATTAAGCCTTTCCAACCTACTGTGGTACGCGGCTTTTCAAAATACACCCGCATCACAATATATAAAGTGTCTTTTACTTTATCACTGAGGACTTTTAGGCGATCTGCATAGTCATGCGCAGCCACCGGATCATGGATTGAACACGGGCCAATCACCACAAACAGGCGATTGTCCTTGCCATCCAGAATATTACGGATAGTCTGACGGCCTTGTAACACTACCGATTTGGCAGCATCACTTAGCGGAAGCTCAGCCTTAAGCTGTGCAGGAGTAATCAACGGTTGAATAGCCGCAATATTGATATTCTCGACCTGTTCACCGGAACCTGAATTATTTACCATATTATTCATCGCGTTCACAGCACGCTCACCACAGAAATTAAAACAATTTTAGGACTATAGGATGGGGCTTGTAGTCAATAACTGCAAGTAAATCTTTAAAAAAAATCATTGCAGTAATCAATAAAGCCTATCGGTTAATCAGCCGGTTTGAGGTTTGGATCAGGTTGGCTGAGTTGCAAATTTAATGGTCGCTACAACCAGTTGCGCATGTTGCTCCGGCTTGGGTGCAGCAGGTTTTGCCTTGACCGGATGAACAATAAAATTAATACCCAGTAGCAATAAAGTAATACCCAGAATCCGGCGGATCAAATGCTCAGGCATCCGTGAACTGAGCAGCGTGCCCACAATAATGGCGGGAATAGACCCCACCAGCAACCAGCCCAGCAAATGAAAATCTACATTTCCGGCACTCATATGGCTAAGGCCAGCCACTAGCGTCAACCCTACCGCATGCACCACATCTGAGCCAATAATCCGGATCATGGGTAAATTGGCAAACATCAGGATCAGCGCCATCACGCCAAAAGCCCCTGCCCCCACTGACGACAGTGTGACAAAAACCCCCAACACCACCCCCATGCTAATGACCTGAAACTTTTTACGGCTTACAAGCTGTGCAATTTGCTCACGGTTTAGCTCAACCGTCGTGACTGCACTTTTGGAGCGTCGCTTGAAAAAAGCCTCAATACGATGGCGAAAAACAATGGATATGCCGGTCAGGGTCAGCATAAAACCCAGTACCATGGTCAACACCGCTTTATACTGGTTTGAACCACTCAACACATGCTCCAGTGTCCAGCTGGTGGCAAGCGAGGCAGGAATACTGCCCAAGGCCAGCCAGCCTACAATGGGCCAGACAATATTTAGCTTTTTGGCATGAACCATGGAGCCGCAAAACTTGGAAATAGCGGCATACAGCAAATCTGTCCCAATGGCAATATGCGGCTCTATTTTAAACAGGCCAATCAGGATAGGCGTCATGAGAGAGCCACCGCCCACACCGGTAACGCCGACACAAAACCCCACAACAATTCCGGCCAGGATAAACTGGAAAATATCAGGCATAACCTATCACTTTTCATTATTCATGCGATTAAGGCAGCTATCATATCTATTTTTAAGATAAAAGAATTTTCATAATTTTTGATTTAGTTATCTTAAAAACAGATAAAGACTCAAGTCTGTTTTTAAGATAAGAACTTTGCAGGCAATAACACTGTTTTAGATTAAAGCCGACCCAGCAATACCACAGCACTGGCCAGTATGCCTTCTTGACGACCCGTAAAACCAAGCTGCTCAGTCGTAGTGGCCTTAATACTGATCCGATCCACTGTAGTGGCCAAATCCTCAGCAATACTGCTACGCATCGCCAGATTATGCGGCGCAAGTTTGGGGCGTTCACACGCCACTGTAATATCGGCATTGATGAGCTCAAAACCTCGTTGCTGGATCAGCGCATACACATGACGCAGCAACACACGGCTATCCGCACCTTTATAATTTTCATCAGTATCCGGAAAATGCTGGCCAATATCTCCTAGTGCCAGTGCACCCAGTAAGGCATCCGACAGCGCATGCAATACTACATCGCCATCAGAATGTGCTTTAAGCCCGTGTGTGTGTGCAATTTTTATTCCAGCCAGCGTGACAAAACTGCCCGCTTCAAACGCATGCACGTCCAACCCTTGCCCAATCCGAATATCCAGCATCTGATTTTTGTTCCTAAAAAATGACAGAATAACAAAATTTGTAGGGCATCATCAGCAATGACACCTGAGTTTGGCTATTTTCTAACAGTTTGTGCTTTGCAATGTTTAAAGCGGCTGTGCTAAATTTTTCATCCTTATATTGGCAGGATGTTATCGGTCACATGGCTGTTCTCAATTACAGGCGCTGGCTCACGGCTACTTTTATCAATATGGCTTTTTTACCGATGGCGATTGCCCAGATTTTGCCGCTTGATTGTGAAAATGCCAAAAATTTTGTGGAAAAAACCACCTGTAGCAATCCAAAGCTTAACGAACTGGATAGCCAGCTTTTTGATGAACTGGAACAGGCTGCCCAGCAAACTAAAGTACCTGCTCAAATGCTGGAACTTACCCAACAAAGCTGGATAAAAAGCCGTAATCAATGCAAAAACACAGCCTGCATCGAGCAAACCTACCAAAAGCGCCTGATGGAAATTAAAAACCTAAATACGACCGATCAGGAGTTTGTGCATTATTTTATCCGGGTCAAAGACAAACAACCCGATCCTGATCTTGCCTTGCTGCAACTACAAATGCTAGATGAAAAACGAGTTCGGGTACTGGCGCAGACTTTCTGGAGTAGCAACGACCAGAAACATCATCAATCGACTGATTTTAGCGGTTATGCCAATCAGGCGAAAAAAATAACCGTCAAAGATCTGGATAGTGGCTGCACTCTTAAATTAAGACAGCATCAAACGCAATGGCGAATATGGCAAGATTCGCCATTGTGTGGAAATAAAAATTTGCGCTTTAGTGGGACTTATGAACTGCAAAAATAATCAGGCGTGGAACAATTCATAATCAGGTTTGGAACAGTTTAAGCTGAACTTGATTTAGGCTGGGACTTTAAAATGGCTTCAGCCAGCCCTAAATCCTCAGGGTAAGTAATTTTAATATTGGTACTACTGCCGCTCACCAACTTTACAGGTAAACCCAGTTGCTCTATAGCACCTGCTTCATCAGTAACCTGTTGCTGCTTGGCTTTGGCCTGTTGCAAGGCTTGCAGCAATAGACCAAAACGGAACATTTGCGGAGTCTGGCACTGCCATAAATGATCACGTGGCACTGTTTCCACTACCTGCCCGGCCTGACCACGCTTTAAGGTATCACGCACTGGTACAGCAAGTAATCCGCCCACCGCATCATGGCTTAAACTGTCCAGCAATAGCTGTAAATCGCTGGGCAGAATACAAGGTCGCGCCACGTCATGCACCAGCACCCAATCATCTTCATGCGCATGTTGCTGCAAATATTGCATGGCCGCCAGTACAGAATCCATGCGCTCAGCGCCGCCAGTGACCCAGTGCAGCAACGCTGGATGCGCAAAGTTGAGGGTTTTTGCAATGTGGTCGTGACGGTTCAAGGCCAGTACACAAGCCTGAATTGGAAGCTGGCAAATTCGGTCAACACTATGCTGCATGACAGTTTTGCCCAGCAGCGTTAAATACTGTTTTGGGGTTTCAGCGCCAAAACGGCTGCCACTACCGGCCGCAGGTAAAATAGCCCAGTATCGTGCTTGCATTATCACATTTGTCAGTTTCATTGGTAATCAGGTCATCTCCAGAAACCTCAGCCGTTTTTTTATAATCGGAGATATCGAGCGTGCTTAACTGCACAAAAGTTTCTTTGGGTTTAATCAGTCCCAGATCCAGACGGGCATGTTCTTCGACAGCCTCCAAACCACTTTTTAAGTCGTACACTTCCGCACTTAAAACCCGGTTACGTTCTGCCAGCTGGTTATTTTCAACATGGTAAGCTGTAATCCGTTGCTGGAGTGCTTGACGGTCGTAATAGCCACTTTCACCCCACCACAATTTATATTGCAAAAAGGCAAACAGCGATAAGGCAACCACAAAAACAAGACGACCACTGAGCGTGGAAAGCATAAAACCTACCTGACTGACTGGATTGGAAAGCTCGGCACCAAGGCCAAGCTTCCCTGTTTATCACTTACAAATGATCAGCCTGAGCCTTAAGCCAGACCATTAAACTAAGCCTTTAAACTCTGCACGGCCACGGTACGGCGCATCAATCATTTCTTCAATACGCAACAATTGATTGTACTTGGCCACACGGTCTGAACGGCACAGTGAACCAGTTTTGATTTGGCCAGCCGCCGTACCCACCGCCAGATCAGCAATGGTTGAATCTTCGGTTTCGCCAGAACGGTGCGAGATAACCGTCGCATAACCATTGGCTTTGGCCAGATAAATTGCATCCAGTGTTTCAGACAAGGTACCAATTTGATTGTATTTAATCAAAATAGCGTTTGCCACCTTTTGATCAATCCCTTGTTGTAAAATAGCCGGATTGGTCACAAACAGGTCATCACCCACCAGCTGAATTTTATCGCCACAAATATCAGTCAGGTATTTCCAGCCGTCCCAATCCGATTCATCCAGACCATCTTCAATGGAAATAATGGGATATTGACGTGCCAGACCAGCCAGATAATCAGCAAACTGCTGGCTGCTAAATGCCTTGTTGCCTTCGCCCGCCAGTACATACTGACCATTTTTATAAAATTCGGTAGCCGCACAATCCAGCGCCAGCATAATATCAGTGCCTGCTTTGTAGCCAGTTTGCTCAATGGCTTGCAAAATCACGGTAATAGCTTCTTCATTGCTACGCAGGTTGGGTGCAAAACCACCTTCATCACCTACAGCAGTATTCAAACCCTGTTTTTTCAATACACTTTTCAGTGAATGAAAAATTTCAGCACCTGCACGCAAGGATTCACCAAAGCTGCTAAATCCTACTGGCTCAATCATGAATTCCTGAATATCCACGGTATTATCGGCATGTGCGCCACCGTTTAAAATATTCATCATGGGAACTGGCATGCTTAAAGTAGCCTGTCCGCGCAGATTGGCAATGTACTGAAATAATGGCAGCTTTAGCTCAGTGGCTGCAGCACGCGCCGCCGCTAACGATACCGCCAGCATGGCATTGGCACCCAGCTTGGATTTGTTTTCGGTATTGTCAAAAGCAATCAGTTTGTCATCCATTGCTTTTTGGTCGCGCACATTGCTGCCCAGCAACAAGTCACGGATATCACTGTTGACATTATGAACAGCCGTACGCACCCCTTTACCTAAATAACGGCCATTGTCGCCATCACGCAATTCCAGAGCTTCACGCGAGCCAGTTGATGCACCACTTGGCGCGCAGGCACGACCCACCACGCCTGAGTCAAGAATGACATCTGCTTCAATGGTTGGGTTACCGCGTGAATCCAGAATCTCACGGGCGCGAATATCGGTAATTTGACTCATGTAAAGCTCCTACCTAAAGCAATTATTTTTCAATCAAAACACAAAATAAAATACCCGACCATTTGATCGGGCATTGCATCAATTAATGCGTGTCCAGTACCGCAAAACCTTTGACCAGTTCGTCCAGCTGTTTAAGCTGTGCCAGAAATGGTTCAAGTTGTGATAAACGCAAGGCACAAGGACCGTCACACTTGGCTTTGTCTGGGTCTGGATGCGCTTCAAGAAACAAACCCGCCAACCCAGTAGCCATGCCCGCGCGCGCCAGTGTGGTAATCTGGGCACGGCGTCCGCCCGCCGAATCACTGCGCCCCCCCGGGGTTTGTAATGCATGCGTGACATCAAAGAACACCGGCACATTCATGGCTTTCATACTGTCAAAGCCCAGCATATCCACCACCAGATTATTATAGCCAAAACTTGAGCCACGCTCACACAGAATCAGGCGGTCATTACCGGCTTCCAGACACTTGTGCAAAATATGGCGCATCTCGGCAGGTGCCAAAAACTGCGCCTTTTTAATATTAATAATGGCATTGGTGTTGGCCATGGCTTCTACCAGATCCGTCTGGCGGCTTAAAAAAGCAGGTAGCTGAATAATGTCTGCCACTTCGGCTACCGATGCGGCCTGATAAGGTTCATGCACATCGGTAATGATCGGCACGTTCAGCTTGTTTTTAATCTCGCCAAGCCATTCAATCCCCTTTTCCAGACCCGGGCCACGAAATGAAGTCAGACTGGAACGATTGGCCTTGTCAAAGCTGGCCTTGAACACATAAGGAATACCCAGACGACCACAGATATCAATGTAGGTTTCTGCAATCTCAAATGCAAGATCTTTGGATTCCAGCACATTCATGCCACCAAACAAGACAAACGGCAAGTCGTTGCCCATTTGAATATCACCCAGACTCACCACAGGCTGGGCTGTTTTTAATTCGGTCATCAGTGTATTCCTTGTCCTAATTGAACTTATGCGCGGCTTTGAGCCTGATGTTTAAGTGCCGCCTCAACAAAGCTGGCAAATAGCGGATGGCCACCACGCGGTGAGCTGGTAAATTCCGGATGGAACTGACACGCCACAAACCAGGGGTGTGCCGGAATTTCCACACACTCAACCAAATGCTGCACCGCTGAATAACCAGAAATATTCATGCCTGCCTCTTCTAGCTGATCGATATAACGGTTATTCATCTCATAACGATGGCGATGACGCTCAATCACATCGGCCTGACCATAAATCTGGCGAATTAGGCTACCTTCGACCAGCTCAGCTTTTTGTGCTCCCAGACGCATAGTGCCACCAAGATCAGAGGCATCATTACGGGTCTGGATTTCACCGCGCTCATCTAGCCATTCGGTAATCAAGCCAATTAATGGCTGCTTGGTCTGGCGGTTAAATTCGGTAGAGGTGGCCTCAAGCAGGCCAGCCTGATTGCGGGCAAATTCAATCACGGCCAATTGCATACCCAGACAAATTCCTAAGTACGGCACTTTGTTTTCACGGGCAAAACGAATCGCATTCATTTTGCCTTGCGTACCGCGCTCACCAAAGCCACCGGGCACCAAAATAGCATCCACATCGTTAAGACGGCTTAAATCATCATTTTCCAGTGATTCAGCATCAATGTAGATGATTTCCACTTTGCTGCGATGGGTAATGCCAGCATGCAGCAAAGCCTCATTGAGTGACTTATACGCATCCGGCAGTTCAACATATTTGCCCACCATGGCAATCCGTACATGGCGCTCAGGGTTTAACAAGGCATCGGTAACCTGATCCCAGTCTGACAGGTCGGCAGCAGGCAGGTTATCAAAACCAAAGTGCTCACAGACCAAATCATCCACCTGCTGGTTATGCAAGTTACGGGGAATCATATAAATGCTTTTGGCATCTTCTGCTACAATCACCGCGCGCTCGGCCACATTGGTAAACAATGCAATTTTACGGCGTGAATCATCGCTAATAGAATGATCCGAGCGGCAAATCAGGATATCGGGTTGCAGGCCAATGGAACGTAATTCCTTGACTGAATGCTGGGTTGGCTTGGTTTTGGTTTCGCCGGCAGAGGCAATATAGGGCACCAACGTCAGGTGCATTAAAATGGAGCGACGTAAGCCCACTTCGACCCGCATCTGACGCACAGCTTCCATAAAGGGTAGTGATTCAATATCACCGGCCGTCCCGCCAATTTCCACAATCGCAACATCATAGCCTTCGCCACCGGCTTTGATACGGTCTTTAATGCTGTCGGTGATATGTGGAATAACCTGAACCGTAGCACCTAAATAGTCACCACGACGCTCTTTTTGCAACACGTCCAGATAAATACGGCCACTGGTAAAGTTGTTTTTCTTGGTCATGCGAGAACGGCGTAAAAAACGCTCGTAGTAGCCCAGATCAAGGTCGGTTTCGGCCCCGTCTTCAGTGACAAACACTTCGCCATGCTGAAATGGACTCATTGTGCCAGGGTCAACGTTGATATAAGGGTCCATTTTAATCATGGTGACACTTAAACCACGGGCTTCTAGCAAGGTTGCTACTGAAGCTGCTGTAATACCCTTACCCAGTGAGGATACGACGCCGCCAGTCACAAAAATATAGTGAGTCATTGATATTCCAATCTGTTACAGCCTAGAAATGGCGTTTACTGATGGGGCGCAATTTTACTTCACCCACGCCTCATAAAGCAAAGCACATCTGTGTTTTCATTCTTTTTATTTTCTTGTGTCTAAAAATAACCCATTTTGCTCATCGAGTCCTGCGGCTATTGCAGGGTTACTTACTCTGTAGATGTTGTTTTGTTGAATGTAATGCTGTGTTCTTAGAGAAGCAATTTTCTGGTTAACATGAGCCGTGATAAGATTCATTATAAATGCATCTTATCAGTAGAAGTAATAACAATCATTGTAATATCTGAGTATTAAATCCTGTACTTCCTCTATAAAATGCCCACTCCTCAGGATAGCACTCGCTCATGCGCTGTTTTCACCCACAACATTTACCTTCCGCATATCCCTGCATTCTCCTTGTTTTTAAAGGCGCGCTTGTGTGATTAACTGGCATCACTATTCCAAAAACCTGCCTGCCCTACAGTTTGTATTATTAAATATTGGCTTAGGAATCGGGCACTTTATTGCGGTACTGAGTGCTGGTGCATTTTTGCCGATGCTGCCGTATGTGGCGGGAACAATTGGCGAAGGTCTGGCCTATGCGGTTTGGGGTCAAAGTAACTATCTGGCGGCCATGGGTGCGGCTTTTTTGATTGCACGGCCACTGATGAAACGCTTTGGTGCCAGAAATACCGCCATTGCGGCCTATTTGCTGTTTGCCCTATCTTGCTGCGATGTGCTGCTGTCCACTCCCCATTACACTGCCTACGTGGTTGCCCGCACGCTGCAAGGGTTTTCGGCGGGATTAAGTATTATTCCGTCCCTGTTCCTGCTGATGGAGCAGTACAAGCCCGCCAAGCATAAGTTTGCGATTGCCTTATGGAGCTTTGCTGCGTTTACGCCATTTTCGGTAGGGCCAGCATTGGGCGGATTTTTTACCTATATCGTGGGCGACTGGCGTGTGTTGTTTGTGGTTTTTTTAGTGTTGTCCTTATTGGTAACACTATGTATTGGCTGCTTTATTCCCAATAATCCTATCCCGCATCAACACACTAGCGTCCAAAATAACAAGCATCATTATTATCCGCTAAAATCACGCGTATTGGGCTTTGCCTGCGTTTTTATTGGTATTTTATGCCTGCAAGGTATTTTTAATCTGGGCATCATTACCAGTTTTAGCAGTGCAACCGATACACTCTGGATCATGAGCGCCGTGGTTGTGCTGGCGATGTGGCTATTTTGGGTGATCAATAGCACTAGCCGCCATCCACTCATCGAGCTGTCAATTTTTAAATACCGCAATTACACGCTGGGCTTACTGCTGACTTGTCTTGCCTTTATGTGTGTGCAGGCGGCCATCGTACAGTACATTATTCGCATGCAAACCATTGAAGGTTTTACCGCATGGCATGTCGGCCTGTTGTTTTTACCCATTTTTCTGTTTTCCAAACCCTTAAGTGTGGTGACCCAGCATATTATCCACCGCGGTTATGATCCGCGCTTTCTGGCCAGTCTGTCCTTTTTAACCTTTGCCATTACGTTCTGGTGGATTGGTGGTTATATGCGTCCGGCCACTTGGCAGGATTTGCTATGGCCACAGTTTCTTGAGGGGGCAGCGCTGGGTGTGTTTCTGGTGGCCATGAATAGCGTGACCTTGAGCAATGTGCCTGAATCCCTGCAATTACAAGCGGTGGACATGCTGAATGGAATGCGGACGGTGGCTGCGGGTCTGGCCATTTCTATAAGTGATATTGTATGGGATCGCCATGTGGTGTATGTGCGCGATCATTTGCTGGCCAGTGATTCAGGCAATATGAGCCGTTTTTTATTACAGCACCATTCAACCAGCCCGATTGATAAAGCCATGCTGCATCAAGTGCAGATGCAACTGGTCAAGCACAGTGGCTGGATTACCTTTAATAGTTTTTTTCAGTGGTTTGCCATTGCTTTTATTATTTTTATGGTCGCTGTGTGGTTTATCAATCCGCTGCATCTGGTTCACACCAATAAAAATCAGGATCTTGTTGTTGAAAGTCTGGGCGAGGAACCTTGATGCACCCCTCCTCATTTAACTTCTCTGTTGTTGCCCGTTTTGCCACCGTTTTATTAGCCCATTAGCCCGACTGCAAGGTACTGTTTTCATGCAAGCAAAGACGAAAAAACACTATCGCCGCCTACCCTTTGTTTTGGTTTTTTTTGTCATTGCTATGGTGCTGGTATTGTCGTACTGGTATCTGTTTATGCGCAGTAACGTCAGTACCGATGATGCCTATGTGAATGGCAATATTATTCCGGTACAGGCGCTGGTATCGGGCATTGTGGTCAAAATCCATGCGGACAACAGCATGGCGGTCAAGGCAGGTCAACCCTTAATTGAACAGGAACAAAACCTGATTCACCAGCAATTGGAAAACAATAAATATGCGCTGGCACAGGCAGTACGCCAGACCAAAGGACAGTTCGCCGATGTTGAACAGTTTAAAAGCGATATTGCCACCTTGCAGGCCGAACGCCGCAAACTGCTGGACACCCTCAAACGCTATCAGCAACTTACCAGTATTGGTGCGATTGCCAGCCAGCAGCTCACCGATGCCAAGGCAGATATTGAAGTGATTGACCAGAAAATACGCTCTGAACAGGCACGGCTGGGCAAAGTCACTGCGCTGGTGGCGCATACTAATATCCGTGATAATCCCGTGGTTGCCCAGCAAAAAGCCAACCTGATTGCCAGTTATATTCAGCTCAAACGCTCTACCTTACTGTCACCGGCTAGCGGCTATATTGCCAACCGTAGCGTACAGGCCGGCCAGCAAGTCGTCGCCGGTCAGTTACTGATGAGCGTTGTGCCGCTGGATGACCTGTGGATTGTGGCCAATATTAAGGAAAACCACATGGCGCAGGTTCGTACCGGACAGCCCGCCACCGTGGTTGCGCATATCTATGGCAATGATGTTAAGTATCAGGGTAAAGTCATGGGCATCGAGGCGGCAGGTGGCAGTACGTTTAGCCTTTTTCCACCCGATACCACCACGGGCAACTATATTCATATTGTCGAGCGTGTGCCGGTACGCATCAGTCTACCCGCCAAAGAATTACAGCAATATCCCCTGCGCCCCGGTATGTCAGTCACGGTAGATATTGATACGTCGGCGGCACAGGATCAGCCCTTGCTCAAATCCAATGTTTCTGTCACACGGGCCAGCTATGCAACCGACATTTATGCAAAAGAAGTAGAAACTGCAACCCAGATCGCCGATCAGATCATCAAAGACAACCTGTAAGGCGCAGCAGTTGCAGTCGAAAGACAGACTGGTTTTAGCAGCCTTTTATCAGACTTCTTTTAATAGTGCTAAGCTTGGCTTAAAACTTGTATTCCAGCCCGACGCCACCAATCTTTGTTTTGGCTGAGGTTTTACCGTTGTCCTTTTCATTCTGGGCTAAATAGGTGTAGGCACGAGTGTGGCTATTTAGAGCATAGTCTGCACCCAGCGCAATCTGGTCGACATCATAATCCTTGGTGAGCTGCTTAAAGCTGGTGGTTGCATGGTTATACTGTGCCTTGACTGATATTTTGTCGTAATGGGCAAGCTGGTAACGCGCACCCACGGTATAGCCAGTTTCATCGTCCACATTGTTTAAGGCAGCAATTGATGCAGCGATCGTCACTGGCGTTGCGCCACTCGCTGCGGCAGCACTGCTGGTATTGGCATTGTCCACCGTGGCACGCTGTAGCAGCGCGGTAAAAGTTAAACCCGCTTCTTTAAAATTCACCGCACCTGTGCCGCGCACAATATTGGCTGTGGCAATGGGTGAACCCACAACACCCAGCCACTTGCTGCCAACGCCACTGTCATAGCCCAGACCTGCACTTACACCGCTGTTATTTTTGTAGTTGAGTGAGGTGGACCAAGCATCGGCCAGACTTTTTCCAGAGCTATCACCTGCACTGCTTACTGTGGCATCATCATTGTTATCTTCGCCGGAAGACAGCAGCGCATTCCATTGCAGATCACCACCCAGCACTTTAAAATTGGGGGTTTCATACGATACGGTATTGTTCAGGCGGTTTTCGCCCGTCAAAGTGCCTGCAATATCCACGGTATTGGTCGCATAGTTATCAAACAAATCAATGCCGCCAGCCAGCCGCTTCACATAGCTGTCAAATTTGCCAATTTTTAGCGCGCCCAGCTTATCTGACTTTAAACCCAGATAACGATTGCGTTGCCCCAGATCGGTGCCATCACCATCGGTGCTGATTTGCCATTCAATCAGATAAAACACACTCAAATCATCAGTTAGCTTTTCATCGCCTTTAATCCCAACCAGTGAGCTATTGGAATCCACTTTCCAGTTGTCCTTATTACTGGCACTATGGTCATAATCAAAGCGGTCAACCGATACATCCAGCTTGCCATACAGTGCAGGCGCTGCCTGAGCCGCATTGATCCCAACCCCACTAACTAATACCGCTAATAGTAATTTGTTCATTTTAAATATCCCCAATAATGTCTAGTGCTTTAAAGATGCCTGATTGCAGGTTATTCAGGTCAGTCAGTTGTTAAGCGCATATTAAACTGTGTTAAAACTTTAATAAAACAATTAGTTCTGCGTTATTTATTCCAAAACCGTATAAAGAATTAAAGGTTTATCCCCGCAACGTTGATACCCGCAACCAACACTTAGTTACCAGCACTGTGGCCACGCATTCGTTAAGGTTTTTTCCGATTAAATTCTCTTAAATACAGTCTGTTATTCAGGTTTTATTATCATGAAATATCAACATTTCGACCTCCGGCACGCCAGTACATACATCAGGAATGACAACGGGCGTCGTTGGCCGTTTGAGTAGTTTTTTTGCTCAGCATTGAGACAAGAATAACTGTCTTAAACCAAGCAATATTTGTTCCAATGTTCACAAAAAATGAACTTTATACGCTAAAAATTTTAAGTATTTATTTTTTTTGTACTGTCATATTTAACAAATTTGCAATATTTGATCCCGATACTAGCCAACAACGGCAGAACAGGTAGATCCAGAACCTGATCAGCCTATAACTAAATCATGAATGTACAAAACTGACCTTAGGTCTTGCAATCTTGGAGAGACACATGAAAAAACTGTTACTGGCCACTGCGGTATCTGCCCTTACTCTCAATGCAGTACATGCAGCCCCTACAGTTTATGGCAAGCTGCACGTGACGATCGACAACGTGGACAAGTTTGGTGCAACCAAAGCCGATACAGACAATGTGTGGGAAATTAATTCCAATGCCTCACGCATTGGCGTCAAGGGCGAAGAAATTCTGACTGACCGTCTAAAAGCACTTTACTTGGCAGAGTGGCAAGTCAATACCGATGGTGATGGCACCGATCTTGAAATGCGCAACCGTTATCTGGGTCTAAAATATGATCGGGTGGGCAGTGTCAAAGTCGGCCGAATTGATTCCAATGTAAAAAATGCTCAAGCTAAAGTCGATTTTTTTAACGATGTGCATGTACTGGACATGAAAAATACCCTTGCAGGCGAAAACCGACTGAACAACGTGATCTCTTTTGAAAGCGATCCGAAAGCTTTAAATGGCTTTGGTGTGAATGTCATGCTGCAACAAGGTGAAAATAACAAACTGACCGGCAATAGTGATGAGGTGAGTGACAGTCTGGGCGATGCGATTTCTGCTTCTTTGGTGTATGACAACAAAGACATGGGTGTATATGCGGCACTGGCGGGTGATAAAAATGTCGTGAGTAATTTTAATGCGGCAGGAAGTTCAGGTGCCAAGGCCGAAGCTGAAATTGTTCGGGTGGTAGGGAGTGTTGATCTGGGTACTATGGCCAATGTGGCTGGCTTAACCTTGAATGGCCTGTATCAAAATGCACAGCCAACCAATCTGTCCAGCGCAGCGACTGCGGCGGCCATTGCTGCGGTTGGCACGACACCTGCGGTTGCTGCGGGCGTGTTTAGGGATTTTGACAAGGAAAACTCGTTCCTGCTGAGTGCTGCTTATGCGATTGGCGAAACGCCATGGGCTGTCAAAGCACAGTATCAGCAGTCAACCACCAGCTTTGATGGTGGCAAAGACGATGTACAGCTCAGCCAGATTGGTGGCATGGTTGACTATATGTTGAATAGCAAAACCCGTGCGTACGGTTATGTTGCCCAGCAATCTGATGACCGCAAAAATGTAGAAGATCGCATGTCTGCAGGTGTGGGAATGGAATTTAACTTCTAACCTGATACTTTTTATTGTTCTCAAGACGCTGGCACATGCTGGCGTTTTTTTAACTACAAATTTAAATTTTTAAGTGCCAATAAGCAAGATAACAGGCAAATAGCATTGGTGGCAATGCAAACAAACTTGCAGGAAAAAGCATTACCAAACAAATTAAGGCCAAAATTGTTCCAATTACTGGAATCCATTTAGACAATTTTTCATTATCCACCCATTTTACATTCATATGGATTAAAAACATCCATGGAATTAAGCTGATAATACAGGCCAATCCTGTCAAAAACGCTGAATTATCAAATTGCTTGGAAACTATTGCCGCCACACCAAGCATTAAACCAACTACAGAAACAAGAAGTGAAGGAAGGCATACAAACCATATTCCCAGTGATATTTTTATTCTTAAATCTGGCGTATAAATTTTTACCATCTTTATGATCCTATCGATTTAAACTTATAATCCAAATTATAAAAGCCCAAAAGGCATACTAATACAACTGTTGCTTAAAGGTTGGTGATACTTTATCGATGATTAAGAAAAGATATGCACGGCGGCTTAGTCAACTTACTTTATAAGAAGTTTTTAACTCTCTTAAGGAAAATTAACCGCTTGTTATCCTTACTTTTACTGGTTAATCGAAGTACTAAATAGGCTGTGCAATGAAGTCTTTTGACTGCTAAGCGTTAAGAATATCCATAAAATAATACCCTATCTCACTTGGGAATTTTGAGTATTAGCATGATTAAATCTAGTATTTCTATGCAGTAATGGCTTTAGCACCAGCTGGACAGAAACTGGCAGCACTAAAATGCTTGGCTAGATAATCCGGCCAAGCATTTTTTTAAAGCTCATGCTGTATCAAAGGTTATTCACCTGTCAGCCATTACTCATCATCTTCATTCTTTTCATTTAAAAACCCTTCCCTGATTTCCTCGGGCATCTCTTGATGCCACCAGACATAAATGGATGCCTTGATTTCTTCATCTTCATCGGGATCATTAAAAGGTTCATCATCCTCACGGACCAAGGCATCTCCTTCAAACCTGAACCAGAACTCCCATGGATCATCATCGCCACAACCCCATGCCTGTGCATGAATGTCCGGTAGTAAAGCCTTTAGGAACAATAAAATGGCTTCAATGAATTCATCGCCCGCAGAACCATGCACAAAATGCGCCGTACTAAATCCTGCAACGCGGGATAGTGATTCAGGACCCAGATCAAAGTCTACCGAATCGACCTGATCGATGAGATCCTTTGCCAGTGCAGCACCTTCATCGGGATTGATGGTGGCGGCAGCTTGTAAAAACAGGCTTTCATCACCTCGGTGCTGAGTAAATAAGCTGTCCAGTTTGTCCATGATGCTGGCATCAGGATGTGTGTAATAAAGATTACTGTGTAACTCCATGTTGTTCCCCAAATAGTGCTATAAATCAGGTTAAATTTTCTGTAATGATGCTGATAGTAGGTCTGGTGGTTCTCAGCTTGTTGGCGTAGTGCCCTTATGGATTTATTGCGAATGAATATCCATAAGGGCACTGCGTATCAGACCGTGTTTTTATAGCCTAAATCCTTAAAAATTTATAGCACTACAAGTCGCAACTTGACGCATTAATTAACTGAAAATTAGATATTTTTATCGGGTTAGTTTATCGAGTAATAATTGCTGTGCCATATGTGGGGATGCATTGTCATCGCTCACCAGCCGCTGCCATTCGCCATTGCCTTTTAATATCCATGCCTGCTGATTGTCTTCCAGATAATTCAGCAATCCCTGTTGAATAATGCGTTTTTTTAAGATGGGGTCTTCAATGGGAAAGCAAGCTTCAACGCGTGAAAACAGGTTGCGATCCATCCAGTCAGCACTCGAACAATAGACCCGTGGTTCGCCCCCCGCATTGGCAAAATAACAGACGCGGGTATGCTCCAGAAAGCGGCCAACGATAGAACGTACGGTAATGTTGTCAGACAAGCCCGGCAACTGCGGCCGTAGACAGCAAATGGAGCGAATAATCAGGTCAATTTTGACCCCTTCTTGTGACGCCCGGTACAGCGCATCAATCAACTGTTGTTCGGTGAGTGCATTGACTTTGATAATAATATGCGCCGGTTTGCCTGCCCGTGCATTCTTGATTTCATCGTCGATAAAGCTCAGCAACTGCGAATGCAGAGTAAAGGGCGCGTGCAGCAATTTTTTCAGCTTGGCCATTTTGCCCATGCCGGTCAGTTCCTGAAAGATTTTATGTACGTCTTCCGACAGTGCCTTGTCTGTGGTGAGCAGGCCATAATCGGTGTACATGCGCGCATTGCCAGCATGGTAGTTGCCCGTGCCCAAATGCACATAGCGATGCAGTTTGTCCTGTTCACGCCGTACCACCAGAATCATCTTGGCGTGGGTTTTGTAGCCCACAATGCCATACACCACCACAGCGCCGGCTTCTTGCAAAATATTGGCCACTGCAATGTTGGATTCTTCATCAAAACGCGCACGCAGCTCAATCACCGCAGTGACTTCCTTGCCATTGCGTGCGGCTTCGGCCAATAACCGGACTATTTCAGAATCCGGGCCGCTTCGGTACAGGGTCTGCTTGATCGCCAGCACCTGCGGATCATTGGCAGCCTCATGCAGCAGGTTAATGACCGGTGCAAAGGATTCAAATGGATGGTGCAGCAAAATATCCTGCTTTTTCATGGCCTCAAAAATATTTTCACTTTTTTGCAGCACATTGGGAATCGCAGGAATGAACGGCTTGTACTTGAGGTGTGGCCGGTTAAAATTGGAGATCAGGCGCGCCAGATTGACCGGGCCATCCACCTTGTACAGTTGCTCAGGCTTGAGGCGGAAACGGTTGAGCAAATAAACAACGATATTTTCCGGGCAATTTTCGGTCACTTCCAGCCGGACTGCGCGGCCAAAACGGCGTGAATTGAGTTCGCCCTTTAAGGCTTTGGCCAAATCCTCGACATCTTCATCCAGCTCCATATCGGCATTGCGCGTGACCCGAAACTGATAACAGCCGGTAGCAGTCATGCCCGGAAACAAATCGCTCACGTGCTCGTGAATAATGGCTGACAGCATGACATGATGATCGTGCCCATTGCTTAGCTCATCCGGCAGGCGCACCACCCGTGGCAGTGAACGCGGCGCTGGCACCACCGCAAGGTTAATCTGGCGACCAAACGCGTCCTTGCCTTCTAGCGTGACAATAAAGTTGAGGCTTTTATTCACCAAGCGTGGAAATGGATGCGCCGGATCAAGGCTAATGGGGGTCAGTACCGGCAAAACCTGCTCATGAAAATACTGCTTGACCCAAACCGCCTGTTGTTCGGTCAGCTCATCGCGGCGCAAAAACCGGATATTTTCTTCGGCCAGTTGCGGCAGGATTTCTTCATTTAAAATCCGGTACTGACGCTCAATCGCCGCATGCGCAAGCTGGGAAATCCGGGTAAGCACTTCAGAGGGAACCAGGCCATCTGGGGTACGGCTTTCATTACTAAAACTCAGTTGCTGCAACAAACCAGCCACCCGAATCTCAAAAAACTCATCCAGATTGCGCGAAAAAATCAGCAGGAAGTTGAGGCGTTCCAGCAGCGGATGCAGTGGATCAACTGCCTGCTCCAGTACCCTGAGGTGAAAATCCAGAATGGACAGTTCACGATTGATATACCGCTGGTTAAAGGTATAACTTTCAGGATGAATATCGACCTGCTGATTCATGGAGAGATGCCAGTTTTTTCGTCATTAAAAACCAGTATGCGACTTTTTGATGACAGTTCAATAACAACTGTTTATAAATCCAGCCATGAAGTGTTAAAACAGGGCTCAAAATGCAGTCATACGGGGTTTAGTCGTTTTTGGGCAACCTGACAGAACCCATATAGCGCTGGATGCGGGTCTTGCGAGCGCGAACCTTGCGATCATTAGGATGATCCTGATAATACTTGGGATTGGGTAAATAGGCGGCCAGTTGGGCGGCTTCGCTTTTGCTTAGATTGGCGGCTGACTTGCCGAAGTAATATTGCGCGGCGGCTTCTGCTCCATAAATGCCCTTGCCAAATTCCACCGAATTGACATATACCTCCAAAATACGATGCTTGCTCCAGAGCCGCTCCATCATCCAGGTGGCAATGGTTTCCTGACCTTTACGGATATAGGAACGCTGGTTAAACAAAAACAGGTTTTTGGCCAATTGCTGGCTAATGGTCGAACCACCGGCTACCACCTCACCTTTTTTTTCATTTTTGGTGAGTGCCAGTTGAATGCCTGTCCAGTCAAAGCCGGAATGGTCGATAAACTTGGCATCTTCACCGGCAATCAGGGCGCGCTTGAGGTTACTGCTAATCCGGTCACTGTCCCGCCATTCATGCCGGATGGCAGGCTGCTTATAGTTCCATTCATAAATCCGCATGAACATGGAACGCTCAACCGGCTGGTATTTCCACCAGACCAGACTGGCAAAAATCCACAGTTGAATCAGTAAAAATACCGATATCCCAACTAAAACAGCACGTGCAATAAATGCCTTCATAACAGCAATGTAAAAAGTTATAGTGACGCCATGCTATCAAAGCGTCCTGTTTTACACCAATGATTTTACTTCAATGCTGTTGCAGGCTAACCGTCAGGCTACTGACTCTGTGCCCGCCCGCATTCTGTTGACGCACACTATTGAGTTGTACCACGCCATGAACGAATATTTACTCAAGCAGCCACTACGTTACTGGTGGCTCACTGCCCTGCTGATTGCCATCAATTGCGGATTATTGGGCTGGCAAGTGCTCAGTGGCGTGAGTGCCACCGACCCGAGTGTGGCTGACCTGATTGGCTGGGGCGCTGATTTTGCACCGTTAACGCTCACCAATGAAAACTGGCGTTTACTCTCCAGCATGTTTTTGCATATTGGTGTGGTGCATTTGCTGCTCAATATGTGGGGGCTGTATTTACTAGGCGTTTATGCCGAATTTTATTATGGACGATTCTGGTATGTGATCATCTATCTGCTTGCAGGCCTTGCCGGTAATCTGGCCAGTAATTATGTGAGTCTGCACAACGCCCTTTCGTTTTCCAATACAGCTATTTTGCAGGCCAGCAGTAGCCTAAATAACAGCCTGACCAACAGTTTAATTCCTTCGGTTAGTGCTGGGGCATCCGGGGCTATTATGGGAGTATGCGGTGCATTGCTGGTGGCCGCATTATGGCCCAAGCGGGATATTGAGGCTAAATACTTACTCAATAAAAATGCATTGCTGATACTAACCCTGTTAAATCTGGGCATTGGCATTTTTGTGGGTGGTATTAATAGCATGGCGCATTTGGGTGGTTTTGTGGGTGGTTTAATCTTGGCGCTGGGCTACCTGCTTAGCCAGCATTTTCCATCAGTAGGAAAATATACCCTGCAACTGGGATGGATTGCGTGTAGTGCGGCTGTTTTAATGTATGTCGATTTTTGGTTGATGCAACATGCCAAGTCATTGATGCATTTTTGGTCAATTTATTTAATGCAGTTTAAGCAATAAGTGATTTAAAAACTGCCATAATAAAAATCCCTTCCAAGCCTTTATTAATGCTTAGAAGGGATTAAGTGAATGATACACAATAACAGACCATAGATTAAAACGTCGATAAACCGCTCCATTCGGTAAAGCGATACCACCAGTATTTCAATTGTGATTCATCCTTGTATTTGTCATACGCCACACTCAAATTCTGACCGTTCTGGTTGCTCCATGCCCGTTCAAAATAAGCCTGCGCCTGCGCTATGGCCGGATAATCTGCATTGGCCAGCAAGCGAACATTGGTTTCCAGATTCAGGTTATTCAGGTTACGGCGGGTATAATTAGCAGAGCCTAAAATCAGTTCACTCTGGCCGTTTTTGTTAGTCTTGACCAGCATTTTGGTGTGGCACTGCTCGCCATGCGTGTCACACCAGCGCAAGGGAATACCTGCTTTGACCAGCTCCATCGCCACCTGCCGGTTGGGAATGCCATTTTTCTTACGGCCAAATGCATCTTCATTGGGGTCTAACAACAGGCGGATCGTGACACCGCGCTGTTGGGCGTCTTTCATGGCTTGAATAATTTTCCGATGCGACAAATAAAATACCGCAATATCCAGTCGCTCACCCTGTTGCGCAGTATTGAGGCTATTGAGCAAGGCATCACGGATTTTGGCTTCGGTCAGAATCTGCAAACGCGGCTGGTCATCACTGGCAGGCGGCGGTGGCGCAGCAACAATAAAGGGCAAATCAGCGCCAGACATTCGAGCCACAGCACGTTCGGTTTCCAGTACATCCAGCGCGGCTACCCCGGAAAATTTCAGTGCAGTATTATCATGCCAGCTACTGGCATTGTGCGGATTGGCCGAAGTTACCAGTGCCTGCCAGCCATCCGGTACATCGGTAACCAAGGTCTTGCGGTGATTGGCCTTGAAGTTAAACAGGGTCAAGTAACTGCGCAGGGTAATTTTATCCTTGCCCAGTGGATTGGGCAGCCAGCCTGCTTCTGGATTGTTGGGAAACCACTGGCAGCACAGATACCAAAAGCCTGACCATAGTGGATTGGAGGCCCGCAGTGGTTTTAAATCTGTTTCAATCACCTCAACCCCGGCCTGCCGCAAATCCAGCAGGTTGCGGGTGAGCTGCCCGCCATAGACCGTGTTGATGGGATCAGTAATCACCACAATCTGGATTTCAGGATTACTTTTATGCCTGGCAATGAGTGCCTGTGTTAGCTCAGCCGTCAGGTTACGGTAGTTACCCTTGGCATCTCCCACATAATCATTAAACAAGAACATATCCAACACAATCAGACGCCGCGCCTGATTGATCATGTCAAAGGCCTGATCAAAAATCACTTGCTGCTGGTGACGCTGGCCGGCTAATGGGCTGTGTGGCTGATTCGGGTTGTTATTATCATTGTACGTATAATCGCCCAAAAACTGTACCTGTTCGGCAGGGCGCAATGGCAAAGCCATATTTAGTCCTTGCGGTAATGGTTTATAGACCTGATAAATGGCCGATGCCAGATAGGCCAGACACCACAATCCCAGCAAAAACATCAACATGGTTTTTTTTGTCCAGTTTAGTTGATTAAGCAAATACTGAAAAAAACGCATACATCACTCGTCAAGGTTGTTCTGGTGCTAGTGTAATTCATCCCCTCTTTAAAATTTAAGTATTTATGCAATCCGGTTACTCATCTGTTTTTCGGTATTGGCTATTTCTTATCTCTATAAATGTTATGTTATAATATATCTTTTAAAGTCGAGAGAATAATTATGCGTTCCAATATTCATCCCACCTATCAGGAAGTGTTATTTCACGATACCAATGCCGATGTGTACTTTGTTATCCGCTCTACTATACAGCCCAAGCAGACCCGTGAATTTGAAGGCAAAACCTATCCTTATGTTACGCTGGATATTTCCAGTGCCTCGCATCCGTTTTATACTGGTGAAGTGCGTCAGGCCAGCA
Source organism: Moraxellaceae bacterium (assembly GCA_004173455.1). Taxonomy (GTDB): domain Bacteria; phylum Pseudomonadota; class Gammaproteobacteria; order Pseudomonadales; family Moraxellaceae; genus Alkanindiges. Next base: position 7,427 of record SECL01000013.1, on the reverse strand, counting down.
ATGAAGGACGCGTTGCCAGCTTTAACAAACGCTTTGGTCGTTTTGTCAGCCGCAATAAAGCTTAAAAACGTCTTGTTAAATTTCATTAGCCACCTATTGCCAGACCTGAACTTATGCTCAGGTTTGGTTTTTTTTAACAGGCTTACTTGCCAGTATAAAAAAAGCCAACTTCTTGTCTAAAGAAGATGGCTGAAGATTGAACCTAAAAGTAATTGCTAATGAATTAGAACTTTAGCTGTACACCGGCAGTAAAATTACGCCCCAGTTGCGGAATAGCTGATAAAAACGAACTATGGCTATAATATTTTTCATCCAGCACATTGTTCATTTGCAGATATAACCGATAGCTGTTGCGCGCATTTAACTCGCCATCATACGCCAGTGTGGCATTGATCAGGTTATAGCCTGCAGTGGTGGATTCATAGTCAGCAATATTATTTTGCTTGAATATATGATAGTACTCCAGTGAACCGCCAAGCTCACCACCAAGCACATCCCAGTTGGCCTGTACACGACTGCCGAAACGTGCTGCCGGAATACGGGGCAGGTTGCGCCTGCCGTCTGCATCCCTACCGTCCAGCTTTGCACGCACATAGTCACCAAGCAGGGTGGCACTGTAATTGTCATCAAACTGGTAACTGCTTTCAGCCTCAAGCCCATTAAACGTGGCATCGGCCTGCGTATATTGAATCAGGCGGAAATCCTGGTATTGATCCAGCGTTCTGGCATAAATGTAGTCATTGATCTGATTATGATAGGCGCTCAAGCCAAAGGTAAAATCACCGGCGGTTTTGCGCAGGCTCAGCTCAATATTATTGGATTTTTCGTTTCTTAACTTGGCATCACCCAGCTCATAGGTGTTGGTGGCAAAATGTCCACCATTGGCATAGAGCTCCTGTGCATTGGGCATACGCTCGGCGTGGGACAGCGACAACGCCAGCGCATAATCCGGTACAAACTGCCAGCTTGCTGCCAATGACGCTGACGTGGCGGTATCGTCATAGTCCTGCGTGCTAAACTTGGCCAAGCCCTGTTTGGGATTAATGGTTTGCCACTCCTGCCGCGCACCCAGTTCAACATGTACATCCTTCCACTGATAATTTTCCAGTAAAAAGGCACTGATATTTTCAGTCAGGGTTTTGGGCAAAAAGGCTTCCTCGCCAAGCGCCTCAAAGTCCGAGCGGGCATATTGCAGTCCCACTACGCCCTTAAATCCTGCCACTGGCACATGGGTTAACTCAATGCGTCCGTCATAGCCCTTGTTGGTAAATGTGGTTGCCGTTTTCCCCGCTTCAATTTCATCATGCTGGTAATCGGTATAGCCTGCCCTGACCCGGATTTTGTCAAACCCGCTAAAGGGCTGCGCATACTCAGCACGGAAATCCACCCGCTTACTGTCGAGTTCGATCCACGGTGCAGCTTCATGGTCGTGCTCATGCTTATGCTCGTGCTCATGTCCGTCATCATGATCCTGTGCTTCCTCGCCGTCATGATCGCCGTCATCGTCATGATTGTCACAATGTAAATGAGTCCCGTGCGGCTGATTGTCATGTAATTCACAGCTTTCATATTCATGGCTATGTCCGGGCAAGCCGTATTCATCATTACGCTGGGTAAAGGCCAGACCCGCAAAGCCACGCTCGCCAATCCATGACAAGCCTATGCTGGCATTTTCACCTGTGGCATAAGACCCATCGACCCGCTTTTCATTTTGGCCATCGTTGCTATAGCCACGCACTTTATAATCATTGGCATCGCGTTTGATCCCTTCCACATGCAAGGCAAACTGCTCGCCTAGTCCCAGCGTTAATGCAGCGGCAGCAGCTTTTTCATCCGCAACCGTATTGCCTCTTAAGTTGATTTCGCCCTCAAGGCCATTTTCCGGCATACGAGTGGGAATCTTGTTATCCAGTACATTCACTGCGCCGCCAATCGCGCCACTGCCATATAACAAGGTGGATGGCCCACGCAAGACCTCAATTTTTTCAGCCAACAACGGCTCAACCGTGACGGCATGATCCGGCGAAATCGCAGACGCATCCATCACCTCTGATCCATCCGACAACACTTTTACCCGTGGCGCAGTCTGGCCACGAATCACCGGACGGCTAGACCCGCCCCCAAAGCTATCGGCATGAATCCCCGGCTGCCCTGCCAGTGCTTGCCCTAATGTCGCTGCGCCACTGGCCAGTTGATCATGCTCAGCCACACTGACTGGCGTGGCAATATCAGCAGCGCTACGATCCAGTGGATGCGCGCTAATAACAATGGTCGGCAAAGTGCTGGTAGGCGACGTAACACTTGGCGTGGTTAGCAATACATGTGAGTCGGCCAGCGCATGACCTGAAGCAGGCAACAATATAGCCAGTGCCATGGCTTGTACCAAAGGATGAGGTTTTAATTTCATAAAATTGACCTATTTTTTTCAAAAGCCCGATGCTGTGGTTAAAGATATTTTTCATAACACCCAAAGTATAAATGTTATGTTATAATGTATTATTTATTTTAACAACAAAAAATCTTAATAACTAAAAACCTTAACAACTAAAAATCTTTAACAACACAAATTTTTAATCACCCAAACCTTGAGCAATTCAAATTTTTGCGCATCAAATGCTTCAATCACACTCCCGGTCGACCCGTAATTTTTTCAATACGCCAGTCACTTCAGGCGTTGATCATTTCAAAAGCTAAAAAGCGTCTTGAGCCGATAGCTATATGTAGGCATAATTGACGGTTTTCATGCGTTCCCCAAAAGCGCTCAAATTTTTAGATAATTAGTGGACCCTACGCGCCATGATGCGAACTCATTACTGCGGCTCTCTCACTGAAGCCCAACTGGATCAAACTGTTACCCTGTGCGGCTGGGTACACCGTCGCCGCGATCATGGCGGTGTTATATTTTTAGATATGCGTGACCGTGACGGACTGGTGCAGGTGGTGATTGACCCCGATACCCCAGAAGCGTTTGCCACTGCTGACCGCGTGCGCTCCGAATATGTGCTCAAGATTAGCGGTAAAGTCCGCAAGCGTTATGCGGGCACCGAAAATGCCACCATGGTGAGTGGACAAATTGAAGTATTGGCCAAACAAATTGAAGTGTTGGCCACCTCGGAAACCCCGCCATTTCCGCTCAATGATGAATTTAGCAATGTATCGGAAGAAAACCGGCTGAAATACCGTTTTCTCGACATGCGTCGTCCGGAAATGCAAGAACGCATGGTGTTTCGCTCCAAAGTCACCAGCCTGATTCGTAACTATATGGATCGTAATGGCTTTTTGGATGTAGAAACGCCAATCCTGACTCGTGCCACGCCGGAAGGTGCGCGTGATTATCTGGTGCCAAGCCGGACTCAACCGGGCAGTTTCTTTGCCCTGCCGCAATCGCCACAGTTGTTTAAGCAATTGCTAATGGTGGCGGGTTTTGACCGTTACTACCAGATTGCCAAGTGCTTCCGTGACGAAGACCTACGCGCGGATCGCCAGCCGGAATTTACCCAGATCGACGTTGAAACTTCCTTTATGTCTGATGAAGACATCATGCAAATGATGGAAGGCCTGACCGTTGAGCTGTTTGACACCATGCTAAACGTGAAATTTGACACCTTCCCGCGCATGACCTATGCCGATGCCATGCGTGATTATGCATCTGACAAGCCAGACCTGCGTATTCCGCTAAAACTGGTTGACGTCGCTGACCTGATGAAAAATGAAGGCTTTAAGGTATTTGCAGGTCCTGCCAATGATGCCAAAGGGCGTGTGGTGGCCTTGCGTATTCCCAATGGCAGCAGCCTGACTCGCGGCCAGATTGATGAATATACCAAGTTTGTGGGTATTTATGGCGCGCGTGGTTTGGCTTACATCAAGGTCAATGACGCTTCCAAAATCAACAATGGCGTTGATCAGGAATCTGGCCTGCAATCGCCTATCATTAAAAACATCAGCAATGAAACGCTAGTGGCCTTGGTTGAACGTCTGCAAGCCCAAACCGGTGACCTGATTTTCTTTGGTGCGGACAAAGCCAAAGTCGTGAACGATGCCATGGGCGCGCTGCGGGTGAAGATTGGCCACGACCTCAAACTGGCAACCTGCGAATGGGCGCCAATGTGGGTGGTTGACTTCCCGATGTTTGAAGAAACCGATGATGGCAAGTGGACTTCGGTTCACCATCCATTTACCTTGCCAAAAGGTTCAGTTGAGGACATGAAAACCAATCCGGGCCAAGCCTTGTCTGTGGCTTATGACATGGTATTGAACGGTACTGAAATTGGTGGCGGCAGCTTGCGTATTTATACGCTGGACATGCAAAAAGCCGTGTTTGAAGCACTGGGCATTTCTGATTCCGAGGCGGAAGACAAATTCAGCTTCCTGCTGGATGCGCTCAAGTATGGCGCGCCACCACATGGTGGTCTGGCTTTTGGTCTGGATCGCCTGGTGATGCTGATGACTGGTGCCAGCTCCATCCGTGAAGTGATTGCCTTCCCGAAAACCAAAACTGCCGAGTGTCCACTCACTCAAGCCCCAGCGCCTGTGGATGCCAACCAGTTGCGTGATTTAGGTATTCGCCTGCGTGAAAAACCCAAAGCCGAACAAGGTTAAGCACACGCCTAACTGATTGATATGGCCTAAAAAGCTCTCCTCGTGAGAGCTTTTTTTATGCATTAAAGCTAGACAATCTTGCAATAGTGGATGGCCTTGGCAGCATTCAGGATTTTGTTTGAGCCTGAAACTGTGCTTTAAGTTGCCCTGTGTATAGCTTCATGCGACAATTTGCCATCTCAATAATTTTACCATTAAAAAGGCACAAGCTATGGCAATGCGTCCTCATATCAAGCGTAATGGTCTACTGGTGATTGGGTTTGCTATCCTGCAATGCATTGTGCTTCAGACTGCGGTACACCAGCAATGGCTGGATCTGAATTACTCGCAGCGTGCGGCAACCTACACCTTAAGCGGTATTGCCTGTGCCACCCTGATCCTGCTGGCTTTGCTGTATATGGTGATCAAGGGTAATCCTGACAACTATAATGATTAAAATGATGATTACATGGATATAACAGCTCATCGGGGTTAAAGGCCTTATTTTACCTGCTGTGTTACACCAATCATTGGCCCTAAAAGACGCTGATGATCATGGCGCTTTAATGCCGGTAAATACAGGCTTGAAATCGTGCCGTCCAGATACAGGGCATTATCAATTTTCAACGTATGTTTAAAAAAATTGGCCAGCTCATAAAAATTGATGGGCTGCTCACTGATGACAAACACCGCTTTACCGGATGACTTTATCCCAACGGCATTACGGATAAATCGTGAGGTTGAGGCAGGATTAAATTGGCTATTAATATGACCCTGATACACCAGTAATGGGCCAGACTGGGTCGCAAGCTGTATCTGTTGTGGCGTGTTATGCTGAAAATCAGCCGTGCTGATGACCTGTACTGTATAACTAGCCGGTCGCTTTCCAGTGGTTTTTAGCAAAAATACCCCATTGGGCGGCATAAAGAAATTACCGTTGCCTGTTGCGGTATTTAATGGATACAGCTCACGTCCCTGCTCGGTGTATAAGCCAACCGGCAAATAATCGGGATGGAACATGCCTGCATTCATGGCAAATATTAATTGCTGTTTTTGGTACTGGGTTTGATAGTTGGTTGGTTGTTGTTTTCGTTGTTGTAGTCGTTGCTTGGGTGATGAATGCAATGCCTGTGGCGTGCGGTATGACTGCACAATGGGTTGCGGTGCCAATAAGTGCTGGTTGATGGCGTTAAAAGACTGATACAGAGTGCCCTGACTGTCCTTTAAAAACAGTTGTAGGTGATCCTTATTCACATCTACCGTCACGACCACAGCTCGACTATTGGCCAGTGGCACAGTTTGCACCTCGATGGCCTGACTGCTTTGTATCGTGCTCAGCACCGATATTGTGGTCAACATCAGGGATTTTAATCGTATGCAAATATAGACACGTTTTTTATTGCTATGCATGACTGCACCTTACGTCAGTTTTGGGTTTAAGCATCAAATAATTTTGAGTAAAATAGTTTAACTCTTGGGATGACATATACATGCGTGTTTTTTTAACACTAATAACTTTAAGCACCGTGATTTTACTCAGTGGTTGCTCCCGTGAGCCAAGCGAACCGGAATTGCGGCAGGCCTACGAGCAGTCTTTGGCAGAAGCCAATCAACTGGCTATCCGGATTGGCGGCGATCGCATGAAAATTGGCTTGCAGGACTTTAAAAAATTATCCTGTGAGCAGCCAGACCAGAACCAGCAAAAGCAATATCGCTGTGATATTCAGGTCAAGCTGGATTTGCCACTGGTAGGCGTTAGCACCCAAAACGGCAAGATGACCGTGGTCAAACATGATCGGGACTGGGTCGTACTCAGCAATAATTAGGCTAGTGTTGAGTAAAGACCGCCCTGCCATGTATTTTTTATTAAAACTTCTCGCCAGCTTACCGCTTGCCGTCCTGTACTATTTTGCACGCTGGATTAGCCTGCTGATTATTGTCATGCCTTATACAGGCATGCGCTGGGTGGTACGCGTTAATCTGTCGTTAGCCTATCCCCAGTTAAGCCCGCAGCAACGGCTTCAACTAGAACGTGCCAGTATTTACAGTCAGTGCCTGACCGCCGCCGAATCCATTAAAAGCTGGGGTATGCCACCTGCGTATAGTTTGGCGCAAATTCACAGTGTGTCTGGTACGGATATTTTGCTGGATGCCCTGAACAACCCCAAAGGCGTGATTGCCGTCGTTCCGCACTTTGGCACCTGGGAACTCATGAATGCCTGGCTCAACCAGTATGCCAGCCCGGTGATTATGTATAAACCCAGCAAGGACGCCGGAGTTGACCGGTTTATGCTGGAAGCCCGCCAGCGTTTAAATGCCACACTGGTGCCTACCGATGAATCGGGCGTGCGTGCCATTTTCAGGGCGCTAAAAAACGGTGGCTTTACGGCTATTTTGCCCGATCATGTGCCGGATCATTCTGGCGGTATTTTTGCACCTTTTTTTGGTCATTCGGTGTTAACCACCACACTGGTATCCAAACTGGCGCAAAAAACCCAATGTACAGTACTGGGTCTCAGCTGTATTCGCCGCAAGGATCGTGATGGCTTTGACCTCATTTGTGAATCACTGGATAGCCGGATTCTGGATCATGACTTGCAACTCTCCGTCAACACCCTAAATAACGAAATTGAGCGGCTGGTTGCCCGGGCGCCTGAGCAATATATGTGGGGTTATCGCCGCTTTAAGCAAATGCAAAATTTGTCCGAAGTTTATAAAAAACCTCATTAAATTAGGGGCTGTAGTAGATTAGCTTTATGTTAGTCTACAAAAATGAATATAACGAATTGTAAGTTAAGCAAAAAAGTACAGAAAAAGTTACTTGAGTATTTTGTGCTTGAAGTGACGGC
>SECL01000039.1 GCA_004173455.1 Moraxellaceae bacterium | reverse complement strand
TCGGGTAATGATTTGATATCGGTATATTTCATGCTGTTATTATAGTTGAAAGTCATACAATTTTTAGCTCAAAAGATGATCAATACATTGATCATCTTTTGATTTATGCAAGAGATCTAGTATTAACTTTATTATTGGCTCTCAGCACATAAATTTCAGAAGAACCAAAACCAATTCCATTTTTTAAATTACTTGCTATGACCATATTTTTATTTTCAAAACATGGAGTTACTTTGGCTAGAAGTAAATCACCATCTTTAAAATATGTATACCCGCCAATCACCTCAGAAATTTGTTTTTCTTCATCCCTAAATAGGCTACCAAGTTTTAATTTTTCCATTGGAATGAAAGTACAAAGGCGACTATCAAAGTTTGATAATTCACTTTTCTTTGGAGTTAATTCCGCAACATATTTAATTTTAGTTGTATCCCAATGCTCAGGCACTTCCCCCAACCATTCCACACCTGAATCTTTCATCGGCACATTAGGATCAAGCCCTTTGGTCACGGCATGGCTAATCACCGCTTGCCGTTTTTCTTTTAAAAGCTGAATGAGGTGTTGTTGTTTTTCAATCAGGCTATCAATTTTTGCAGTTTCATGGTCTAGGAAATTGGGGATTTTATCTTTTTCTTCCTTAGATGGTAGCCAAACATTTGAAGCTCTTAACATTGCCTGAGTAATACTAAAAACCTTTACACCTTTTACAGCCAATTGAATCTGCGATCTAAATTCCTGAGAATCAAATAAATACGCATAAAAACGACTCTCTATAGCATCTTGCGGACGAGCAATAATTGTATGGTAGCCAGCAAATACTTTTTCGCTGCTTACTAAATTTGTGAAATTTCCAGAACCTTTTAAATCTTCTGAAGTATCCGCAAATACAAAATCTCCTTTTTGCAATAAAGCATTTGGAGATAATTTTAAATATTTTTCTTCAACGCATTTTAGATTGTGTATAAGCGGATCAATTTGAAAGCCATATTTAGAATGGACTTCACCATAGTTAATGCAGGCGATACCTTGATCTACAAGATTCTCTTTAGTAATAGTCAGTCCTTTATTGAAAAAAAATAAATATCTTAATTTATTCATTGTCCAATGACTTGGAATCTCACCCAACCACTCTACCCCTGAATCCTTATATTCCGCATACTTTTGATACTTCGCCACTACGCCACTCATCACGAATGCACCTCTTGCAAAAGCTGCATAATCTCGCGGCTCACTGCATCCAGATCTGCATCAATATCGCTTAAATCACGTGGCGGTTGATACACATAAAAATGACGGTTAAACGGAATTTCATAACCCACAATGCCAATTTCGCCATCTTTGTCATCGCGCTTATCGGCATTAATCCATGCATCCATCACATGCGGCTGCACTTCGCGTTTAAAGTAGTCTTCAATCAAATCAGTCGTGCTTTGGCTTGGATCTAAAGGAATGTTCTCGGCATCACGCAAATCGCCATCCTGCACAAATTCCACCACTTTGCCGTGGTAAGCAAATTGACCATATAGCGGATTGGCAGCTCCTTTTACCAGCTTACTCACCGCAGGTTCAGCGTCTGGGTTTTTCCAGGTGATGGCATCCAGCAGTTGTTTTTTTTCTTTTGTGTCGAGCTTAATGGCAAACTGAGCATCAAGGGCTTTGTAGGCTTGTTTTAAGGTGTCATCAAACTGGTTAAAGTCATCATGTTGCGCGCTGCCAATATGGTCTTGCAAGGCTTGTGCTTTTTGCATCAGGGCTTTTTGCACTAACCAGATTTTGCTATCCAGCAGGTCTTTAATGTCTTTTTCCTTGAGTTCAGGATATTCGGCTTTAATCAGGGTGCGGATTTCAAGCTGTTGGTCAGCGTCAAATACGCCATAGTTTTTATCGCTAGCGGCATCTGTCCACGTTGTACCACACTGTGCATAAATACTTTGCATCACGGCATTTAGTGGCTTGGGTGCAAAACGTAACGATGCCACCGCGTCATTGGTAAGTTGTGCCGATAAGCGCAGCGGACGCTCAATGCTCACACGACGATAGCCAAACTCATAGCTATTAAAAATTTTACTGGCAAAGGTTTTGGCGGTTTCAGTTTTTGGACTGTTTGAGTGGCGACCACGGCTAGACTTTATGTCTGCTGGCTTATCAAGCTCACGCGCATCTATTTCTTCAAACTGACCAAAGCTGCGCGTGATGGTTTTAATGTCGTCTTCGCTCATCTCATTGCGCTTGGAACCCAGTGACTTGCGCATTTTGCGATATAAGTGGCTGCCATCAATCAGTTGTACTTTGCCTTTGCGCTCGGCATCTTTTTTGTTGCTGAGTATCCAGATATACGTGGCAATGCCGGTGTTATAAAACATGTCATTGGGCAGTGCAATAATGGCCTCTAACAAATCGGCTTCTAAAATATAACGACGGATTTCGCTTTCGCCACTGCCTGCGCTACCTGTAAAGAGTGGCGAGCCATTTAAGATAATACCAATACGGCTACCTTGTTCACTGATCTGGTCACGATTGCGCATTTTGCTAATCAGGTGCATGAGAAACAACAGTGAGCCATCCGACACACGGGGCAAGCCTGCGCCAAAACGCCCATCAAAGCCTTTCACCTGATGCTCGTCCTTAATGTCCTGCTCAATCTTTTTCCAGTCTACGCCAAACGGTGGATTGGACAGCATGTAGTCAAACTGATCCTGCGCCAGTTGGTCATTGGACAGCGTATTGCCCAGTTTAATGCGGCTGACGTCCTGCCCTTTAATGAGCATGTCGGCTTTGCAAATAGCATAGGATTCAGGGTTGAGTTCCTGACCAAAGGCACGCATGACCGCATTGGGGTTTAGCTCAAGTACATATTCCATGCCTGAGGATAAAAATCCGCCCGTCCCTGCCGTTGGGTCATAGATGGTACGGATAATGCCTTCTTTCACCAGTGCGGCATCATCTTCCATAAACACCAGTGAGGTGGTTAGGCGCACAATATCACGCGGGGTAAAATGCTCGCCTGCGGTATCATTAGAACTTTCCGCAAAACGACGGATTAGCTCTTCAAACACCAAGCCCATGTCATGGTTGGAGACATTTTTCGGGCTTAAGTCCGTGGTTGCAAACAGCTTGATTACTTTATAGAGCAGGTTGGCATCATCTAGCAGCCCAACAAACTCATCAAACTTAAAGTGCTCAAAAATCTCACGCGCATCTTTAGAAAAACTTTGCACATAGGTTTTGAGGTTGGCTTTAATGTCGGTTTGACCCATCTTGGCCAAATCCATAGGCGAGGTATTAAAAAACGCCAATCCCTGCGTGGCGCGAAGAAGCATTTTTTCCTGAGATTCTTCGGGCAAATTAAAGGCCTGAATTCGTTGATGCTCTGCCAACACGGCTGCTTTGCTGTCGGCCAATACGCACTCAAGGCGGCGCAACAAGGTGAACGGTAAAATGACCCGTCCATATTGTGATTGTCTAAAGTCGCCACGCAGTAAATCGGCCACCGACCAAATGAAAGCTGCAATCTGTGAAAAGTTATTATTGCTCATGAAATAAACAGTATAAAACTAAAAATATAAGGCTACTTTACCCGATACGCCAAATGAATACAGTGGCTTTGTCCTGTACTTTGATCTTTTAACTTTTCCTGTAAAAAACCCCGCTGGGTTGCAGCGGGGCAGGTTTATTTTGCGCTGAAATAAACGGTTAGTCTGCCAAGCTAATCCGACACTTCACTTAATCAGGCACTTCACTAATATCTTTAGGCTCAATGCGCGGCTGTACGTTCATGGCATGGCGGAACTGGCTTGAGCGCGCATAGGCTGGAATACGCACCCGATTGATCGACCCAAGCGGCTGATGCGCCACCAGACAATGCCACGGGTTAAACGACAGCACATCATCGCCATACACACGGCGTGCAGGACTATAGGCATCTTGCGGCGGAATCACAATTTTTCCAATCGGCTGATACGGTGACTTGTTTTCGTCCCACTCAATGGAGGCATCTTCAATCGGCATTTCATCGGGATGGGTACAAAGCTGGGCATTCAGCTCATATTCCGCACCGGAACGGCTAAAGAAATCCACCACCAGATCACGAATGCCCGACGGACGCTCGGTAATATCAATGCTTTGTTTGGTCAAAGCACGTACTTCAGGTGACAACGGCGCGGCATTGATTTTGGCAATATAATCACCAAACCGAATCGCAGCCATGCTGTAAAAGGTTTCGCCCAAAATATGCGTGGGCGGTGCACCAATTTTTTTAAGCGGAGATTTAGTATGTGCCAATAAGCCTGCAATGGTACTGGCGGGCTTGAGCAAGGAATCACCCATTTGCTTGATTAAATCAGGGCTATCATCATATTTTTCAGCAATATTTTGACTTTTCCAGTAAGCCTGCACATGACCAAATGGAATCACTGGAAAATTGACCAGTAAAAAATCCTGCGTCAGGTCATGCTGATGTTCTGGCAGGATTTTTGCGCCTTCAACGCCAATTACTTTAATCGCCATGCCATAGGCACTCGGAATACGATCATCTTTAATATGGCCAAACGCGCTGGACAGGCGAATCACCACGGGATAACGCTTAGGGCTGGCAAATAATCCCTGTGCCAAATGCGCAGGCAAGTTGTCATATACCTCTAAATAGCCCTTTAAAATGCCATGGCTTTTGGCATGGGCATCACGGGTGGCATGGCGTTCCTTATCAAACGCTTTGGCATTGACCCGCCCCATAGAGGCGACAATTTTTTCAATTAACTGGTCTTCTTCGGGTGTTTTAACTTCAACATCGGGCGTATAGGGATAATAGGTCATGCGTGGCTCACGGTATGATAAAAAAGGAAAAAGCTGTTAGGTTTATTAACGTGGTTGAAATTAAGCCGCAGCCTGTTTTTGTTTTTGCAGCTCATATTCGGACAAATACTGCTTGGCCAGTTGAGTTTTTTGGGTTTCGGTTAGGATTTTGCCCGACATTTGAAAAAAACGGTGCTCTTCTTCCGACAAGTGATGATGCACCTGATCCACCAGTTTTTTGGCAGCAGCCATCCATGCTGAGGTGGTTTGGTCGGCTTGTTCAACTTGTTCAATATACTCATCAATTTCATGATGTTCAGACATGGCATGGCGGGTTAAGTCCACCCCGTTGTCATCCATCAGCAAGGGAATATAAAAGTAGCGTTCTTCGGCAGTTTCGTGCGCGGCCAGTTCAATTTTATATTGTTTAAAAATTTCATCGCGCTCGGTGCTGGCGCCTTTTGTTTTTAACAGTTGCGCGCCCAGTTGTCGCTGAATCTCGTGGCTTTGGCGTAGGGCTTCAAAAATATTCATGGCAAACACCTTTCTTATGCATGAGTTAATATTCAGTATTAAAATAACTCATTGATCTTGCTGGACGTGTTGCAAAAATATGTGCCGTGTTTTGCGCTTTGTAAGTGGGTTTGATGCAGCATGTTGCAGATTTTATGGAAGCCATAACTGATAAAAAAAGAAAAGCCCTTGGGTACTGGTATGACCTTCCGGGCTTATGCGACTGTATAAAACGGCTTGTTTATTATAGACTTGGTTCCGTTAAGTATGCAGGTTTCCCAACCATGTTGTTCTTGTTATGCTGCTTTACCGGCTTTCCTTGCCAGCCACTTATCGTGTGGCCATCATCGCAAATAGACCACTCTGTCTATAGCCGTTAAAAGATGTATATAGTGTGAGCATTTGCTTACATTGCTGTCTGCTTTTGTTCACGATTAAGTGCAATTATGTGTTTTTGCAACTGGCGCTGTAATCCTGTGTGACGAACTAGTCTGTTGTGTAACGCCTGATTGGCAGCGGCAGGATCACTCCACAGCTCAACCTGTTGTCTGGCACGGGTAACCGCCGTATAGAGCAACTCACGGCTAAGCAGGCTGTCAGCGGCTGGGTCCAGTACTACAGCAACCCGGTTAAACTCCGAACCCTGTGACTTGTGTACTGTCATGGCAAACGCCGTACTAATGTCATGCAGTGGCAGGCGGGTCACGGCAATGGGCTGCGCTAAGTGGGGAAAATAAACCTGCCATTTGCCAGTGTCATCCGGCAGGCACAAGCCAATATCGCCATTGGACAGTTGCAAACCGTAGTCGTTGCGGTTCATCAGCACAGGACGACCGCTAAACCACTCGCCAAAGCCCACCGTTTGGCCAAGCGACTGCTGCAAACGCCGTGACATTTCCTGATTAATGCGTTTGACGCCCAGCCGCCCCGAACGCATGGCAGATAAAATCCGGTACTGGTCAAATACTGCATACAACTCTTGTACCGGCTGACGCTGTTGTAACGCCGCCACATAGGGCAAAAAGCCCTGCCATAGCTGGTCAAATAGTTGCTGGTCACCAAGATGTTGATGGCCAAAATGCTGCGGATTGATATGCTGTAAAATAGACTGGTTTTCTGGCTTGGCAAAGGTCTGCCAAAAGGTAGTAGTGTCCTGCGCCAAAATGGCGGCTGCCAACTGGCCAATGCCTTGCGTGGGCTCGAAGCGTTTACTTTCGGTCAGATGCATCTGGTATTGCTGTAAAGCGGGCGTTTGCTGCAAGTCGGCCAGTACCGCGCCTGCATCGACCGCCGCCAGCTGATCGGCATCACCTAGAATAATTACCCGGGTGCCCGGCGCGATGGCCGCAAACAACAAACTGGCCAGTGCCAGATCCAGCATAGAACCTTCGTCTAGTACAATCAGGTCATACGGCAGCACGGCCTGCGCATGATAACGCGGCTTACCGCTAGTGCCCAATCCCAGTAAGCGGTGAATGGTTTGCGCGGTTTGAATATGACTGCTGGCAATGCCCGATTGTGCAAAAGCAACATCCAGCACGCTTTGCATACGCTGTGCGGCCTTGCCCGTTGGAGCAGCCAAGGCAATGCGTAAATCAGGCTGGGCTTGCTGCAAGGCTTTGACAATGCGCACCAGCGTATAGGTTTTGCCGGTGCCGGGCCCGCCAGTGATCAAGCTAAAGGAATGGGTCGCCGCTAGGGTAATGGCTTGTCGTTGCTGCGCATTTGCTTTTTCTTCGGCCTCAAACTGGACAGTTACTGGCCGTATGGTGGTGAGAATGTGCGTTAATTGCTCAGCCAGTTGATTTTCCTGTTGCCACTGCCGGTAAAAGTATAGATAATCCTCCGCCCTGACCAAGGGTGAGGGCTGTTCAATAGCTTGACATTCATCCACAATGGCAGGATGTTGCATTTGCTTAAAATTTAAGCTAACTTCATTGAGTAGCAAACAGGTATGCCCGATTTCCAGTGCCTGTCCAAGTTTAATAATTATTTGTTTAATATAGTTTTTTTGATTGTCTGATGTTCCACTATATAGCTGAGCCATATGCTCGGCAAGTGCCATATACCAGGCGCGTTCATCAAGCTCTATGGCAGCAGATAGGTTATCAACAGACTTATCCATAGGGTTATGCACAGCTTTGTCCACAGACTTATCCGCATGCTTATCAACAGAGTTATCCACAGGCTTGTCCATCACGTGTTCCTTCGCATTGATTAAATAGGGGGCGATGGTCAAACTGGTTCATGCTGCCCCAACAGTTTATCCAGTTGATCAATCAGGGCGATATTGACAGGCCAGTGCAGGATTCCAGTCTGGCTACGCTCTGCACGCATCCCGCGCAAATATAAATACACCACGCCGCCCAGATGTTGCTGCGGCTCATAATCCGGCAAACGCAAGCGCAAATAACGGTGCAATGCCACTTGGTACAACACCGCCTGCAACCAGTAGCCTGCACTGCTCATGTTGTGTTGCAATGCCTCAGGGCAATAATTATCAAAGCAATCTGGCTGGGCTTGATTATTGCCTGCTCCTGCAATCCATGCATCACTCCCCGCAGCGGTATTTTTGAGTGAATTACTTTTATAATCTGCCACGTAGTATTTATTATTGTGCTCATACACCAGATCAATATAACCATGTAAATAGCGTGCATTGAACACCGGATTTAGGCTCGCCACGGGCAAATCATACTGATGCAACAACTGATAAATGGCTTGCGTGTCCAGCTGCTGACTGGTGAGCGCCAAATGAAACTCAAACTCATGAATCTGGTTGCTTATACTGGCCAGTGACGCGCCATCGGGCAAACGGGCATGCACAATATCCTCAAACCACTGCTGCATATTGTCCAGCGTCATGTGTGGATTGTTTTGCGCCAGCTCATCCAGACTAATGGCAAACTGCTGTAATTGCTCCACAAAAATAGTGTGCCAGTGCTGGGTTTGTCTGGGGTTAATACGCTCTAAAATGCCGTGCAAGCATTCACCGGCCTGCGTGCCGCGTGGAAAAGCAAAACAAAACGGCGCATGTTCAGCTATTTCAGTTTGTTGGGTTGGTTCGAGTTGCGGATTGGGTTCATCCACATGCAACAAGCGGTCGGCAGTTGCAGATTCACTCACAGGCTGGCTTAAGGGGGAAGCAATCTGGGTCGCTGTGGGGTCGATATTGCCAGAGATGTTGCTAGATAAGTTACCAGAAAATGGGCTGGCTTTTTGATAGCGTGACAACTGGCTAAAGCTGGTTAAGCCCCATGCGTGTTGGCGCTGGGTCGGGATTGGCCGTGCTTTAAGGGTTGGTCGCGTGTCATGCTGGCGATAGACAAACACCGGACATTGTTCCATCTCATGCACCAAGGTACTTTGCGTACACAGCCAGTCCTGTTGTATGGGCGGCAACCAGTGATATAACAAGCCTTTGAGCGGCTTTTGCTTGCCTTTGGCATCCAGCTCGGGCAAGGCTGGTGCAACCACATACAGACATACACTGGCGCGCGTCAGTGCCACATACATTAGGCGTTTTTGTTCGGCTTGTTCACGCGCGCGATGGGCGGCTTCATACGCTGAATTTTTGGTGTCAAAGCTGAGCTTGCGTTGCTGGTTTTCTTCATAAAATGCCAGTTTGATGGGATCAGTTTTGCCTTTATCCAGACTGCCCACAAATACAATGGGAAACTCAAGCCCCTTGGATTTATGCACTGTCATCAGTTGCACGCCCTGCGCACCTGATAGGCGTCGTTCCAGCTCGGTTTCGCGCTGTGAAGGATGCTTGATTTGCTGCATCAGCCAGCCCAGCAAATAATGCTGCCCTGCCAGACTTTGTTCGCGCTGGTGTACCAGCTCTACCACATGGCGCAAATTGACAATATGGCGCTCGGCCTGCTCCACCGTGGCCAGTTGCTGCCAGACATCAAACTGCCGTGCAAACCGTTGCCATGCAGACAAAAAGCCAAACTGGTGCCACTGTTCGGCCAACTGAATAAAATGACTTTGCAACCGCGCCAGTTCATCCGAATTGTGATCCAGCAACAATAAATCGCTAAGCGTCTGGCTCACCAGCAAGCCCGACAACACACGGCGCAAGTAGCCTTCATGCAAGGGATTGAGCATCAATTGCATGAGTGCGGCCACCTCAATAGCCATCACACTGGCCAGCACATTGATGCGCGCGCTACGGCATACTGGAATTTTTGCCTGTAATAAAATGGCTTCGATTTCATCCAGTTGATGATTGGCGCGGCACAGCACCGCAATATCACTGGGCTGTAATGCGGTAGTCATGTGTGGTTCTAACGCATGATTGACTGGATCACGCCAGTACACCTCGCCTGCTGCGCTGTGTTGTAGCAACTGAATAATCTGCCATGCCATTTGCTGCAAGGTGGTTTTTTGCGTTTTAACACATAACCAGCGTAAAGGGCTGGGGTTGGTTTGAAGCGGTTGACCATCAATTTGCCAGCACAACTGGCGCTGATTATGGCCAGCCGCTTCCACGGGTGCATAGTGAATCTCTTCTCCCAGCTCGGGATTACGCTGCAACAAGGTGTCGACTGCCTTGACCAGTGGCGCAATCGAGCGATGGTTAAACTGTAAAAAATGCTGCTGGCCTTGCTTGCTCAGCACGTCATCACGGGCTTTTTTGTAGGTCAGCATATCGCCCCCACGAAAGCCATAAATCGCTTGCTTGGGATCACCCACCAGTATCAGGCAGTTTTTGCTGTCTGGTCGTGCATTGCGCCAGATTTGGGCAATGATCTGATCCTGATCGCTGTTGGTATCCTGAAATTCATCCACCAATGCCACCGGATAGCGATGCTGGATATGCTGCGCTAGCGCCTGCCCTTGTTCGGGTGGCTGGGTATGACTTAAGGCTTGCGACAAGGTGCGCATTTGCTGCGAAAAAGTGGTTTCGCCCCGATCGGCCAGTAACTGCGGCAACTGTTGCCGAATTTGCTGGCTTAAATAATACTGAATATATTGACTGGTATGCTCAAGCTGTTGTTTAAGCTGCTGTCTAAGCGCGGCACAGTCCTGAATAACCGACAAACATGAAATGTTGTAAAATTCTGCCAAAGCAACCTGATCCTTAGGGGTGGTTTTAAACTGGCTATCAATGGCTAAAAACCCATCCAGCAAATCACCAAATTTTTCATGTTCATCAAGCAGTAGCACATAATTGAGTGAATGACTGGCAATACTGTCCAGCAAATCGTTTAGCAAATGGCCGTGTTTTTTAAAGACTTTGCTGCTATGCAAGTGCGCTTTATATTGCCCATCCTCATGAAAAAAATCATTAAAATCGGCAAGCTTGGTTTTATCCAGTGTGCGCACTGCGTCAAGCGTACGGTCATAGGCCTGCCAGTCAAACTGCGGCATGGCCACGGCTTCAATGGGTGCCGATAAAAAATTAAGCACTTGCCCAATATTGCCTTCAAAATGGCTTACATCCTTGTACTGACCCGTTAAGACCAGCAGCTCAATCAAGCGGGGATTTTGCTGGCTATACCACTGGCGCAAACTTTGGTGCAGCACCTGATAGCATAGCTCGGCATCCTGTTCGCTAATGTGCAGGCTTTCGTACTGGCCACTGTCAAAGGCAAATTCGCTCATCAGCTTTTGGCAAAAACTATCCAGCGTGCCGACAAACAACTCATCAAAGGTAACCAGCGCCAGTTGCAACAGATTTTGTGCATGGCCTTGCTGGTCAATATTGAGCGTTTGCAAAAAATGCACGGCCAGCCAGTCTTTGCGGTCAATCGCCTGTTGCAAGCTGGCTTCAGGATCATTCATGGCTTGCTTCAACACGCCTTGATAGGTTTCAAACGACTTGCGGATACGGGTTTTTAATTCGGCTGCTGCGGCACGGGTAAAAGTAGTGGCAATAATTTGTCGGGTAAAAAACCCACCTTCGACAATCAGGCGTACCATCAGGGTGGCCAGTGTCCATGTTTTACCTGTTCCCGCTGAGGCTTCAATCAGGTGTAGGCCTTGCAGGCTTAAGTCAATGGCAGGGTTGGCAGGAATGACCACCACAGGCCGTGCTGTAGGGGCAGATTGCACCAGCGTATTCATTATTTTTCTTCCCTCAGGCCATTTAACATCGGGCCATATAATTGCACGGCATGGCGCTGCATAAACTGCGCACATACTTTTACCGCATCCTGTCCGCGTAAAATAATTTGCCAATCGCTGTGCTGCATGCAATCCATTTGTTCGCTGGCTGGTAAACTAAAGCCGCCAAAAAAGCTTTTGCCATCACGCCATTGTTCCATCAGTTTGCTGATATTTTTAATCTCCAGTTGCTGGCGATCATGGTTAAACGCCAGCCCATGGGTTTTGTCCAGCACCAGATCCGGCGGCAATACCCACGGTTTACTGGCAGCTTGTTGCCAAGTAGCCAGCCATTCACTTAAATAATGCTGTGCCTGCACGGCTTGCACTGGTGCAAAAATCAGGCTGACATCGCTTAATACCACAATACGTTCACCACATTGTTTTGGCTCAGGCAGGCTTTGGTCATGGTAGTTGCTCACATCACTCTGGCTGGTATTGCGCTTGACTTGCCATGCCAGATGCTCCAGCCAGTATTGTAAGGTGCGCTGCCCTTTTGTTTTGACTGCTTGCTGGCTCAGCCACAAGCCTGTGTCAAATTGCTTGGGCATCACCGCCTGAATCACATGATCCCCAACTTGAATTTGCTGCTCATCCAGTTCGGTGGCTGTGCCGTATTGGCTTAAGCGTTTTTGATTGCGCTGTGCCTCTTGCTGGCTTTTTTGCCAATAAGCCGCTGCTGCTGACCCAACCGGTAAAATAGACTGCAACTGCCCCTCAATTAAGGTATCAGGCTGTTGCTGGTGCAAGCTGCGAATCTGGTATTCATCCAGCTTGCTTAAGGTGAGTGGCTCAAAGGTACTGGCAATATCCAGCCGACCCAAGGAGGCCACGCGGCTTTGCTTGAGGAAGTGTTTGGCAGGCTGTTTTAAATCCGCAATGATCTGGCTGAGTTTGAGCACGCCCTGTACCGTGGTTTGTAATGGCTGGTTAAACCACGGCTGGGTGTTGACAGGCTGCTGTAAACCTGTGGCCACGCCAAACCAGTGTTCAGCATAACTCCGCGGCTTGTCTGCATCAAAATTGGTGCTTTCAAACGGCTGTAAGCTATGCTGCCGAACCAATAGCTCTAGCGCGGTTTTGGGCTGATTCAGTGCCTGACAGGAGGACTCAGCGGGTATTTCGAGCATATTGGCCAAAAATTCAATCAGTTGCTGCAAGATTCCTGACGGCTGGCGTGCCTGCGTGTCATTGGGTGAAAAACCATTATAAAACATCCAGCAAGCTTGTTGCGCCAGTAATAATCCATCAAGGAATGCCCCTTCATCATCACTTTGGCGGGAGCGGTCACCACGTCTGGCCTGCATTTCATTAATCAAATCAAAGGTATTTTTACGGTCACGGGCTGGAAAAACACCGCTGTCCAGATTGAGCATTACCACCAGTTGATACGGCAATGGCCGCAAAGTACCCATACGGCTAAAAGTAATTTTCCCCGTTGGAATCGACCCTGGCGGTGCTTCCTGCAAAATAGCTGCAATTTCATCCAGCACAAATTGCAGCGGCAAGTACAGCTCGCCACTTTCGGCCGTTTCCATGCTGCGTTGCAACTCAAAAAAAGCAGTTTGCACGCCCTTGCCGCCCACCGTATTGATACTATGTGCAAAAAACTGGTTAAAATGCGCACGCAACACCGCCAGCCAATGACTCACTGGCTGGTTATTGTGCTGTAAGGCATCCCGATGAATCGACAAATCCGACACCATGCGCGCCAAGGTAGCAATCAGGTCAAAATCCTGCCGCGCCACATTGGCATAGGGCAAAATACCCATATGTAAGGCTGGCACAGGCATGACCATGCCCAGCATCAGGCGGTTAAGTGCAAATTGCAGAGTAAATCGTGTGTCATGGTCTTCACTGGCCAATGTCTGACGCAAATGTGCCGCATCAAAACCACGTCGAAAGCCTGCATCGGCCAGCATTTCACCCAAGCGCCCCACTTGCTCACGGGTTAAGTCATAGCATTGCTGGATATCAGGCAGGCTGAGCCAGTCCATGAAGTCATCAATGCTAAAACGACCACTCAGCAAGGTAAAATAACCCAGCATGGCCTGCCACAATTGCTCGGCATCAGGTTGCACCACCCCCGTCACATGGACTGGCAAGGTCACGCCCGGTTTACTGCCAAAGCCACTGTCAAAGCCGCCACCAAACACATGTCCCACTAAGGGCGCAATCTCAGGCAAATTGGGTACAAATACCACCACATCAGCGGGTTGCCTGCTGCTGTCGGCATTTAGCCACGTGATCAGTTCTTCACGCAGCACTTCAAGCTGGCGCAATGGCGAATGGCAGACATGGATTTGAATGGATTGATCCTGCGCGCGCAACCGAAAACTATGCGGCTGCGGCTGTACCAGATGCAAAATATCATGCTGCAACTGCCCCAATAATGTGTTTGGAAAATAACTGGGAAACAAATCCACCCATTCGCCAGACAAATTGGCATCATTGCCCGAAAGCTCGGCCAACTGGGCAAAAATATCGCGTGCCTGCTTGCCCATACTGGTGAGTAACGGATGCTTACTGTCAAACAAACGCGCGGCATACGGATTCTTTAAGGCAAAGCGCTTGAGCCATTGCGGATCGACACTATCGGCCCAGTACTCTTGCGACGGGTTATAATGCAAAAACTGAATATCGGTGTACTTTGACAATTGCTGAATAAAATTAAATTCGGCGGGTGGTAATTGCAATACCGTAAAAATGGTCAGGCTCTTGGGCAGTAAATTGCGCTTATATTCATTGCTGGCCAATACTTTCCAAAAGCGGCCGCGGATGTTTTGATATTCGGTAAATTGTTCGGCAAACAACCGATGCCACAAAAACTGCTGCCAGCGTTCCATTTCGCCATAACGCGCCACCAGCCAATCGGGCGCCGTGGCCTCTTTTTTACGCAGTTGCACCTCAATATCCAGATGCCTGCCCTGTCCCCAGCACTCCAGCCAGTCGCTACGGTACAGCACATAACTGGCAAACACTTGCGCAATCAAACCACACAAATGCCATAGCTTGCGCTGCGGCTGGGGGGGTTGCGGCTTTTGTGGATGTTGTTGCAGGGTAGCCAAAAGTGGTGCTAACACCTCGCAATCCTGTACATGCTCACTGGGTTTTTTCAGCACTTGCACCAGATGACAAAATAGCTTCCATTGAATCACTTGCCGCGTAAACGGTGCATTTTTGGGAATATCACTGCCCAACACTTTTTTATACAGCGACCACTGATACGTCCCAAAAAAGTCGGTATTAAAGCGTGCACTAATGCCCTGCTTGCTGGCCAACTGATAACGCAGCCACACGCCCACGCCATGCGAGGGCACAATCACCTGTTGCGCCTCAAACACCGACACAGGATGTGCGGCCAAAAAGTCCTGCATGGTGGCAAACAGTAATTCAATACGCTGGCTTTGGGTGATATTGAGCATAAATTTAACAGTGACCGCTAATGGGCAAATACAGATGAATCCAGCACTGATTCTAGTACGAAATGCATCACAGAAATGTCTTGCCCGAAATTTAATTACACCCAGTCTGACCGCACACCGTGACAGGTGATGTCATGCCAGCGCGCTATAGCCAAATCAGGATAGCGGCATGGATTTACAAAGTTTAATCAGGAATGCTAAAGGAAAGCTTAACTCAAGCTGCTGGTTTTATGGCATTTTATGGCTAACCGTTTTGGGTAAAATTTACCTTTTTAATATCTCTAACCGTGTGGAGCAACAATGACAACTGCCAAAAATGCCGATGAGCACCTGATTAGCCCAACCTTAAACCTTGAGCAAATTCGCCGGGAATGCATTGATCTGGTCAAAAAGCGCGCGTGGATTTCTGCTGGCGCTGCCGTGGTGCCAGTGCCTTTTCTGGATGTAGTGATTGACACTAGCGTACTGAGTGTATTGCTGCCCCAGATTAATGCCAAGTTTGGACTGGAACCGGAGCAAATTGCCGTGTACGACTCCAAGACCCGGCAGGTACGCTGGAATGCCCTGCGTAAGCGTGGTTTTCAATTTGCTGGCCTAGTGACTACGCGTGCGGTGGCGCGTAAAAGTATTAGCGGGTTTGCCGGTAAAATCCTGACCAAACAGGTGACCAAATTTATTCCGTTGGGCGGTCAACTGGTTGCAGCCACACTGGGTTACCAAATTTTGAAAAAAATTGCCCTCACCCATGTAGAAGACAGCTACAAACTGGCCAAGCAAATGCAGCAGCAGCAAAAAAACAGCTAAGTGCAAGGCATCAGGGTGGTGTGCCTTTAGGAATGCTCCACCCTGATGTGATTCATTTGTTGGTAGAGCGCTTGATATTAGGAATGTGATATTAGACAGGTGTCATCAAGCGCGTTGAATAGCTCGATGTGATTAAACCAGTTTTATTAACACTGATTGTATTTTTTCTTTTGAGTGGGTACAGCAGATCAAGGCTATAATTTAACCCTGAACTTCATTGATATTTAAACTTACCAACTTTGAAACCTGCACTCTTAAAGCCATGCAATCTAAAATCAAGCAATCTAAAATCAGGTGACTCTCATTCCGTTGGATCATTCAACCTTTGAGCCTGAAAATTATCTTATATTGCAATCACCAGTCGGGGCAGTCATAACAATAACGCCAGACCTTTATCTTTTTGCAGCGTGCTCACCACCCATTTTGTATTGTTCAAGGACATTTCATGTTTAGCTGGTTTGAAAAGCGTATTGAGCCTTATCCCGATACACCGCCACCGTTGTTGCCCAGCCAGTTTTTTGCCTTTATCTGGCAGGCTACACAAGGCACTCGCGGGTTAATTATTGGCCTGACAGTGCTCACCGCCATTATTGGTATTTTTGAAGCGCTGCTGTTTGCCATGATGGGCAAAATGGTGGACTGGCTCAGCAATGTTGAACCAGCCATGCTATGGCAAAAAGAAGGCACGCATTTGCTGCTGTTGGCGGCAGTGATTGTGGGCAGTATTTTTCTGGTGGGCTTGCAATCACTGATCAAGCATCAGGGCTTGCTGGGCACGTTTCCGATGCGGCTGCGCTGGAACTTTCACCGGCAAGTGCTTAATCAAAGCCTCGGTTTTTTTAGTGATGACTTTGCCGGACGCATTGCCACCAAAGTGATGCAAACCTCGCTGGCCGTGCGTGATGTGTGGATGCTGGCTGCGGATATTCTGGCTTTTATGCTGGTGTATTTTGTCACCTTAAGTCTGGTGATGGGGTCTTTTAGCCTGTGGATGCTGGTGCCGTTTTTTATCTGGCTTACAGCCTATATCAGCGCCATGCGTTATTTTTTGCCGCGTCTGGGTGCGATTGCCAAATCACAGGCCAATGCGCGCTCCAATATGGTGGGTCGGGTCACCGATGCCTACACCAACATTCAGACCGTCAAACTGTTTTCCCATGCCGGGCGTGAAGCCGGTTATGCCCGCGAATCCATGGATGATTTTCTGGTCACAGTGCATCGACAAATGCGGCTGGTTACTTGGTTGCAGTTTACCAATCAAAGCCTTAATGCATTTTTGATTTTATCCACCTCAGGCATGGCCTTGTGGTTATGGTCAAACTCGGTGCTGGGCATTGGTGCCGTGGCAGCCACCACCGCCATGGCCTTGCGCTTAAATGGCTTTGCCCAGTGGATCATGTGGGAAATTTCCTCATTATTTGAAAATATTGGCACCGTGCAGGATGGCATTAATACCCTGACCAAGACGCAGTTAATTACTGACAAGCCGGATGCGCAGCCGCTCAAGGTCAATCAAAGCCATGTGCAATTTGACAATGTCAGCTTTGCCTATAGTCCTGATAAGCCGATTTTGAGCAATCTTAACCTCAACATTCAGGCCGGTGAAAAAATTGGGCTGGTGGGACGTTCCGGCGCAGGCAAATCCACCCTGATCAACCTGCTGCTGCATTTTTATGAACCGCAGCAAGGACGGATTTTAATTGATGGACAGGACATTGCGCAGGTCACGCAAGACAGCTTACGCGCTCAGATTGGCATGGTCACGCAAGACACCTCACTACTGCATCGTTCGGTGCGTGAAAATATCTTGTATGGCAAGCCGGATGCCTGCGAGGCCGAACTGATTGCCGCTGCCCAGCAAGCCGAAGCCGATGAGTTTATTGCGCATTTGACCGACCCCAATGGCCGCACTGGTTTTGATGCGCATGTGGGTGAGCGTGGCGTCAAGCTGTCGGGTGGCCAGCGCCAGCGTATTGCCATTGCGCGCGTGATGTTAAAAGACGCACCGATTTTGCTCTTGGATGAAGCCACCAGCGCACTGGATTCGGAAGTAGAAGCTGCGATTCAGCATAGTTTGTACAAGCTCATGCAAGGCAAAACCGTGATTGCGATTGCCCATCGTTTGTCGACCATTATGGCCATGGATCGCTTGATTGTGATGGATCAGGGCAAGATTGTGGAACAGGGCACCCATCAGGAATTGCTAGCAGCCAACGGTATTTATGCACGGTTGTGGGCGCATCAAAGTGGTGGTTTCTTAGTGGAGGACTGATTGGAGTTTAATATACAATAGCTTTCGCTTATACAAGAACGCGAGATCAACTCGCGTTCTTTATGATTTATTACTTTGCTATTGCTGTTGTACCATCAGCCTGATATTTCGGTGAGCGTGGTCCATGCAATAACGCATTACCCACGGCCAAGTTTGGATAGAAAAGCTGGTTGCTCACAATGCTAGAGACACCGTAACCACGATCTGTCAGGCTATTGGTAATTTGTTCAATTAATGCTCCTACCATCATACCAACTAAACCGCCCTGACTATTATTATTGGCCACTTCCTGACGCTTACTACCCTGCCACAATAACTCACCGGTTTTTAGATCTACCAGTTTGGCATTGGCAGCAACACTGGTAGTACTGCTGATCACTTGATATTTGGAGCCATATTCCGTAATTGTAATATACAGGCCAGCATCGGCACCAAAGATTTCCTGCAGTTTCTGGGTAGAAATGGACTGGGCATCGGCAGCGGTGTTTACCCCATTATCCTTAAAGGTCTGGTCAACAAGTGCTAGCGGAAACACATAATAGCCTGCCTCAGCAACGGGAATAGTTACTGTTGGCCAAAAACTATAAGTAGCACGTACTTCTGGTGAGTTATTAATGGGAGGTAAAACCAAAATTGACTTTGGCATATGCTGACGATAGGCCGATGTATCAACTGCCTTTGGTACCGTATTACAGCCTATCAGTAGCACACTACATAGACTAGCCAAAAGACCGCTTCTTAAAAATTTGGGGCTGTAGTAGATTAGCTTTATGTTAGTCTACAAAAATGAATATAACGAATTGTAAGTTAAGCAAAAAAGTACAGAAAAAGTTACTTGAGTATTTTGTGCTTGAAGTGACGGCT
>SECL01000080.1 GCA_004173455.1 Moraxellaceae bacterium | reverse complement strand
GCACCTCCTCCTTGCACGGTAGGAATGACTAGCTTCGGATTCAGACCTTATGTAGGCTTTACCCACCGCAGCTTGTGCGTATCTGATGGTCGAGCTAGTGTAGGTGTCTCATCAGAGAACACGACTTGCTTCCATTGCTCGACGGTCCAATCACGATGTGTCAAAGCAAAGTCCAGCCGTTTTCTCTTGTGTGTACGGGTCAACAGCGGCTTCCTGATGGTGTGCATGGCTTTCAGTCCTTCATCATGCAGCACATTACCGATAGCACCAGCACTAACATGGGCGATGTCATGAGCTGCAGCGGATTTTGCGAGTGCTGTGGCGGTCTCGACATCACCTCGTAAAGCCATTCTAGCCAATCGTCACTTCGTACGGTCGTCTAGTGTCGATGATCTGCCTGTCTTGGGTAGGTCTTGTATGGTATGATGGTATGGTTTCCACTTTCAATGCGCATCAAAAGTAAATATATTTTTCTTTTCCGCATTTATTTTTACAACCTTGACAGGGACATGGACTATACTATCTACTAGTGAGACACATTTGCTATTGTAACTACAAGCATATCCTGTTCACCACATATCCTTAGTACATCAATAACGTATCGCAAATACATGAAAACTACCATACTGAGTATTCTCTTCTTTGACCTTACCTCTATACCACTGCATGATCTTCAGTTAACTATATTTAGGATTCATTTTTGCCATACATACAATCATATCCAAACACCATACTCGTAACCATTCCCAAATACTGCCCATCAGAAAACTAAATATTACTGTTATCAATCGTTAATTCCTTCGTACGATCTCCATCGCGCACACGTCTGCTCAGCCCTGGTTTTTGTACAATAGTCAAAAGTGAGCGGGTCTTGGAAGTGAAGCTCAAGTTGAATAGTGGTCTTGTCGATATCTGTATGCAGCTTGAAATCGCTGTGCAGCGTATTCTTTGCCTGTTCATCAATGAAAATGACCCGCACCGAGGTGGCATACACTGAACACTGCTTCTTGTTCACAATTCCTTGGGATGGATTGGGGTCATGGCCGACATACTGTAGGTAGAACTGTTCCACGCCAGCCGTGGAGTCAATGGCGTCATACTGCTGGTGCAGGTTTCTGGAGCAGTATATGATATTGTTCGGATTATGTTCGTAGGTCTTATTCTTCTTGCTGATGATGTGGCACTTCTCTGCCTTCTGACGGAACAGAGCTTTCGAGTCCTCTCGTTCCAGAAGTCGCAAACGAACCTCTTCATCAATCTCGACACCACTGACGACCGAGGACCAAGAGTACTGGTCAAACTCAGGGGAAACATCGGTGTCATCACCGGTCCGCTCAACCTTTTGGTAGTCTCTGCTCATCACTCTTCTGAGTGCGCCACTGAATGGAACAGTCCTGACACATTCGGTCTCAATGGATATGTCGGGGATGGCCATGGACAGGGACGGTCGCTTGCGCCACCTACCAGGGAGTCGGCTGAAATGAGACTCGAAGTCCTCCGCGGAACTATTCTCTTGAAACACTAGTTGCACGAGCAAGTTGTCTGGTGCATC
>SECL01000012.1 GCA_004173455.1 Moraxellaceae bacterium | reverse complement strand
CACTTCAAGCACAAAATACTCAAGTAACTTTTTCTGTACTTTTTTGCTTAACTTACAATTCGTTATATTCATTTTTGTAGACTAACATAAAGCTAATCTACTACAGCCCCTTAAGTTTTTACAGTAACTTTTCAAGCAACTGCGGCAGATTTTTTGCCTGATCTGCTGCATTACCGGTATAACTGGCTGGGGTCATTTGTGCCAAACGGTTGCGGTCAGATTCAGGAACGGCAGCCAACTCATCACTTTGCACAAAATTGCGCATGACTTCACGCGTCATGGCTTGACCGCGTGTGAGTTTTTTCAGTTTTTCATAGGGCTGTTCAACATTGTAGCGACGCATTACCGTTTGAATAGGTTCTGCCAAGACTTCCTGTGACGCATCTAGATCAGCCAGCAAGCGGTCACTGTTTAGCTCCAGCTTACTAACGCCTTTTAAACATGCTTCAAATGCAATCAAGCTTTGCGCAAAACCAACACCCATATTACGCAACACGGTAGAGTCGGTCAGGTCACGTTGCCAGCGCGATACAGGTAACTTTTCACCCAGATGTGCCAGCACAGCATTGGCAATACCAAGGTTACCTTCAGAGTTTTCAAAGTCAATCGGGTTGACTTTATGCGGCATGGTTGAGGAGCCGACTTCGCCTTCTTTCAGCTTTTGCTTGAAATAACCCAGAGAAATATAACCCCAGACATCACGATTAAAATCAATCAAAATAGTATTGAAACGCTTCAAGGCATCAAACAGCTCGGCCATGTAGTCATGCGGTTCAATTTGGGTGGTATACGGATTAAAGTCCAGACCCAGTGAATTAACAAAGTTTTCCGCATGCGCAGCCCAGTCAATATCGGGATAAGCTGACAGGTGTGCATTGTAGTTGCCCACCGCACCATTGATTTTGCCCAGCAGTTCGACCTGTTCAAATTGTTTGATCTGGCGTGCCAGCCGGTAGGCCACATTGGCCATTTCCTTACCTAGCGTGGTTGGGCTGGCAGTCTGGCCGTGGGTGCGGGATAGCATAGGCTGATCGGCATGTTTAAGCGCCAGACCCGTAATGGCATCACGCAGTTGGCACATGGAATCCAGCAATACTTCGCGGCCATTTTTCAGCATTAAAGCATGTGACAGATTATTGATGTCCTCTGAAGTGCAGGCAAAATGAATAAATTCACCGACATCGTTTAAGGCTTCAATACTGGCAATTTTTTCTTTCAAAAAATACTCAACGGCTTTTACATCATGGTTGGTGGTGGCTTCTATCGTCTTGATGCGTAGGGCGTCATCTTCACTAAAGTCACTAACAATAGCATCCAGCGCAGCATTCGTACTATCAGAAAATGGGGCAACTTCTAAAATGGCTTCATGGCGAGCCAGTGATTGCAACCAGCGAACCTCGACGGTAACGCGCGCGGCAATCAGGCCAAATTCAGAAAGATAGGGACGAAGGGCATCACATTTTTTGGCATAACGACCATCAAGCGGAGAAAGCGCGGTTAAAGAATTCATGCGAGGTTGCTTCCTAATAACAAACTAAAATTTAAAAACCAGAAACGAATACAAATGATGCAAAAATATGAAAAAACAGCCGGGACAAAGGTTGCCCGGAATTTTATGTCAAAACATGGTTAAAAACCCAGTAAATTCCGATCGTGACGGCAAATTTAATAATTGATCTTACCCATTGAGCCAGTTAGACAGGACGAAAATTCCATTAACTATACATTTATACATTGGGCTGCTCAAACAGCGGTGAGGACTGATAGCGAATTTTGGCCAGTTGCCTTAAATCTTCCAGCATGGCTTTGCGGCCAAACACCAGTTGAAAACGATTGCCGCCCAGTTGCCGCCAGTAATGCGCAGCCTGTAATCCTGAAAACAGACAAGCGCGAATGGCATCAATGGTGGGCTGATTTTTCAGGTATTCCGGTTTGCCGCGTACCGATAGCCGTGGTGTGAGCTGACCCGCTGTATCAATATATAGGCTGGCAAGGCTGGCCAAAATAGCTGAATGCTGCACGTTATTATCAAAAAAGTTTAGTCGTTGCTCGATATTGGCTTGTTCGCCCGTGATCCGCTGCGCCAGTGCCGGTTTTTTATAGACTTTTTTTTCAAGTTGCATCAGTGCCATCGCATAGCGAAAGCTTTCACCGTACTGTCGTGGCAGCGGCAAGCGTGATCGGGTGTTTTGATAGGGCTGAATTAGCGCACCTTCCAGACTGCGTAGACCAATATGCAGGTTTTCCATATTGCCATACAGATCAAAGCTAAACAGGCTGTTGGGCTGCTGGTCATGGATTTTAAGGCTTGCCTGTAGCAATGCAGTAAAGCTCTGGTTTGACAATCCGGTTAAGGTATTTTTGCCCTGAGTGGCCAATGAGTAGGTAAGCTGTGCCGCCTGAAACAGCGCAACCAGTGCCAGCAGCCGATTTTGGCGCTCGGTTACACCTGAATTGGTCAGGGCATCATCAAGGTGCTGCTGGATTTCCGTGGTAAAACGCTGCTTAGCCATGAAGTAACCTGTCATCTGTTGTAGTACTGATCGCTGCAATAGGCAACTGGTCTGAAGTTAATGTACCCGCATTGGTATGATGGATAATCCCGCCACCCAAACAGGTTTCATCCTGATAAAACACCACAGATTGCCCTGGTGTTACGGCACGTTGTGGCTCATCAAACTCAACGCGCACACCATCCGGTTGCAGGCTATCGTCGGCATACACTGTGCACTGCTGATCACTCTGGCGATAACGGGTTTTGGCAGTACATTTTAAACCCTGAACTGGAATATTGGCAGTACCTGCAACCCAGTCAATGCTGTCGCTCCAGAGTACGTTGCTTTGCATGAGGGGGTGTTCATGGCCTTGTCCAATAATCAGCTGGTTGTTCTGCATATCTTTTGCCAGCACAAACCACGCACCTTCAGTCTGATTTTTTAGGCCACCAATCCCAATGCCGCCACGCTGTCCCAAGGTGTAATACATTAGGCCATCATGTGTGCCCACCACTTCACCGCGATCGGTAATAATTTCACCCGGCTGGGCAGGCAGATATTGCTTTAAAAAATCCTTAAAGCGCCGTTCACCAATAAAACAAATTCCAGTCGAGTCTTTTTTGCTGGCAGTACTTAAACCCATTTCAATGGCTTTTTGGCGTACTTGTGGCTTTTCCAGTTCACCCACGGGAAACAGAGTTTTGGCGATTTCACGGCCATGTACGGCATGCAGGAAATAACTCTGGTCTTTATTTTGATCCAATCCACGCAGCAGCGGTGCATACGACTCACCCAGACTATTGGTTTGCACTGCACCACGCCGCGCATAGTGACCGGTTGCAATAAAGTCTGCGCCCAAAGTTAAGGCATGATCCAGAAAAGCTCGGAACTTGATTTCTTTATTGCACAGAATATCCGGGTTTGGCGTGCGGCCTGCCGAATATTCTTTTAAAAAATGCTCAAACACCCGATCCCAGTATTCTATGGAAAAATTAGCCGTTCGCAATGGAATGCCTAATTGGTCACAGACACTTTGCGCATCGGCCAGATCACGCATGGCAGTACAGTACTCGGTGCCATCGTCATCTTCCCAGTTTTTCATGAACAAGCCTTCAACCCGATAGCCTTGTTCCAGCAATAATGCCGCAGACACCGACGAATCCACACCGCCTGACATGCCTACTATCACATAGTTACTCATCAATAAACCTTTCTCTAATTTGAATTTGGCGATTGTCTGTTATGGAATGACCCAATATCCTAGCCACATCACAGCATCTTTAACCTAGCATGGTTATAACCTGACAGCCTTAAAACGTAGCATGCCATTAAACCAGTGTGACTTAATCCAGCATAACTAGGCATTAAACACATTGGGGTGTGCATTGAACAAAGGTTGCTCATAGATCAAATCCAAAGGATAACGCTTGCCCTGCAAGGCATCCTGCACACAACGGATGACCAGTGGGCTACGTGCCCGAGCAGTTTCTTGCAGTTGCTCCAGTGTCATCCAGATGGCCTGTTCAATGCCGGTGTCCAGCGGTTGCGTTGCATCATGCGAGAGTGCTTTTGCAATAAAACAAAACCGATAATAGGTACATTCAGGGTCGGTAGGCGGGGTATAGGTATAAATGCCCAGTAAATGTGTAATCTCTACAGTCCAGCCTGTTTCTTCCAGTGTTTCACGCACTGCGGCCTCAATGAGCGTTTCATTGGCCTCAACATGACCGGCAGGCTGGTTGATGACCAGATGACTTGCCGATAAGCTGTGTTCTTCCACAAACAAGAAGCCTTGACCATCCTGCACAATCGTTGCAACGGTAACATGCGGCATCCAGGACATAGCTAAAATCACACGTGGGCATAAAGGGGATATGATACGAAAGTTGCCAGTTTTGGGCAATCAAAGCCGTACAGTAAAGTCGTAATTGATCGCAGTGATCACTAAACTTTTTGCATAAATCAAAAAACGCTCAACGAAATATCTGCTTTTTTGAACGAACAATTCATCTATTTACAATGATGATGGCATCGTGAAATATACCGACCTTACATCACGTCCTGATGATCAATCTAAATGATTGACTAACCCAGTCTCATGTCATCAAATATAGAGTTTGTAAGATACCGTCTAAAATAAATCCGCATCGAAACTTTTTTTAGAATTAACCGATCAATTCAGGAAAGTTATGAGCAATTAGAGAATAGCAAATAAGATTCAATTAAGGTTCATCGTTAATAATTAAGCAGTTTTTTGAGAATGATATGTCGTATTTGTTATCTCCTCCAGATGTGGGGAGGAAGTTTTCCGTTTGGTTTACACAAGGGTTTTCCAGCCAGTATGATTTATTGGCTGCTGTCAAAAAGTCCAGTTTGCAACCTTATCTCACCACTATTGCTTCTCACCGTCAGTGCCGTGATGAAATTTTATCCATGGCTGATCTTGCGCTCATTGAACCGGCTGTCGGCTATCCGCATTTTGTACTCATGGAGGCTGTCAAGAACAAGGCTCAACTGGTGATTACGAGCCATGGTCACGACAAATACGAAGAACTACGGCCTTTATTTGAACAGCAGGGAATTATGTTGTTAACAGGCACGCGAGGTCAGAAGAATCATCACAATCTCGACAATAAGTTTGAGTTTACCCAGTTGTGTAAAATCGCTGGTATTCCTGTGGTCGATGCGATTCAGGTGGAGTCAACAAGCCAGTTAATTGAGGCGATTCAAGCTATAAAAGCTCGGCAGCTCAGCGTGTGTGTAAAACCGGTAACGGGTGTATTTGCCCAAGGCTTTTGGCAGCTTGGCGATGATTTTGATTATTTTCATGCTTTGTTTAATCCCACGAGTTATCAGGCCAATAGTCAGCAATTTATTGAGGCTTATGATCAGCAGACACTTAAGCGACCTTATTTGGTGATGCCATTTCTTAGCGGAGATGAATGTTCGGTGGATATGTTTTGTGTCACCGGGGAAGTGAAAGTAGCAGTAACCCGGATTAAAAAACAACACTGGCAGGAAGTACTACCAATTGGGCCATGTGATGCGATCGCAAGGCAACTCGCACACTTATTTATGCTGGATGGCATTGTTAATGCCCAGTTCAGGCAAGATAACACTGGACAATGGTACGTGTTGGAGATCAATGCTCGTCCTTCAGGCGGCATCGGTATGACGTTGCATAGCCAGATCAATCTGGTCGCAGAATGTATCGCTTATCATGCCCAGTTACCACTCGTAAGAACCAGCCCTCGGCCTGCATTGGTACGCCAGCTTAGCCAGTCGGTTGAGGTGCAACCTATGCAGCATTATACGCAACATTATTCTGTAGAGCGTACCTATGCTTAATATGCCTAATATGCGGCCTGACGAATCGGCTAAGTCACTAAACATTATCCTGTCACGCGGTGCCTTAGTATTAAAACCGATGGCAACCCATCCAGACTGGGAGCTTGACCAATTACTTGATTTTGCCGAACGGATTAATCCCAAGCGCTCTTTTTTGTTTGTGTCCAAAGTGCTGGGCAAGCATATTCCCGTGCAACCCAGTGTGATGCAAAAAACTTACCATGATCTGGCCAGCCTGATTCCTGAAGGATTGCCGCAGCCAGTGACTGTGATTGGTATGGCGGAAACTGCGATTTGTCTGGCTGCTGGCGTGCATCAGGCGTTATCCACAAAATATCCCGATACGGTATTTATGACCACGACACGCCATCCGGTGCAGGATCAGCCGATTTTGGCCGAGTTTTTAGAGGAACACAGCCATGCCCAGAGTCAGCTATTGTATGGCTCAACGGATCCGGCCATTCAGGCACATATTTTAAACACTAAGACCTTGATTTTAATTGATGATGAGGCCAGTACCGGCAAGACTTTTGTCAATCTGGTACAAGCCCTGCAAAAGAGCGGTTTATCGAAGTTACAACAGATTGTCACCACCACTTTGGTGAACTGGTCAGAGCAGCAGGATATTGAGCAGATTCCTACCACGCATGTGAATTTGTTACAAGGCACTTGGCAGTGGCAGCCCGATATCAATGCGACTATACCTATCATGCCGCAAGTGAACAGTGTGGCGCATGGCACATTTGCAGTTATTGCACCGCAAACCTCTGGCCGTATTCCGCTACAACAACCACACAATAGCTGGATAAACCTGACACCAAAATTTGCTGGTGAACGGGTGCTGGTGATTGGCACTTGCGAATATGTTTGGCCAGCTTTTTTGGCCGCCTTAACCCTAGAACAGCAAGGTGCCGCGGTCAAATTTTCTTCCACAACCCGTAGCCCCATTCAATTAGGGCATAGCATTCAGGCCAAGATCAGCTTTAAGGATAATTATGGCTTAGGCATGCCTAATTTTATTTATAACATTCATGCAGAACATTATGACCGCATTGTCATTATTGCTGAAACGTCAATGGATAGCATTGATCCACAGCTCATCAAATTATTACCAAATTCCGAGTTAATCACCTATGACCGAACTAGCGTTTAAGCCTTATATTTTTGTTGATCTGGACGATACCTTATTTCAAACCAACCGCCGTTGCAGTCCTGCGGATGACTTTACCATTGCCACCACCGACAAATCGGGCAATCCGCTATCGTTTATGAATCCCAAACAAAAAATGTTTGTCGACTGGATGAATCACACCGGCAAACTGGTTGCAGTGACCGCCCGTTCGGTTGAGGCATTGTCACGGGTTAAAATGCAGTTTCACTATGGCGCGGTGTGTTCGCATGGCGGCACAGTGTTAAATCCTGATGGCAGCGTGGATATGGAATGGCATGCGCAGGTTGAAACAGCCTTAAAGCCTTACCAGTTGTTACTGGAAAACCTGCCTGAATTGTTATTACAGGCAGCGATAGCTTTAGGCTCAATTCGTACCTGGATCGTTGAGGAAAATGGCTTAGGGTTGTATGTGGTGGCGAAACAAAATGAGCCAACTGCGCTATTTTTAAGAGAGCTGATTCAGCATTTACCGCCCGCATATCGCAGTGAATTTTATATTCATAGCAATGGCAATAATCTGGCCATTATTCCAAAAGCCATCAGTAAAGCGTTGGCGGTACGTTATGTCTTGGCCCATAAGCTGGCAGATCGAGATACTTCATTCTTACTGGGTTTTGGCGATAGCCTATCAGACATTGAATTTTTGGCAGAGTGTGACTGGTTGGGTTTACCTAAATCAAGCCAGACCCATCAGTGGCTAACCCATCATTTAAGTCATGACTACCAGACCAAAGGGTATTTTGGCCATGACCATTAATTCACCACCCATAACCCGACAGCAAGGCATAGAACAACACAACATCCAACAATTAAAATCGCTGGGTTTTAGTGGCTCATATTCATCCGATGATGTGGTGTTTTTATTGCAAAAATTGCAGTTACAACCCTTATCCAATGAAGACAAAGAGCGATTGATTCAATCTGGTGAAAAACATTATTCACAAATGATTGGCACAGAAAACACCCCGTCCGAACAGCATTTGGCGTTGTACCGCCAAGCACTTGCGCAAGGTGGCGCGCGATTTGCCCGTGACACCCAAGCACTTGCCAACCGGCTGATGGCCGATATTGCTGAACCGATTATTCTGGTGAGTCTGGTACGGGCTGGCGTACCTTTGGGCGTATGCCTCAAGCGTGCCATACAGGATAATGGACGGGAATGTTACCATTATGGCATTAGCATTATCCGTGATCGTGGCATTGATAAAGCCGCACTTGAAGCGATTATCCAGACGCATGGTACAGCCGGTATCGTATTTGTAGATGGCTGGACGGGTAAGGGTGCAATTTCCCGCGAGCTGAACCAGAATATTTTGCCTGATCCCCGCTTTAGCCAAAATCCATATAGCTTAGGCACTCCAGACATGGCACCACTGGTCACATTGGCTGATGTCGGTGGCTGTGCATGGCTGGCTGCCAGTGGCGATGACTGGCTGATTCCGTCGGGAATCCTAGGCTCTGTGATTTCTGGATTAATTTCAAGAAGCATTTTACAGGAAGATATTCCAGCAGAGGCTGTAATTAGTGATTGTTTTAATCCTGCCAACTGGCATGGCTGCATTGAATATCATCATTTGATCTCACATGATTTGTCTGCTGAATTTGTGCAGCATATTGATCAGCTTCGTCAAAGCCTAGGCACTCAAGCACCCGCGCATTGGCCAACTGAGCAACGCCAGCAGCAACATCAACAGGTATTGGCAGTCATTGAATCGATTAAAACCAGCCAGTCTATCCTCAATGATAACCGGATTAAAACTGGCATCGCTGAAGCCACTCGCGCAGTGCTACGTCGTGTGCCAGAGCGCATTTTACTGCGTGAAGCCGATAATCCGGACACCATTTTGCTAAGACATCTTGCCCAGCAAAATGGTACACCTGCGGTTGTGGTGGGTGAATCCATTGCACCGTATCATGCAATTACAATCATTAAAAGACTTGGAAAATAATGCTAATGTCAAACAGCAGCATGCCAAACAGTAGCATGCAAAAAAACACCGCAAATTTATTGCATAAGTTACCAGCACGTATTGAATCACCTTATGCATTGGGTGCAACCATTTATTGTCCTGCAACACATGCCGATTTATATGCGGTGGC
Source organism: Moraxellaceae bacterium (assembly GCA_004173455.1). Lineage (GTDB taxonomy): Bacteria > Pseudomonadota > Gammaproteobacteria > Pseudomonadales > Moraxellaceae > Alkanindiges. Next base: position 75,286 of record SECL01000012.1, on the reverse strand, counting down.
TTCAGGTCAAAAATTTGCCAATTGCCGTTCCATCGTGATTTGTCTGGAAGATGCCGTTGCAGAACAGGATATCGAAATCGGCTTAAAAAACCTGTCTAAGTTGCTGACCATTTTTGCCCAGTTTGGCGCGCCTGAAAACGCACCGTATTTATTTATCCGGCCACGCAATCTGGATATGGCTCAGCTTTTAACGCAATGGAAAAATATTGACCTAATTAATGGCTTTGTTTTGCCGAAGTTTAATCTTGATAATTTATTGGGCTGGAAAAATATTCTGTTGCCTAATATGCAGATCATGCCCACGCTGGAAACGGCTGAATTTTTTGATTCAGGCTATGTGGGTGAATTCCGGCAAGCCATGCAGCAGGAAATACCCTTTGTACTTGCCATGCGTATCGGCGGTAATGATTTGCTCAACTGCCTCAATATGAGAAGACCGCGCCATTTAACCATTTATGAAACACCTGTTTTAACCCTCATACATCAGCTGATTGGCCAATTAGTTCCCTTTGGTTTTAGGCTTACAGCCCCCGTTTTTGAATATTTTGCTAACTTAACACTATTAAGGCAGGAAACTGAACGAGATGTGCTGTTGGGGCTAGTAGGTAAAACAGCAATTCATCCCAGCCAAATTGATGTCATTCACGAGGTTTTTCAGGTCAGTCAGCACGACTATCTGGATGCACAGCAAATTTTGCAACTGGATGCCAAAGCAGTCTTTAGCAACAATGGCAGCATGCTGGAACCCGCAACCCATAAACAGTGGGCAATACAAGTACTAGAGCGTGCCAAGTATTATGGCGTGACCGCGCCTGAGCACAACTATATACTCAAAAATGGATAGCAATAACGACAGATAATAAAGGACAAACCAAAATGATGACATTAGTTCCCGGTGCAAATACATCACTGCCTACACTGGATATTGAGGTTACCGTCAGCCAGCGTCATGCGCAAAGTAGCGCCGCAGATATCTCAGCTTATCAACTGAGTCAGTCTACCCAGAAGGTTAGGGGCGATCAGGACATGATTTTTTATGGTCAGCGCCAGACAGCCAATGGAAGTATTCAGCTCCAGCAGAGCGGTAGTAGCAGTACATTTCAGTTTCATCTGGGCAATATTGATGCAGAGATTGGCAAAATTGCCATTACTGCTTCACTTGATGCGCCACATACCTTTGCCACTGCCGGAAGCTTGATCATTGATATTAAGTCAGCCGGAAAATTGATTGCCAGTGCAGAAATTTATGGTGTAAATCAGGGACAACAGCGCACCGAAGCTGCCTTGATTATTGGTGAATTTTATCGTCGTAACGAGGATTGGAAATTTCGTTTGATTGCCCAAGGATTTAACGGCGGTTTAAAACCGCTGGCTGAACATTTTGGTGTGGAAATCAGTGATGAACCAGCACCAGCACCAGCACCTGTCAATTTAAGAAAAATCACGCTGGATAAAACCAATAACCGCATTAACTTAACCAAGCAAGCCAATGGATTTGGTGAAATCCGTATTAACCTCAACTGGAATCAGCAAGCCAATAAGCCCGCAACAGGCTTTTTTGATAAACTCAAAGGCGCCAAAAGCGCAGGTATTGATCTGGATCTGGGCTGTTTCTTTGAAATGAAAGACGGTTCAAAAGGTGTGATTCAGGCATTGGGCAACTGTTTTGGCGCGCTGAATGATTTTCCCTATATGCAACTGGCCGCTGATGACCGCACTGGCACACGGGCAGATGGTGAGTGGCTTAAAATTAATGGCCAGCACTGGCGTGAGATTCAGCGTATTGTTATTTTTGCCTTTATTTATGAAGGGGTGGCCAACTGGGCAGCAACCGATGGAATGATCAGTCTTTATGTTCCCGATCAGGCTCCCATAGAAATACAGCTTCAGGAAGGTAATAACCAGTTAAGGATGTGTGGGATTGCTGAATTAATCAACATTCAGGATAACATTCAGGTGTCACGCAAAATGAACTATGTGGCTGGCCACCGTGAACTGGATCAGCTATTTGGGTTTGGCCTAAGATGGAGGGCGGGCAGCAAAGATTAATCATTAAAAAGATTGCGTTCTAATCCGTTTATTTGTTAAAAATTTAATCGACTCAATAAGAGAAACTTAAAACTGGAGAAATGATATGGCTATTTCCTTGTCAAAAGGTGGCAACTTATCCCTAACAAAAACTGATCCAAACCTGATGCGTATTCTTATCGGCTTAGGCTGGGATGAACGCTCTACAGACGGGGCATCCTTTGACCTCGATGCCAGCGCCTTTTTGCTGGGAGCTTCCGGCAAAGTGCGCGGCGATCACGACTTTATTTTTTATAACCAGTTACGATCCATTGATGGCGCTGTTGAACACACGGGAGATAACCGGAGTGGTGAAGGCGATGGCGATGATGAATCACTGCTGGTTGATTTGTCCAAAGTATCACTAGATATTGAAAAAATTGCCATTACCGTTACGATTCATGATGCACAGGTACGCGGTCAAAATTTTGGGCAGATCGCCAATGCTTTTATCCGGGTGGTTAATCAGGATAATGATATTGAAATTGTACGTTTTGATTTGGCAGAAGATTACTCAACAGAAACTGCCATGGTATTTGGGGAGCTTTATCGACACAGTGGTGAATGGAAATTTCGCGCTGTCGGTCAGGGCTATAGCGGCGGACTTGCGGCCATGTGTCAGCAATATGGCATTACCGTAGCATAAATTAACTTATAGACTAATTTTTCATAAGGAAAACAATGAAACATTTTCGTTTTTCAATTATTTTTACCATTGTTTGCTTGGCTTTAGCAGCATGGTGGGGCTATACCCATGGCCCTGAAGCAGGCTTAAGAACCATGTTGTCCGCGCTGGTGATTACCGGCATTCTGGCGGTGATGGAAGTTTCCCTTTCTTTCGATAATGCGGTGGTCAATGCCTCGGTTTTAAGAAACTGGAATGATTTCTGGAAAAAGCTATTTTTGACAGTGGGCATTCTAGTAGCAGTATTTGGTATGCGTCTGCTGTTTCCCTTGCTGGTTGTCGGCATTACTGCTGATATGGGTATGGTAGAAGTGGCTCAACTGGCCTTAAATAACCCGACCGAGTATTCGCAAAAACTGATCGCACATCATGCTGAAATTGCTGCATTCGGTGGCATGTTTTTGTTGCTGGTTTTTCTAAACTTTTTATTTGACGATGAAAAAGATACCCACTGGTTTCACTGGCTGGAAAGCAGACTCGCCAATCTGGCCAATATTCCCGCCATGTCAGTATTTATTTCACTGATTGCCCTGCTATTTATGGTGAGTGCTGTTGAAGGTGATACCAAGCTGGTCGTGACACTGGCGGGCATCTGGGGCATCGTGGTTTATATCGGTGTGAAAGCGCTTGGCTATTTGCTCGAAGGTGAAGACGAAGATCCTGAAACCGAAGGTAAACAAACTGGATCAGGTAATATTGTCAAGGCAGGCGTTGGTGGATTCTTATATCTGGAAGTGCTGGATGCCTCGTTTAGCTTTGATGGTGTGATTGGCGCATTTGCCATTACCAGTGATGTGGTGATTATTATGCTGGGTCTTGCCATTGGTGCCATGTTTGTCCGCTCCATGACCATTTATCTGGTGGAAAAAGGCACGCTAGAAGCCTATGTGTATCTGGAGCATGGTGCGCACTATGCCATTGGTGCGTTGGCTGCCATTATGTTGTTTAGCGGAACTGGCGTGCATGTGCCCGAACTGGTAACCGGTTTAATTGGTGTGGCGTTTATTGTTTGGGCAGTAATGTCATCAATTGCCTATACCAAGCGGCAGACAACTTAAACAGCAGGCTTAAGCAATACTTAATTCAGTAGATGACGTAACGCTTTTACGCAATTTATCACTTGCTGTAGCGGTTGATTCAGGGTAATTAACTAGGGTGCAAATTTATAGTACATAGCGCTACCCTGAATATTTGAAAGTATCTGAAACTAAACACGAATAGAAACACAGGAGAGGAATCATCATGGCAATTAGCTTAACCAAAGGTGGCAATGTCAATTTAAGTAAAGAAGCCCCTGGTATTTCAAAAACCACTATCGGCCTAGGCTGGAATCCACGGGTAACTGATGGTCAGGGTTTTGACTTGGATGCCATTGCTTTTCTGGTCGGTGAAAATGGAAAAGTTCGCACAGATACCGATTTCATTTTTTTTAATAACTTAAAATCAGCTGATGGTTCGGTGGCGCATAATGGCGATAATCGCACCGGTGAAGGCGATGGCGATGATGAAACCTTAAGCGTTGATTTGTCAAAAGTGCCTGCCGATGTCGCTAAAGTTGTGTTTTGTGTGACTATTTATGAGGGTGCAACCCGTAACCAGAATTTTGGTCAGGTGAGCAATGCTTATATCCGTGTCGTGAATGATGCAGGTGGCAGTGAAATTGCGCGTTTTGATTTGTCTGAAGATGGCAGCACCGAAACCGCAATGGTATTTGGCGAGCTTTATAAAAATGGTAGCGAGTGGAAATTCCGTGCTATTGGTCAAGGTTTTGCAGGTGGCTTAGGCCCATTGGCAGCTTCTTATGGCGTGGCGGTTTAATCGTTGCGTTAGATAAACGATGGGATGGCATCATTTGCCGTCCCATTGCTTAAAAATAAAAATGTATAAACAATCGAATGATAATTTTGGATAAATAATGAGCAGCTTAATTCGTGGGCAAAAAATTAAATTAGCCGATATTACTGATTTATCCCATCCTTTAAATTTGGAAATACAATGTGATGCACCGTTTAATCTGGATGTCGCCAGTTTTGGTCTGGACGCGCAATATCGGTTAAGCGATGAGCGTTATATGACCTTTTATAACCAGCCCACCACTCCTTGTCATGCCATTCAACTGTTAAGCAATACAGCGTCCAGTAGCCGCTTTCAGATTGACTTTACCCAGCTTGATCAAAAAATTGAATATATCGTATTTACGCTGGCCATTGACGGGCAGCAAGACGCTGGACAAGCCACGATGTCGCAACTCAAACAGGCTAAGGTCAATCTGTTCAATTCCCAAGGCAACGCTGTGGCCGATTTTGCCGTGAGTGGTGGCATTTTTCAGCAAGAACGCGCAGTGATGTTGCTGGAAATTTATAAGAAAGATCAAATATGGCGCTTGGCCGCTGTGGCACAGGGATTTAACGCAGGATTAGATGCCTTGATCCGGCATTTTGGCGGTGAAGTGGCTGACGATAATGCAGCAGCTGTCATTAGTGCGCCGACAAGTGCTCAACCCGCTGTTATAGCAGCAGCACCCGTTTCAAGCATTGATTTAAAAAAGAAAATAGTACTGGAAAAAGCGGCAAAAACTGGCAGTCAGGCCATTATTGATTTAACCAAAAAATCCATTGTTCAGCTAGAAAAGAAAAATTTGCTGGGTGTAACAGCACGTGTTGCCCTGGTGCTGGATGCTTCAGGCTCTATGGATCATCAGTATAAACGCGGTGATGTACAAAAAGTCGTGGATCGTCTCATGCCGTTGGCGATTAATTTTGATAATGATGGTAGTTTTGAATGCTGGGCATTTGCACAAAAAACCACGCAGCTTGATGACGTTACCCTCAATAATGTGAGCAACTTTATTAACACCACACAGCGCGGCTGGCGTAACTGGAGTGTCGGCGCACGCTATAACGAAGAAATTGCCGCTATACAAGCAGTACTGGATTTTTATAAAAAATTTGACGATAACCTGCCAGTGTATGTGCTGTTTATTTCCGATGGTGGCGTCGGTAATGCCAGACAGATGCAGCGTATATTGAGCGATGCAGCCCAGTTGCCGATCTTCTGGCAGTTTGTGGGGATTGGCGGGCGGAATTATGGCGTACTGGAAAAGCTGGATGATATGAAAGGGCGTGTGGTGGATAACTGCAACTTTTTTGCGCTTGATACCATTACCAGCATTGCAGATGACAAACTGTATGAATTGCTACTTGAAGAATTTCCAGACTGGCTGCAACAGGCACGCCAACAAAACATTGTGATTTAACTGCTTATACTGAGCAACAACCCAACTAAGGACAAAACCAATGGCACAGTTTAGCCTTGTCGGTTCACCTGAACCCTTTTTACATGTTTCCATGCAACGTGGCGATAAGATCTATTGCGAGAGTAACGCCATGGTGATGATGGAGTCGCCACTGGAGCTAAAAGGGCGTTTACAAGGCGGCGTGATGCAATCTATTTTACGCCGTTTTGCCAATGAAGAATCCCTGTTTCAGCAGCATATCGAAGCAGTGCGCGGCGATGGCGATTGCTTACTGTCTACTGCATTGGATGGTGATATGCAGATTTTGGATGTTGGTGCCACGCAATATATTTTAAGTGACGGGGCATTTGTGGCGGCTCATGATTCGGTCAATGTCAAGGCGCGGCTTAATAGCAGTATTGGTGGTGCATTGTTTGGCAATACCGGCGGTTTACTGGTAATGGAAACCAGTGGACAGGGGCAAGTTGTGGTGTCGGGTTGTGGGACTTTATTTGAAATTCAGGTTGAACCCAATAAAGAAGTGGTCATCGATAATGGCCATGTGGTGTGCTGGGACTCCCGTCTACAATATAGCTTGTCGGTGACTACCTCGCAAAGTAGCGGTCTTTTGGGCAATCTCATGAATAGTGTGATGAGCGGCGAAGGCATGGTGCTGCGTTTTTCAGGACATGGCAAAGTCGTGATTTGTTCACGTAATCGCCAGAACATGCTGCAATGGCTGATGGCAAAACTAGGCGGTGGCAACAGTAGCTCGTCTTCCTCCCTCAATTCGCAAGGTGGCACTGACTTACTTTCACAGTTTTTTGGTCGTCGCTGATTTTTGCTTGTTATTCATTTTAGTTTTACATTTTTATCAATCGTACGAGGAAACACAGCATGGCAATTAATCTGGAAAAAGGCCAAAAAATCAATTTGCAAAAAGCTGATGGCAGTCGCTTAGAACAGGTGCTTTTGGGTGTGGGCTGGGATGTGGCTAAAAGCAAAGGTTTCTTGGGCTTTGGTGGCGGCAGTGGCAGCATTGATCTGGATGCATCATGCATTTTGTTTGATGACAATAAGCAGGTGCTGGACGTCGTATATTTTGGCCAGCTTCGAAGTAAAGATGGCAGTATCCAGCATTCGGGTGACAATCTGACTGGGGAGGGCGATGGTGATGATGAGCAAATCCGCGTTAATCTGGCGCAGCTACCAGCCCATGTCAAGTCGCTGGTATTTACCGTGAGCAGCTTTCGCGGCCAGACTTTTGAAAAAGTGGAAAATGCATTTTGCCGATTGGTGGATCAAAGCAGTAATCAGGAAGTAGCCAAATATAGCCTATCCAGTCAGGGTGGTCATACCGCGCTTATTATTGCCAAAATTTATCGTCACAATGGGGAGTGGAAGATGCACGCCATTGGTGAAAGCACGCAAGGGCGAACTTTCCAAGATATTATTCCACACGTATTGCCCCTGATTTAATGGGTGGTCTTTATATCCACGGCTATCAATTATATTTTTTAAGCACTGGTGACATCACCTGTCATCAATGATAAATATAATCAACGACTCAAAGCGTGTTGAATAGTCAGCACGCTTGTTTTGCAATACGCATTACATGTAAAAAAATTGATAATGATAAGTTCAGGGAGATTAGCAATCATCATGAGACGTTTACCGGTATATTTATTACTAGACACCTCAGGCTCAATGCATGGCGAGGCCATTGAGGCAGTTAAAAATGGCATGCAAATATTATTATCGACGCTACGACAAGACCCATATGCGCTAGAAACTGCCTATTTATCCATTATTAGTTTTGATACAACAGCCAAGCAACTCATGCCATTAACTGAGTTGGCCGCATTTCAGGTGCCAGATATTCAGGCATCGGGCACCACCCAGCTTGGGCAGGCCTTAGCACTACTGGCCGATAAAATTGATGAAGAAGTCCAAAAAACCACAGCCGACACCAAAGGCGACTGGAAGCCATTAATTTTTATCATGACCGATGGTGCGCCGACTGATGACTGGAATCAGGGTTTAGCACGACTTAAACAAGTAAAAACTGGAGTGATCGTGGCCTGTGCTGCGGGTCATGCTGCTGATACCGTCGTATTAAAACAAATCACTGAAGTGGTGGTAGAACTGGCAACCACAGACTCCAATGCCATTAAAGCATTTTTCAAATGGGTTTCAGCCAGCGTCTCTACCGGCAGCCAAAAAGTCGATGCAGGTCAAAAAGAAGTCACGGGTTTGAGCGACTTACCGCCACCACCGCCTGAAGTGAATGTAGTGCTATAAACACACCGAATGATTTAAACCAACCATAAAATTTTAAAATCACGTGGAGAGCAACATGGCAGTTAGTCTGGGTAAAGGACAAGGCATTAGCCTAAAAAAAACCGAAAATAATTTATCACAGGTCACCATTGGTCTGGGTTGGGATATTCAGGAACAAAAGAAAAGCTTTTTAGGTGGCCTACTGGGCAACAATAGTGCTGAGCACGATCTGGATGTGGTGGCTTTTTTATGTGACGCCAATGGCAAGGTGCAAAATTTGGGGCGTGATGCGCAAGGCAATGCCACATTAAAAAATAGCGATGTGATTTTCTTTAATAATCAGCGGCACTCTTCTGGTCATATCTGGTTGACTGGAGATAACCGCACTGGCGCTGGAGATGGCGATGATGAACAAATTATTGTCAAGCTGAATGACTTAAGCAGCCAGTACCAAAAAGTGGTGTTTGTGGTACAAATTTATAAGGGCGTGGAAAATAAACAGCATTTTGGCCAAGTGAAAAATGCTTTTATTCGGGCGGTTGATGCAGCAGGCAAGGAAATGGTGCGCTTTGATTTATCAGGTGTTGGACAGTACGATAACCAGCGTTCTTTATTGTTTGCCGAGCTGGTACGAGAAGCTTCGGGCTGGAAGTTTAATGCCATTGGAACAGGCTCACCCTCAGATTCATTTGTTGAATGGCTCAAGCAATATGCATAAAGCTGATAGCTTAACTGGATAGTAAGACAGATTGAAAAGGATAGTCTGATGAGTGTGCGGCGTTTACCGGTTTATATTTTGCTGGATACTTCAGGCTCGATGCGGGGTGAGCCTATCCATTCGGTGAATGTGGGTTTGCAATCCATGTTGAGTGGACTGCGGCAAGATCCGTATGCCTTGGAAAGTGTGCATTTAAGTATTATTACCTTTGATATTGAAGCGCGTGAATATTTACCGCTTACACCACTGGATCAGGTGCAACTGGCGCATGTTGATGTTCCCAGTGCCGGCGCAACTTATATGGGCGCTGCACTAGAGCTATTGATTGAACGGGTAGATGCTGATGTGCGTAAAAGCACACTAGACAGCAAAGGTGACTGGCGGCCATTACTGTTTATCATGACCGATGGTTCACCCTCAGATCTGTATGCCTATCAGCAAGCCATTGCTCAGGTGAAGCAGCGTAACTTTGCCAGTATTGTGGCTTGTGCGGCAGGTCCTAAAGCCAAGCAGGAGCATTTACTGCAACTCACGGATCGGGTTGTAGTGCTGGATTCGATGGATGCAGCGTCTTTTGCCAGTTTCTTTAAATGGGTGTCGGCCAGCGTGGTGGCAGGTAGTAGTAGTGCTGGACTTACGGACTCTGTGTCATTACCACCGCCACCGCCTGAAGTGCAATTGGTGCTATAGGATAGAAAAATTGCTGTTAGATTTTTTTGGTTGCCCAAACTTTAAAAAAATAACTCATGAAAGGATAAGTATGCGTCGTTTACCTGTATTTTTTGTACTGGATTGCTCGGAATCCATGGTGGGTGACAACTTGCAAGCAATGCAGCAAGGAATGCAGTCCGTCATGCAGCATTTGCGACAAGACCCTTATGCGCTGGAAACTGTTTATGTTTCGGTGATCGCCTTTGCAGGGATTGTCCGTACTTTGGTGCCATTGGTTGAAGTGTTTGCTTATTATCCGGTCAATTTGCCCTTGGGTGGTGGCACCAGTTTGGGCAAAGCACTTGAACACCTGATGAATGAAATTGACCGCCATGTGATTAAAACCACGGAAGATATTAAAGGTGACTGGAAGCCGATTGTGTATTTATTTACCGATGGCAGGCCTACAGATCGCATGGATGATGCCATTTATCGCTGGAATAAACGTTATGCACGTCGTGTTACGCTGGTCGCACTGGGCATTGGCAAAGCCGTAGATTTCAGCACCTTAAAGCGCTTGACTGAGCATACGATTGTATTTGAACAATTAGAATCAGATGATTTTAAAAAATTCTTTCAATGGATTAGTGCCTCTGTGATGGCACAAAGTAAAAGTATTGGTAGTGGTGTAGAGCAAAGCGTTTTGCCACCACTGGATGAGCGTTTTATGCAACTGGCTAAGGATATAAAACCCGATACCCAGATTGATGAACAATGCGTGACGCTAGTCGGACGCTGCCAGAAACTAGGCAAGCCATACATCATTAAATATGACCGTGAGCTGCAATATCAGGCACCTGAAGGTTTAGGTATTAGTTTGTATCATTTCCGGTTGGACAATTGCTACCCGCTCAGTGAGGACTATTTTAGCTGGTCAGAACACATGGCAAACCAGCAGCAGGTCAATACTACGTTATTACAAGGGGCGCCGAGTTGCCCCCATTGCTTTGCGGATACAGCATTTGCCATGTGCGGTTGCGGTAAACTCATGTGTTATGACGGATTGACCGAAGTGGTGAGCTGTCCGTGGTGCCAACGTCAGGTCAGTTTTGGCTATGGGGGCGATGAAGGCTTCAATGTGCAACGAGGCAAGGGATAAATGGCTGTTGATACTCAGAATACAGTGCAGTATTTTCATTTAAGCCATGCGCTCAAACAGCTCATGACTCATTTGTTGGGTGAACAGCTTGATGCTGCATCATTACAGCAAATTGAGCAAAATCCCAAAATACTCAATGCATTATTTGATCTCTCAGCACTACTTTATGAACAACATGCAAGGGAACTCGAGCAGCTACCCAACTTTTTGCAATCAGCGCTGGTAGAAATTTTAAAGCAGGGGCGTATTGTACAGCCATATTTTGCCAATGAAGCTTTTGTTCAGCCCGCAGAAAATACGGATGTGACGCCACAACAAGACCTACGCGATGATGACGCACTCGTAATCACCGGTCTAACGTTTTCTTTAAGCGATGAGCAGATAGCCTATGAGCAGATACTATGTGAGCAAAATTTAAGTCTTTTAGGCTTACAACCACTGCCTATAGATATAGATTGCCCTGAATCGTTTGAGGCACTACAAAATCCTGAGAGTCGTGCAGGGCAAGTGCCTGAAAATCGTGATCAGCTACTAAGCGAACAGCCACTTAAAGATACACATCAAACTTCTCCTCATATAAGCCATACAACGACAACAACACAGGTCATTAAAATGCCATATTTCCAGATTCCCAATGCACGGGTAGGTCAGCCCTATCAGGCACACATTCAAAAACAGGGCAATGTAAGCGAAAAGGTTAGCGAAGTTGTGGTATTTGAAGCAGGTAGCGTGCAAGTGCCCCCAGAAACTGGTCTGGTGTACGATGCAGAGAACAATCAGTTTACTGGTGTACCAACGCTGGCAGGGGATTTTCAAATTGTGTTTAAATATAGGCATCATGATGGGGCGTGGCGTGAGGGAAAATGTACGCTAATTATTACCGCTGATCCTCGTAGCTTGTGGCAGGTCAATGAACCCGCTACAAATCTGCCATATCCAAAAGCCCATACTGAGCATCAGTTGCTTAGCACCTCACAGTTTAAACTGGCTGCTGCCAGCCGTCGGGGTCGCTCACATGAGCATGCAGGCAGTTTCCGTGATGATGATTTTTTTATTGCCACTATCGATAACACGGCTTGGAGTGTCATGATTGTGGCAGATGGTGCAGGCAGTGCGCCGTATTCTAGAGAAGGCTCACGTATTGCGGCACAAACCACAGGCCAGCTACTGCTTGATTATATTGCCAATCATCATCAACAGCTTGATGAACACTTACGCCAATGGCAGATTGGCAGTCAGGATGAACCAACCAAACAGGCATCACAAACGCTCAATAACTGTTTTTATGAGCTATTTTACAAGGCAGCGCAGCAATCCATTCAGCAAATAGATCAACTGGCGCAGGCACAGGAAGTCAGCAGTAAAGCGTTTGCCACTACCTTGCTGGTTGCAGTCGTGAAGCAACAGACGAATAAAACCTTTGTTAGCACATTCTGGGTTGGTGATGGCGCGATCGCAGCCTATTGTCCCAATAAATTGCGCCTGATGGGCACACCAGATGGCGGAGAATTTGCTGGCCAGACCCGTTTTCTGGATAAGGCGATTGGTGCTACTTTTAATGAGCGCGTCAATATCGGTTATTTTGAAAATCTTGAAGCTGTGATTTTAATGACCGATGGTATATCAGATCCCAAGTTTGAAACCGATGCAGGACTGCAAAACCAACAAAAGTGGGATGCGCTGTGGCAAGAATTACAACCCAGTTTGCAGGATGAAAATCCGGATCTAAACTTACTGGACTGGATGCATTTTTTTAGTGCCGGACATCACGATGACCGTACTTTAGCGATTTTGTGGCCAACACTTGCGCCCAGTATGCTATTACATACGAGTGCTCAGGCTAAGGAGATTGCTGAAGCATCCGGTAGTAATACAACAGCTGAATGCAATGGGAATGTAAGCAGCACGCAGGGTAACCCAGAATGAGTGCAAACATTATTCGCTGTCAAACCCTAGATGGTAGACCCATTGAATACGTCGATGAAATCATTGGTTCTGGTGCCATGAAAGATGTGTATTTTTCACCGGATAAATCTTATGTGGTGTGTTTTTTTAGCAAAGAAAAAAATAAGTTTTATGTCTCTAAAGCAGCGCTAGAGCAACAAAAAGATCGCTTAAAAGAAATTGTAGGCAATAAATGGCAAGGTATTTTTAATGGTCTGGGCGGGGATTACTGGAAAAATATATTTTGCTGGCCGAATGGATTGCTGGAGCACAATGGTTTGCTGGGTATTGTGGCACCCACCTATAAGCCCTATTTTTTCTTTGAATACGGCTCTAAAAATAACGACTTTTTAAAGATTAAAGGCAAGGAAAAAGAGGGCAAATGGTTTGCCAGCGCCAATAACCAGAACCGGTTTTTGGATCCGCGTGAACGTGGCACATGGCTTAATTATTTAAAAATCTGTATTTTGATTGCACGTGCAGTACGCCGCATGCATGCCGCAGGTTTAGCCCATTCAGATTTGTCCTATAAAAATATTTTAATTGATCCAGTGTCCGGTCAGGCTTGTGTGATTGATGTCGATGGACTGGTCGTTCCGGGTAAGTATCCGCCTGATGTGGTGGGAACCCCTGATTTTATTGCGCCTGAAGTGGTGATGACCAACCATTTACCCAAGGAAGATTCAAAACGCCATTTGCCGAATATTGCAACAGATCGACATGCGCTAGCAGTGCTGATTTATATGTATTTGCTGTATCGGCACCCTTTGCGCGGGGGCAAGGTACATGACATGAACGACCCGCAACGCGATGAGAACCTGTCAATGGGTGAAAAAGCGCTATTTGTGGAACATCCCACCAATGCTGATAATCGGGTCAAAGTGAATCAACTTAAAGCCAGCCAACTGCCGTGGGGTGATCCGCATCAGATTCCCTACACCGTGACAGGCCCGTATTTAACAGAGCTGTTTGATAAAAGTTTTATCACCGGTTTGCATGCACCCAGCCAGCGTCCATCTGCCAACGACTGGGAAATGGCATTGGTTAAAACCGTTGATCTAGTACAACCCTGCCTAAATCCTGATTGCATCCAAAAATGGTATGTATTTGATAATACCATCAAACCCAGCTGCCCATTTTGTGGCACCCCATTTAAGGGTAAGCTGCCCATCTTGAATTTGTATTCCTCTAAACGCGAAGGCAACTTCAGGCCGGATAACCATCGTGTGATGGTGTGGACAGGCCAATCGTTATATCCGTGGCATGCCAATAGCATGATTGCGCCAAATGAGCGCCTTAGCCCTGCACAAACCAAACGCGTGGGCTATTTTGTGTTTCATCAAAATGTCTGGTGGCTGGTGAATGAGGGTTTGCCTGACCTCATGGATGTTAGCAGCAAGACTCCGATTGCCATTGGTTCCAAAGTTGAACTGACAGATGGCAAACAGATTTTATTATCGCGCGAAGAAGGCGGGCGTCTGGTAGTGGTACAAATGGTAGAATGTAGATAAGATCATTGACTGCCGCTCAAAAGGACGCAGATTAAAAGGATGCAGACATGGGCTTTCGTTTTAGAAAATCAATAAAAATTTTACCTGGCGTCAAAGTGAATATCACTCAAAAAGGAGTATCGAGTGTATCGGTGGGTGGCAAGGGACTCACTGTCAACCAAGGGAAAAGAGGTACTCGAGTCACGGCATCGTTGCGCGGTAGCGGTTTGTCATACAGCCAGCAGCTGGGAAAACCCAAGCCCCGGGCAGGCACCAATTCCAAGGCATTATCACAGCATAACGCTGCTCAACCACCTAGCCAGCCCTCAGCGATGATTTCTCCTCGATTGATCGTTACTTTACTCATTATTGGTTTTATTCTCTGGCTCATTTTTTAAAAAGTCATCCCTCTGCACAAAACTTCTGTAAAATACGCCATCTTGATCCACCAGCGCATGGATTTTAAACAATCTTAATCCGTGCCGCGTAGTCTTATTTAACGACTCAAGTCTTTCAAATTTTAGTGATCTATCAATATTTTCTGCTCTTTTTTGTCTGCGCGACATCCAAGAATAGCGAGGTGCCAGCATGGAAATCAAAGTCAACTATCTCGACAATCTTCGTCAGGAAGCCAAGTTTGATGATTTTACGGTCATTGCAGACCAACCGATTCGCTATAAAGGTGATGGTTCGGCACCCGGCCCATTTGACTATTTTTTGGCGTCCTCTGCACTTTGTGCCGCCTATTTTGTTAAGGTTTATTGTGCCGCGCGTGATATCCCCACTGACAATATCCGGTTGTCACAAAATAATATCGTTGATCCCGAAAACCGCTATAAACAAATCTTTAAAATTCAAATTGAGTTGCCCTCGGATATTTCTGACAAGGATCGTCAGGGAATTTTGCGCTCTATAGATCGCTGTACGGTCAAAAAAGTCATTCAGGCTGGCCCAGAATTTATTATTGAACAGGTCGAAAGTATTGATGCTGATGCGCAAGCTTTGCTGATGCCAAGTTTGACGTTGGAAAACAGCACCTATATTGCGGGCAAAGATTTGCCGTTAGAGCAAACTATTGCCAACATGTCTGCGATTTTGGCCAATCTGGGAATGAAGATTGAAATTGCGTCGTGGCGTAATATTGTGCCCAACGTCTGGTCGTTGCATATTCGTGATGCACAATCGCCCATGTGTTTTACCAATGGCAAAGGCGCAACAAAAGAAAGTGCGCTAGCTTCAGCGCTGGGTGAATTTATTGAACGTCTTAACTGTAATTTTTTTTACAACGACCAGTTTTGGGGTGAGGATATTGCCAATGCCGAATTTGTGCATTATCCCGATGAACAATGGTTTAAGCCCGGCAAAAAAGATGCGTTGCCCAAAGAAATCCTCGATGAATATTGTCTGGAAATTTATAATCCGGATGATGAACTACTGGGTTCGCACTTGTATGACACCAATTCCGGCAATACCAAACGCGGGATTTGTTCATTGCCGTTTGTGCGTCAGTCAGATGGTGAAGTGGTTTATTTCCCATCCAATTTAGTAGAAAACTTGTATTTAAGTAATGGCATGAGTGCTGGCAATACGCTGGCAGAAGCGCAGGTACAATGCTTGTCCGAGATTTTTGAGCGTGCAGTCAAGCGTGAAATTCTGGAAGGTGAAATGACACTGCCAGATGTGCCGCAGGAAGTATTGGCCAAATATCCAGACATTCTGGCCGGTATTCAGGGACTTGAGGAGCAAGGCTTTCCGGTGCTGGTCAAAGATGCCTCACTTGGCGGCCAGTTTCCGGTGATGTGTGTAACTTTAATGAACCCACGTACAGGTGGCGTGTTTGCGTCATTCGGCGCGCATCCTAGCCTTGAGATCGCGCTGGAACGCAGTCTGACAGAGTTGCTGCAAGGGCGTAGTTTTGAGGGTTTAAATGATTTGCCACAGCCGACTTTTAGCAGTAATGCCGTCACTGAACCCAATAACTTTGTAGAACATTTTATTGATTCCAGTGGCGTGGTGTCGTGGCGCTTTTTTAGTGCCAAAGCTGATGTTGAGTTTGTGGAATGGGATTTTACCGACAACGGTAAAAACACCAATCAGGATGAAGCGGCGGCGTTGTTTGGTATTTTGAAAGACATGGACAAAGAAGTTTATATGGCGGTGTACGAACATCTGGGTGCAATCGCGTGTCGTATTTTGGTGCCGGATTATTCAGAAATTTATCTGGTAGAGGATTTGATCTGGGATAACACCAACAAGGCATTATTGTTCCGTGAGGATATTCTAAATCTACACACGCTGGACAAAAAAGCCCTCAAAAAACTGATCAAGCGTTTGGATGACAGTGATGTGGATGATTACACCCAAATTAGCACCCTGATTGGGATTGAGTTTGATGACAATACCGTTTGGGGGCAGTTGACCATTCTGGAGTTGAAACTACTGATCTATTTGGCTTTGCAAAAGTTTGAGGATGCCAAAGAGCTGGTCGAAACTTTCCTGCAATATAATGACAATACGGTTGAACGCGGGCTATTTTATCAGGCGCTTAATGTGGTACTGGAAATCATGCTGGATGATGATCTGGAATTGGAGGATTATCTGGTTAACTTCCGCCGCATGTTTGGCAATGAACGTATGGATGCCGTGCTGGGTTCTGTCAATGGCAGTATTCGTTTTTATGGCTTAACCCCGACCAGTATGAAACTCGAAGGGCTTGATCGGCATCAGCGTTTGATCGAGAGTTATAAAAAACTGCATGCCGCGCGTAGCAAGGTGGCGAGCTTATCTCATTAATCCTGATGATCTGGCCAAATCTAATAACATCTGGCTTGTAGACCAACAACTGATTCTATAAAAAAGTTGCTCACAAGCTAGACCTTACCACTTTCTCTAGCTGTCACTTTCTTTTTTTGTGGTCTGCTTTAATCTTGTATTACACGAAAAAGCATTAATTCACACGTCAACATATTTATTCACTGAACGTTTATTGAAGTATCAGTCATTTTTTAGCAATCATGGATAAAGGATAAATACGAAGGAAGCAGCGCATGGAAGTGGTATCTGTCTGTGAAAACTGCAAAAATCTGACATTTAGAGCCATGGAGCCGTGCCGGTTTTGTGGCTTTAAGCGTAAAAGTTATGGCAGCGCGTTTGTGGCATTTATTGTCATTTTAATGGTGTTGGTATTGCTACTCACTATTTTTGGGATGCGTCATCTCAAACATCCCGACCCTAATCATCAGTCCAATCAACAACTGGCCAATTCTACTAAAAAGTAACGACCAAACCTTAAAGGGCTAAAGAAATAAATGGCTCAAGAATTTTTTATTGTTGAAATTCATCACTAAAGGCAATTGGCGGGCTTGGGTAGTCCAGCCAGCCGTGACAAAGTACGCGCTACCAGTCCGGTTTGAAAATCCTGCATAAGCTGAGCATTACTGATCTGATCACCCAGTTCTTTGATTAAAAATTTGATCAGTGGGCGAGTAGCAGGTGCATAACCGAACTGCTGATAAAATTTTTGTACGGCATACAAAATGGTTAAATGTTCAGAAGTCAGGGTTAAACCCTGTTTTTGCGCCATAAGCTGGGCAACGTCCGGTGTCCAGTCCAGATAGTTTTGCAAATGCCCATCTTGATCAAGTAGAAGTTCATGTGCAGAGGTTGTGTTATTCATGCGATATCGTCATTGCTCTGGGTCAAAATATAAAACAGATTTTAAACCTATTCAAAAAGTAGGTAGTGAGTGTTTTACGGATTTGCAAGGTGCTCGTCTATTTCCAAGTTACATGGCGCTGATGTGATAATACCAACTGTGCCCATTGATCATAGCTTAAAATTTTACATTGAATTTGGTCAGTCGTAATACCCAAAATATCCAGATCGGCCTGCAATACATAGACGATTTTAAAAGCATTCAGGCGGGGATCATGCACACCTTGCGCCGCTGAACCCAGTAATAGTAGGGCATCATTAGGCTGCCATAGCGCACCTATTTGGTTGATGCAGTTCGTCCACAAACTGGGCGCATGACAAAGCTGATGCAGGGTGGAGGTGGAAATCGTGCTCATAAGCTAACCTTACTTAATTATTTTACAATGGCGCTGATACACCATTTACCAGTACAACACCTGATCAAATTGCGACAGCAGAGCCGGGTCTAAATCAACCAGTTCATGTTCAATGGACGATGAAAAGTGCTGGAGCTGTGCTTGTTGATTCTGGCAAACCCAAATAGGCAATAAATCATAAAACTCAAAACTTTCCAGCATGGCATAAGCCGATTTAAAGGGTTGCTGATAATCTGGCGTCGATGAGCGTATTGGTGCCTGTAGCAGGGAAATTGCCTCATTGAGCAGGCAAACTTTGACATTGAGGCCAAAAGTAGCCAGTACCATAGTGGCTGATAATGCTTCCAGCAAGGTTTGGCCAGTGCCAGCACCCTGACTAAAAATCACTAAAATGGATTTCACAATAAATACCCTGACCTGAAAATAAAATTAAAACGTGATCTTTAAGACACACCTAAGCCACATGACAAAAACCGCCGACTAAAATTGAAGGGTGCGCTCGGCTGTCATCATGGCATCCGCCAGTTCGCCCAGACCAGCCATCCGAAACTCTGGCAATAGGTTGGCAGTATTGAGCTGATGCCGTTTGGCGTTGTCTTCATCTGTAACGCCACGATTGAGCGCGGCACTCACACAGACTGGTAAATCAATCCCCAATTGCTGCCATTGTTGCCCCAGATTAAGTTCATCCTGTGGTCGCCAGCTCAGGGCGTTTGCAATTGTCACAGCATCCTGATAAAAGAAAACCTGTACAGTGTGTTGAGCGTGGAGCAGGGACTGGGCAAGTTGAAAGGCATGCCATGCAATTGGATTCGTACCTGACTGTGTTAACAAAAGTAGTGTCATGATGGTCATGATTCCAACGTAAAGTTTCATATATCATAATACTGTTACGAATTTTAAAATATTGATTGAGGTAATTTCATGATTTTAGTGACAGGAGGCTTGGGATATATCGGGTCACATATGGCAGCGATACTACTGGCAAACGGTCATGATGTCATTTTGGTTGATAATCTATGTAATAGCAAAATGGAAGTGCTGGAGCGGCTGGAATACATGGCCGGTCGCTATGTTACCTTCATTCGGCTTGATGTGCGCAATACACCCGCCTTGCAACGTACCATCGAACAATATGCGGTAACCGCTGTGGTGCATTGTGCCGGCACCAAATCTATCCCAGATTCAGTGAATCAACCGCTCGATTTTTATAATAATAATGTGACCTGTACCACCAGTATTCTACGTGCAATGCAACGCACTTCGGTCAAAACCCTGATTTATTGCTCCTCACTGGCGGTGTATGGGGCGGATCAAGCTGAACCGGTTGATGAAAACACGATATTTAGTGCCGCCAGCCCTTATGCCAAAAGCCTGCAAATGTCCGAGCAAATTGTCAAAGATATTGCACAGGCCGATACGCACTGGCGTATTGCAATTATGCGCTATGGCAATGTTGGCGGTGCTTATCCTACTGGCGTATTGGGAGAATGGCCGGGTAGTTTGCCATCCAATATCATGCCGTATCTGGTGCAACTAGCGCGTCATGAACGCGAAACATTAGAAATTTATGGCGATCAGTACCCCACTCCCGATGGTACTGGGGTACGGGATTATATCCATGTAATGGATGTGGTCGAGGCCAATATGCATGCGCTGGGCTGGCTGTTCAATCAGGCGCAAGCGCTTGAAGCCTTTAATATCAGTAGCGGTAAAGGCACATCCGTGCGGGAAGTGGCCAAAACCTTTGCAGAGGTTACCCAGCAGCCCATGCCAGAACAAGTGGTCGAAGCACGTACCGGTGATGTTGGCAGCTTGATTGGTAATCCTGAAAAAGCCCAAAAAATCCTGAGCTGGCAGGCCAAGCGCAGTGTTGAGGACATGGCCGGCGACTTATGGCGCTTTTATCAGTTTATTCGACCACTCAATTAATAAAGCATTATCAATAAGCATCCTTTTAATTTTCTCTATTACCTAATGTAACAAACTTGCATCAAAGCCTGTTTTGATGCAAAAACCAATCATTACTATTCTGATCAAATCCTAAAAACATCGCACACCACGACAAATTTCCTTATGCTATGCGAGCCAGCCTGTTTCGCGTAGCCAGCTTGTTTTGTCCTGTTAAAACGATATTTTCTCAACGATGAAATGGAGCTATGCATGGAAACACGTATTGAACATGACACCATGGGCGAGATTGAAGTCCCAGCCAGTGTCTATTGGGGTGCGCAAACGCAGCGTAGTTTACAAAATTTTAAAATCGGGCAGGAGCGCATGCCGCGCCCGATGATTAAAGCCATGGGAACAGTCAAAAAAGCAGCAGCCATGGTCAATGCCGAGCTTGGCCAGATTTCAAAAGAAATTTCCCAGCTTATTGTGCCCGCAGCCGAGCAGGTGATGAGTGGCAAATGGGATGAACAATTTCCATTGGTGGTCTGGCAAACTGGTTCTGGCACCCAAAGCAATATGAACTGCAACGAAGTAATTGCCAATATTGCCAATTTAAGTGTAGGACAAGCACTGGGCGCGCAGTATCCGGTACATCCCAATGATCATGTCAACCGGGCGCAATCCACCAATGATTCTTTTCCAACCGCCATTCATGTGGCTGCTGCGGTTGAAATCAATGAGCTACTGATTCCAGCCGTCAAACAACTGCGTGACACGCTGGAACAAAAATCCAAGGCATTTGAAAGTATCGTTAAGATTGGCCGCACCCATTTGCAGGATGCCACGCCATTGACGCTGGGACAGGAATTTAGCGGTTATGTGTGTCAGCTTGATCATGGTTTAAAGCGCCTAAATCAGGCCTTGCAAGGGTTGTATGAATTGCCCTTGGGCGGCACCGCAGTGGGAACAGGCTTAAATGCTCATCCTGACTATGCCATAAAAAGTGCCGATAAAATTGCCGAACTCACTGGCCTGCCTTTTGTGACGGCACCTAACAAGTTTGAGGCACTGGCCGCACGCGACGCAGCGGTGTTTGCATCGGGAGCACTCAAGACGCTGGCCGTGAGCCTGAATAAAATTGCCAATGATGTGCGCTGGCTGGCCAGTGGCCCGCGTTGTGGTATTGGTGAAATCCGCATTCCCGAAAATGAACCCGGTTCCAGTATTATGCCGGGCAAGGTCAATCCCACGCAGTCTGAAGCCATGACCATGGTGGTGGCACAAGTACTGGGCAACGACACGACCATTAATGTGGCAGGGGCATCAGGCAACTTTGAGCTGAATGTTTTTATGCCCGTCATTGCCTTTAACCTGTTGCAATCCATTCGCCTGCTGGGTGATGCCTGCAATAGTTTTAATGATAACTGTGCTTATGGCATTGAGCCTAATCTGGAAAAAATTGAATATTACCTGCATAACTCACTCATGCTGGTGACGGCATTAAATCCGGTGATTGGCTATGAAAATGCGGCCAAAGTGGCCAAAACAGCCTATAAGGAAGGTAAAACCTTAAAGCAGGTGGCTGTTGAACTGGGGCTGGTCACGGCGGAGCAGTTTGATCAAGTGGTGCGACCAGAGCAGATGGTTTCACCTAAGGCTTAAATGCACTGTATAAAACGTTTAAAGATTAAAGACTTCTTCGGAAGTCTTTTTTTTATGGTTGGCATTGTATGGTTGGAACTGTTAAAAAATTCAGTAATATAATTATTGAAAATAATAATGAATATCATTTACTATATTGAACCTGATTTTTTGTTGCTCTCAGGGTAAGCCTGCATGGCTATCCTGTGCATAGTCGATCTTTATAGGCAACCAGAATACATCAGATGATTCGTAAAGTAGCAAGGTCAAACCAATGAGTAATCAGCAATGATAATCACCAGAATAAGCAGCAAGATGGGCGAAATAAGTTGGCTAGGCGATCGTGCTCGCTATGGCTGTCAGGTATTGCTGCGGGTGCTGGCTGGCTTTGTAGGAGGCTATGTGCTGACGGGTTATGTCACTGCCATTACGGCTATTCTGTTGCACATGACTCGCGCTGATGCTGTGATCCTGTCGAGTATGCTGAGCTATCTCTGGTTTGCCGGTATTATTATCTGGGCTTTTGCAATTCAATCCTTGCTGAAACTCTACCTGATTCTGGCCGTACTAATGAGCGCAGCGGCATCCTTGTATTTTGCGCTTCATTCTGGTATGGCAGGATAACTAATGAAAAACGGTTTTCGCCAATCCATGGCGTGGTTGCATACTTGGACAGGTCTGGTGCTAGGCTGGGTGTTATTTGCCATTTTTGCCACTGGAACTTCAGCATATTTTAAGGAAGAAATCAGCCAGTGGATGACACCTGAGCTTCAACTACAAGCAGTGACTAATCAGCAAGCAGCACTGGTGGCCTTAAGCAGCATGCAGAAGCTGGCACCTGATGCCAAAAGCTGGTACATCACCTTGCCAGATCAGCGCCAGCAAAGTATTAATGCCTACTGGCGTACAGATAAGGGTTATGACAATGCCAACCTAAACCCACAAACTGGCGAAAAGATTGCTGCCCGCGATACCCGTGGCGGCGAGTTTTTCTATCGTTTTCATTTTGAGCTGTTTGGCTTTCCGGTACTGATTGGCCGCATTATTGTTGGTATTGCGGCCATGCTGATGTTTATGGCGCTGATTACCGGCGTCATTACCCATAAAAAAATCATTATCGACTTTTTCACCTTTCGCCCACGCAAGGGTCAGCGGTCATGGCTGGATTTTCATAATGTCACTTCAGTCTTATCACTGCCGTTTTTTATCATGATTACCTATACCGGACTGGCTATTTTTTTCTATATTTATATGCCATGGGGTCTAGTGGCCAAATATGGTAATGAGCGTAACCAGTTTTTTGATGACATCAACCGTAGCGCAGCCATACCGGAAGCCACCGGCAAAACTGCAAAAATGCTGGCGTTTGAGCAATTGTTAGCGCAGGCAGATCAGGCACTTCAAGGCCAAAATATTGCTCGTATTGAAATGAATGCGCCTAACGATCAAGCAGCAACCGTGAGCTTTGTGCCTGCGGTTGAAACCACATTGAATGTTCGGGTGCCCGCTATTCAGATGAATGCAACTAATGGAGAGTTGCTGTCATCGGGTATATCACCCAGCGCCATGGCAGTTGCTACAGGCACGGTTTATGGACTGCATTTGGCGCATGTTGCAGACTGGCCAATGCGCTGGTTGCTGTTTGGTTCCGGTATACTGGGCTGCTGCATGATTGGTTCTGGGATGGTGTTATGGACGGTCAAGCGCCGTATGCAACAGCACAAAACGGGAAAATTGCATGTAGGGCATTATCTGGTCGAACGCTTTAATGTGGCTGCCATTGTGGGTTTGCCTACTGCGATGGCGGGTTATTTTGTGTCTAACCGCCTGATTGACGCACAGCTTGTAGGTCGTGCTGATCTGGAAATCAAGGTATTTTTTATCGTCTGGATAGGCCTGCTGATTCATGCACTGTTAAGGCCATGGGTTCGAGCGTGGAAAGAACAGCTATTTATTGCCGGTTTGATCTTTGCCGCCGTGCCGCTAATTAATGGGATAGTTACTCCACACGCCAGTTTGTTGACAACAGTGATCAATCAGCAATGGCGTTTGGCCGGATTTGATTTAACCATGCTGGTCTTTGCGACATTATTTTGGGTCATGCTGGGATACCTGATGAAAAACCAGACGCAGGTCATGGCTAAAATGCAGCACAAGATTGAGCAGCGCGCACAAGCCCGACAGCAAGCGGCTGCCCTCAAAATGGCCAAAGCGGTACTAGCAAAAGAAGAGTCAGAAATATGATGATTGCATCCTTGGCCTTTGCTTATAGTGGGTTTGCCATGCTGTGTGCCACCATGCGTAGACAGCTTGCCAATAATAGTTTGACGATATTGGGTAAAAGGGCTATTAAGCCAGCTATTTTAATATTGCGTTTAACAGGTCTTGCCTTGATCGGAATGGCGCTGGGTCATTGCATGACTGCATGGGGAGTGACGGTAGGGATTTCGGCTGGCTGGCTGGTATTGGCAGTTGCGGCTTATTTGGTAGTGTTGACCGCTACCTATTTACCCAAAAAGCTGGCTCATATTGCGTTAGCTTGTTTACTGGTTGCAGTATTTGCAACAGTAATGACGCTATTCTGACTCGACGCTGAAATGAGCTGGCGCGCCGTACCGGTCAGGATTTGCAGGCAGTTGTTTACCATTTGTTCAATGCTGTAGGGATAGCCTTGTAGCATCCAGCCTGTCGCGGTTGTAACAATGGAGCCAACCAGCGCAGTACCCACGATTTCTTCATCTTGTGCGTCAATGCAAATATCTGGCTCAATGGCGCGAACAATTTGCGTGACCAGCGTTGAAAATGCACGGGTATTTTCAATGTATTTTTGATCTACTGTTGGGCTCAAGCCCAGCACCTCAATCAAGGTAATACGGCCAAAATGCGGATTGCGGACTTCGGTAAAATACAGGCTTAAAGCCAGCCGCGCCAGATCGGTTTGAGAGGTTTGGTCAGGAGTGCGGGCAGATAAAGCAACCATGCCCTGAAGATGGAACTGAATCAAGGTTTCCAGCCGTGTTTTAAAGCTCAGTGTTAAATGATCCAGCACCGCCAGAAACAATGCTTCTGTGCTGCAAAACGATTCATAAAAATAGCGTTCAGTCAGGCCAGCCTCGCTGCATAGCACGCGCAACGTCGCGCTACGGTAGCCATTGGTGCCGATAATTTTTATACCGGCTTCAATAAAACGCATTTTTCTTTCAGCTTTACGGGTGGTTAAGTCAATGCCCGCATAAATCCTGTTTTCCAATTTTATTTTACCTTCCGTCATATTTGTGTTTGACAGCACCCAATGTCAGATGTAAAGTGGCGCCCATTCTAAATATGTATACTAGTTCATATTAATTTGATGGAAAATGATTGATTTCCTAATTAATGATGGATTCTACTTCATTATTCACAAAGTTTTTGAATAAAACCAAAAATTACTTCAAAAACTTTAAATTATTGTCTTGGGTAGCAATGATGAAAAAAATAGCACTGATTACGGGCGCAAATTCTGGCATTGGTTTGGCTACTGCACTTGATCTTGCCCGTACCGGGGTTACAGTTTGTCTGGCTTGTCGCAATATGACCAAAGCCGAGGCCGCCCGCCAGCAGATTTTACAAGTAGTACCCACGGCTACCGTAGAGCTTTATCAGCTCGATTTATCTTCTTTTGAATCCATTCGTAACATGGTGGAATGCTATAAAAAAAATCATCAGTGTCTGGATGTACTCATTAATAATGCAGGAACGGCACCACTCAAACAGCATTTGACCGAAGATGGTTTTGAGTTACAGTTTGGTGTGAATTATTTGGGGCCATTTTTGCTTACCCATTTATTGTTGCCCTTACTGGAAGCGGCTGTGCCGGTCAGTGGGGAAGCCCGCATCGTTCATGTGGCCTCTATTGCGCACATACTGGGTCAGCTGGATGAATCTACTTTTTGCGGTAAAACCCCTTATCGCCCTGCCAGCGCCTATGCCCAATCCAAGCTATGCAATCTGATGTTTAACTTTGCGCTGGCTCGCCGTCTGCCTAAAGGCGTGACCACGCAGGCTTTTCATCCAGGTGGGGTAGATTCTGACATCTGGCGTGACTTGCCGCGTCTGGTTTATCTGCTGCTACGGCTGTTTTTGATCAGCCCCGAACGTGCCGGTATTATGGCCGTGGATCTAGCGGTGGGTTCTGCACATAAAGGGGAAACTGGGGGCTATTATTCAGTGCAATGGCCACGTCCAGTCAGTCGTACCGCACGCGATGTTGAAAAGCAGGATTGGTTATATCAGAAAAGCTGTGAGCTGGCAGGTATTGCAGGACTGGATAAAGCAGTTTACCCAAAGCCAAAACCCTTTTTGGCTAGCCGAGAAAATGTGCAAGTTTGATTCAAATAAAACCCATAAAATGAAGCTTATTTTATGGGTAAACAATAGACTTTTTGAATGCTCAATGAGCGCAGGCGGCGTGGGTTGTCCTTCGGCAAGCTCAGGAACCATAGTTGGTGAGCTTGTCGAACCATGGCGAACCACACTTTTGAAAGAGTGTATTTTAATCTAAAAGAAATAGCTGGTCTTGGTCATGGTTTTGGAAATCAGGGTCATAGCACCTTGCACGGGTTTGGGTAGCTCGCGGCCACCAGCTGCCAGCGCAGTTTCGCGGTGATGCAGTTCATCTTCATTCATTTGCTGCAAAATCGCACGGCTCCGGGCATCACTTTCAGGTAACTGGGTTAAATGCGACGCCAAATGCGCACTGACCTGTTTTTCAGTTTCTGCCACAAAACCTAGACTATATTCATCGCCTGCCAGACCCGCCAGTGCTCCCATGGTGTAAGACATGCCATACCATAGCGGATTGAGCACGCTGGGATAACTGTCCAGCTCTTGTAAACGTTGTTCACACCACGCCAGATGATCCTGTTCCTCGCGTGCCGCCTGTTGCATTTCCTGCTTGACCCGGGGCAGGCGCGCGGTTAAGGCTTGTCCCTGATACAACGCTTGTGCACATACTTCGCCACTATGATTAACCCGCATGAGGCCAGCCACATGCCGCGCCTGATTGACCGTCAAACTACTATTTTCTGTCTGTCCGGGTGCCGGACGTTCGGCCACGGTAGAGCCGGGCACCAGACTACGCAGCGCCTGATCAAAAGAATTAATCAGATGGTCAGCAAAACGATAATGGCGCATGAGCTTTCTCTTCTTTAGGTGGACGGGTTTATGGTAGAGCCACTTGACGCATTGGGCAATCGGCGTAATTTATTTAAAACAAAATAACACACCAGTGCATTTAATAAGGCCGTAAACAAAAACAGCACTCCCAGCGACAAATGCAGCAGGCTAAGAACCACAATAGAAATCACCGCTGAAACCACCATAAACAGCGCATTTAAAATATTATTGGCTGCAATAATGCGGGCGCGATGGGTTTCAGGTGATTGCTCCTGCATATAGGCGTATAAAGGCACAATATAAAAACCGCCACTTAAGCCCAGCATTACAATATCAAACATAATGCGCCAATAGGGAAATGCCGAAAACAGTGAGGCAATTCCCAGCAGTTCACCCTTAACCACAGGCAGCCCACCTAAAGCAAAAAACAGATCAGCCGCAAATAGCGTAAGTCCAGCAGCACCAATAGGCACCAGCTTTAAGCTCACATTGGCACCGGACAGCCGCCTGCATAATAGCGAACCAATACCTACCCCAATGGAAAACAGTGTAAGCAATAATGACACCACCGTTTCACCGCCATGCAGGTTCTGCTGGGTCAATTGTGGAATCTGGGTGAGGTAAGTGGCTCCGTAGAACCAAAACCACGAAATACCAATAATGGCATAAAACACCGGTGGCACATGCCAGCTATATTTAAGGGTTTCAACACTAGTAGCCAGAAAGTTCCAGTTCACCTTGAGGTCTGGGGCATTGAGCGGCTGCGCTAGAATAAAGCGTGCAGAAATAAAACCTGCCACGGCAATCGCCAGTACCGTTAGGCTCACCCAAATCAGGTTGCCATTGGCGTTGGCCATCACCACGCCACCAATAATCATACCCAGCAAAATCGCCAGTGAGGTTCCTGTCTGAAACAGCGCATTACCGCTCATGAGTTCATTGGGCTTTAAAATCTGTGGCAAGATCGCGTATTTGATCGGGCCAAAAAACGTAGAGTGCGTTCCCATCAAAAACAGCGCCAGCATAAGCAACCATAACTGATGGGTTAAGAAGCCGACAGTGGCCAGCAGCATAATGATGATTTCAGCGAGCTTGAGCCAGCGGGTTAATCTGGCCTTTTCAAAACGGTCTGCCAGTTGGCCTGCGGTGGCCGAAAACAAAAAGTAAGGTAGTATAAATAAAAGAGCCGCCAGATTGTTCAGGGTACTGACGTGGATAATGCTACTGCTCACGATCTGGTAGGTAAAAACCAGCAGCAGGCTTTGTTTAAATACATTATCATTTAGCGCCCCAAAAAACTGGGTCAAAAACATTGGCAGGAAGCGACGGGTATTCATTAACCCAAATTGACTGGCCATAAAATGGATTATTCTCCAGTGATTATTGTTTCAGTGCTATTCATCATTGATGTGACTTAAAATGCTACTGTTGAGTTTGCATGTTCACAACATATCTTTAAGCTGGATGAGTGGCAAGTTGGTTTGTGTCTGTTTATTATTGAAGCTATTAATTTGTAACTAAACCATTTTTTTTATGTTTGAGAGTGGCATGCGTCAATCCCCCAATACCCAATTAAAGACGTTAGTCAAAGCCCTGCGTCTGGCATTTTATTCGACAGGATACAGGCCAAATGCAAGTCGCACTTGCTGGCAAGTAAGTGCAGGCATGGTATTGCTGGGATCATCAGTATGGGCTGGTGCTGAGACAGTGCCTGCTACTCTTGGGGTGGATACGCTGCCTGCTATGACAAGCCCATTGGCGGGCAATAATAACCAGTTGCCTAATGACCAGCCATCTGATGACCAGCCACTTAGCGACAACGTGACGCTGGCGCCGGTGGATATTACAGGTCTGATGCAGGAAGCCCAACAGGCCAAGCAAGCAGCTGCCAATGATGCTAGTCGGGTCACAGCGCCTACTACCAATGCCAATGTTGCTGCGGATGTGATTCAAAGCACCAATAATGAACTCATTGTATCGAGTATTAATAGTGGTCTGGGTGGCGATGATACGCCTGCGCCGCCTGTTCAGGATGTTGATCCCATCAATGAAATGGCCAGTGCTGAATCTGAGCTGGAACAAGCCCGCGAAGCCACCCAGATTTCTGCGGATAACGCCGATTTAACACAGGGTAAAAAACCTGATCAGGTCATTACTGAAAACGCGGATGCTTTGGAAAATCCTGACAAAGGCGAAAAAGAAGCACGTGAGCAAAAAAAACCAAATATTTTTAAACGCGTCTGGTATCGGTTCTGGCCACCCAAAGGCGAGCTGGCAGATGCACTGCCAACCATCAGTGTGCGGGTAGAGGGTGCGCCCAAGATTCTGGAAAATAATATTGAAGCCCGCTTACAACAGTACACCGTTGAGGCTTTTAGTGATTTTAGGGCATCGTTACCACAATTGCGCAGCATGGCGCGTGAAGCCTCGGAAGCTGTAGGATATTATCAGGCTGAATTTCGGTTTGAACAGGTTGATTCAGACACCGTTAGGGTACTCGTTACTCCTAATGAACCAGTGATTGTGCAAAGTCAGGATATCCGCCTTGAGGGCGAGGCCACGGATGATCGGACTTTTCAGGAAATCAAGGAAAAGCCTGACCTGCAAGTCGGCGATCAGATGAATGATGAGTTGTATGAAAAAACCAAGACGCGGATTTCTACTGCCGGCACTGAAAAAGGTTATTTTGATGGCTTCTGGGTAATGCATGATGTCAAAGTCACCCTGCCGGAAAATAAAGCTGACATTAATCTGGATTATGACAGCGGCGTGCGTTACAAACTGGGCGCCGTTGAGTTTAAAAATGCCAACCCGGATGAGCCGATTCCACTGGATGACGATATACTGCGGCAATTGGTGCCTTTTGATGAAAATGATGACTACGGCTCGTGGAAAGTCAATGCCTTGTCCCGTAACCTGTCTGATACCCGTTATTTTAATACTGTTCAGGTTGATGTCATCACACCAGACCCAATTATAAAACCGGTAGAATTGCCAGCCGATGCCGATGTCAACCAACTCACCACCATGCAGCGTCAGGCACTGGCCATTAATAATGAAAGTGAAGATGCGCAAAACTCACCAGAAGCCACCAATGCACCTACTGTGGATGAATCGCAATTTGCTGGTGTGGCTGAAGGTGACACGCCGCTTGAACGTAGTGTAGAGGCACAGCAAAAACTCTCTGAAGCAGAGCAAAAAGAACAAGCCCGCAAGCAGGCACAAAATGAAATCAGGGAAACCAAAATTATTCCTGTTGTGGTGACTGTCAATGCCGACAAGCCCAACAGTGCCGAGGTTGGGGTGGGTTATGGTACAGATACCGAATTTCGCTTAAGAAGCCAATATCGCAAAGCCTTAATTAACTCACGCGGTCATAATGTTGAATCCAACCTTGAGTTGTCTAAAATCCGTCAAGCGCTTGATGTACGCTATAACTTGCCGTACAAGCATCCACTGGAAGATACCTTAAGTATTTTTGGTGGTTATGAAAAGGAAGAGCGTAAGGATGCCGGACGTGATCTCGGGCTAGTGATCAACACCGCAACCATCGGCGTTGAACGTGCAATCAAACCCAAGCAGGGCGAGTGGCAGCATACGATTTCGGCACGTTATCGCATGGATCAGCTTGAGCGCAACAATAACAACATCAATCAGGCCGAATTACCGCCACCATTTAATTTGCAAAGTTCGCGGTTTGAGCAGGAAGCCTTGCTGTTTGGTTATGGCTTGAGTAAAACCTACACCGTCGGCCGCTTAGACCCAACCCGCGCATTACGTCAGTTTTATCAGCTCGAAGTGGGCAGCAGCAGCTTACTCACCGATACTGATATGGCCATATTACGTGGTGGCTGGCACTTTATTTATTCTTTTGGCAACAATGATGATCACCAGTTTGTGGGTCGTGTTGATGCGTCAACGATTATCACGCAGAATTTTGAAGATGTGCCCTACAACCTGCGTTTCTTTGCAGGCGGTGATCAGAGCATTCGCGGCTATGATTACAAGAGTTTGTCGACAGAGAAAAATGGTTATCTGATTGGAGGCCAAAATCTTGCCGTGGGTTCACTGGAATATAATTACCAGTTTATTCCAAAATGGCGCGGTGCAGTATTTGTTGATGCTGGGAATGCGTTTGATAAAAACTTTAATGACCCTGTCAAAGTGGGTGCGGGAATCGGGGTGCGCTGGTCTTCACCAGTAGGGCCTATTCGGGTAGATGTGGGTGCAGGAGTGTCTGAAAAGAATATTCCCATTCGTCTGCATTTCTTTATTGGCCCACAGTTGTAAGCTTGGAATTTTAAACGAATGAGTAACAAACCTGTTGATGATGATAAAACTCCTGCTGTAGCAGGGGATCATTCTGCACTGCAAGATTCTGGGCAAAATAATGCTGATGGTCAGCCGCCGCACCAGTCACCCGATCAACCACCACAAAGTCAATCACCACAAAAGCTGCCCAAAAAGCATCGCCGTTTTAGGTTGATTTTACTGATTATTGTTGCTGCTCTGCTGGGACTGGTTGCCATCGTGGCCTATATGACCAGCACTGAAGAAGGCAGTAAAAAGTTACTGGCGCTGCTCACCAGTCGGCAATCACTAGTCACCTATACCTTTAAAAGTGGTAATCTGCAAAAGGGCGTCATCCTGACCAATGTGAAGGTGACCACCAAATCAGTGGACATACTGGCAGAACAAGCCATTGTAAAAATTGGCTGGCGCGCGCTCATCAGCCGTGAGCTGCATTTTCGCTATGCATCCATTGATGAACTAAAAATTATTAAAAAAACCCCACCTTCTGATAAGCCATTTGACTTTAAGCAACTTAAATTACCTGTGACCTTGCGCTTTGATCAAGGTTTTGTGCATGGCTTGTCCATACAAAGCACGCCAACCAGTAACTTCCGTTTTGACGATGTGGTCTTGCATGATGCAGTCTGGTCAGGAACCAAGCTGGAAATGACCAACTCCAGTATTAAGCTGCCGTATCTGATGGCTCAGCAAATTACTGGCAAAATCGAATTTCATGATAAATATCCATTGCATGTCGATGGGCAGCTGATTATCCCTGCGCTAAAAAACCTGAACGTGCAACGCATGTTTATTGCTGGCCGTGGCGATGTTGACACGCTGCGTGTGGGTGTGGCCATCCCTACCAATAAACCGGGCTTTATGAAAGGCCGAATTTTGCTACATCCGGTGCGTAAGAACGTGCCTTATAACGGGCAATTGGACTGGCGCAATTTTAAATGGCCACTTGCACCAGCACAGGCGTTATTTTCAAAATCTGGTGGCGCAATTATCAAAGGAACAACGGCTGGTCTAAGTGCAGACCTACAAACGGATTTATCTGGAAAATCCATTCCGGCTGGTGATTATCAGGCGCAGCTGGCAACCAATTTTAAAAGTCTGGACATTCGCGCGCTTAACGGCCGCCTTATGGATGGCACCTTACAAACCCAAGGTACAGTGAGCTGGCAAAATCAGGTGCATTGGAATATTACCGGCCGTGCCAATGGCTTAAATTCACAGGATGCGACCGTACCTGAAGCCATTCGAGGTTATTTGCCTCCTGTCATTAATGGCAAGCTATATTCTGCCGGTGAGCTATCGGAGATTGCGCATTTATATGCTGCCGTAAGACTGAACAGCGGTGAAACATGGCTGGCAGGGATTGCACGTGAAGGCTCGCTAGGCAATAGTGCTGAACCGCTGTGGATTGATGCGCGCTGGCAAAATATCAACCGTAAAATGGCAACGGTCGGCTATTTGAATAGCCCTACTGGCCGCGCTGTGCTAAACCTGCCGCAAAATCGCCTGAATGCGAATGTTAATGTGAGTGTGGGAGAAAGCAAAGAAGGCCTATTGCCTGCTGGCCAGTATCATGCGCTGATTAACAAAAAAAATAACCTACTGGATATTCCAGATATCAGATACCAAGGTGCTGCGGGTAGCCTGCAAGGCAATGCCAATGTCAAATTGCCACAGGGCAAGCAAGGACTACAATGGCAGGCAAAAGCCACCACCCAGAACTTTGATCCCAGTCAGCTCGTCGCTGCTGTTCCTTTTAAGCGATTAAATGGCACCATTAATGCCAGCGGTCATGGCAGCAACAATCGCCAAGTGATCACGCTTAAAAATACCCAATTATCCGGTTATATTCCAGCATCTGGCGGACAGGCAGGACGTACCGTTGAGCTAACGGGCGATGCTACTGCGGCATTGGTCATGTATGACACTGACCAACAGAAAAAAATGCCAAAACAAAGTGGTCTTAAAAGTTTTGCGGTGCAGTTTAATGGCGACTTAAAAACACCTGATGTACCTAATGGTGACCTGATTGTGAAAGTATCCGGCACGCCCAAGCTGATTAATATTGATGAATTTCGTCATGACGGTGCTGCTGGCAAAATCAATCTGACAGGGCAATTGGATTTGTCACAAGGTCCAGCGTGGCGGTTACAGGGTGCCGTTGACCGTTTTAATCCGGGCTTTTTTGCCAGTGATTATGCAGGCTGGGTGAGTGGTAACTTCAATACGACAGGACACTGGCAGGCCAATCGTAAGGATATCCAGCTCACCAACCTAAATCTGGATGGTGTCATTAAAAACCAGCCGGTGATTGGACGTGGTTCATTGTTTGTTAGTCTTAATTCTGATCAGAAAAATGGCCTGCTACCCAGTCGCTTTGAAGCGCAAAACCTGATCCTGTCCTTTGCGGGCAACCAGATATTTGCCAATGGCAATTCCAACCGTCTGGCCGTGGATGTCAATGCCCCCGCACTCAATCAGCTTTATTCTGGGATTACTGGCCGGATTGTTGGTCGGATTACCCTCACTGGCGATGAACGTCAACCTGATGCATTGGTTAATCTAAAAGTAGACCGTTTCTCCTTTAAAAACCAGATCACTATTCAGCAGGCCAGTCTAATTGGCCGTATTCCACAATTGGGTCGTCAGCCGGGACAGCTGCAACTGGATATCCAAAACCTCAAGCGCGGTGCCCAGACCTTAAAGCAAGGGCGCATTTTGCTGGTCGGCACCAAAGCTGCGCATGTATTGCAGCTGAGTGGTAATGGCGTTAACCCCGCCACACGCTTTAGCGTCCAGCTGGCTGGTGGCTTAAATGCCAATAATGACTGGCTGGGACAAGTGCAAAAAGGTCTATTATCAACGCGTCGATTAACCCTGAATCAGGACAAACCGGCTGCGCTGATTTATCGTGCTCAAGGCGGTGCGGTCTATCTGGATCAGCATTGCTGGGCTGGTGCAGGCAGTAAATTGTGCCTGACAGAGCCACTGCAAGCCAGTAGCACCAAAGGACTGGTCGCCATTCAACTACAAAATCTGGATATTGGCAGCTTTCAAGCCTTTATGCCGCAAGGGGTGGCATGGAATGGCAAAATGTTTGGTCATGCCAAAGTGACATGGCTTGGTAATAATGCACCGACCTTAAATGCACAAATCTATACCGATGATGGTGAAATTGGTCTTGCGCCAGAAGACCCGCAGGATGATCCCTTAACATTGCCTTACCAGCGCTTAAGCCTGATTGCAGTCACACAGCCAGACGGCATCAAATTGCGCTTTGATGCCAAAACACCGGGGATTGGTAAAGGCTTTATTGATGCCACCATTAATCCTAGTGCAACACCAAAAACTGTCAACGGTGCGCTGGTATTGGAAAATGTTCAGGTAAATATTCTAAAGCCATTTTTCCCCGGTATGCGGGTGCTCAATGGCGTGGCTTCACTGGCAGGCGGTGTTTCCGGGCCGCTCACTGCGCCGGACTTTTATGGTGAATTCCGCCTGCGTGATGGTCAGGTTGCCATGAATAACCTGCCCATTAACCTTAATCGCATTAATTTAAGTTCGAGTATTCGAGGTACTGAAGCCACATTGGACGGTAGCTTCTATAGTGGTGATGGGCTGGCCAAACTAACCGGTGATGCCAACTGGCAGGGAGTGCCATATGTCAACCTGAGCTTAAGGGGCGAACGTTTGCTCATCCGGCAAGCGCCGTTACTAACGGCACGGGTAACACCTTCCATTGATGCCAGAATATTACCGACTGAACACCAGATCAATGTGAGCGGTAATGTAGATATTCCAAGTGCGGTGATTTCACTGCCGGAAAATAATGCTGATGTGATTGCCAAATCAGGTGATGTAAGGATTGTGCGTACCGACCAAGTGGATGAGCGCGTTATGAAAGCTGCACTTCCATGGGGTATCTATGCGGATATTGATCTGGCCTTAGGTGATGATGTGTATTTTCGTGGCTTTGGCACCAGTATTCCTCTGGGCGGCAAGCTCAGTTTAACCCAACGTGGCCTTGATACCGCAATGCGAGGTACTGGTGCTATTGGTGTACGCCAAAATGTCACCATTGAAGCCTTTGGCCAGCGCTTGCAACTCAATCGTGGGATTGCACGCTTTAATGGCATTATTACCCAGCCCACACTGGATATTGATGCCACCAAAGCGGTGAGCAACCGTACTATTGGCGTTCGGGTGACCGGACGGGCAACCAATCCCAATATTGCAGTTTACAATGATGCTGGCCTGTCCGAACAGGAAGCTTTAAATGCCTTGCTTACTGGTCGAATCAGCTCTGCCAACCCCACTGTCAATAACACGGCAGGGTTTAAGAGCGAAGTCAACAATACCATTGCTGCTGCTGGCATTAGTATGGGGCTGGGTGGAACACGTGGTTTCACCAATCGCATTGGTAGAACTTTTGGGCTGGACTCTCTAACACTAGATGCTGAAGGGGTAGGCGATGACACGCAGGTGAGTCTGACCGGGTATATCACGCCAGACCTCTACTTACGCTATGGCGTTGGCGTCTTTACACCTGTCAATCGCTTAACCTTGCGTTATCAGTTAAATCGTCGCCTCTATGTGGAAGCCAGCTCTGCCTTAGATCGCGCTGTTGACATGTTTTATAACTGGCGTTTTTAATTCCCTTAAAATAAAAAAAGCCTGATCATTAAACATCAGGCTTTTTTATTGATTATTATTTAATATACCAAGATGTATTTAAATGATCTGTTTTCAAGAAAGAAATAACTCGTCAGTCATTCTATTTGAAATATATTGCTTTTAAGCTAAAATAACGCTAAAAAATAGTACCAAGTATTTTGGTGTTGGGGAAACTAATGGATAAAAGTAAAAAGTGCAGTTACTGCAATAGCTTAATTTCAATCACAGATGGAACATGCAGTTTTTGTGGTTATCGACAACGTGGTTATAATCAGGGCTTTAGAATTTTTGCAATTGTTATTGCAGTTATTATTATTGTCTTCACCTTTTGGGGTACTCGTCAAATCCCTCAGGATCATCAAATACCTGTAAGTAAAATACATATTAAACAATAAATTTTTTTAAAAGTAACTTAAAATCAATGGGTTAATTAAAAAATAAAAAAGCGACGATATCAGAGTAATTTAATATCGTCGCTTATCAATAACACTACCATTATAAACTAATTTATTGTTGTTAGAATTTTAAATATTTTTATTTTCATATTATTTCCGCCAATTGTTACGACAAAAATAAAATTAGGATAAATAGCTTTTAAAACCAAGTAGGTTTATCCCAAAATTAAAAATCAGGAGATTGAGTGGGATTTATCCGCTCAAAATATATTATTAATATTTTAATTCCTCTTTTAAATATACTGCTTTGTCATTAATTAAAACATGGAAAATAAATCTTCATTAAGGGATGGTATATTGCTGAGCAATAGTATAAAAATAATTCTGCTATGAATTTTTAATCAATGCATTAAACGCTCATTTCTTAAGATAATCCCGACAATCTACTGTCTTTACGCATAAATCCATTTCTATGACCTTTGAATATAACCATAATCTCAAAGCGACTTGTTGATATTCATGCTACAGACAGTTCTGTCTATTTGCAAACAAATGTTATTTGACTGCTAGTTTTTTAGACAGATGCTTTAAATTATTTAGTTTAATAAGTTCAATGACTTAAACGATTAAATAGAAATTAAAGATCAATATATGTTTTTTGATCTACAAAATTGATAATAATTTTGTGCAAAATTCCATGATTTTAACTATTTTGGATGAAATATGAACGTAATTTGGAAAGTTATACGACGATAGGCTAATAGCTATTTTAAAAATTTGTGTTCTTGGATTGCACTATCAGGTTTTCTACAAAACTCCAGCTAGAATCCAGCTTCATACCACCTTCATAAGCAAAAATATTGGCATTCACGGTTAAGCCATCTAGCGTGACCATAATAAAGTTGGCCAATGATGCCGGGTGCTTGACTTCTATACTGATCAACAAATTCTCAACCACATCAGTGAGCCATTGCTTATGATCTTGTGATATTTTCCTGATTTTTGGGGTTTCCTGTGAAAACTCCTCAGACGCTTTAATAAACATGCAGCCATAAAAATTAGGTTGCTCAAACCATTTTTCATACCATAGAAAAATACTTTTAATTTTTTCTAAGGGGGTAGTTGCTTCATCCATGGTTTGGATTATACTGCTACGTAATTGCTCGT
Source organism: Moraxellaceae bacterium (assembly GCA_004173455.1). Taxonomy (GTDB): domain Bacteria; phylum Pseudomonadota; class Gammaproteobacteria; order Pseudomonadales; family Moraxellaceae; genus Alkanindiges. The sequence continues at coordinate 37,752 of SECL01000012.1, read as the reverse complement.
CACGACGGATCAGAATACTTTCGATCAAGTGTTCTTTAGAAGGAAAATACTTATATAACGTCATTTTAGCGACGTTTGATTCAGAAATAATCCGGTCAATACCAATCGAATGAAAACCATGCTGCGCAAATAATGCAGTGGCAGTATCGTAGATAATTTCTTTTTTGGAACTACTTTTCAAAGTTAATCCTTACTCACAAAATACTCTATAATTAATCGCTCGATTGAAATAAATCAGAATAGCAGGCATGACCGATAATTCTATCTCTTTTTATGATTGTTTTCTCGAATAGTTCTAGAAATTTTGGTAAATATCATTTTATACAATATAGGATCGCCATGAATCAAGTCAAATTTATTGACGTGCTATCATTTTAAATAAAACGAAGTCAATTTTGCATTCATTTCAGATTGATATAACCAGAAATCATGCCATAAATCGCAATAGTGCATGCACATAGACTCAATTGACGCATATATTTCTGGGGTACAAGCCTGAATCAGCGTAAACCACAGATCATTTTCGTGGTCGTCATCCGCTGCCAGCGTTGAGGTATCCGATGAAATTCCATGCACATAATAGTAGCCATTATCAACGTTTAAGCCGACGCTTTTGGTGGCCTGTCGTAGTGGTGGACTGTACAGAATGACCTGTTGTTCAGCCACTGCCAATAGGGCAACCACAGCACTATAGGCATCATAGCTGTTCTCTAAAAATTGCCTGACGTCTCTAGCAATTTGGCTCGGTTGATAGTTTTCACGTTCTTCTACAGAAATTTTCAGCTCATTGAGCACTGTTTCAAATAGGGGATAATGCGCGTACGCTGGATTGCCTTGGTAATAATGATTTGGATCTATACCGGGTTGAAAACCAAATTCATCAAGAACATTTAAAGTGAGTAAAAATCGTGCAATCATCTTGGTGCCTGCGGGCAGGCGCGGCTCAAGCTGCCGGGATTGATACTGCGCCATAAGCAAGGCATCAGTAAAAATCTGAACAATGGCATGGCGATATTCCAGATGAATATTTTTTACGGCTTCAAGGTTAAAACTTCCATGATTGAGTTGCTCGATGATGGGATTTTGAGCGAGCGGATGGTTTTTAATACGCGCTTTTAAGTGCTCAATAAATTTTTCATTAGTAGCCCATAATTCTTTGGAAATACTTTTTTTTAGCTTTCCAATCGCTATTTCTCTAGGGCGATCTATCTCATTATCCATAATAATCTAGGTCTTAAGCAGATGGAAAATTTCATTAAAAAGAAGTTATCTGTCAAATGTTTAATTTAACTTCATAATTGAAGCACACTTGCTTGGGACAGACAAGTCTGTATTAATTTCTTTAATCTGTGGAACTGGCTTAGTGCTTTTATCACCACCAAAACGCGTCAGTGCTTGTCGCGTTTTAGGTTTCATCAAAAGCTTTAAAAAGGCAGCCGGTGCAAAAATCTGCTAAAATACAAAATCTGAAAAATACTTTCCTATTGATGTTGCAACGCTTTTTTCATGCAGCAAATCCTTCTATGCAGCACATTTTTTTATGAAGCAATCGACCGCACTGAATATTTTAAAATCTGGTAAAAATGTTTTTTTAACCGGCTCGGCTGGCGCAGGCAAAACCTATACGTTGAATCAATACATTCAGTATCTTAAAGCGCGTAAAGTGCCCGTTGCGGTGACGGCATCCACGGGAATTGCTGCCACTCACATGAATGGCATGACCATTCATACCTGGTCTGGCATTGGCATCAAGGATGTATTGACTGATCACGACCTCAAAAATTTGAAAGACCGCAAATACTTGCGCGATCACATTGAAAAAGCCCAAGTTCTAATTATTGATGAAATTTCCATGCTGCATGCGCGGCAACTGGATTTGGTTAATCAGGTTTTAAAATACATCAAGGACACCGATGAACCATTTGGTGGCATGCAGGTGATTGTTGCCGGTGACTTTTTTCAGTTGCCGCCAGTCGGAAAATCTGGCGAAAGTAATCGTGACAAGTTTGCCTTTATGTCGGCGGCATGGCTAGAAGCGGGTTTTGGCATTTGTTATTTAAGCGAGCAGCATCGTCAGCAAGATAATGCGTTGAATGTCATTTTAAATGAAATTCGTCTGGGACAAATTAGCCAGAACAGCATTAAAACTTTGCAAAGTACCCAGCAGCAAGCCCTTGACGCAGACATCACCCGATTATTTACCCACAATATGGATGTTGACCAGATCAATGAGCAGCATCTGGACGCGCTGAAAGGCAAAGCGCATCATTTTTATGCGCAGACTGAAGGCAATGAAAAGTTGGTAATGACTCTAACCAGCTCGGTGCGCGCGCCACAGGATCTTGTGCTTAAAAAAGGCGCCAAGGTCATGTTTGTTAAAAATAATTTCGAAGAAGGCTATATTAACGGCAGTCTGGGTGAGGTAATAGGTTTTATCAAGGATGATGAATTTGGTCAGTTACCGGAAGTCAAGTTGCGTGATGGCACAAAAATGGTGGTGTCGCCTGCCGAATGGTCGATTAATAATGAGCAGGGCAAGGCGATTGCCAGTTTTAAGCAAATTCCACTACGGCATGCGTGGGCGATTACCGTGCATAAAAGTCAGGGCATGACCTTAGAAGCGGCCGAAATTGACCTGACCCAAACGTTTGAAAAAGGGCAGGGCTATGTCGCACTGTCACGGTTAAAGGCGCTAGAAGGCTTGCGTTTGCTGGGTTTTAACCAAAAGGCACTGGAGCTGGATAGTTTGGCTATGAAAGCCGATCAGCGTTTTCAGCAGTTATCCTCTGAGGCAGAAAGTGTGTGGCAGGATCGGGACACCACGCTGGTACATGACGATTTTATTAAAAAATGTGGCGGCACCACCGATCCTAAAGATATTGCCCGTTATGAAAAACGCCTGAAACAAAAATCCGGTGCCAGTATTTCAGCCAGCACGCTAGAGCAAACCCGCGAGCTGTATGAAAAAGGGCTGGATATTGAGGAAATTGCCTTGGCGCGTAGCTTGACTATTGCAACGGTGATTAACCATTTGGCCAAACTCTATGAGCAGGCCAATAGCAAAAGCAGCAAAGACGCTAAAACAAAAGTAACTGAAGTAAAAAAAGCCAATGCTACGGAAAACAATATCAAGGATGCCAGTATCGGTAGTGAGTTGAACTTTGAGCGTATCACACCGCAAAAGGAAGTATTGCAGGCCGTGAGCCGCGCCGTAAAGCAGGTGAAAAAACAGAACCTGCCAGAAAGTTTTAATGAAGATGGCAGTATTCGATTGAGATCATTGGTGGAAGCGCTAAATGGAGAAATGAGCTATAACGATATCCGGCTGGCACTGATATTTATCTAAAGCACTGATTTGAGTTTTAAGTATTCAGTTCTTTGCTTTGGCTAAATTTATTGCATGAAAAATTCTACTGATGGCTAAATTTTTTGTCTGGGTTTCAATTCGGTTTTTATTACTTAAATCCTGATGTATAAATTGAAATTTGGAAGAAAGAACATATATCTATTCTACAAATGCGTGCCTTTTTAAGGTTTGGAATTTCAAACTTTGGTCTTGTTAAAAATAGCCTGAAGCATTTGCCGTTTTAAGTTGCTATCAATTTTAGTTATTCAATTTTGTCGGCCAGTAGCGATAGTCGCTACAATGGCGAAATTTTGCATTGCCTGCACTGCCAAAAATGCTGTTTTAGGAAAAATTATGTCTGTAGCTGAACAACCAGATCAACTTGTCATGGCGCGTGACCGTTATAAATTGTCACGGCTACGCTCTGATAAAAGCCACGGCAAGTTTAAGGATGAGCAGGCCTATCAGCAGCTTCTGGAAAAATCACAGCAAGCCGTGCAGGCGCGTGTCGAACGCTTGCCGGATATTAAGCTCAATGAAGACCTACCAGTTTCGCAAAATGCCGAACGGCTAATTAAAGCTATACAAGATCATCAGGTGATTATTGTGGCAGGTGAAACCGGGTCTGGTAAAACCACCCAACTGCCCAAGATTGCCATGCTGGCAGGTCGTGGCTTAACCGGGATTATTGGACATACACAGCCACGTCGTTTGGCAGCGCGTAGTGTATCGCAGCGTATTGCCGAGGAATTGGGCGAGCCATTGGGTAAATCCGTTGGTTTTAAGGTGCGCTTTAATGAAACGGGCGATGCCAATGCCTTTATTCGCCTGATGACTGACGGTATCTTGCTGGCCGAACTGGGCAACGACCGTTTTTTAAATAAATACGACACTATTATTATTGATGAAGCGCATGAACGCTCGTTAAACATTGATTTCTTGCTGGGCTATATTCGCCAAATTTTGCCCAAGCGCCCTGATCTCAAAGTGATCGTGACTTCTGCCACACTGGACGTTAACCGCTTTAGCCAATATTTTGCCAATGCTGCTGGTCAAGGCGCACCCATATTTGAAGTAGAAGGGCGTAGTTTCCCAGTTGAAACTCGCTATCGTCCCGTGTCTGAGCTTGCCGTTGCTGGCAGTGAAGATGACGCGTTTGATGATGTAGAAGAAAACCTGCCGCGTGCCGTAGTGGCTGCTGTGGAGGAATGTTATCAGGATGCCATTGATAAAGGCCACCCGCAATATGCCGATATATTGGTATTTGCCAGTACCGAACAGGAAATCCGTGATTTACAGGAAACCCTGTACAAGTACGGCCCAAAACATACCGAAATTTTACCGTTATATGCGCGCTTGGCCTTAAGTGAACAACAAAAGATTTTTAATCCATCGGGCAAGGGTCGGCGGATTATTATTGCCACCAACGTTGCTGAAACTGCGCTGACTGTGCCCAATATCCGTTATGTCATTGATAGCGGTTTTGCACGGATTTCACGCTATTCCTATCGCTCACGGGTGCAGCGTTTACCGATTGAAGCTATTTCTCAAGCTGCTGCCAACCAGCGTAAAGGCCGTTGCGGTCGGATTGCGCCGGGTGTATGTATTCGTTTGTATAGCGAAGAAGATTTCTTAGGTCGCCCAGAATTTACCGAACCTGAAATTAAGCGTACCAATCTGGCATCGGTGATTTTGCAAATGGAAAGTCTGGGCTTGGGCGATTTAGACCATTTTGACTTTATTGAACCGCCAGATCACCGTTTGGTCAATGATGGCAAAAAGCTATTGCATGAGCTGGGTGCCTTAACGTCTTCTAAATCTTCTTCGCAAAATGAAGAAACACCTTCCCTTAATAAGAAAGGAAGTAAAAGTAGCTTAACCAAAATCGGTCAAATGATGGCAAAAATGCCGCTTGATCCGCGCTTGTCACGCATGATTTTGGGTGGTGCGCATTTTGGTGTGTTAAAAGAAACCCTGATTGTGGTGAGTGCCTTGGCGGTACAAGATCCGCGCGAACGCCCTGCCGATAAGCAAACGCAAGCCGACCAGAAACATGCGCTGTTTAAACAGCCTGACTCGGATTTTTTATTTTATATCAACTTGTGGAACACACTTGCCAATCAAAAAGGGGAAGGCGCGAGTTCTCCCTTAACCGAACGACAACGCCGCCAATTTGCCAAACAGCATTTTTTAAGCTGGTTGCGCATTCGTGAGTGGAAACAAACCCATCAGCAATTAACCGATATGGCTGGACAGCTTAAATTATCGTTTAATCGGCCAGCTAAGCTAGATCAAATTGCTAGGCTGGATCAAGCTAAGCTCGATCAAATTGGCAGTGATGAAAATGTAGATTACACCAGTTTACACCGTGCTTTACTGACGGGTTTATTGTCATTTATTGCGCAAAAAACCGATGAGAAAAATACTTATCTGGCCGTGCGCCAGCAAAAAGCCAGAATCTTTCCAGCCAGTACCCTGCATAAACAGCAAGTGCCGTGGCTGATGGCTTTTGAAATGGTGGAAACCTCACAGGTTTATCTGCGCACGCTGGCCAAAATTGAACCAGAATGGATATTAAGTGCAGCCGGCGATTTGCTGAAATATCATTATTTTGAGCCGCATTGGTCAAAAAAATCGGGCACAGTCAATGCCTATGCGCAGATTTCGTTATTTGGTTTAATTATTCAGGCCAAACAACCGTGTAATTATGAAAAAGTGAATCAAGCTGAAGCGCATGAGATTTTCCTGCGTGACGGGTTAGTCACGGGCAATTTGGGCTTAACGCCGCCATTTTTAAAGCATAATCTGCAAAAAATTGAAGAAGTCGAGCGCATTGAGGACAAACTGCGCCGCCGTGATTTGCTAGTAGATGAAGAAACCTTATATCAGTTTTATGCAGCCCGAATTCCTGAGCATATTGCCAGCCGTCGCACCTTTGAGGATTGGCGTGCAGAAGTCGAAGCCAAAAATCCCCGTGTCTTGTTTTTAACCGAAGAAGATGTGCTACTTGATGCTGCACCTACTACCCAGCAATTCCCTGATTACTGGCAAGTTGGCCAATTAAAACTTGCAACGCGCTATGTATTTGATCCAAGCCGTGACGATGATGGCGCGACGGTTAGCATTCCCATTCAGGCGTTGCCGCAGGTGGATGGCAATGCCTTGTCGTGGAGTGTGCCAGGTTGGCGGCTACCCCTAGTTGAAGCACTGCTCAAGTCGTTGCCCAAAGACAAGCGGCGTTTATTTGTGCCAATCCCTGATACGGCCAAAAAGCTGTTAACCCAGCTTGATCCGCAACAAGGCAATAGCTTAATGGCGCAATTGGCCTTTTTATTGCGTGGTGAACAAATTCAGGCAAAAGATTTTGACCTAAACAATGTGCCCAATTATTTACGCCCGATGATTCAAGTGATTGATGACAAAAAACGGGTGATTGAACAAGGCCGTGATCTGGCAGAATTACAAGCGCGTTGTCGTGTCGTGACGCATCAACCCGTCCAGCACCATCAAGGCGAATTGCTAGAATTTCCAAGCAGCTTTGCGTTTGAAACCCAAAAGAAAGTCAGCGGTTTGTTGGTTAATCAGTATCATGCCTTGGTGCCTGTAGAGATCAAGCCGACTGCTAAAGCTAAAATAACACCTCAAATTGATGATAAAAAAGGGGTGGTGATTCAAACCTTTAATGATGAAGCGGAGGCCAAACGTCAACATCGGCAAGGTCTGTTGCGGCTGGCCAGTTTGCAGTTGGGTGATTTGAGTCGTCAGCTTAAAAAGCAATTGCCCAAGTCACTGGTACTGGCCTTTGCACCGCTTGGTGATAAAACTCAGCTTGAAAGTATGCTGATTTATGCCACGCTAGATATTGCATTCGACGGCTTACAAGATGATGGTTTGGCCTTAGACCACACTAATTTTGCGCAAAAATTGGAACGAACCAAATCACAGTTTTTAATGCATGGACAGAATGTTCTGGCGCAATTAAACGATATTTTCACTTTATGGCAAAGTATTCGCCGTCAAATGATGACGGTTGATTTAGACATTTTTGGCCGAAACATTGATGACATTGAAGATCAACTGGATGGTTTGCACCTTAATAATTTTATTTATGAAATATCGCCGCAAGTGTGGCAGGAATATCCGCGCTACTTAAAAGCCCTGAATATGCGTTTGGAACGCTTGCCCAACAACCTTAAAAAAGACACCGAAGCCGTGGCGCAAATTGATCCATTCATGGAAAAATTGCTTGAGTTTGATCGTCAAAATACGACCCAGCGTAGCGCGTTTGAGGTGTTCCGCTGGTTGCTTGAAGAGTGGCGTGTGTCACTGTTTGCCCAGCCCATGAAAACTAAAGTGCCTGTGTCGGTCAAACGACTGGAAAAAGCATGGCAGGATATTTAGCATCATGATTCAGTAAACTGATTGAGTGACGTGATTCAGTGAGATAATGACGGCGTATTTTAGGATTAAGTTTTTAAAGCCAAATCTATAATATTCATTTACTATTGGGTGCAATGCAGGCAACGCCACAATAAATGACAGGAGTGATTCATGAGCATTCGTATTACCGGAACCGGGCTATATACACCACCAGAATCCATCAGCAATGAAGAGCTGGTACAAAGCCTGAATGCTTATGTCGAACACTACAATCAGGAAAATGCGGCGGCCATTGAAGCAGGCACGCGAACAGCCAAGCGTGGTTCATCTGCACCCTTTATCCAAAAAGTATCCGGCATCAAGTCGCGCTATGTGGTAAACAAGGAAGGCGTACTTGATCCCAAACGTATGACACCGATTATTCCCGAACGTGGTAATGACGAATGGTCAATTCAAGCCGAAATGGGCGCGGCCGCGGCACGTGAAGCCATTGAAAATGCGGGTTTAACGCCTGATGATATTGATGCCGTTATTTTGGCTTGCTCTAACATGCAGCGTGCTTATCCCGCTGTGGCTATTGAAATTCAGGCTGCGCTTGGCATGACCCATGGCTATGCCTTTGACATGAACGTAGCATGTAGTGCTGCAACTTTTGGCCTGCAACAGGCAGTTGATGCCATCAAGGCAGGTTCGGCCAAGCGTGTACTGGTGGTCAATGCAGAAATTACATCAGGACATTTAAACTGGACTGATTACAGCAGTCACTTTATTTTTGGTGATGTGGCCACTGCCATCGTGGTAGAAGAAAGCGACAGCAAGCCCGGTTTTGAAGTATTAGGCACGCAATTATTAACTCAGTTTTCCAATAATATCCGTAATAACTTTGGCTTCCTCAACCGTGGTGATGAATCTGGTGTTGGTAAAGCAGATAAATTGTTTGTCCAAAATGGCCAAAAGGTTTATCGCGAAGTATCTCCTTTGGTGGCCAAAACCATTACAGAACATCTGGCAAAACATAATTTGAGTGTTGAAGATGTACAGCGTTATTGGTTACATCAAGCCAATGAAAATATGAACCAGTTTATTTTAAAAATGATGCTGGGGCATGAAGCCGAAGCGGGGCGCGCCCCGATTATTCTGGATGAATATGCCAATACCAGCTCAGCAGGTTCTATTATTGCTTTCCACAAACATTCAAAAGATTTGCAAGATGGCGATTTGGGCGTGATTTGTTCATTTGGAGCAGGCTATTCAATTGGCTCTGTTATTGTCAAAAAAGTCAGTTGAACGCCATGATAATTTTTTGATGATTATATGATGATCGAAAAAAAAAGCGTCCAAAAGGGCGTTTTTTTATGGGTTAGGTTATTAGGAGAGAATCGAAATTAAGTATAAAAATATATCCAAGATTTACTTAAGCACTCTTTAAACATCTATAAATACCAACTGGTCATTCAAGAACATCAGCATAAATCTGCGACACTAAAGCATGACTAGACCTGAGTAAAACATCATGCAAATTTTCCTGCAAAAATCTATGAAAAATTCTGTTAAAAAATCGATGCAAAATACCATGAGCCGCTATTTGGTTGCTACAGCAAGCGGAATACTGCTATTGACACTAGGCGGCTGTGCAGTCACGCCCTTGGATGACGGTAGCTATCGACATCCGCATCATAATGGAGTTGACAAAAGGGACTGGAACAGTGGCCGCAATGACGATCGCAGAAACTGGAATCACAACCGTGATCGTGATGATGGAAATGACAGATCTCGTTGGGATAGGAAGTATGATCGTGATGACGATCATGATGGCTGGCGTGATGATCATCGTTAAGGAGTATGAATGAGCAAAACTCCTGCTCTAGATGGATGGCTTTCCTTAACTCGTTTCCTATCTATTGCCATGTTCTATTGGCTATGTAGCCGTGTTGTGCCGATAAGGCCTAGACGGCTTTTTAACCATGGGGCTTTTAAGAAACCAAATAATTAATGCTACACTGCCGCCATTACAGGTTCAGGTTAGTCGTACACAGTGACCACGCCCCACATTGTTTCCAACTCACAAAATAGCCAAAATCAACAATCCATCATTTTAATGGAACAGCAAATCATGCCACATCAACCACATGGTAAACCTTTACGAATTGGTATCGTGGTGGGTGAAGTGTCAGGGGATACGCTAGGCGTTGCACTTATACGTGCTTTTAAGGCACAGGGTATTGTGGCCAGCTTTGAGGGTATCGGTGGCCCGCAAATGATAGCAGAAGGCTTTGATAGCATTTATCCTATGGAAAGGCTGGCAGTGATGGGATTAGTCGAGGTAATGGGACGACTCAAAGAGCTGTTTGCTATCCGTGATGATCTGGTTGCCCGCTGGAAAAATAACCCTGTCGATATTTTTGTTGGTATTGATGCCCCCGATTTTAACCTGCGCTTGTCTAGCCAGCTCAAGCCATTGGGTATTAAAACAGTGCAGTATGTCAGCCCGTCGGTATGGGCATGGCGGCAGGGACGTGTGCATGGCATTCGTGCCGCAGTTGATCTGGTGTTGTGCCTATTTCCCTTTGAAGTGGATTTTTATTTAAAACATCAGGTGCCTGCTGTGTTTGTAGGGCATCCTTTGGCACAGGAAATTCCACTCCAGCATGATCTGGCCTTGTCTAAACAATTATTGAGGCTTGATCCCGCTCAAACCATCGTAGGTATTTTACCGGGTAGCCGCTCGGGCGAGGTATCACGGCTTGCCCCATTACTGTTTGATAGTGCATTCAAGCTGTTGCAAACCCAGCCAGACCTTAAGTTTCTGGTGCCTGCTATTAATCAGGCTCGTTTTGAACAAATCCAGCAGATTCTAGCCAGTTATCCCAGTCAGTTCAGTCAGGCTGTACAGGTTATTCATGCGCAGGAAAGCAAGAGTAAGGTCGGACGGGATGTCATGGCGGCCAGTGATCTGGTTTTGCTGGCGTCAGGCACGGCGACGCTGGAATGCCTATTGTTTGGCCGCCCTATGGTCGTGGTGTACAAACTGCACTGGTTCACTTATTTGATTGCCAGCTTTATGGTCAGGATTCCGTATAAATCACTGCCCAATATTCTGGCCAATCGTGAAATAGTGCCAGAATTGATTCAGTATGATGCGACCCCGGATAAGGTATATCAGGCGGCAATTGCTTTACTGGAAACGCCAAAGGGTCAAATTCAGCAAAACGCCCTAACGGCCATTCATCGACAATTACAGGGACAGCAAGCGATTAATCCGGCAGTGGCTGTGCTGGGCTTGCTGGATAAAACATAATGCCGCTACTAGCTAATCAAAACAATTATCCACCACGAATTTTAGCGCGGTCGGTGTTAAACCCGGAATTAATCTTGCCTGATACTTCATTACTGGTTGCAGGTGTCGATGAAGCCGGGCGTGGGCCACTCATTGGTTCGGTAGTTACCGCAGCAGTGATTCTAGATCCTAATCATCCTATTAGCGGGTTAAATGACTCCAAAAAACTGTCAGAAAAAAAGCGCGAGCTATTATTTGACCAGATTCAGCAGCACGCACTGGCGTGGTGTATTGCAGAAGCCACGCATGAAGAAATTGATGAATTGAATATTTTGCACGCGACCATGCTGGCCATGAAACGCGCCATTGAAGGTTTAATCATAAAACCAAATTTGGCTTTGATTGATGGAAACCGTTGTCCGGATACCGCTATTAACTGTCAGGCAATTGTAGGGGGAGATGGCCTAGAGCATAGCATTGGTGCAGCGAGTATTCTGGCCAAAGTCACCCGTGACCGGCAGTTACAGGCGCTGGATCGTCAGCATCCGCACTATGGCTTTGCAAAGCACAAGGGTTATCCTACCAAGGCGCATCTTGAAGCCATGGCAACGCACGGTATTTTACCAGAGCATCGTAAAAGCTATGGCCCTGTTAAAAAATACGGACAGGATAGATCGGATTAAATAAAATTTCTTTTAGAAAAATAGCCTGCTGATGAGAGCAGGCTAGATGCAGCAGCAAGGTTTGATTCGCAGTCTAGACCTGTGATTCCATTATTGGTGCTGAGCCATATAGTCGCGCCATATCATCAAAGCTTCGGGTTTCATGCACCCATAATTCCTTTAAATATTTAACACGTTTGATCTGTGCCTGTGCTGACGGGCTATCATCTTCACCATGAAAGATAAACACCAGAGGATCGCCAACTTCTTCACCATCTTCCACCAGTGACATAAAATAAGCATTTAATAGTGGATCAATTCCAATAATGGCATCACGGCGATGCTGTGTGGAGTGTTTGCTTGTCATCGTTCATTCCTTTTATCCATTTTCGACAAAACATTAAGGATTGCTTAAAGCAAGCCTTGCCTACATTGCCCGGATTATCGTTGTTAACCGCATATTCTGCCCGTAAGCCAGTCTGGGCGACATAATCCGTTATGCATGAGCAAATTGTATAGCATAAAAAATAGCCACGAATTTTAGCAGTTTTATTGTCGAGAGTTTTTTAGAAGTTTTTTAAAAAATATATAAACTTAGCTGATTGTTTTATATAACATTTTAATGAAATAATTTGTTGCGCTTTGCTTTTGAGAAACTGCCGTAACATGTAAAAAATAATGTATTTTTAAATAAAAGCTAATATTTGAGTTGGACTACAGATTAAAATAACAGCCCTGATAGCTATTTTAAGAAAAGCCGCAATATAACTTAAAATCAAGCTGCTACCATCAAAATTAAACTAAAACCAATTAATAGGGTAAATTAAAATGACTATTACTGGCAAAACCAGAATTCTGGCGTTAATTGGTGATCCTGTAGCACAGGCCAAAACACCAGCATGCATCAATCAACTGCTGGTTGAGCAAGCTAAGCAGGATGATTATGTACTGGTTCCCATGCACGTCAGTAGTGGCAATTTAGATGCTGTGATAAGTGGCTTACGTCATATGCAGAATTTTTGTGGGGCAGTCATTACTATGCCGCACAAGGTGGCGATTTGTGCTTTGCTAGATGAGCTAACCCCTGAAGCAAAAGCGGTTGGGGCAGTTAATGTGATTTATCGCGATCAGTTTGGCAAGCTGCATGGCCATATTCTGGATGGTGAAGGCTTTATTGCCGGTTTACTGGCTGCAGAATATCGCGTGCAGGGCAGTCATTGCCTAATGCGCGGAGCAGGTGGTGCTGCATCGGCGATTGCATTTGCACTGGCGCGCCACGGTTGTCAATCCTTACGAATTGATAATCGTAGTCGTCAAAAAGCAGAATTTTTAAAAGATCAGCTGGTGCTGGCCTATCCAGAATTTAAAGTCACTGTGGGAGAGACGGGTGAGAACCTCATAGATGTACCATTAAGTCAGGCAAATGCAGCAGCATTCCAAGAGGGCTTTGATATTGCCATTAATGCCAGTAGTCTGGGCATGCAGTCGCAAGATGAATTGCCGTTTCCATCAAACATAATCAAACAGTGTGCATTGGTCGCTGAATGCGTGATTGCGCCCGAACAAACTGCATTATTGCAACTGGCAAATCGTCTGGGTATAAAGACACATACAGGGTTAAACATGCTTAATAGTCAGTTGGCGCTCATGCTGGACTTTATGACTCAACAAAGCCCAAAATAAAAGCGGCCTAAGCCGCTTATCAATCACCTGCTCAATCACTTAAACAGAGATACATCAGTACTTTCATCAACTAGCGATTATAACTGTCGTCATCAAACGAGGGCTGATAATCCTGTTCCAGATGTTGTAAATGTTCATGCATAGCGCGCTCATGCTGAATACGCTGGTAAATCTCTTCGCGATGTACCGACACTTCTTTGGGTGCATTGACACCAATACGCACCTGATTACCTTTAACGCCCAACACGGTGACGCTAACTTCATCCCCAATCATCAGGGTTTCCCCGACGCGGCGAGTCAGAATAAGCATTCTCTTCTCCTTGTATCCATCTTTCCAGCATAGCTGATTTATATGATCAGTATCGCTTAAAGTTATTTTACCGAATAGCCTTATCTACATTTTTTTGTAAAACAAACAGTGGCTTTTATATTCCGCTTATTTTACATGGAATGCTCTTGCAGTTGTTGCAAGCAACTGTGACCAATTTAACATGAAACAGTTGCTTTTGCTGCATGCTTTTATGCAATATTCCGGGCTTATAGACCAACGTGATTAGGCACGAACACTGCTTTCGCCAACCGCACGATCCAGTTCAAACGCGGTATGCAGGCTACGAACGGCCAGTTCCAGATATTTTTCGTCAACCACGACCGAAATTTTAATCTCGGAAGTAGAAATCATCTGGATATTAATGGCTTCTTTGGCCAGTGCGCTAAACATTTTGCTAGCGACCCCAGCATGAGAGCGCATGCCCACACCGACAATAGATACCTTGACAATACTGTCATCACTCACGACTTCACGCGCGCCAATATCTTTGGAAATCTGCTCTAGTAGGCCTAACGCTTTTTTAAAGTCACTGCGATTTACGGTGAAAGTAAAGTCGGTGGTGCCATCGGCTGCAATGTTTTGCACAATCATGTCAATTTCAATGTTGGCTTCACCAATGGGCGACAGGATGCGTGATGCCACACCTGGCTGGTCAGGGACACCGCGAATGGTCAATTTTGCTTCGTCACGGTTGAAGGCGATACCAGAGATAATAGGCTGTTCCATAGTATGTTCCGATTCAGTGGTGATTAAGGTACCAACATTGTTTTTAAAGTCGTCGTCAAAGGCGCCATCATTGTCATTATCAAAGCTGGACAGGACACGTAACGGCACCTGATATTTACCCGCAAATTCTACAGAGCGGATTTGCAGGACTTTTGAACCCAGACTGGCCATTTCCAGCATTTCTTCAAAGGTAATGCGATCCAGTTTTTTGGCTTTAGGGGCAACGCGTGGGTCGGTGGTATAAACCCCATCCACATCGGTATAAATCTGGCATTCATCCGCTTTAAGCGCCGCAGCCAGCGCCACACCGGTAGTATCCGAACCGCCACGACCCAATGTGGTGGTATGACCTTCTTCATCTACACCCTGAAAACCGGCAACAACCAGTACCTTGCCGCTGTTTAAATCTTTGTGCATTAAGTCGGCATCAATACTTTGAATGCGCGCTTTATTAAACGAGCTGTCAGTCAGAATGCCGACCTGACGACCCGTGTAAGAGCAGGCATCGACATCAATGGATCTTAACGCCATCGCCAGCATGGCAATAGTGACTTGCTCACCAGTAGATACCATCTGATCCAGCTCACGCGGGTCAGGATTTTCTGTGATGGATTTTGCCAGTCCCAGCAGGCGGTTGGTTTCGCCGCTCATGGCAGACACCACCACCACCACACGATGACCATGGTCATGCCAGCGTTTGACCCGACGAGCTACATTTAAAATGCGCTCAGGAGTCCCCATTGAAGTTCCGCCGTATTTTTGTACAATTAAAGCCATAATTATTCCATTTAATTCAATTATTCAAACTTTTTCAATGTTGATGAACGCAATGAAAAAAGCCTGAATAATACCGTTCATCAATTGCTTGTAAAAACATTACTTTTAAAGACAATGGGCAATGATAGATAAATTATCGATTGCCCTGACTAAAATTTATTACTTTAACTTGCCCAAAATTGAAGTAATTTACTGAATTAACCTGCCATTTGAGTCGCCAGCCAGTCCGGCAAACTACCCATGACATCAGCATAGTTAGGCGCAAGCGGCGCGCCACCTTGTGCCAGATCAGGTTTGCCGCCACCTTTGCCGCCAAGCTGCTGGGTCAGGTGCTTGATAATGTCGCCAGCTTTAATGCGAGTCGTGTGATCTTTGCCAACCGAAGCCAGTAAGCTGACCTTATCGTCATCAGTAGCAGCCAGCACAATCACACCATCGGACAAACGTGATTTCACGCTATCCAGCAGATTACGCAGGGTTTTGCCATCCATTTGATCAAGCGTTGCAATCAGGGTTTTGATACCGGCAATGTCTTGCGCCTTTTCCACCAGCTCAGCACTTTGGCTATGTGCCAGCTTTTGGTTTAAACGCTCAATTTGTTTTTCAAGCAAACGATTATTGTCGTTCAGAGCTTCAACACGACTAAAGACCTGATCACGCTGGGCTTTAATTAAGCTGCTGATATGCGCCAATTGCTGATCTGCCTGTTGTACAACACCCAGTGCCGCAGTACCTGTAACGGCTTCAATCCGACGAATACCCGCAGCAATTCCGCCTTCGCTAACAATTTTGAACAGGCCAATGTCACCAGTACGATTGACGTGAATACCACCACACAACTCAATAGAAAAATGGCGGTCTTCTTTTTGGCTGCCCATGCTCAGCACACGGACTTTATCGCCATATTTTTCGCCAAACAACATCATCGCGCCTTTATTCTTGGCGGATTCAATGTCCAGTTCTTCGGTCGATACAGGAGTGTTGGCAATCACTTCTGCATTGACCAGACGTTCAATATGCTGTAATTGCTCAAAACTCACTGGCTGGTCATTGGCAAAGTCAAAACGCAGTACATTGCTCGATACCAGTGAACCTTTCTGAGTGACATGCTCACCCAAAACCTGACGTAAAGCCGCATGTAATAGGTGAGTGGCCGAGTGATTGCGCGCAGTGGCTGCACGCATATCCGCCTTAACGGTGGCCTGTACTGCTTGCGCAACCTGCACGCTGCCCATGGTGACCAGACCCTGATGCACAATGGCTGAGCCTGATTTTTTGGTATCCTGAACTTCAAAAATACCATTTTCAGCAGTCAGCAAGCCGGTGTCGCCTACCTGACCACCGCTTTCAGCATAAAATGGGGTTTGATCCAGCACAATCAGGCCTTCATCACCTTCATGCAAGGCATCAACCGCCTGACCGTCTTTGTACAGCGCAACGATATTGCCTTGACCTTGTGTGTCGGTATAGCCGTGGAAAACTGATTCCTGATCGACCTTAACAATGCTGTTGTAATCAATATTGAACTTGCCAGCATCACGGGCACGCTGGCGCTGCTGAGCCATTTCAGCTTCAAAACCGGCTTCATCAATAGTCAGATTACGTTCGCGGGCAATGTCTGCGGTTAAATCAACCGGAAAACCATAGGTGTCGTATAGTTTAAATACAGTTGCACCTGCAATAGTATTGCTCTGTAGCTGTGCCAGTTCAGTTTCCAGTAGCTTTAAACCTTGCTCCAGTGTCCGGGCAAATTGTTCTTCTTCTTTCAGCAAAGTGGCTTCAACCACCTCACGACGCTTGACCAGCTCAGGATAAGCGTCACCCATCACATCAATGAGGGGTTGCACCATCTTGTGAAAAAAGCTGCCTGTTGCACCCAGCTTGTTACCATGGCGTACCGCACGGCGAATGATCCGGCGCAACACATAGCCACGGCCTTCATTGCTCGGATTTACCCCATCTGCAATTAAAAACGAGCAGGAGCGGGCATGGTCAGCCAGTACACGCAAGGATGGCTGGTTCTGATTCTCAATACCAATAATTTGCGCGGCAGATTTAATCAAGTGCTGGAACAGGTCAATTTCATAGTTGGAATGCACATGTTGCATCACGGCGCTAATACGCTCCAGACCCATGCCGGTATCCACGCTTGGCGCAGGCAGCGGATGCAAAACACCGTCAGCCGTACGGTTAAACTGCATGAATACATTGTTCCAGATTTCAATGAAGCGGTCGCCATCTTCTTCCGGTGTGCCCGGCAAACCACCAGCAATGTCAGCGCCATGGTCATAGAAAATTTCAGTACATGGTCCACATGGCCCGGTGTCACCCATTGCCCAGAAGTTATCCGAGGCATACGGTGCGCCTTTATTGTCACCAATGCGAATAATGCGCTCGGCAGCTAGCCCAATATCCTTATTCCAGATCTCAAAGGCTTCGTCATCGGTAGCATAAACCGTGACATACAGGCGGTCAGACGGGATCGCCAGCCAGTCTTTGCTGGTTAAAAATTCCCATGCAAAATGAATGGCATCTTGCTTAAAGTAATCACCAAAGGAAAAATTGCCCAGCATTTCAAAGAATGTGTGGTGACGTGCGGTATAGCCGACGTTGTCCAGATCGTTATGCTTGCCGCCAGCCCGAACGCATTTTTGGCTTGAAGTCGCCCGTACATAATCGCGTTTGTCCAGCCCCAAAAAGCAGTCCTTGAACTGATTCATGCCCGCATTGGTAAACAGCAGGGTCGGGTCATTGGCGGGAATCAGGGAACTAGAGGCAACCCGCGTGTGGCCTTGCGTTTCAAAATAACGCAAAAACGCTTCACGAATTTCGTTCGATGTCATTACACGGCTCACAAAACAGCTCCCAGACAAATAACCACACATAAAAATCCAGACTGTGTAAACTTAACAGCCTGATTTAACCGGTAAAACCAGCCCGAGAAATAACCCGGTAAAATAAAACAGCATCAAGCAGTCGCGACAAACTACCGGATTGTCCACAGTCCGCCCGATTTATCCTGCAAATTTTTGCACAAGTCTAGCGCAAGCAGCAGCAAGTAGAAAAAAGCTGGCCTGTTTAAAAGGCGCAAAGTATAGCCGATTTTGTGAAAGGCTCAAAATCATTCTGCAGTGCTTTTAATCAGCCTGCGAAAAAAACGCTGTAAAAGCAAAAAGGATAGGCTAGTGGTACAAAAACAGTTAAAATGGCGCACTTTTTTTGCGGTTGTTGAGGCGCGTGCGTGGATAATTTAACCATCGAACAAGAAACATTAAATGAGGCAGTGCAGCATTTACAGACGATTCGTGATTTTATCCGTTTTGGTGTCACCGCATTGCGTAGCCATGAAGTGCATCTGGGGCAGGGCACGGAAGATTTTTTTGCCGAAAGCGCCGCCATGGTACTGCAAAGCCTGTCGCTGGAATGGTCTGCCGATGAGCAAATTCTGGATGCCAAACTACTGCCCTCAGAAAAACAGCGCGTTATTGAGGTGTTGGAAAAGCGCATTAACCAGCGTATGCCGCTGGGCTATTTGCTCAATTTATCTTATTTTGCCGGTCAGCCGTATTATGTCGATGAGCGTGTGCTGATTCCCCGTTCGCCGGTTGCCGAGCTGATTGAAAACCAGTTTAACCCATTTTTTAGCAATGGATTGGCCAATGCCCAAGGCGGCGTTAACCAGTTGCCACATACGGATCACCCGATTGAACCCACCCGCATGCTGGACTTGTGTACCGGTTCTGGCTGTATCGCGATTGCCTTGGCGTATGCCTTTCCGGATGCCACAGTGGACGCGGTGGATATTTCGCGTGATGCGCTGGAAGTGGCGGCCATTAATGTGGATTATCACACTAAGGAAGATCAGGTTTCCCTGATTGAATCCAACTTGCTGGAAAAAATTCCGGCTCAGCGCCAGTATGATTTGATTATTAGCAATCCGCCTTATGTGGATGCCTCAGACATGGCTGACTTGCCGCAGGAATTTTTGCATGAGCCTGAACTGGCACTTGCTGCTGGCCGCGATGGCTTGGATCTGGTACGGCATATTCTGGTGCAGGCCGCTGATTATTTAAGCGATGATGGCCTGCTGGTCATTGAGGTGGGTAATAGTGAGTGGGCATTGCGTCAGGCATTTCCAAAAATAAAATTTCACTGGTTGCACTTTAACCGTGGCGGTGCAGGTGTGTTTGCGCTCACTGCACAGCAATGCCGCCAGCATCAGGCCGAATTCAAAGCTGCATTAGACGCCTAGTCAGGAGCAATAAACCATGGCAGGAAATAGTATTGGTCAATTGTTCCGCGTGACAACCTGCGGTGAGTCACATGGGCCGGGCTTAATGGCCATTGTGGATGGTGTACCACCGGGCATGGAACTTAATGAGGCTGATCTGCAAATTGATTTGGATCGTCGTAAGCCGGGCACATCCAGCTTTGCCACCCAGCGCAAGGAAGAAGATGTGGTTGAAATCATTTCCGGGGTGTTTGAAGGCAAAACTACAGGCACGCCGATTGGTTTGCTGATTCGCAATACCGACCAGAAATCTAAGGATTATGGCAACATTGCACAGACTTTTCGCCCGGGTCATGCCGACTATACCTATACCCAGAAATATGGTTTTCGCGACTATCGCGGTGGTGGCCGCTCTAGTGCGCGGGAAACGGCCATGCGGGTTGCTGCTGGTGCCATTGCCAAAAAATATTTATTTGAAAAATTTGGTGTAAAAATTCGGGGTCACGTTACGCAAATCGGCAATGAATTTGCTCATAAGCTAGACTGGGACGAAGTGCCGAACAATCCGTTTTTCTGTGGTGATGCCGATGCCGTGGCACGCTTTGAGGCGCTGGTGACTAGCCTGCGCCGTGATGGCACCAGCTGTGGCGCACGGCTTGAAATTCTGGCCGAACACGTACCTGTGGGCTTGGGCGAGCCGGTATTTGACCGTCTGGATGCCGATATTGCGCATGCCATGATGAGCATTAATGCAGTTAAAGGTGTGGAAATTGGTGATGGCTTTGCTGTTGCAGGCCAGTTTGGCCATGAGTCGCGTGATGAGTTAACCCCGGATGGTTTCACGGCCAATCATGCGGGCGGTATTTTGGGCGGTATTTCCAGCGGACAAACCATTCGGGTGGCGATTGCGCTTAAACCGACTGCCAGTATTACCACACCCGGGAAAACCATTAACTTGCAGGGCGAGTCAACCGATGTGATTACCAAGGGTCGCCATGACCCCTGCGTGGGCGTGCGTGCCACACCGATTGCCGAAGCCATGCTGGCCATTGTACTAATGGATCATTTTATGCGCCATCGCGCGCAAAATGCCGATGTGATTGCGCCATTGGTTGCAATTGGCGATTTATAAACGTCTTGCTTGCGACATTAAATTCATTGATTAAAGCCATAAAAAAGCCCGTACTTTTTACGGTACGGGCTTTTAGTCGTTTGTTCTAAATCCATGCAAGCACAGATAACAAACTAATTGAGGCTCATCTCAAACTGAGGCGATTTAAGCACAGACCAGATGATACGTCAATATCATATCGCTTTGCCAAACTCTCCGGTTTGATAAAGTTGCTCAGATAAAGAATCCAAAAATGACGCCCTCCATTTCAGGTTTGTATAAAATCTCCGGTTTTTACTTTCTGTATTATGCGGTGGTTGGCGCATTTATGCCGTACTGGAGCCTGTATCTGGAAGCGCAGGGCTTTGATCGCGCGACCATTGGTCTGCTGGCATCTATTACAGTCCTCACGCGGATTTTTGCACCAATCGCCTGGGGCTGGCTGGCCGATCGTACAGGTAAACGCATGCGCTGGGTACGCCTTGCCACGCTGATGGAATGCATCATCTGGCTGAGTATTTTTTTGTTGCCCAACACCTTGGGTCATCTGGCTATTTTGATGTTTGTATTCAGCTTTTTTCAAAATGCCATTCTGGCACAATTTGAAGCGGTGACCTTATTTTGGCTAGGCGAGCATCGAGAAAGCCTGTATGGCAAGGTGCGGCGCTGGGGCTCAATGGGTTTTATTGCTGCTGTTTTTGGATTAGGCAAGTTGTTTGCTGTCATCAGTATTGATTATTTGCCGATATTATTAATGCTGATTGCGGCCTTAACGTGGACATGGGCATGGCAAATTCATGAGCCAGCGCAGGCACCCGCTGCACAAAAAAAACTGAGTTCCATTTTTCCTGTCCTGAAACAGCCACAAGTATGGCGATTCTTTATCATAGAATTTTTATTGTTATTGTCCCATGCACCGTTTTACAGTTTTTATTCCAATTATTTAAAAGACTATGGCTATAGCACCGGCATGACAGGTTTGCTATGGTCACTGGGCGTACTGGCCGAAATTATCATGTTTAGCCAGAGTCGTTATTTACTGGCGCGTTTTGTGCAACATCAGTTAATTGTTTTGTGCCTGATCCTGACCTCAATCCGTTGGATACTGGTGGCCAGCTTTCCGCTGTTTTTGAGTGTCCAGATTATTGCCCAGTGCCTGCATGCGTTTAGTTTCGGCCTGTTTCATGTGATTGCCATGCAAGTTATTTTCAATCACTTTCAGCCTGCGCAACAGGGACGGGCACAAGCATTGTATAGCACTATGTGGGGCTTAGGCGTTGCGCTAGGGTCATTACTGGCTGGTCATTATTGGCAGGCCTATGGCGGCAATGTCATGTTTTATGCGGCTGCACTGGTAGTCTTGCTGGGCTTATTCTTTTTGTCTTCACGGTATGTTGTGAAAACGCAATCAACACTTGACGTTTAGGTAAAACGGTTGCAGGATCAAAAGCAGGGTTTTTAGTTGATTTTAGAAGATAATTGTTAATGAATAGCATCAAAATGAATAGCAAGACGCAGCAGCCTGCACACCATATTTACAGTTTTTTTAAAACGTTATCTTTAGGAAGCCTCTCGGTATTAGCAAAGCCTGCACGCTTTGCTTCATTAGGCCTTGGCCTGCTATTGAGCTGTTCATTAAGCCATGCTGCCGATAAACCAGTGCAACCAGAGCAGGTTACTGCCGCAGCAACTGCAAGTTCCAATGCACCTTTGCATGAACATTCCAGTATAGAGCCGCAAGCCCCAGCAGAACAGGCTAATCCTGCTCAGCCAGCGCCAGCCTCTGTACCTGAGGAAGCCGAAAGTGTTGATGTGCCAGAACAGGACAACAAGATTGTGATTGTGAGTCGTCCGCAGGTGACCGGATTATGGGCCATGACGATTCCCGGTGCCCAATGTATTGAGTATTATAACTTTATGGAAAAAGGCGATGTGGTGATAAAAAGTGGTGCAGAGTGGACGTATGGCAAGTATGTTTATCAGGTGCCTGCTGTTGCTGAGCCGGGATCGCCCGTACTCGCTATGCGTATTCAGTACGATAATTTGCAAACTGACTGTTCAGGCAATGCCATTGACCAGCGCGGGGAAGACCAGCAGCAATATGTCAAATGGACAGGGTCATCCAGTATGGATTTTTGCACTACACCCGATGGCAGCCAGTGCTTTGCGTCATTACGTCGAGTTTTGCCCTAAATCGCACACTCATCAAATTTTGACATTAAAAACCGGATAATTTTATTCTTTTTAATTTGTAGCGTTTGCATCAAGCCGAAGTAGATCCTTCAGTTTCATCCTGACGCTTGAGCAGATTTTTTTCAAGATAGTGAATATCCATGGCCTGCCGATTAAAGTCGGCATCACACAAGATCACATTGCGGTGCAGACTAATATTGGTTTTCACCCCATCAATAATGGTTTCATCTAATGCTTGACGCAAGCGAGCTAGTGCCGTTGGCCGGTCTTTGGCATGCGCAATCAGCTTGCCAATCATGGAATCATAGTACGGCGGTATACTGTAGCCGCTATAAATATGCGAATCAAAGCGAATGCCAGCGCCACCTGGTGCATGAAAATATTTGATAGTACCGGGTGAGGGCATAAAGGTTTTCGGGTCTTCGGCATTAATGCGGCATTCAATGGCATGACCGCAAATCTGCACATCATCTTGAGTAATATCCAGCCCAAGCCCGGCAGCAATGCGGATTTGTTGTTCAATAATATCAATCCCGGTAATACACTCTGTGACCGGATGTTCAACCTGAACCCGCGTGTTCATTTCAATAAAAAAGAACTGTTCATCTTCAAACAAAAATTCAAAAGTTCCTGCACCGCGATATTGCATGAGTTCACAAGCACTCACACAAGCTTGCAGAATATCTGCGCGTGCCTGTTCTGGCAGGTCGGGTGCTGGCGCTTCTTCAATGACTTTCTGATGACGACGTTGTAGTGAGCAATCACGGTCAAACAAATGGATCGCATGACCCATGCCATCACCCAATACCTGTACTTCAACATGTCGTGGTTTTTGTAAAAACCGTTCCATATAGACAGTGTCATCGCCAAACCACATTTCGGCATCACGCTGGGCGGCTTGTACAGATTCCAGCAGTATATCCACACGCTCTACAATGCGCATACCACGGCCACCACCACCAGCAGCAGCTTTGACAATGAGGGGAAAACCAATATTTTTGGCCTCAGCCAGTGCATTGTGAGTAGTGACAGCACGGGTGGAACCGGGAACAGTTGGAACACCAGCTTTTTTCATGGCCAAAATGGCAGAAACCTTGTTGCCCATCAGACGAATATGTTCGGGGCGTGGGCCAATAAAGGTAAAGCCTGAATTTTCGACCAGCTCGGCAAATTCGGCATTTTCTGAGAGGAATCCATAGCCCGGATGAATGGCATCAGCACCGGTCACTTCAGCGGCACTGATGAGAGCTGGAATATTCAGGTAGCTTTCGCTGCTCGCGCCTGCACCAATACAAACCGCCTCATCCACAAAGCGCAAATGCATCAAATCCTTATCAGCACTGGAATATACCCCAACAGTTTTGATCCCTAGCGCCTTGCAGGCTCGGGTGATACGCAGTGCAATTTCACCACGGTTGGCGATTAGGATTTTTTGTAGCATAACGGTTTATTCCAAAATCGGTCTATTCCAAAAGCAGTGATGAGGTGCTCAGGATTTGGTACTGCTTTGTTTCGCCTTACATTTAAGCACGGTAACGAAAAAGTGGCTGTCCATACTGAACTACATCAGCATTTTTCACCAGAATTTCCTCAATCACACCACTGTGGGTTGCTTCAATTGGATTCATGATTTTCATGGCTTCAATAATTCCCAACGTATCACCCGCCTGTACGGTTTGGCCAATCTTGACAAAAGGCGCTTCGCCGGGATTGGGTGCCGCATAAAACACCCCCACCATCGGTGATGTTTCAATGACACCGCGCTGGGTACGAACTTGCGGCGCGGGTTCAGGCAGAGCAGACAGGGCAGCCGCAGCTATAACAGGCGTACGGCGGGTAAGAGAAATGGATTGATCACCTTCTTTTACTTCGAGCGCCTGCAAATCTGATTCAATCATCAGATCAATCAGCTTCTTGATTTTTCGAATGTCCATGCGGCGTGTTCCAGACTGTGTTGCAATAAAAGTGAATAGGTTACCTGCATTCCCTAGTGAAGCGCAGGCAAGCCGGTTGAAAGGTCAGCTTGCTAACATTCAAACCGTGGGTGGTGCTGTGCCAAGCCTGCTGATCACATGGCTTAAGGCAAAATAATATCCATCAGCACCCAGACCGCAAATCACAGCCTGTGCTTTATCTGATAAATAGGAATGATGACGAAATGCTTCGCGGGCATGCACGTTGGATAAATGTACTTCAATAAAAGGAATCATGACACCCAACAAGGCATCTCGAAGCGCGACAGAAGTATGCGTGAGTGCAGCAGGATTAATAATAATAAAACGGCTTTGCTCGGTATAAGCTTGCTGAATGCGGTCAACCAGCGCACCTTCCCAGTTACTCTGAAAACTATCCAGGTGAAAACCAGCCTGATTTGCCTGTTGAGCAAGTTTGTGGTTAATATCAGTCAGTGTGGTATTGCCGTAGATTTCTGGTTCGCGCTGACCAAGCAGGTTGAGGTTGGGTCCATGTAAAACCAGAATATCCGTCGAAGGCATTATTGGGCTGCTCCAAATTACCGTATAACATGACTGTGCATGACCAAGCCGTAGTTTAGGCCTATCTTACTGAAAAAAGGCGATATATTTTTATTGAATGCAGTTTGAAACATTTAAGGCGAGAAGTTTAGAATTCCTTTCAACTTTGCCAGTTCGCTACAAAAAATGAAATATTTACGCTACTTCGCTGCAAGATACGCAAAAAAAATAAATTTGGCAATGCTAAATTTGACCATTTGTCCAAAAAATTATAATAATCTTGTGATTAAAAACAGCCATTTTGCTTGTATTTTCGGCGAACTGGCAGAAAAAGCACTATTCTAAACAAACTTTAAAGCTATAGTAAATTCACATTCTCTCTATATTAATGTTTTACTGACCAGCATGTGATTACACAAGAAATTGACTCCTGCTATCCATAGAAGTGGCTAATATTTAGACAAAATCATGACGTATTCTGGTTTATGCTATAACAGGATCATGGGAGGTAACACGATTAAATGAATGAAAATGACTACATCAATATTCTGGTACATCTGGTGAGTGCGCTGGTGGCCGGTGCTGCCATTGGCCTTGAGCGCAGTTTTCATGGTCGGCCAGCCGGTTTTAGGACGCATACGCTAGTGTGCCTGACCTCAAGTTTGCTGATGCTGGTTACTCTCTATCAAAGCCAGTGGATGCCGGGTGCTGCCCATGACATGATCCGGATTGATCCGACCCGTACTGCACAGGGGATTATGACGGGTATTGGTTTTCTGGGTGCAGGGGTAATTTTTAAGGAGGGCCTGAGCGTACGTGGCCTGACCACGGCAGCATCCATCTGGATTACGGCTGCAATTGGCGTACTCATGGGAATTGGTTTTTTCTTTCCAGCCATCGTTGCCACGATTCTCACTGTGGGTATTTTGTCGGTTTTCCGACGCATTGAATCGATGATGCCATCACAGATTTTTGCCCATCACTGGATTCGTTTTGCACGGCATCAGGTGCTCGATGAAACCGAATTGCGCGCTATGCTTAAAAGTTACGGCTTTAGCGTGAACGCCATGAGCTACCATGCCGATCAGGATAATTCGTTCCGTTATCAAATGACCGTAAGCACTTTAAAAGCGGAAAATCTCAATCTGTTGAGCCATGCCTTGCTAAAAATGGAGCATGTTGAGGGTTTTGGTCTGTCGCCAACAGGTGATTAACTTTAAAGCAAACTCAAGCAAAACTTGCCATAAAAATATGCCCGGCGACTTGCTATGATCACCGGGCATATTTTTTAATAGCCAAAAATCGAAACGCCTACGGGCTATTTACTTTTTTTAGCAGATGATTTCTTTTCAGATGATTTTTTGGCGCCTTCCTTTTTAGTGGAGGCTTTTTTATCATCGGATTTTTTGCTATCAGATTTTGAACTGGCTGATTTCTTGGTTGAAGCTTTTTTGCTGTCGGATTTTGGTTTATCTGACTTGGTTTTGGTGGATTTGGGCTTTTCAGATTTAGCTTTGGTTGATTTGCTGGAACTGCCAGTTTTACTGTTGCTATCAGACTTGCTGGCCGCTTTTTTCTTACCACCACCATCTTGCTTGTTCACAGTTGCCCATGCAATGCGTTCGGCAGTATCAGTTGAGCGACCCTGTTTCTTTTCACTGTCTTCAATGTGTTCAGCCTGACGTTTTTGTTTGTCGGTATATGCTGATTTATCTCCACGAGCCATGATGAATTCCTCATTAAAATTAACGATTCTTCAGTTTTAACATGGCTAAAAAATGAGTCGGTAAATAACTGTCATTCTGTGTAGGGCAACTGCAATATATGTAATGCTTGAGTCAACACATAAAGTTTTAATTAAAAATTAAGGAGAGTAAGTACAAAAAAGGGAATCGAAGTTCCCCATATTATTTAACGACAAATTTATAAACTGAAATTGAGCGGCTATTACTTTTTCTGAAGTTCAAATAATAAAAACTCAACCAACGCTTTTTGCGCATGCAAACGGTTCTCGGCTTCATCCCACACTACAGCACGCGGGTCATCCAGCATGTCTTCTGAAATTTCTTCACCGCGGTGGGCAGGCAGGCAGTGCATAAATAATGCATCCGGGCTGGCCAGATCCATGAGTGGTGGAGAAATCTGAAAAGGCGCAAAACGGCGCTTACGGGTATTTTGCTCGTTTTCCTGACCCATGCTGGCCCAGACATCCGTGGTGAGCAAATGGGAGCCTTCAGCAGCTTCTTCGGCGCTTTTGACCAGCTCAACACAATACGCATATTCTTCGAGTAACTCAGGTTCAGGCTCAAAACCATACGGCGTTGCAATGCGCAGTTTAAAATCCAGCATGTGTGCAGCATGAACATAGGAGTTGCACATATTGTTGCCATCACCAATCCACGATACGGTCTTGCCTGCGATCTCGCCGCGATGTTCCTTAAAGGTTTGCAGGTCAGCCAATAGCTGGCAGGGGTGATGCGTATCCGTCAGACCATTGATCACAGGCACTTTAGAATACTGGGCAAAGCGTTCTACAGTGGTGTGGGCAAATGTCCGAATCATTACAATGTCCAGCATGCTAGAAATAACCCGGGCAGAGTCTTCAATGGGTTCGCCGCGACCAAGCTGGGTATCACGCGGTGATAAAAAAATGGCACCACCACCAAACTGGATCATGCCAGCTTCAAATGAAACACGGGTACGGGTACTGGATTTTTCAAAAATCATACCCAGCACTTTGCCCACAAAAGGCTGATAGATTTCACCTTTGCGCTGCATAGCTTTGAGTTCAATGGCGCGATCAATAATTGCTTTGAGTTCTGTCGCGCTAAGATCGGTTAGGGTTAAAAAATGCCGCAGGGCCATAATGTCTCCGCAAAAACAATGAGCACCTTAAGGCGGTGCTCACAGCCAATGTCATCCGTTTAATATATTAGACTGTCCTGAGTATAAGCGATTGCAGGGCAAGCCTGCAAAGGCTATCCCAATTTGATGGCTTTAAGATTTACTTTGCCAATCTATACATCATCTTTAAGGCTTTTACTGGGCTGAAACAGCCATACCCTGTAATGAAGATGTCATTACAGGGTGAGTTTTAGATGCGATTGAGCTGCGCTAAAATTTGATAGGCGTTTAAGGCTTTATCTTCCTGATTTAAAATCAGTTGAGTATTGGCATCCAGTAAGGTTTGCTCGGCAGTCAATAAGTCATAGGTAGTGCGTGTGCCGAGTTCCAGTTCACGTCGAATGGTTTGCAACGCTAATTGCGCGGCATCACGTGCCTTGATTAGCGCCGGATATTGGTTTTGGCTGGTTTGCAGCATGGCATAGCTTTCGGTCAGACGCTGCTGAAGCTGGCGACGGTTACTGTCGAGCTGTTCTTGTGCAATGGCAACCCGTGCCTGTGCACGCAATACTTCGGCCTTGCGAGTGCCCCCATCCAGAATGGGCAGGCTGGCTTGCAAACTCACGCCATATGCACCAAGCCGGCTGGTAGAAAAATCACTGTCATCTTGTGTATTGGCACGGCCAGCCAGCTGGATGCTGGGATAGCTTTCCCGATGGCTAAGTTCCAGTTGTTGCTGTGCTGCCTTGAGTTGCAAGCGCGCATTTTCAATGAATGGCGTACTTTCAATCATTGCCAGCGCGTCGGTTAAGGTGGGCACTGTTTGCACCTGATCGAGCGCTTCAAGATTTTGTGGGCTTTGGCCAGTCAATTGCACATAGCGGGACTGATCGACCTGTAATGCTGCTTCGGCACGGCTTTGACTGGCCACACCCTGAGCCTGTCGTGCACTGGCCTGAGCCAGATCGGTTTTGGTGACTTCACCGGCTTTTAGACGTAAACCAGCATCGCGGGCAGCTTGATCCAATGAGCGCTGATTGTCCTGCTCCAGCTGAATGAGCGCCAGATCGCGAGTAATGGCCGCATGCAGGTTGATAGCAGCCAGTGCCGCCTGTGTATCCACATAACTGACGTTGGCCTGTGCTGCTTCAATACCAGTCTGCACAGCCTGAACGGCCAGTTGTTGCCGACCTGCGGTATATAAAGGATAACTAAACTGTATACCTACGGTTTGTGGAAATCGCTTGCCTTCTTCAGGAAATAACGCATTTTTTTCAGTGGTAATATAGCCTGCGCCAATTTCAGCGTTGGCATTGAGCTTAAAACCATACTGGGCACGAACTTGCGCCAGTTGTGCGACTTGATCTTCGACCTGTAAACCCGCCAACCGTCGTTCTGACTGATAGTCCTTGGCCAGCGCAATACTTTGCTGGAGCGTTTGAGCCTGTACAGCAACCGGACTTGCAACCGTGACGCAAAGTAAAAATAAAGCACCATGCGGTAAAGCTGGAGTGCGAAAAGAAGAAGAGTTCATGATGAGTGACGATGTCCTGCTAAAAAACGTTCAACCAGATATTTAAGGTAATGATCAGCATCCAGATGGTCTTCCAATGGGGAAAGACCAACCAGCAAGCGCCACTGTGCATGCCGCAGCATGCCAAAAAACAGCGTGGCCGATTCATAGGGATGCGGGCAGTCAATTTCGTTCTGCGCATGAGCACGTTCCAGCAAATTGGCTACAATCAATAGCCCACGCCTTGGGCCGGAATCATAGGCCAGTTGTGCCAGTTCAGGATCACGCTGTGATTCCTCAACCACCAGCCGCATAAAGGCAATATTTTCCAGGTCAGTAAAAGCGGTATACACTGACTTGGCAGTCAATAGCATAATTTCATGTAATGACTGGCCGGGTTGCCACTGTGGGGGTGGATTGGATTTGAAGAATTTCTCGCAACGATATTCAAACAGTGCAGCCAGCAAGCCTTTTTTATTGCCAAAATATTGATAAATCGCTGCTTTTGAACCGCCACAAAACTGCACAATGTCATCAAGACTGACAGCATTAAAGCCTTTTTCCAGAAAAAGGGTATTGGCAGCTTGCAATAATGACGCCCGCCGCTCCATACCGCGTCGGGTGAGCGCACCTGTACAGTTTGTTTGCGGTATGTCTGGCACATTGCTCATCGAAAAAAACTCATAGAAAATTGATCGCCCTAGTTGATTCCACGCAAAAAAAGTGCAAACTGCTCTTGTCAAAAAAATGTACTGTTCGGTACAGTACAATATCATTCACCTTGATGCTGCGCAAGGAGCATAAAATGTCGGCTAATGCCACAAATGTTCAATCGCCCAATGTCGCGAGTTCTGCCCAGAGCACTACGACAGATGAGGCAGTGTCGTCTGATGTTGATTCCCAGACTCAGGATGCTTCTACAATGAACAAAAGAAAGCGTTTACCCAAGATTATTTTAGCAATTTTTTTGATCCTTGCCGTACTTGGAATCATTTATTATTTTCTGGTTTACCGGTTTTATGAATCTACTGATAATGCGTATCTAAAAGCCGATGTAACTTGGGTGAGCCCGCGTGTTTCCGGTGAAATTACCCAGCTCAATGTCAAAAACAATCAGGAAGTAAAAGCCGGTCAGGTATTGCTGAAGCTGGATGACCGCGATACGCAAGCCCGTTATCAGCAAGCCAATGCCATTACCGCACTGAAGCAAGCCGCACTTGGCGTACAGCGCCAGAATATCGCTGGCCAGCAAGCCATGATTGGTGAGGCACAGGCCGGACTGGATGCAGCCAATGCAGAAATGAATCGCCTAAAGAAAGACTATGATCGTTACCAGCAATTGCTGCGCGAAGGCGTGACCACGCGCCAGCGTTTGGAAACCGTACAGTCACAGTATTTAAGTGCTGTGGCTCAGGTCAAGCGTGCGCAGGCGGGTGTGGCTGCTGCACAGGCACAGCTCGGTGGGATTCAGGCCAGCCGTGAGCAACTGGTGGCAGATGTCAATAGTGCCAAGGCCAATGTCAACCTGATTGGTGTCGATGCGTCATCCGCGCAGGTGGTTGCACCGGTTTCCGGAACGATTGGTGATCTGGCGGTGCGTCTGGGTAGCCGGGTCAATCCGCAAACCCGCTTGCTGGCGATTGTTCCACTGGAAAAAACCTTTGTCGAAGCTAACTTCAAGGAAACCCAGATTACCGATATGCACGTTGGCCAAAAAGTCACTGTTGAGCTAGATGCTTACCCTGATCATGAGTTTACCGGGCATATTGATAGTTTTTCGCCCGCATCAGGTGCTGAATTTTCCCTAATGCCACCAGAAAATGCGACTGGCAACTTTAATAAGGTGGTACAGCGTGTGCCGGTCAAGATCCTGCTGGATCGCAAGGCAGGCGACCCGGTATTACGTCCCGGCTTGTCGGCGGTGGTGAAAGTGGATTTGCGCACTTAACAATGATCTGAGCGTGAATTTGTCATTACATTGTCAATGCTTTTGATCTATTAATACTTTTGGTCTCTTAACAACAGCACCACCCTGTCTGAATAGCAGTAAATTTGGGCAGTTGCTGTTGTATCTAATTTTGCTGTTGTATTTAAAGTCGCTGTTGTTTTAGCAATACGATTCAGCACTGGAATTGCGTATGAAAATTAGTCCTGCTGCGGCATGGGCCATGTTTGGTGCCATGGTGTTTGGTAATTTTATGGCCATTCTGGATATTCAGATTGTGGCCAGTTCCATTAATGAGATTCAGGCAGGCCTTGGTGCAAGTCAAAGTGAGGTGGCCTGGGTACAGACCATTTACCTAATTGCAGAAGTCATTGCCATTCCGCTGTCTGCCTTGTTGTCCAACCTGATGTCTACCCGAATTTATTTTACGATTTCGGCCTTAGGGTTTTCGGTGGCGTCCCTAATGTGTGGATTTTCGTGGAATCTGGAATCCATGCTGGTGTTTCGGGCGTTTCAGGGCTTTTTGGGCGGCGGCATGATTCCCACCACCATGGCGGCTCTGTTTGTGTTGTTTCCCAAGGAAAAGCAGGCTTTGCCGATGGTTGTGGTTGGGATGGTCAGTACGCTAGGGCCCGCCATTGGCCCAACTTTGGGCGGCTGGCTGACCACGCATTTTTCATGGCACTGGATGTTCTTTATTAACATTATGCCAGGCTTGCTGATTGCTTCCTTTGTGTATTCTGCGCAGGATCTGGACAAACCCAACCCTGAGCTGTTTGCCCGTATTGACTGGCTGGGACTGGCCAGTATGGCTATTTTCCTGGGTGGGCTTGAGTTTGTACTGGATGAAGGGCCACGCAATGACTGGTTTTCTGACCATGCCATTTTGTATACCGCGATTGCTTGTGTCATTTCTGCTGTTATCTTTTTTTATCGCTGTCTTACCGTGCAGCAGCCAATTGTTGACCTGACCGTTTTTAAAAACCGCAACTTTAGCTTAAGTTCGATGATGACTTTTGTGCTGGGGATGTCGCTGTATGGCATGGTGTATATTGTGCCGGTGTTTCTGGGACAGGTACGCGGCATGAACAGTAGCCAGATTGGCCATATCATGCTGGTGATGGGGATTACCATGTTTCTGTTTGCGCCTTTTGTGGGTTCGGTCATGTCCAAGTTTGATTCACGCAAAGTGATTTTTATTGGTTTGTCTGTGGCGGCGCTGGGCGTTGCCATGAATGCCAACCTGACCACCCAAAGTGACTTTGGTGAGTTTTTCTGGCCGCAGGTGCTGCGTGGTATTGGCATGATGATGGGTCTGATTATTATGTCGCAATTGGCAATGTCGACGCTGCCATTGCATAAAATTAAGAGTGCCAGTGGGGTGTATAACCTGACCCGTAATATTGGCGGTGCCATTGGTCTGGCGATTATCAATACCTTAATTGACCAGCGCATGGCAGTGCATGTGACAGGTTTGAGCAGCTATTTGATTCCGTCACGGCCAGAAGTGGTGGATTATCTGGCGCAGACGACTGCCAAATATCAGGCCATTGCAGGTGATCAGGCCGAACAACTGGCCATTTCGGTGCTCAGCCGGCAAATGCATTTGCAAGCCCTTACCTTAACCTTTAATGACATTTTAAAAATGCTGGCGGCGCTGATGTTTGCCACTGCATTTATTGTATTTTTTGTCAAAAAACCCAGCAATTCACCTGTAGACAATATGCCGGTTCACTAGAATTGGCATAAAACATCAATTATGCCCCGTTATATTAGAGTTTTTATTCAATTTAACGGTGCAAGCCCATTTAAAGCTTTATATACTCGACAACCATTAAAGGTTGAAAGGTTAATGGATATCGTTATGAGTCAATCAAATTCTGCGGGTCGTCGTTTTCGCGATGCATTAGCTGTAGAAAAACCATTACAAATCCTTGGTACAGTCAATGCCTACGCGGCCATGATGGCAACGCAAGTAGGCTATAAAGCCATTTACCTGTCCGGTGCCGGTGTAGCCAATTATTCTTATGGTTTGCCAGACCTTGGCATGACCAGTCTGGATGACGTGCTAACCGATGTACGCCGCATCACTAGTCAAGTGGATACGCCGTTACTGGTGGATATTGATACCGGCTGGGGCGGGGCGTTTAATATTTCCCGCACCATTAAGGAAATGATTCGTGCGGGCGCAGCAGCAGTGCATATTGAAGATCAGGTGGCACAAAAACGCTGTGGTCATCGTCCCAACAAGGAAATTGTGACCCAGGCCGAAATGGTTGATCGCATTAAGGCAGCCGCTGATGCCAAAACTGATCCTGATTTTGTGTTAATGGCGCGTACTGATGCGCTACAACAAGAAGGCTTACAAGGCGTGATTGATCGCGCGTGTGCCTGTGTAGAAGCGGGTGCGGATGCGATTTTTGCCGAAGCCATGACTGACATTACCATGTATCAAAAAGTCGTAGACGCCGTGGGTGTACCGGTATTGGCCAATATTACCGAGTTTGGTACAACCCCGTATTACACCGTGGATGAACTGGGTGAGCAGGGTATTGGTATGGTGCTGTATCCATTGTCTGCAACCCGTGCCATGCAAAAAGCAGCGCTGGAAGTGATGCGTGCCATTCGTGAGCAAGGTACGCAGGTGAATGTACTGGATATCATGCAACCGCGCAGCGAACTGTACGAATTTTTGAACTATCATTCATTTGAAAACAAACTCGATCAACTGTTTAAGTCGGAGAAATAATAATGGCAGAAGGTAAAGTATTGTCTGGCGCAGGTTTGCGTGGTCAGGTTGCAGGGAAAACTGCATTGTCTACGGTTGGCAAATCGGGCGCAGGCTTAACCTACCGCGGTTATGATGTAAAAGACCTTGCAGAACATTGCGAGTTTGAAGAAGTTGCTTACCTGATTTTCTTTGGTGAACTGCCAAACGCAGAACAACTGGCCGCTTATAAAGCCAAGCTAAAAGGCCTGCGTAGCCTGCCTCAAGCCTTAAAAGATGTACTGGAGCGCATTCCTGCCGACTCTCATCCAATGGATGTGATGCGTACTGGCTGCTCGATGCTGGGTAACCTTGAAACAGAACAATCATTTGATCAGCAGCAGGAAGTGACTGACCGCCTGCTGGCTGCATTCCCGTCCATCATCACTTACTGGTATCGCTTTAGCCATGACGGCGTGCGTGTTGATGAAAACACCGATGATGACTCGATTGGCGCGCATTTCCTGCATTTGTTAAAAGGCGAGAAGCCGAACGAATTGCATGCCAAAGTGATGAACGTATCGCTGATTTTGTACGCAGAGCATGAGTTTAATGCCTCTACATTCACTGCGCGCGTATGTGCGTCAACCCTGTCTGACATGCATTCCTGCGTAACTGGCGCAATTGGTTCACTGCGTGGCCCATTGCATGGTGGCGCAAACGAAGCCGCCATGGATATGATTGAAAAATTCACCAGCCCGGATCATGCCGAAAGCGAAATGATGGCCATGCTGGCGCGCAAAGACAAGATCATGGGCTTTGGTCATGCCATCTATAAGGACAACGATCCACGTAACGGCATTATTAAGCAATGGTCAGAAAAACTGGCGGCTGATGTGGGCGATACCGTGTTGTATCCAGTGTCTGTACGCTGTGAAGAAGTCATGTGGCGCGAGAAAAAACTGTTCTGTAACGCCGACTTTTTCCATGCGTCTGCTTATCACTTTATGGGGATTCCAACCAAACTGTTCACCCCGATTTTTGTGATGAGCCGTTTGACTGGCTGGGCTGCCCATGTCATGGAACAGCGTGCCGATAACCGCATTATTCGCCCCAGTGCAGAATATACTGGCCCTGAACTGCGTAGCGTAACGCCTATTGCTCAGCGTTAGTTTGCCATCGTAAGAAAAAAAGCAGGTATTAAGGCCTGCTTTTTTATATTTAATATTCAATAACTAATTTAATATCCTAGTGTAATTATCATGTTTATCAAATAATTCTTAATTTTAAGCCCTCTATTTTTTCCTTGAAACAATGAAACACTTTAAGACCATAGATTCATGCAAAGTGGCTGATAAAAACAGGATTAGACAAAACTTAAGTCCTTTGTAATACTGAATGCGTTTTAAAGCACAATAAAGGATTAAGGCTGTGGAACAATTTATTAGCAGAATAAAAGCGCATATAGATCATGTAAAAAGAGTTGGTGAGCATTGCTCAACAGAAGAAACAACCAAGCAGGCACTCATATTGCCACTATTGGATATTTTGGGATTTAGTCCATACGATCCTACAAAGGTTTTGGCTGAATATGCAGCAGACTTTCCTGGAGTAAAGGCATCAGAGCGTGTCGATTATGCACTTTATTCTAATGGAAAGCCTGTCATGTTTATTGAAGCTAAGCCATATGCTGCAAATCTTACTAATCATGCGCCACAGCTATCACGTTATTTTAATTGCACGCCAGACGTAACTATGGCGGCGATTACTAATGGTAGAGAATGGCGTTTTTTCACTGATTTGCACAATACTAACATCATGGATGAGAAGCCATTTTTAACAGTTGATTTCACCAAGAATCAGCCAGAAGAACTGACCCAGCTTATGGAATTCATGCATGATAATTTCCATCCTGAAAAATTACGTGGGTTTGCAGAGGAAAATCAATACATCCAGCAATTTAAGGATGTCATCAAAAGCAGCATTAAGGATGTGGACATTGACTTTGTGCGTTATGTCGCTCAAAGGGCAAGCATACCTCGCCAGCTTAATACGAAGTTCCTTGAAACAATTCAACCGTATGTGAAGCAGGCACTTGAGCAATCCATTAGTGATATGGTGGTTAAGGGTCTTTCATCACCAACAGTCGTGACTGCCCAGCCTGTTGTTCCTGAAAACGTGGAAGCTACCCCAGCAATTCAGATAGAACCTGAGCCAGATTTTGTAGTTGATCCCCATAATCCAAAAATTGTGACTACAAAAGATGAGCTTAATTTACTACGAATTATTAAAGAGATTTTGCCAGAGGAAAATTTGATAGGCAAAGATACCGAAAGTTATTATTCCGTACTTTATCAAGGCAAGAATAATCGATGGCTCGTTCGTTACGATGTGAATCGCAAGCGGCATACCATTCAATTTAATATTGATATGGATGGGATGCGCAGGGAAGAGGTTCAGCGTGCAGGATTAACTGTATTGAACAGTGGTCTGGTTTATCTAGATCGCCCAGAGGATATTTTAAGAGCTGTAGGCATCATCAAAGATGCACTAGAATTCTGCAAGGATGATGATAACTTTAAAAGACAGCAAGGGTAATCATAGCGGCCTGTTAATTGCTTGTAGTAAGCCGCATCAGACTATGATTACTTAGAAATTTTATCAGATTCAAGTCGATCCCGAGTGGGAAAAACGGGTTGTCAAATCGCCGGTCGGAGTGACCGCACACAACGACGCCCCCAGCACAATTGCCTTTTCGGTGGCAGCCGAAATCCAAATGATGTTGGGCTCTGAGCGCTATGAGTAGCTCCCACTGCCTGATCTTGGCCGCCGGTGCCAGCAGTCGCTTTGGTTCACCAAAAGCACTCGCACCTTGGGGAAACGGAACCCTGTTAGCTCAGGCTCTTGAAACTGCGAACGAAGTCAGCGGTCAAAATAGAACCGTAGTGCTCGGTGGCCACGAGCAAGCCATTCGGCGCGAGTTGGCAAAGCTACACTTTTCTAACGACGGAATTGCCGTAAACTCAGAATGGGAAAAAGGCATTGGCACTTCGATCGGCACCGGGGCCAATCACATTCACGCTCACGCGCCATCAACATCATTCGATAAAAATAAAGGCGTCGTGCTGTTATGGTTCGTGGATCAACCTCTGGTCACGCCGGAACATCTGAAGGCTCTAGGAAGTCTGGCAATCGAAAATCAAAAGTGCGTCTTCACAGAACATGATGGCGCCATGGGCCCACCGGTTGCCATACCGACCGCCTTTCTGAAAAAGGCAATGGCGCTGTCAGCAGAGCGCGGTCTTAAATCTGTGCTGGAAAAACACGAGATGATGACGCTTGAAAATGAAGATGCGTTTGCGGATGCCGATACTCCCGAGACGCTCGCGATCCTCCGTGATCGGGCCATGTTTCTTTTTGGTCGAGATTCCTGAACAAAAACTTATCTTGCGATCGCTTGGGGCTCAAGTGACGATAGCCCCATGAACGAGAACGAAAAAAGCATCGCAAAGAACGGACTGTTGTGGCTGGTCGCCATTGGATTCTTCATGG
>SECL01000011.1 GCA_004173455.1 Moraxellaceae bacterium | reverse complement strand
CTTAAAGATGAGAAGCACTGCTTCGCAAGGTTTAGATTCAATTATGGGTCGCCTAAAGAGCAATTAAAAACATTGCTCATTTGGACGAAAATCTAACCTGTGCTACTACAGCCCCAAAAATTTCATATCAGTCTCTGTTAATTCATGCGCTGCAGTAAACGGTCAATGTAGACTGTCGACTCAGGATAGACCTGTTTTTCCAGTTCCAGATATTCTCGGGCTTTTTGATTGTTTCCAGTCAAGCTATATTCATAACCTAGATGGGCATACAATCCGGGTGGTACAGCCTGACTAGCTGCTTTGGTTTTCTGAATATCCTTTTCCAGCGCCGCAATTTGCTGCTGGGGTCCAGCTTTATCAGCTTGAAACTTTTTTGAAATCCTAAAACAGAATTCGTGCTTATAAAACAACTTTAAACCTAAACTCACCAACTCAGCTCACAATCACTGGATTTAAGTTGGTTTTCTCTACTGGCATAGCTAATTTGATCTCACAATCCAAAAAGCGTTGAATCATCGCAGCCTGCGTGCGGGTATGCTCACTAAGGCATTGCGCACTAAATTCGCCGCCCTTGCCCAGTGCTAGCGGCAGTAATAACTGATAGGCGAGATACTCATCCACCACGGCATGACTATTGAGATAATTTTTGACTTTGCGTGCCACTTTCCCCTTGTGACCCATCAATCTCTATGACTGTTATCATTTATTTTCTCTAATCAATTTCTTTTTTAAATCGTCTCAAATCAAAGAACATACTGTCAGTGCATGGTAGTGAGTGGTCATCGGTAATTTATGACTGATACAGGAGTGATGGGTTGCTAAGTACAAAGGAGCATATAACCCTCTCGCTGATTCATGCCACTACAACATTATTTTCAATCCCGTGCTATGGCTACCCTAGGATCTTGCACTCGCCCAGTATGTTCTAAACGGTATTGCCCATCAGCCTTGTATTAAGCAACGCTGATGGACAAAATTCTTTAAATCGTGGTTTAGACCACATCAATCTGCCAGTTGGCGGCCTGAATGGTGATGTTTAAATCACGCAACTTGGCACTAATGTCATCAGCCTGTTTTTGTAGGCTGCCCACAGCAATAACCTTTTGCCATTTGATTTCACGGCTACTGTAGCGATCCGGCTCACGCTGGGTACTGGCAATTGCGCCAGTGATAATCTTATGCCGCTCGACCATTTCATCGCGTTGCATCAGCAGTTCCAGCAACAACCGTCCATCTGACAATGTTGCCTGCGCATTGGTTCGGTGAATCTGCAAGATCAGCCCTTGGGTTTCATGGGTTAAGGCAAACACCTGTTGCATCAGTTCATTCGGGTCTTCCGATGGCGTATCGCCTTCCTGCACCAGCACATTGGCGTTAATACGTTGTTTTAACGATGCCAGCTTTTTTTGCTGGTCGCTACGCAGCAATAACGCTTCGGCGAGTTTCATTTTAGTTTTCCTTACTGTTTAAATCGCGTTTTTCAGTACCTTGCGATCAATTGCCAAATAAAACCATCGAATTACGCTTTTTATCGGTAAGCTAAACTTAACGAAGCTATCAAAGTAAATGCACGATACATGCAATCTACATGCATTAATCGCTAGCTAAACCGATCATCGCTATCCAAGCATATATATTAACCTGTAGCTAAGCCTGTTAAAGCCTGAATTTGTTTTGAAACTGAAAGTTCAGGCAATTTCTCAAACTCATGCTGGATTTCTATGGCTTGTGTGCCAAAATCTGTTAGTTTAATTGACCAGAACCACTCAACTACTTTTATAACATCGAGCCATGCCCTATGGTTTTTATTCGTTACTTGCTGGTCATCGCCTTGTTTGTTACCGGGGTTTTTAGCGTTATTCAGTGCATCCTTGAGGGCTTTGGATTTCTGGCCGGGCTTATTGCGCTGGGCTGTTTTGTACTGTCGTATGCGGTCAAACCTTCTGCCGGACAGGATGCTCCTAAACGGCAAACCGCAAACCACTACTCAAATTGGCTGGACTGGATTGATTTTCCCATTGACGCTGTTTTTCAGCTTATTACGCTGCCATTTCGACTCATCGGCAAGCTGTTCAAACAGCTGGATTTTGACGTTTAGCTATTTTGTCAGATAAAAAATCACTAGCAACAGCTGTTAATATTCCATCATCATCCAAACAATAACGCTTCAAATCATCAGCCAAAAACACCGTGCCACCATAATAGGCTTTTACTT
Organism: Moraxellaceae bacterium; assembly: GCA_004173455.1. Taxonomy (GTDB): domain Bacteria; phylum Pseudomonadota; class Gammaproteobacteria; order Pseudomonadales; family Moraxellaceae; genus Alkanindiges. The sequence continues at coordinate 88,430 of SECL01000011.1, read as the reverse complement.
CCTGCTCAATGGCGGCCTGCCCCGCGTCGCCATGATGGCGTGGGCTAAAATGGGTAAGCACCAGATTGGGCAAGCTTACCGACTGGGCAAATTCGGCCACCAGTTTTGCCGAGCTGTGCATTGGCCCTGACCCTACCTTGTCCAGTACTGCCTGCAAATAGGTCGCTTCATGCACTAACACATCTGCGTTTTGACAAGCCTGTGTTAAAACGTCCGGTGCTGCATTATCTCCGGCAATGATTGCTTTGACCTGTGTGGTGTGATTTTGTACAAAGTCACAGCTATGCAGGGTTTGCTCGTTAAATTGCACATCCTGTCCGTACTGCAAGGCTTTCCAGCTACGTCCGGCAGGCAGACCCAATTGTTGCAGTGCCTCGGTATTCAGCTTGCGGCTACTGTGCTGCACGGTAAAGGCATAGGCATAACATTCCACCCGATGCACCAGCGCATGAGCCTGCACCCAAACCCCAGCCATCAGTTCAATCGGCTGCTCCAGCACACTGCTGCTGTCACGCAGGATCACTTCATAGGACAAATGCAGGTCGGTGAGCTTAACTGTAGCGCTAAACCAGTCCAGTACTTTTTGCGGTGCAATCAAGATCAAGGGTTCGGTACGTTTGCCCATGCTGGCGCTGGCCAGCAATCCCGGCAGGCCGTAGCAATGGTCACCATGCGCATGGGTAATGCACACCATGGCCAGCTCATGCGTTGACAGTCCGATATGCTGTAAGCGGTGCTGGGTGGCTTCGCCGGCATCAATGAGTAGCCATTTTTTGCTTAGAGATGTTTGTAGTGCAAGCCCAGATACATTGCGGGTTTTGGTAGGCACACCGGAAGAAGTACCTAAAAAAGTAAACGTGAGCATATCGGTCATGGTCTTCTTCTGTTCACAGGCAACTTATCCAGAATGCCATTTGGTAATGTGGACAAATGCGGATTTATCCACAAATAATGTTTTTATCGTACAGATTTTCGTCAAAAAGCCGCTTTTCCACAACAATGAATTTAAACAGTCTGCCGTTTAACCAATCATTTAAACAGCCATTTAATTAGCCTGTTGCGAGGGCTGTTGCCTTGCTTCCAGTTGAGCAACGATATGACACAGCACAGCAATACGGGCGGTTTTCTTGTCATTGCTGGCAATGATATGCCAAGGTACCTGTTCGGTATGCGTGCGACTCAGCATATCGGCGGCAGCTTCCAGATATTGCTGCCATTTTTTGCGATTGCGCCAGTCATCCGGGGTGATTTTGTATTGCTTATGCGGATTGTCCTCGCGGCTTTGGAAACGCTTAAGTTGCTCTTTTTCGCTAATCCCCAGCCAGAACTTAATGACCAGAATACCGCTGTCATTAAGCTGTCGCTCAAAACGATTAATTTCATCATAGGCACGCTGCCATTCTGCCTTACTGGCAAAATTTTCCACCCGCTCCACCAGCACGCGACCATACCATGAACGATCAAAAATGGTCATGCCACCCAACTTGGGCACCCGTGTCCAGAAGCGCCATAAATACGGATGACGTTGTTCAAACGCCTCCGGCGCAGCAATGCTGTGGATTTGGTATTCGCGCGGATCCAGTGGTGCCACCACTCGCTTGATGGCGCCGCCTTTGCCTGCGGCATCCATTCCTTCAAACACCATTATCACCGAGGAATACCGCATAGACTGGCGTAGCAAATGGGCAGCCTGTTGCTGAAGCTGTGCCAGCTCGACATGATACTGCTGCTTTTCCAATTTGAGTTTATCTGGCTTTAGCAATACAGCGGGAATACTGGCCTGTTGCCAGTGCTTGCAAGCCTGCTGCACCGGTAACGCCGTGTTTAAGGCATCCAGCACCAGATGGCCAAACGCCAGATCACGTTGCGGACTGTTTTCGCCATTGATAATAAACCAGTCGTCGGTAAACAGCTTGCGCAGGCGTTGAATCTTGCGATATTGGCGTTGGTCACGCCAGTCCAGTCCATGCAGTTGTTGCCACTGCTGGGCGCTGGCATCCAGCTGGTTTAGGCGTTGTTGCAAGCACTGCCATGAAATATCAAACCAGCACTTAATCACAATTACTCCATTGGCTGCCAGATCCTGCTCAAACTCACGCATCTGCTGCACAGTTTGCTGAAACTGGCGCATGTTGAAATGGCGGTCATGCAGGCCACTGTATAACAAGTCGCCATACCAGTTGCCAAACAGCACCGCCATTTGTCCGCAGGCCGGAATAGTGTCCACATCGTTTTGCCAAAACGGCTGCTGAGTGGATAAAGGCTTGGACAAACTGGCCTTGACCTTTAAATAGCGCGGATCTACCCATTCGCGCAATTGCATCACCGCTTCGCCTTTGCCCGCCAGCTCAATGCCGCTGACCAGTATCAACACACTTTTACCCGATGCGGTCTGGTCACTGCTTTGGCTATTGGCGCGCAATTGCAACTGGGCTTGTAGCAAGGCCAGATTGAGTGCATCCGGCTCAATATGCGTGAGCACGGGGACAGTCCGTGCGGTGCTGGTAGCATTAACGGCGGTGGGATTATGTGGTTTATGTTCCATAGGCTGTTCTGATTGTTTTGACATGGACTTATCCTTTTTTTACATAAAAATTTTAAAAGTTGAGTATGCTGGCATTATGTCTTTTTATTGACTGGTTTTATGTCAGCTATTGTCACCTTATCCCGGCAGTTTGAACAATTTCAACAACTGGCGTTCCATCAGCAGCCTGCACTGGCTCAGCAGTTAGCGGCGGTTCAGGACTGGCAAAAAAACCGCCTGGTGCAGCAACATCAGCAGTTGTTTAATCAGCATCAGCGTATAGCGCATTTTTTAACCACGCGGCTATATAATCTGAACGACCTGATCATGCTGGGCAACCAGCTGGAAAAAGCCTTAAATGAAAAAATAAAACTGGATCGCTTTTTACCGCATGGCGTGCTGGATGCTGCCATTACTGCCTTTCATCTGGCGTATTTAACCCTAAAACTGGATGAGCAAGTGGCAAAATACATACTGGATCAGGGCGTTAAAACAATTCATGATGAGCATATTCATCAGGCCATGCTGGCATTGCAACAATCCGATACCCGCTTAAAACAACTGCTGTTATTACAGCAACTAAGTCAGGCCTTGCAGCATTATGGCCGTAGCTTTTTGACCCAGAGTGCATTCCGGCTAGCACGGCGTACCGCTTACCGGCGTCAATTCAACTTTTTATATGACTACCTGACAGACTGCTTTGCGGCGATCCGTCAAACTGGCAACAGCACTGCTTTTTTTGAAGCCTTTATTGCCGCTGAAAAACAGGTTTTGCTGCATCTTGATCAAGGTCACGCTGCACCATTTGGCCAAAATTGTCAGATTGCACAGACCTAAGGCACAATTTTGGCACATCTGGATGATTCCGTTGTTATAAAAATCGGTTATGCTTCGCCACCATGTCATTTTGATTTCATGATTTTTATGTCTAAGTTTGATGCACTGCAACAGCAACTTGAATTTTTTCATGCTTTGGATTTTCATCAGGATCCCGTACTGGCCAGCCGTTTGAATGATGTGCAACTCTGGCAAAAAGAGCGCATGAAAAAAACCCATCATGATTTTTTTGCAGTGCCTGAACATCATTTAATGACCCAGTATTTTTTAAACCGTTTGTATGGTGGTCCCGATTTTGATGTGCTGGCAAACCAGATTGGTCGTCTGATTAACAATGCGGGCATGGTAGAAAAAATCATTCCTGACTCGGCCATTCGTACCGGTTTTTCTGGGGTAGAGCTGGCGGTGCTGGCAATCCGGCTGGATCAGGAACTGGCGCTTGACCTGCTCAGTACCTATGCCCCCACGATGCCGCTCAATGACGAGATCATGCGCCGTGCTTACCTCAAGCTGGATCAGCGTGAACCGCGTCTACGCCAGATGGCCTTGCTGGATGAACTGGGCATTAGTCTGGATAAATACGTGCGCTCGCGCATGGTCAAAGGTGCTTTTAGAATGGCCAAAGGTCTGGCCTATAAATATAAAGTTGGCCCGATGTATGAGTTTGTGGACGAAGGCTTTGAGGCCATGAAACCGCTCAAGTCGGCACAGGAGTTTGTGAATACCTTTACCGCGCGCGAACGCGAGATTATTGACAAGGTTCATGCAGGCGACCTGTATCCCTTTGCCTGAGTTGCAATGCCGCGTTAAAACCACATTTTCCAAATCTGATCAGCCAACACCAGCAGCTTGAATGCGGTGTGTGGCGCTTGCATCAAGCGTGCAGCTTAAGTGGCGAAATCTGTTCATTTTACTCATTAAATTAATGTATTTTTTTGCAGTTTAGGCCAGCACCTGTGAATAAAATCTGGCATGATCGGCAGCATTGTTTATTATAGTTTTACGCATTTACCAGCTTATCAGGGAGTTTTACCCATGTCCGACAGCACCAATAGCACTCCTAATAACCCCAATAACCTAAACAATCTTGATAACCTAAATAGCATCAGCAACCCCAATAACCTGAATAACAATAGCCCTGCCCCGCAAAACGCGCCTGTTCAAAACCAGCAAGACAGTACCCATGCGACCGCTTCCAGCTCTCCATTTTTAAACCAGCCCCTGCCGCAAGGCACGCCACAGGGTCAGCAGCAAAGCTTGCCAAAAGGCGCTGATCACCAGAATCTGGGTTCAACCACGCACTTTGGCTACAAGACTGTTGGCGTGGACGAAAAACAGCAAAAAGTGGCTGAAGTGTTCCATTCGGTCGCGGCCAAATACGACCTGATGAATGATTTGATGTCGTTTGGCATTCACCGGTTGTGGAAGCGTTTTGCCATCAACCTGTCTGGTGTGCGTCGTGGCCAGCAGGTACTGGATATTGCTGGCGGGACTGGCGATCTGGCGCTGGCGTTTAGCCGTGAAGTGGGGGCGCAAGGTCATGTGGTGCTGTCCGATATTAATGAATCCATGCTAAATGTGGGACGTGATCGCCTGATTGACAAAGGCTGTACCAATGTAAGCTTTGTACTGGCCAATGCCGAAACACTGGAACCGTTTAAAGACGAAAGCTTTGATCTGTTGACCATCAGTTTTGGCCTGCGTAACGTCACCGATAAGGATGCTGCCCTGCGCGCCATGTATCGCGTGCTTAAGCCGGGTGGCCGCCTTCTGATTCTTGAATTTTCCAAGCCGGTGTTTGAGCCACTGTCGCGCCTGTATGACCTGTATTCGTTTACCGCATTGCCAGTGATGGGCAAACTGGTGGCCAATGATTCTGAAAGCTATCGCTATCTGGCCGAATCCATCCGTATGCATCCCGACCAGCGCACTTTAAAACAAATGATGGAAACTGCTGGTTTCCAGAGCTGTGACTATCACAATATGACCGGTGGCATTGTGGCGCTGCATCGTGGTTTTAAGTAGACGGTTTAAACAAGCAGCTATTTTAAACAAGCAATTCGTTTAAATAAGCAACTGGTTTAAAATAGTGTTTAATTTTAACGCTACGGATGCTTATCCAATAGAGATTTGCTGAGAAAGTTCGTGGCAGCGATTCAGGCCACGCGACTTTCTGCTTAGGTCTAAATACCACATCGTAAGATACTCTGTGATTATTTTTCTTTTCAACATTCTGCTATGTCGCTAACTGAGCAGATATTATTTTAGGAAATCATAATGCTTGCTGTACTTGCGCTGGGCACTGTAGAAACCCTGTTTAATCAGTGGATTGACCTTGATGCGGCCACCCGCCAGCAATTGAACGGACTGGCTGGCAAACTGCTGCGCGTGGTGATGGATTCTCCACAACTCTCGGTGGATGTCTGGTTTGATCAGGACAAGGTTCGGCTAAACCCGACTCCTTTGGGCATGCCCGAGCGCAAAACCAGTATTTTTGAACAACGGCCTTATGATCCGGTCAACGACCCCATGCAAGCACCACAGCAGGCCACTACCACGTTACATGTGTCTAATCTGGTGGAACTGGGCAAGCTGATGACCGCCCAAGCAGGCGCGACTGGCAACATTCCACTACAAGGTGATATGAGTCTGCTGCAACAGCTTCAGAGCATTCTGGCACAGGCACAGCCTGATCTGGCCAGCCGTTTAAGCCCGTGGATTGGCGCGATTCCTGCCGGTCAACTGGGCAAAGCTATTCAGCAGACCCGGCAGGTTGTTGGCCGCATGGCCTCCAGTGTGAGCAGCCATGCCAGTGAAGCCGTGATAGAAGACGGTCAATTGTTTGTTGCGCGCTGGCAAATGGATCAGTTTAACCACAATATGCGTAACCTGCGTCAAGACATTGAACGCGCACAGGCCAAACTGCAATACCTGCAACAGCACGTTCAGCAGCAAGAACAAAACACGCTTGAGCAAAACACGCTTAAACAAAATCATACGGCATCCGCCGCCTCGTTGTCGCCACAATCACAAACCCGACAACAGCAAGAACAGCAGCAACAGTAAAACATTTAGGACAATAGCCAATGATCCCGCATTTTTCCCGACTGCTTGAACTCTGGCGACTGGCCGCCCATCATCGGTTGGATACTTTACTGCCCGACGAGGAAATTCCTGCCAAAGCGCGACCGCTGATGCAACTGATCAAACTGCATCCGGCTGCATGGGCGAGCCGTGCCAGTAAAGACCCGTTGCGTCTTAAACATGCACTGGAAGAAATGGGGCCGTTGTTTGTCAAGCTGGGGCAATTACTGTCTACCCGCCGCGATTTGATTCCGCCTGAACTGTTGCTACAACTGGTGCAGCTTCAGGATCGTGTGTCACCTTTTGACACGGCCATTGCCCGGCAACAGGTTGAAACTTCATTAAATGCCAAAATTGACACCCTGTTTGCCCGTTTTGATGATGTGCCTTTGGCAGCAGCCTCCATTGCCCAAGTGCATACCGCTGCCCTGCACGATGGCCGTGAAGTGATTGTCAAAATTGTGCGGCCAACAATTCGGCCTAAAATTATTAAGGATTTTGAAATTCTTAACTGGCTAGGTCACTGGTTGGAAGCCCGCGTTGAAGCGGCACGTGCCGTACATTTGGTGCAGGTAATTAGTGATTACCGCCAAGTGATTTTAAACGAGCTGGACTTGAGTCTGGAAGCCGCCAATACCATGCAAATGCGGCATAATTTTATGGGTTCCAGCATGATGTATGTGCCGGAAGTCTATACCGCCACCAAGGATGTGATGGTGGCCGAACGCATTAGTGGCGTGCCGGTATCCGATCTTGAAACCTTTGAGCAACTGGGCATGGATCGCGCCATGCTGGGTGAAAAAGGCCTGACTATCTTTTTTACCCAAGTGTTCCGTGACAACTTTTTCCATGCTGACATGCATCCGGGCAATGTGTTTGTTGAAACCCTAAACCCGCAAAATCCGCGCTTTATTGCGCTGGATTGTGCCATTGTCGGCGAGTTGTCCAAAAGTGACCAGATGACCGTGGCACGTCTGCTGCTGGCGGTGATGAACAATAACTTTGAGCAACTGATCCAGATTGTGCATCAGGCCGGCTGGATTCCAGCAGGTAGCGACCAAAATACTTTAGCGCGTGAAATGCGTCGCACCGTTGGCCCGATGATTTCCAAGCCCATGGATCAACTGGATTTTGCCGGTATTTTAATTCAGGTGATGGACATTGCCCGGCGTCATCATCTGGAAATTCCACCCCAACTTATGCTGTTACTCAAAACACTGGTGCATGTGGAAGGATTGGGACGTGACCTGTATCCGCAACTGGACATCTGGAAGCTGGCCAAGCCGATTTTAACCGAATGGGTCAAGCAAAACGTCAACCCCATGACCAGCCTTAAGCAACTGGGGCAGCAAATTCCCGACATGCTGATGGGTGCAACCGATTTACCCGCTTTACTGATTGATAGCCTGCATAACCTGCGCCAGCAAGGCGCATGGCAAGACAAGCAATGGCGCGAATTGCAGCACATGCGGCTGGACATGCAGCAAACCCGCCGCCGTGACTGGATTGCGGCCAGCGGATTTTTAACGCTGCTGGTGACTGCCACCCAACTGCCGTGGCCAGTGGCGGTGATATTCCTGATTCTGGCGGGTGTTGTGGTGCTGTGGCGCTTAATTGCCTAGAGATTTGATGTCATCGCTTTTTAATAATAGCGCGATCTTGCCGCCCTAATAGCCCACACCATCGCATTAGCCTGAACTGGTCATTCGCGATAGCTGCTTGTACAAGCAAGCCCGTTTTTGCACAATACAGGCTGTGCTCATTGAATAGCCGAGGCTGTTTTGGCGTATATCCACCATAAAACTCCAGTGCTGACCATTCGCGCTGGAACAGAGGCCATGGCGCATATTCGCCAGCATGGCTTGCAGCCGCAGGATATTGACATTATTCCCGGTGCAGCAGGCGGCCCCAAAGGCATTGGATTATGCGGTCTGGATCAGGCCATTTTTGCGGACTTCCTGTTACGTGCGCCGACCCAGGCGAACAGCCCGCTTACCTGTTTTGGTGCTTCCATTGGCAGCTGGCGTTTTGCAGCCATTGCCGCGCACGGGGGTATCGAGGGGCCAAAACGGCTGGCCGAACTCTATACCAACATGGAGTTTTCCAAAAAAGACAAAGTGGCCGATGTGACCCGGCGCTGTCATGACATGTTGCAACAGCTCCTTGATGGCAAAATAGAAAGTTTGGTCAATCATCCATGGATGCAACTGGTGATTGTGGTGGTCAAAAGCCGGCATATTTTTGCCAGTGATCATGTGATTCCGCTAGGGCTGGCGCTGGCAGGCGTTTTTGGCAGCAACATGCTGTCGCGCCGTGCCAATCGGCTGTTTATGCAACGCGGTTTTGCCTATAGCCATCCGCAGCACAATCCGCTTCCCTTACATGACACGCAGGAATTTTTTACCCACCACTTACCGCTCAATACCGACAATGCCATGCACTTACTGATGGCATCTGCGGCTATTCCGGCCGTGATGAGCGCGGTTAGGGATATTCCACTGGCACCTAGCGGTAGTTATCGTGATGGCGGCTTGCTGGATTATCATCTTGACTTGCCCTATAACTCCAAAGGGTTGATCCTTTATCCCCATTTTAGCGACCGCATCATTCCCGGCTGGTTTGACAAGTCATTGCGATGGCGCAAAGCCAATGCGCAAAATCATCGGCGCACCGTACTGATTTCGCCATCGCCGGAATATTTGGCCTCTCTGCCCTTGGGTCGTCTACCCGATCGCAGTGACTTTGCCCGTTTTGTGCATAACGACAGTGCGCGCAAAAAGAGCTGGCAGCAGTCTATCGCTGAAAGCCAACGGCTAGGGGATGAATTTCTGGAGCTGATTGAAAAAGACCAAATTAACGACAACATAGTTTTATTTTGATCAAAAAATGTGAAGTTGTTTTAAGTTTATTTAACAATATTTACAAGAAAAAGTGAACTAACCAAGGAGAGTTATCCTTTTTCCATTGCCCCAATGGCTGATTTTTGCTATAAGAAAAGCATTTTAACGCTTACAACAACTGTTATTTTCTGGACAAACCACTTATTACAGTTTAACGCCCAGATTAATAGCGCTCCATTTTTTGCCAAAGGAAGAATAAGCAAATGAATACTCTCTTTAAAACCACCGCACTTGCATTCGCAACCAGTTCATTGTTACTCGCAGGTTGTGGCGGCAGTAGCAGTGATTCTGGCTCTAACAACGGTCAAGTAGCTACAAAAGGTAAAGTTATTGACTTTTATCTAGATAATGCCAATGTTAACTTTGAAGGTTGTGCTTCTAGTGCTGCTACTAGTTCTACTGGTGACTTTAATATTCCTGCAGCATGCGCTGGTACAAACATTACGGTCACAGGCGGAACCGATATAGGTACAGAGCTACAGAACACGGTGACCCTGCATGCGTTAAAAGTGCCAAGAAATGATTCTGGGACTGTGATTGTTTCACCTTTAACTACGCTGATATACCACACAGGTACTATTGCCAGTACTGCACAGATTGCTCAACAGCTGGGTTTAGATGCAAATCTGCTCGTAGTTGATCCAATGACCAATGCGCAGCTGTTAAAAACCACCTTGGTTGCTCAACAGTTAATTATTCAGGTTCAAGCCGCACTACAAGAGCTTGGCGTTGCCAATGAAGCAACAGCCTCAGAAGCAGTCGCGAAAGCTGTAGCCATGCAAATGGTGAAAAGTATTCAGAATGGCGCCACTATATCTGACTTGAGTAAAACAGACTTTATTCAAGGCGTGATTGAAACTTCTGTGATTAATGCAAAATCCAGTTTAAGTCCTGCCCTACAAGCTAACATTAATACTGTTGCGAAGAACGTTGCTGCTGTTAGCGCAGGATTGATTGCTCAGCAAGTACAAAAAGTAAATGCACTAGATATTACAATTCAGGGTAATCCTGCTGCTACACTTGCTGCACTAAAAGCAGGTGGCCAAATTGCTGTTATTAAGGCAGCGACGCAATCAGAAGCAGCAGCTAATGCCATCAATGCAGTTGCCGACCTTCTCACTACTGCTGACCCTGCAAAAATGAAAGCATTAGGTGACGCTTTGGCCAGTGGTAACCGTGCTGCAATTGAAGCAGCCGCGGGTGATCTTAATTTGCCACAAAGTGCCATTGATGACTTAGTCAATATTGAAAAATATCAAGACTATATTCGATTGATGGGCGCAAGTTTCAACGGTACTCCATTTGACATCAATCGTATCCGTACCTCTACTGCCAGCAACCCACTATTAGTAAATGGTTTTAAAACCATTCAACTGGACATGACCCAAGTTGGTCAAGCACCCCAGTCTGGCGTACAGCAAGCTAAAGTTGGCTTAAGCTATACCATTAATAGTGCCAACACCCTGAACATCGTTGTCAATCAAGTCAACCTAGAGTTCAGCACTGCTGGCAAGTTGATGAAAGCGACTATCCCAGCCGGCACGACTTATTCCGTTCAAACTTTTGGTAAAGTGACAACCACTTTTGACGCACCGAACAAAACAGTCGACAACCTTGCAGTAGATTCTAATGGTTTACTAAATCTTTCTGTGGATGAATTCTTAAGCAAGGCACAAAGCAAAAGCGCCGAGCTTAAAGCTGTAATTAATGATTACACGCCTAAATCTGGCGATGCACTTGATATTGACGTTAGCCTGAATTTGCGTGTAGGTATCGATGCTAATGGTACCCCAGCAGATGACACTTCTGTTAATGCCGGTGGTGTCAACATGGTTGGTAAAGGCGTAAGTGCACAACTTAAAATTCAATAAGTTATTGCACGATTAGCTTGATGTAATCTCAATAAAGTTGCCTTCGGGCAGCTTTATTGCGTTATGGCACTGTATTTTTTAAAACGCTGTTTTTATCAGTTTACCTTCTTGCTGCTGAAGGATTTATTATGTTTTTTAAACCTCATTATTTTTATAGTGTCGTGCTCGGTTGCGCTGGTGTGATTTCAGGTGCCAGCGTTGCAGCACCCAACGATGTGTTTTTGCAACCCTTAACTGCCAATCCAGCATCTCCCCTCTCGGTAGAAGCCAGCTTTGATATCGTCAATGATACTGTGGATATTTTTAATCTTCGTGAAGGCGAAGGGGTGGTCGATGACAATGCAGGCGATTATGATGGCGGCCATTTACTGCTGAACTACGCTTTTAATCCGCAATGGATGGGTGAGCTTGGCTACTGGCATCGTAATATCGAATATGGGCAGGACAGCAACCAGATTGATAGCTGGCTCGCGGCGGTGCAATACAAGCCGCAACTTAATCTCAAACCCAGTGATGAGGTGGCGATTCGCTTGTCTTTGTGGGGCAATCAGGCTGATGACCTGAGCAAAACTTCTCCTACACTGGTAAATGGTCAGCGTTTTAGTCATATTAACGTCAATGACTTGAGTGATATTCAGGCGCAAGTTGACCTATTATTTGCCCGCCGTCTGGATCGCCAGAATAAACTCAATGGTTTTGTCAGTCTGGGATATAGCAAGGTTGATGTGGATAGCTTAAATGCTCAGCTGTCTAAGGGACAATGTAACTTTAATATTCAGGTTAATTCAGGTAATCAATATACAGGACAATTGACCAATGGGCCCTGTACTACTGCTGATGGTACCGTTTTTTATACAGCGGGTCTAACAGGACAAGCTTCTGATTTTGGACTGGATATCGACAAGGATCTCAGCTATGACGCTGGTTTCTTTAGTCTTGGCGGCTCATGGAACTGGCACTACAAAAAATTTGATAGCCAGTTAGGTTACCAGTTTCAGTACCTGATGCGTCAGGATATTGATGATCGGGTGAATAACTATGGTAGTTCTGCGGTTAAAACCAACCATACGCTAGGACTGGATTTATCGTATCAGTTAAATCCGTATACTCGTCTATTTGTGGCGGGTCAGGCGTTTAAGAACAACTTTATTGGCACCATTCCATTTTTATATAACTCGGTCACGGCATCACGCTTGGATCGTAAATATGGCTATGCGTCTTTTGGCGTACGTTTCGCCAATTTTTAATTAATGGCCATATGCGTGATTTGATTTGGTTTTCAGGCTGGCTGATGAATTTGTTTTCAGAAGCTAGCTTTTATTTTTGTCGTTAGAGTTTTTTTAAGTTTATTACCCTAAACCGTGTTCATCATGGCGTGGTGCAAAGCCATACAAGCAGTGCAAATTACACTATAATCCCCGCTCAACCTTTTTTGATTTTACCCAAAGAGTATCCTCATGAGTAACTGGCTAGATGATGTAAAATTTGACCAAAACGGCTTGATTCCGGCAATTGCTCAAGATCATCAGACAGGGCGTATTCTGATGGTGGCATGGATGAACCGTCAGGCGCTGCAACTCACCCATGAGACCCAGCGTGGAGTTTATTTTTCGCGCTCGCGTAATAAGCTGTGGCACAAGGGTGAAGAATCAGGGCATTTTCAGGATGTGCATGAAATCCGGCTGGACTGTGATGGTGACGTGATTGTGCTACAAATTACCCAGCATGGTGGCATTGCCTGTCACACCGGACGTGAATCCTGTTTTTACCGGATATTGACGCCGCAAGGCTGGCAGATTGTGGATGCGGTACAAAAAGACCCGCAAGTAATTTATGGGGATGGCAATGCCCAACACAGCCATACACACAATGCCGAACAGCAGCTCACCACGCTGGAAACTCAAGATGTGCTAGCCCATCTGGCAGGCGTGATGCAGCAACGTAAGCAGGCCAGCGAGGATCAATCCTATGTGGCCAGCTTGTATCACAAAGGACTCAATAAAATTCTGGAAAAAGTGGGTGAAGAAAGTACCGAAACCATTCTGGCCGCCAAAGATTGTGCCACTCACCTGAATGCACCGGAATATCAGGATGAGCTGATTTATGAAACAGCAGACTTGTGGTTTCACAGTATTGTCATGCTGGGTTATTTTGATATTGCGCCACAGCAAGTGCTGGATGAATTGGCGCGCCGTATGGGCTTGTCTGGCCTTGATGAAAAAGCGGCACGCCATACAGCACCATAGACTTTTTCCTTCCTTCTTGCGCGCTTGTTCAAGGCTGCTTTAAAACCAGCCTGCTTTCGACAAGAAAATACGGTTGCGCAGGAAGGATATGTGGTGGATAAAAAATCCTTGTACACACTGTTGCCATAACAAATTCAATAAAGCACTTTAGCCCTGAGCCACCTCAATAAATATTCACAATACTGTCATTAAATCATGCTAATTTTGTCATGAGTCAATGAACGATAACACATCAAGGAGCTGGCTATGGCTGGTTTATCAATCTGGCATATTGTGCTGTTTGCCATCGTGGTGATTTTGCTGTTTGGTACCTCCAAACTGAAAAACCTGGGTAAGGATCTGGGCGGTGCAGTCAAAGACTTTAAGGATTCCGTCAAGCAGGAAGATGCCAAAACAGCCGCAGAAACCTCTCGCTTGCATGATGAACGTGTCGTTAATGGCAAGACCACGGCTTCTGAGCAGGTGAGTTCGCAGGATAAAACCTAGAACCGTGACATGGTGCTGACTGTTGTATGGAAAGTTGCAATGCCAGAAAGGAAGTTCACTAAAGTTGTCGGCTCAGGTTGAATCTGATTTATGCTCAATATTGGTTTTAGCGAATTATTGCTGTTTGGCATTATTGCGCTGGTGATTCTGGGGCCAGAAAAGCTACCAACAGCAGTGCGTACTGCCGGGCGCTGGTATGCGCGGTTGCGGCATCTGGTCAGCAATTTACAGCATGATATTGAAAAAGAACTGCAACTGGCTGAGTTACGCGAGCACATGCAGCAGGAACTCAGCCGCATTAAAAATATTGAGGCGCAAATGCAGGCGCAGCTCAATCAGATGTCAGATGATCTGGCCGAGCTAAATCAAACGGCTGGTTCTTCCCCTGTTCCAATATCAGCTAGTATTTATTTACCCTTTAGCCTATCAAATAGGGCAGCACTGGGCGCGCCGTATACCATTGGTCATTTATTCAGACTGGCCTTGCTGCAACAGCATCAGCTTGCCCCCGATGCGCGTACGCCTGATGCGCAATTTGTCGCTACAACCTCTGCTGAGGAAGCCTTATGAATTCAATCAGTACACCGCCAGAACAAGCGGAATCACCACAGGCCGAATCAGAACAATTGTCGCAAATGCCACTGACCGCACACTTAATGGAGTTACGCAGTCGGCTGATCCGCATTTTAAGTATTGTGCTGATCCTATTTTTTATCCTGCTGCCATTTGCCAACCGTTTATATGAAGGCTTGTCGCGGCCATTGCGTGCCCAGTTGCCCGCCAATGCCACCATGATTGCTACCGATGTTACGGCAACTTTTATGGCACCGTTTAAGCTCAATTTCTTTATTGCGCTGATGATTGCCATGCCGTATGTGCTGCACCAGATCTGGCAGTTTGTCGCCCCCGGCCTGTACAGCAAGGAAAAGCGTATTGCCATTCCGCTGTTGCTCTCAAGTATTGTGCTGTTTTATGTGGGTATTGCGTTTGCCTACTTTGTGACTTTGCCTGCCGTGCTGACTTTTTTTATTCATGCCGCGCCTGAAACCGTCGCGCCCATGACCGACATCAACAGTTATCTGGGCTTTTGCCTGAAGCTGTTTTTGGTCTTTGGCCTGACTTTTGAAGTGCCGGTGGCCACCTTGCTGCTGATTCTGGCGGGAATTGTGTCAGTAGATACACTGGTGACCAAGCGGCGCTATATTATTGTGGGCTGTTTTTTTGTGTCGATGTTCATTACCCCGCCGGATGCCCTGAGTATGGCCATGCTGGCTATTCCAATGTGGATTTTGTTTGAAACAGGTTTGTTCTTTGGGCGTTTTTTAGAAAAGCAGCAGCAGACCTGACCAGCAATCAGCAATCAGCAATCAGCAATCAGCAATCAGCAATCAGCAATCAGCAATCAGCAATCAGCAATCAGCAATCAGCAATCAGCAATCAGCAATCAGCAATCAGCAATCAGCAATCATTTTGGTTCGCGTTTTACCTCTCTATAAATTTAATTGTTGTCACTGCAATGTCACACTGCAGTGACAACATGCTGGCACAGATAAAAATTGTCTGAATTCTAAATTTGAGCCAGCATTAGGGATACAACAATGAGTGACCTCCATCAACACTCTCGCCGCCAGCTACTTTCTTGGTTTGCAGCAGTACCATTTTTACCTTTAGGCGCTATGGCGACCACTTCATTACTGACAGGCTGTGATGACAACAGCAGCAGTGATACAGGAACGGGTGTTGTTGTACCACCCACCAAACCAGTGAACCTGAAAAATGCGACTTTCACTGCCATGCCAGCACCTGCTAGTGCAGCAGATATTGCCACGACTTCCGTTGGCTCCAAACTGACCATCAACTGGGACGATGGTAGCAAAACAGATTACCAATTGGGTTATAAGCCCTTTTTCCTGACTGGCACCGAAGTCCCTGATGGCAAAGGTGGCAAAATCATTGCTGGGGGTTATTATGATATTAACAACAAACCCATCATTGATAAGACCGTGGCAGGCAAAGAGCGTCAATTCTTTTCTGATTCACCAGACGGCACCTCCTTGCTCAGTGTTGCAAATGCAAACGTTGACGGCGTCCAAGGCAACGCTGTATTTGCCGTAGTGCAGTTTGAATACACCTCATGGGCGCAAGACCAGAAAACCAGTACCTACGGGGTATTACCTTCACCGATTGCAATTTTGTCGCTGGATCAGGATCCAAAAACTGGCCATCTGTCTTTAGTCAAATATCACAATGTGGACACCGCTAGCGCCCATGGCCTGTGGATTACCTGTGGTGCCAGCCTGTCGCCCTGGAGCACGCACCTGTCCAGTGAAGAATACGAGCCTGATGCTTGGGATCAGGGCTTGGGCGGTCAGTCACTGGCCACCTTGAAAAACTACAGCCTAAACGTATATGGCAATGAAACCTCAGCCAATCCCTATAACTATGGCCACCTGCCTGAAGTGACCGTCAATCCTGATGGAACGGGCAGTATTAAAAAACACTTCTGTCTGGGACGTATCTCGCATGAATTAATTCAGGTGATGCCGGACAATCGTACTGCGCTGATGGGTGACGATTACACCAATGGTGGCCTGTTTGTTTTTGTGGCTGACAAGGAAAAAGACCTGTCGGCTGGAACGTTATATGTAGCCAAGTACACCAGTCCATTAACCGAAAGCACTACTGGCAAAATTGCGTGGATCAAGCTGGGGCATGCGACCAGTCAAGACATTGAAGCCATGGTCAACGTCAGCAAAATCACCAAAGAAGATATTCTTGACTCGGTGATGATTGATCCCGCCAATCCTGAATACAGCAAAATCACCCTGCAAAAGAAAACCGCCTGGGTAAAAATTAAAAACCAGAAAGCAGCGGCTTTTCTTGAAACACACCGTTATGCCGCGTCCAAAGGTGCCAGCATGGCCTTTACCAAAATGGAAGGCACCACGGTCAATGCCGCGGACAAGATGGCTTATTCTGCCTTGGCCAACATTCAGGACTCCATGGTGGAAGGCGGCAATGGTTATGTGGCCGAACACAATGTGAAATTCCCAAAAATTGTGGCGGGTGGTATTTTGGCGCACAAACTGGCAGGTGGCCAAAAAGACACCGACGGCAATGCCATCAATAGTGAATGGATGCCGACTGAATCCAGCCTAATGTTGCATGGCGAGGATATTGCCATTGATGCACTGGGCAACACTGCTGCACCTGACAAGATCGCCAGTCCCGATAACCTGAAATTCTCTGAAAAATTGCGCACGTTGTTCATTGGCGAAGATTCTGGTAACCACCTGAACAACTTCCTCTGGGCATATAATGTCGATACCCAGCAGCTCATTCGGGTGCTGTCTGCGCCTGCGGGTGCCGAGTCTACTGGCCTGCATGCGGTTGATGAACTCAACGGCTGGACTTACATTATGAGCAACTTCCAGCATGCGGGCGATGAATGGAATCGCTTTTATAAGACTGATGCCACAGGAGCGCGTACCAGTGGCCTAAGTGAATCTTTCCAGAAACAGCTTGATGACCTGATCAACAAAAACTACAACAACAAGTTTAGTTCTGCGGTGGGTTATATCACGGCTGATCCCATTGCGCCCTCGAGTGTAAAAAAATAACGCCAATTCAACAGATGTCTTAAATCTGCCCGGTTTATACCGGGCAACTTTTTACTGATCCCTGCTCAGCCGATCAACTGACTTTTACAAAAAAGGATTTTGACAGGACAAGTGCGTTGCATGGATTAATTATTGAATAGCAGTAGTGGTGATAGGGGGCAAACCCTGCTCAGCCTGTGAAGTTTTGGTTTGGTTTTGCTCAGGCAAATTGTTCTTTTCCTGCTGAAAACAGGCATACACGTAACTCTTAATATCAGCCAGTAATCGCTCCGGCTCTACCAGCACACTGCTCCAGTCGGGCGTTAAAAACACCGAAGCCATGCACTGTTTTTCAATTAAAAGAGGAATCAGTTCTTCCACCAAAGTTTTGAGGCTCATGCGCTGCACCTCGTACTTGGCCCAGTTGCGGGTATTGCACAGCCGCGCATATTTGGCATCCGGCCAGAGTGGCAGTGCCATTTTGCCGCCCACCGTGCCAGACATGGCCCAGCCCTCATGGTACAGTCCCCACACTTCACGCTTGGCCACAATCTTTTGGATAAAATATTGGTAGCGTGCTTTGGCATCTAGTTCCAGCATATTCAGCACTGGGGTTTGGGTTAAATTTTGCATGGCTATCTCTCGACAGTAAATGTTGTTATTGAAGTCATTCGGCAATGGAAAGTAAAACAACCCTGTTTTGGAAAGTCAAGAAAAGCCCGCAGCTTGCACCTACCCCAGCCTTTTATCACTGCTCAGACACCACGGCTTTTTTGCCATAACAGGCATTTTCAGGTAGCATACACCGATTCATTTCTCTTTATTACCGGCATCCGGTATCACCCTGCCTGGGTGTGTAGTAGCCTGTATCTGTTGCCCTGTTTGTCATTTTTTAGTCTGGTTTAGTTAAGGAATACTGTGACCCAATCACAACACCCCGAAGGTCAGGACGTGCTCGCCACGCTCGAACAAAGTACGGCCATTGACCATGCACGTCTGGGGGAATCCTTCAAGATTATGGCCTACGCGGGTACGGGTAAAACCACCACGCTCAAAATGATTAGCGATGCCATGCCGCAGCGCCGTGGCCTATATCTGGCCTTTAACAAAGGTATTGCCAGTCAGGCACAACAAAAATTTCATCGTGGTGTGGACTGTCGCACTTTTCACTCTATGGCGTTTCGCAATGTGGATCGCGGCATTACCGACAAACTGCGCTTGCCACGCCTTAGTCCCAGCATTCTGGCGCGTGAATACCAGCTTGAACCCATCACCATTCGCCGCTTGCTGAGTGGTAGCTATGAAAACTTTACCCTCACCGCCAGTCGGCAAGCCAACCTGATTAGCAATGCCGTTAGCCAGTTTTGCTCCACCAATGCCCAGTATCCAGCACCACGCCATATCATGATGCCGGAATGGATGCACGAGGACGATGCCACGGCGCTACAACAGCACTTGTATCCGTTTGTGGAACGGCGCTGGCTGGAATCCATTGACCCGCGCCATAATGCCGGCATTGGCCACGATATTTATTTAAAAAAATGGGCATTGTCCAGCCCGGTGATTCATAGCGATTATATTTTGTTTGATGAAGCGCAGGATGCCGACCCGCTGATGCTGGGGATTTTACTCAAACAAAATGCACAAGTGATTTATGTGGGCGACGCACACCAGCAGATTTATGCGTGGCGTGGTGCAGTGAATGCCATGCAACAATTGCCGTTGCCCTCGTCGCGGTTGACGCAATCATTTCGTTTTGGGGAATCCATTGCCGAAGTGGCCAATGTGTTTTTGCGCAAACTGGGTGAAGACGTGCCGCTGCATGGCCGTGATGACCTAAAGTCCATCGTGGACACGCAACCGTTTCCCAAAAGACGCAATGCCATTTTGTGTCGTAGCAATGCGCGCGCGATGGAGCTGTTATTGTCGGGGCTGGTACAAGGCAACAAGGTGGCACTACAAGCTGATCATGATCGCATTGCCCGTTTTGTCGATGCGGCCAGTGCGCTCAAGCAGGGTCGCAAGGTGTTTGATGTGCCGGAACTGTCGTGGTTTAGCTCGTGGCATGAGGTGCATGAATACTGCGAAACCAATGATGGCAGTGACATCAAACCTCTGGTACGGCTGGTGGATGAACATGGCACCGAACCGCTCAAACGGGCGCTGGCCAAGATCAGTCATATTCGTGATGCCGATTATGTGATTTCTACCGCGCATAAGGCCAAGGGACTGGAATGGCATCATGTGCAAATTGAAGATGACTATAATTTTAAAATCCACAAGGATGAAGCAAAGATCAGTGTGGAAGAATTACGTTTGCTTTATGTGGCCTGCACCCGCGCGCAAAAAGGCTTAAATGTGCATTATTTAATGCCATTGCTGAATGCGCTACGTAAGGAACAAGCTAAAGAAGATAAAAACAAACCGAGTGACAAGAGGATTGTGGCGTTTTAAAAAGGTTAAATATAAACCTTATATTTAATTAAAACTTTTTAAAGAAGGTAAATATAATTGTTCAAACTTAAAAATTATTTAATTTTTATAATAGTACTTATACCGCAATATAATTATGATTTAATTAAAGAACAAACTCCAGAAAATAGCACAAGAAACAATATAATAATGGATAAAAATATTCCATTCTCAGAATATAGTTCTGAACCATTTGGGCTGGCCTTAGATATGCCTATCCAGAATTTTAAAAAACTGGCTAGACCATTACCAATAAAGCTTGGCACTTCTGATCATTTTAAAATATTATCTTATTTGCCTGACCTCTATGATTATAATTATCGTATTAATCCTCCTAAATCTGTGGGAAAATTCAATGTGTATTATGCATTGATAAGTAATAAATACGGCATCTGCTCGCTTACCGCGATGGATCCCCCGCTATCAGAACCTCTTAATCCTAACTATGGCAAGAAAGCAGCCCTCTATGAAGCAGAAAACACTTATTTAGATATTAAAAATGGATTTACGGATAAATATGGTAAGCCGGATACTGATGAAGATTTTATCTCTACGACAATTACTGCTCCCAATTTAGAAGATAGCTATTCAGGTACAGCCTCATGGCGCATTAACCAAAAAGGAACTCTTGAACTATCTATTATTGTAATCTTTGGGATTAAAGATTTATTTCTGATTAAATCAGTAAATTATAAAAGGCCAAATTTTGATGAGTGCAAAGCCGACGCCCGCAAAGAAATTGATAAAAATATGCAGGAATTACAAAATAAAGGATATGAAAAGCCTGATGAAGAATATCGGGATGCTTTTTTAGAAGAAATTAGAAGAAAATATGGTTTTAGTCAGAAAACCAGTGAAGGTATCTGATCCTGTTTATCCCCATTCATCAATGAAATATAATTTTTTAATGAAATACAAGAGACTAATAACATGAGTGAGCGATTAGCTTCATTTTCACCCGCTTTCTTTGTGATTGTCTTGATTGCCATGGGTATCCTGATTATTTTTGGATTAACTAAAGAAGGTAAGACACCCATCTTTATAGCTGACGAGAGTAGTGCTGAACAAAAAGGTATTTTTAAAATATATCATTATAAAGTTTATGCTGATTTCGCTGAAAAAGGAGTCTACTCTATTCCTGAAGCCAACCCTGCTTACTTCCGTCTTGTAGGCAATACCTCTGAGACAGAGTCTATTTATTTTCAAACCACAGCCAATACTTCTTTCGCACAACATATTGCTACAGACGAGAGTCATGTTTATTGTGGCAATCTGATTCTTCCTAAGTTAAATCCATATACCGTTTACTATATTGGCGATGGTTATGTATCAGATGGCCAGCTTACCTATTATTGTTCGTTAGAATTTAGTCCTAATCAGGAGCTAGGAATAATTAGAACAGTTTACCAGCAGATTTTATTTAATTTTAATAAAGGCCCTAGGCCACAAACTGTTCTTTACTCTTTTAAAGCTCTTCCGGTTTCGCAAAAATCTTACCAACTAATTCTACCGAATATAGTAACTGATGGACAACAAGCATACTTAGCTGGCGAACTAATGCGAGAAGCATTACCTCAAAAGCTGCACTATATGCTACAACCAGACAAGGATAAATCAAGTCAACATTACTTAGCTGATGGGCAGCATGTCTACTATGATAATGATTTACTTGATCTTCAAGATAATAATCAGCTTATCGCTTACGATATTTCAACGGCTGCAGGATATTATTTGGAAGATCCTATTCAACACATTTTTTATTTTAAAAATAAATCTTTTCCTAATAAATTAGCACCTTTACGCATTCTCAATACTACGGATAAGCATGGAATACCTATCTTGTTTCATTCTCCTAAAGGAATTTATTATATAGAGGGCGTTAAAAAAATAGTTCAAAAAGCTGGTAAATCTCCTTTTAAGGATAAGTTAGAACAAATTTATCCTGATGTTTTCTCCAATGGCACAAAGAGTTTTTTTCTGGTGGCAGATAAAACAACTACCCGAGGCAGGAATGGCTACCGCCTGTGTAGTTACATTACTTCCCTAATGGAGCTGGACAATGCCCCTGCAGAGAAATGGGAAGAAATAGGTAGGGCTGGTTATGGTGTTAAAAGCCCGAGTTCCATCTGGAAGAATGGTATGCATTATTATTACTTTGATAAATTCGGACAAGAGAGCGCAATCAAAAGTAGCATTTATAAAATACGAGATCCGGCACTGGCCAATTATATGACTTTTAATGCTGTAGAATCAGATACAATTTATGATTATATTCAGATGGGTTTTTTAGAAATACCTCCCCATCGTGAAGTTATTCGAGCTGAAAGCAGACTTCACAGTAGATTTAGGGGATGCTGAACTGCACTCCCAATATTAAAATTTTGCTGAGTGAGTTGCTTAGTTTTAGTCGACAGCCGAATTGGCAACTATTGGTCAACCAATAAACTACTGTCTAGCCTTAAAACCAATAATTAGGACTGCTAGTTCATGTGGCTGACTTTATTCGATTAGGCATATTTCCCTCGCCAACACCGCAAAAATCCGTTATAAAGCGCCTGACTTTTATCACTCTATTTCTCTAAATCCGAGCACATTTATGAAACTGGTTCTAGCGCCAATGGAAGGCTTAACTGATCCGTTGATGCGGGACTTACTCACCTCGGTGGGTCATTACGACTGGTGTGTGACCGAGTTTATTCGGGTCACCGATAGCCTGTTGCCAGAACATGTATTTTATCAGTTTTGCCCAGAGTTACATCACGGCGGTAAAACTAAAAGCGGTACACCGGTGCATGTGCAGTTTCTGGGCAATGATGCCAACCGACTGGCGCAAAATGCCGCACGCGTGGCTGAGCTGGGTGCGCCTGCCATTGACCTGAATTTTGGTTGTCCGGCCAAAACCGTTAACCGGCATCGAGGTGGTGCCGTGCTGCTGGATGAACCCGAGGTGATTCATGCGCTGGTCAAAGCCGTGCGCGATGCGGTGCCTGCGCATATTCCAGTGTCGGCCAAAATGCGGCTGGGTTATCTGGATGAAAATCACACGCTGGAAAACGCTCATGCCATTGAAAGCGCTGGGGCAAGATGGCTGACGGTGCATGCGCGCACCAAATCTGATGGTTACAAGCCGCCTGCCTACTGGGAAAAATTGCCGGCCATCCAACAGGCAATTAACATTCCGGTCATTGCCAATGGTGAAATCTGGACGCTGGAACAAGCTAAGCGTTGTCTGGAAATTTCTGGCTGTCAGGATTTAATGCTGGGACGTGGTGCAGTAACGCGGCCTGATCTGGTCAACCGGGTGCGCCACAACAATGATAGTCAGCAGTTGAGCTGGCCTGAACTGGTTCAGTTGCAACTGGATTTTCTGGATGGTGCCACCAAGACCGAGCAAGGACTGGTAGGACGCTACAAACAATGGCTGGGGATGTTGACGCAAGGCTATCCTGAAGCCGCGTTACTGTGGAATGGTATTAAAAAAATCAGGGAAATGGATAGTTTGCGTACAGCGCTTGAACAACAACTCACAGAAAAATAATGCATTTTTCATTATTTTTGTCCTGGCTCTGTAACGCTTAAGTGTCAATTAACTTTTATTCCGTATACTTTAACTGCTTCTTTTTCAGGCGTATTGCCTTGGTCGGTGGATACACCAGACCCAGTGTTTTTGTCATATTGATCGATGTCGTGTTGACTGATCCTGTCTTTTGCTAGAAACGGAACCTAGACGTGCTGCTACTGATTGCCCTGCTTCCCCTTGTTTTAGGCACTCCACTCACGTGGTGGCTAGCGCGCATCGACAGGCTGTATAGCTGCATTGCTGCCTGTAGCATTAGTCTATTTTGTTTTATCAGTTTGCTGGGTTTATGGCTAAGCCACGGACTGCAACAGCCACTGTTACAGCATTGGCAATGGTTGCCGGAAATAGGCCTGAACCTGAGTTTCCGGCTGGATGGTCTGGCACTGATTTTTGGCCTGCTGATTTGCGGGATTGGTACGCTGATTTTTATTTATGGCTGGTATTACCTCAACCGTAAAAACTCACTGGGTAAACTGTACAGCCTGCTGATGCTGTTTATGTCGGCCATGCTTGGCATTGTTCTTTCCAATAACTTGCTAATTTTACTTATCTTTTGGGAACTCACCAGTATTTCTTCGTTCCTGCTGGTGGGGTACTGGCAAAACTACGAAGTGGCGCAAAAAGGCGCGCAAATGGCGTTAACGGTGACCGGATTTGGTGGTCTGGCCATTCTGGGTGGATTTATTTTGCTGGGTTATATTGGCGGCACCTATGAACTGGATGTGCTGCTGGGCATACGCCAGCAATTACAGGCCAGTCCGTATTTTGTTCCGGCACTGCTGCTCATTTTAATCGGTGCTTTTAGCAAAAGTGCGCAGTTCCCCTTTCATAGCTGGCTACCCAATGCCATGGCGGCACCTACGCCAGTATCGGGTTATCTGCATTCGGCCACTATGGTCAAGGCGGGGATTTTCCTGCTGCTGCGCCTATCGCCCATTTTTGCCGGTTCGCTGTGGTTTCAGAGTATTGTCACCACGGTGGGTTTGGTCACCTTTTGTTTTGCGGCATTTTTGGCTATTTTTCAGCATGATCTCAAAGGCCTGCTGGCCTACTCCACCATTAGTCATTTGGGGCTAATTGTCTGTCTGATTGGTCTGGGTTCACCCTTGGCGATTGCCGCGGCGATTTTTCATGTGCTGAACCATGCCTCGTTTAAAGCCGCACTATTTATGATTGCTGGCGTGATTGACCATGAAGCCGGCACACGCAATTTGCGCAAGCTGGGTGGACTGTGGACGCTGATGCCATTTACCGGCACGCTGGCCATGATTGCAGCGGCAGCCATGGCCGGTGTACCGCTCACTAATGGTTTTTTGTCCAAGGAAATGTTTTTGACCGAAACCGTTGCCTTAACAGGCAGTACCTGGCTATTGCTGGTGCCAATGGTGGCAACACTGGCCAGCCTGTTTGCGGTGGCCTATTCGGCGCGCTTTGTTCACAATACTTTTTTTGGGGGTGCACTTAACCCCAAAGTGGCCAATCAGCAGGCGCATGAACCACCGCTGGGTATGCGCGCACCCATTATTCTGCTGTGCTGCCTGTGTATTTTGGTCGGCATTTTACCGGCGTTTTTTGTGCAGGATATTCTGCAATTGGGTACACAAGCCGCGCTGGGTTATTTGCCACGGCAGCAGGCACATTTGCAGCTCTGGCACGGGTTTAACTTGCCACTGGTGATGAGTCTGGTGGCCTTGCTGGGCGGCACACTGCTGTACTGGTTACTGATTCAAAAACATAACATCCTGAAGATCAGCACTGACCGCTGGTTTGGTCGTTTTACCGGTGAAAATCTGCTGGATAAACTGCTGGAGAAAAGTGTCAAAGCCGCACGCCGCCTAACCAATTACTTGGAAAATGGATCGTTGCAGCGTTACCTGATGCTGGTGATCATTGCCACTATGGTGATGACGCTAGTGCCGCTTTGGGGTCAAAACCTGTCTACCGGCGACCGCCTGCTTAACTACGCCTCGTGGCCTGCCATTACCTTATGGCTATTGCTAATTATTGCCTGCCTGATGCTGCTATATTTTCACCATGAACGGATTAAGGCAGTGTTGCTGGTAGGTGCGGTAGGGCTGGTGGTAAGTGTATGTTTTATTGCCTTGTCTGCCCCGGATCTGGCGCTCACCCAGTTGTCGGTTGATGTGGTGACCACGGTGCTGTTGCTGATGGGCTTGTCGCTCTTGCCGCAACTCTCACCGTATGAATCCAGCCGTACCCGTCACTGGCGCGATGTGGTGTTGGCCCTGCTGGGCGGTGCCGGGATTGCCTGGCTGGCGTGGCTAGTCATGACCCGCGATCATCAGTCCATTTCATGGTTTTTTATGCAAGAAGCCTTGCCCAAAGGCGGTGGCAGTAACGTGGTCAATGTGATTCTGGTGGATTTTCGCGGCTTTGATACTTTTGGTGAAATCTGTGTGCTGGCGATTGCGGCCGTGGGTGCGCTGGTGATGATGGATGGCATGCGTGCGCATGGTGCGATGGCCACGCCCGGCTTGACCTTGCGCTTTAATCCATCTCCATTGATGCTACGCATGACCGCCTCATGGGTGTTACCGATTGCGCTGGTGTATAGCTTGTATATTTTGCTGCGTGGCCACAATTTACCCGGGGGCGGTTTTATTGCAGGGCTGATTACCGCTATTGCACTAGTGATTCAATACATTGCCATTGGACAGGAACAGGCCGAAAAGCTGATTCATGCCCGACATGGCCGCCTGTATGAATGCTGGATTGGCGGTGGCCTCACGCTAGCTGGACTGACTGGGGCTGGGGCTTTACTGTGGAGCAAGCCTTTTTTAAGCAGTGCCTATTTTTATATTCATGTTCCCATCTTGGGCAAATTACCGATTGCGTCGGCCATGCTGTTTGATATTGGAGTATTTTTTACTGTGGTAGGCGCTACCCTGTTGCTGATTTCGGTGCTGGGTGATTCACGCCATTCCACGATGGCTGGTCCGGTTTTGCCCGAAAACCAGCCTTAAGGAAATAGCCATGCTTAAACGATCATTGCGTAAAACAATCATGAATAACCGATCATCGACACCATCCAGCATGAACCCGCAACAGTGAAAACAGTTACAGTGAAATATCAGGGCATGGCAAACATCACAGCATAGGACAATCATCATGATTAGTATGGAATTGCTGCTGGCAAGCGGCATTGGGGTGGTGACCGCCTCAGGCATTTATCTGCTGCTGCGCGGTCGCACGTTTCCGGTGATTCTGGGATTATGCCTGCTGGGCTATGCGGTCAACGTATTTATTTTTAGTATGGGTCGCCTCAAGATCAATGCCGCACCCATTCTGGTCAATACCACCCAAAGTACCGACCCTTTACCACAAGCGCTGGTATTGACTGCTATTGTGATTGGTTTTGCCACCACTGCTTTTGTAGTACAACTGGCCTTGCGCAGCCGGTATGAAAGTGGCAGCGATCATGTGGATGCCGCCATTCCAGAACAGGCGCCCAATGTCATTCAAAGCAAAATTAAGGATACGCCTTGATGCTGGCAGTCCTCATTGATTTTTGGCATCTGCATACGCCGATTTTTTCCATTTTATTACCGGCGTTTGCAGCCTTTAGCCTGATTCTGGTGGGTTACCCCAGTCTGGATTCCAACCAGCATACCCATCGCTTGCGCACCAGCCGGATTGTTGGACTGGCAGCCACAGCACTGGGTTTTATACTGGCGCTCAACTTGCTACTACAGGCCGATCAGGGCGTAATAAAAAGCTATTATTTGGGGGAATGGGCAGCGCCTTTTGGGATTGCATTGGTGCTAGACCGTTTGTCTGCCCTGATGATCTTGCTAACTTATGCCTTGGCGTTGCCGGTATTGTGGTATGCCAGCGGTGGCTGGGATCAAAAAGGCCGTTATTTTCATGCCCTGTTCCAGTTTCAGCTCATGGGGCTATGTGGCGCATTTTTAACAGGCGATTTGTTTAACCTGTTTGTGTTTTTTGAAATCCTGCTGCTGGCCTCGTATGTGCTGCTATTGCATGGACAAGGCCGTATCCGTTTTCGCATGGGTGTGCATTATGTGGTGCTCAACCTGACCGCATCGGCCATTTTTCTGATTGGGCTGGCGCTGGTGTATGGCAGTGTCGGTAGCCTAAATATGGCCGATGTGGCGCGTTTGCTACCGACCCTCAATCCTGACCAGTTTGCCATGGCACAAGCGGCGGGAATGATTTTGCTGGTGGTGTTTGCCATCAAGGCTGCGATTGTGCCGCTGTCCTTTTGGTTGCCCAATACCTACGCTGCGGCTTCCCCACCGGTAATGGCATTATTTGCCATCATGACCAAAGTCGGGGTCTATAGCATCCTGCGGGTCAATGGCACTGTGTTTGCGGCGGCTTCAATCAGTGCCAGCCAGCAACTGATGAGCTGGCTATTGCCGATTGCCATGCTGTCCAGCCTGATTGGGGCGATTGGTGCATTGGCGGCCCATACCATGCGCAGGCTGGTCAGCTATATGCTGCTGTCTTCGGTGGGCACTATTTTAATTGGGATAGCTCTGCCCAGTGTGGCGGCATGGTCAGCCGCGCTATTTTATCTGATTCACAGTACGCTGGTGGTTGCGGCTTTTTACTTGCTGGTGGAATGGATCAGTTATCAGCGTAGCGCTGTAGAAGATACGCTGCATCCCACCATTGCCGTGCAGCAGCCGGTCTTGCTGGGGATTTGTAGCATGGTCGTGATGATGATGATGGTCGGCTTGCCCCCGTTTAGCGGGTTTTTGGGCAAAATTATGTTGTTGCAAAGTGCAGCCGAGTTACCGGGCACGTTCTGGATATTTTTAACCGTCCTGCTGGTGAGCTTTATTGGTTTGATCACGATGGCACGGATGGGCATTATAGTTTTCTGGCAGGTCGAACCGCCCAATGATGTGGTGCAATCCCAATACCTATTGCCCGATCGCGTCACGCCGCATCGCCTGCCGCTGGCCTTTTTTATCCTGCTCGCCATGTTGCTATTACTCATGGTGTTTGCTGCGCCGATACGTCAATATACTGCGGCAACAGCGCGGCAGCTTCAAGATGCCCCAGCCTATCAAAAGGCCGTATTGCAGTATGATGCCAGTAACCAGCCCATCAGTCGGCGTCCTTTTGATCCGTCTTATTTGCCCTATACCAAAAATACCGGCACAACAGCCACGATCGATGATCTAGAACAGCAACCGATCATACAAGATCCAGCACTGGTGGAACAAGCGCAACAAATCGAACAACCTACCGCAAATACTGCCACAAGTGTGCTAGATATTCCGGCAAGCTCGGCCAAAGACCCGACTCAAAAACAGAACAACCATCAAAACCCGTCTACCGCACCCGAATTACCCAAGCAGGTGATTTCTGAAATAAAACCCGCGAGGACTGCCGATGCGCCCTGATCATATCTGGCCTGACCGCTTTCATCGCCTATTCCCGCATCCGTTTTTGTCGCTGATTCTGGCTGCCAGCTGGCTTATGCTCATGCATAGTGTGGAAGCAGCGCATTTATTGCTGGCGCTGCTGGTGGCTATTATTTTCCCCAAACTGACCCAGCATTTTATTCAACCAGCAGAGCCAGTACACTGGCCGACGGCAATCCAGCTGTTTGTTGTGGTGCTCTGGGATATTCTGGTCGCCAATGTACGGGTCGCCAGACAGGTACTAGGACCATTGCACCAGTTACACCCCAAATGGGTTCGGGTGCCGCTTGATACGGTACATCCCAAGGTCAATACTTTGCTGGCACTCATTATTACCACCACACCGGGCACTGTATCGGCCGGACTAGAAGAAGGGCAAAACAATATTCTGGTGCATGCCTTGAGTTCTGATGATCCTAATGCAGTGATTGAAGAAATCAAGCAGCGTTACGAGCAACCGCTAATCAAAATATTTAATGCCCAAATCAATGATTTACCTAATCCGCCTTCCAGTAGTGCATTAAAGAATCATTCAATAAATCCTAGTTCAGTAGATCCTAACTCAGTAGACAATGGCTCAGTAAAAGCCGTCAACGCAGCAAAGCGGATGGAGGAAACACCGCATGATGATTGACTGGCTCAATCTGGCACTGCAAATCAGTATTGGCGCGGTTAGTGTGGCCATAGCACTATGTACGTGGCGCTTGCTGATTGGTCCATCGGTGGTCGATCGCCTGCTGGCACTCGATACGCTGTTTTTAAATGCCACGGCTCTGATTGTGATTCTGGGCATGTACTGGCACAGTGTGGTGTACTTTGAAGCAGCGCTACTGGTCGCTATGGTCGGTTTTGTATCGACTGCCGCGCTGGCTCGTTATTTTACCACCGGACACATTATTGATTAGGCTTTTATTCAATAAATTGTTATTTATCAGGAGTCACGCATGAATACTCTACTGGAAATCCTTGCTATTGTTTGTGTGCTGACAGCTTCACTGTTTCTGGTCATTGGGGCGATTGGCCTATTCCGCCTGCCTGACCTGTTTATGCGCCTGCATGCACCCACCAAGTCATCTACCCTGGGCTTGGGTGGTGTGCTGATTGCTTCGATTTTGCTGTCGATTACCTTTGGCCGATTTGGCATGGCTGAAATTTTGATCAGCCTGCTGGCGTTTATTACCGCGCCAGTTTCGGCCAACCTAATGGCACAAGCAGCCATTCACCTCAATTTGCGTTCACAAAGTGGTGATGTTCCGGAAGCCATTGACCGTCCATTGCCTTGGCAACGTCCCCACGAAACCGATGAATAATTTTTATACTGATCACTAAGCATACAATTTGATCAAAAATGCGACAACAGTCCCATTATGTCGTGCCAGTCATCCTTCACAGTTCGTCCTAATTTTAAAAAAGCATAATATTTAACCGGCCTTAAGCAAAACTAATAAGGTACTCAGGACAACTTTAATAATGAGGAACGGCAATGATGCTGAAAAGTAAACTAATCACCGGTCTGGTCGGCCTAACACTGCTGGGTAGCAGTTCTGCTTTTGCCGCCATACAGACCACCCCCACCAATACCAAAGCCACCTACGCCAAGACCAAGTATCCCATCGTATTCAACCATGGCATGTTTGGCTTTACCCGCTTGGGTGTGCCTGAGTTTGGTCTGGACTATTTTTACCGTGTATTGCCTGATCTGGCCAGTAACGGTGCAACTGTCTACGCTACACAGGTTTCTCCCCTCAACAGCACTGAAATCCGTGGTGAACAGCTGGTACAACAAATTCAAGAAGTACTGGCCATTACCGGTGCCAAAAAAGTCAACCTGATTGGCCATAGCCATGGTGGTCCCACCACCCGTTATGCTGCAGGTGTCATGCCTTCCAAAATTGCCTCAGTCACCACCGTGGCCGGAGTGAACAAAGGCTCCAAAGTGGCGGATTTACTACTGTCTACTGGTGTAGGCGCACAAGTGGTTTCAGCGTTTGTAGAAGCCACGCTGGTACCAGTCATGAACTGGGCTCAAGGCAAACCTAACCTGCCCAGCAACATGAACGCATCACTCAAAAGCCTGAGCACAGCAGGCTCACTGGCCTTTAACCAACGCTTTCCCAATGGCATTCCTACCAGTGCGTGTGGTAATGGCGCGGCTGTCAGCAATGGGATTTATAACTATTCGTGGACTGGGAACAAAACCGTCACCAACGTGCTAGATCCAGATACCATTGTGGTTGGACTGGCTGGTCTGGCGTTTGGTTTCACCGACAACGATGGATTGGTTGGCACCTGTAGCGCACACTTTGGCAAAGTCATTCGTGATGACTACGCGCACAACCATCTGGATGAAGTCAACCAGATTCTGGGCTTGCGTGGCTTATTTAGTCCTGATCCGGTTGAGCTGTATCGCCAGCATGCCAATCGCCTAAAAACGGCTGGCCTATAATTCATTTGTAGTGCCATTGCTTGTTTTTATACACTGCATTTCCAGTTTGACCCTTATAGGGCATCACTGGAAATGCAGATCTGCGTTATTCCCTGCATACTAAAATCGGCTCATGAAAAAAAAACCTCTCTTTGCACTAGCTTTAATCGCCGTACTGGTTATCGCGGTCATCAGCCTGATTCTATGGCTTAAACCGGATACTACTTCTTCTCCCCTAGCGTTAAACGCTGCGTCGGCAGCAGCACAACAGGCCAACTTTCCAGCAAATACTACCGTACAAAACTCAGCAACAGATGCGCTTAATAACAGCACAGCTAACGCAGAAGATTTGGCAGCATCATTACAGGGTACTGAAGTCGATTGTGCATTGGAAGCCACAGCGGCTGGTCAACTGGTGCTCAATGTTGGCATTCGGCGCTGTTTTGAATACTTCCTGACCCAATTGGGTGAAAAACCACTGGCTGTTATTGACCAGCAAATCAAACAACACATTCAACAAAACCTGCCCGGCAGTGCCGCTGCGCAAGCCAGTGATCTTTGGCAGCGTTACCTGAAATACCGGGAAGCAGAAGGCAACCTACAAAATAGCGGTGCCAACACCGACCCTGATCACTTGCAGCGTGTTCTGGATCAGCTCAACCGTCTGCGTCAGCAATACTTTAATCCAGCAGAAATCGATGCGCTATTTGGCGATGAAATGACCTACAACCAGTACACCATTGATCGCTTAAATATTTTGGAGAATAAGAGCCTCAGTGCCGAGCAAAAAGCCCAGCAACTCAAACAGCGGTTCTCGCAACTACCGACAGACCTGCAAAAAAATCTGCAAGACATGAGCAAGTTGCAAGACCTAAGGGCATTAACCCAAGAGATCAAACAAAAAAACGGCAGTAAAGCTGAGCTTCAGCAAATGCGCCAGCAACTGGTTGGCCAAGCAGCAGCCGAACGGCTGGATCAACTTGATCAATCCCGGGCAAACTGGCAAAATCGGGTGCAGGATTACCTCACGCAGCGACAAGCCATTCTCACCAGCAACCAAGGGGAGAGTGACAAACAGCAGGCCATTACGGCATTGCGTGAACGGCAGTTTGATAATGACGCTGAACGCCAGCGCGCCATCACTTACGAACACTTTAAGGATGACGGCACCAATATCAGTGAAGTGCTGCAATAACACAGCGTGGCTACAGTTGCATCAAGCCTTTTTGCCCAGATAAATTATAGACATTTGGTTATACACATAAAAAAACGCACCGAAGTGCGTTTTTCATACAAATCCGCTGCTTATTTAGCAACAGTTTTGCGTGCTGGTAACTTCTCACGGATACGTGCAGATTTACCTGAACGATCACGCAGATAGTACAGCTTGGCGCGACGTACATCACCACGGCGCTTCACTTCGATAGCAGCAACCACTGGAGAGTGAGTCTGGAACACACGCTCAACACCAACACCGCTAGAAATTTTACGCACAGTGAATGCAGAGTTTAAACCGCGGTTTTTAATCGCAATGACTACGCCTTCAAATGCCTGTAAACGCTCACGCTCGCCTTCTTTTACCTTAACCTGAACAATTACAGTGTCGCCGGGTGCAAAAGCAGGGATATTAGATTTCAGCTGAGCAGTTTCAACCGCTTGAACTAAAGGATGCTTGCCACTCATGGTGGATACTCCTGAGAATGTGGCCAACCTGAATAAAAAACAGGATTGACACACTGGGGACAGAGGCTAAGGCGCATATCTCCCGTTATCGTTTACCTTTGGCGCCACATGCTTGTGAGCCAAAAGCGCTTTACACATCACCGATTAATCCTCGGCTAGGGATTTCAACCATTTTTTTTGCTGAGATGTTAACTGTACATGAGTCAGCAATTCAGGACGCCGTGCTTGCGTACGCTGATAGCGTTGCAAAAAGCGCCATTTTTCAATATTCAAATGATGGCCACTTTTTAACACAGGCGGAACGGCTAATCCATTAAACAGATCAGGCTTTGTATAATGCGGACAATCCAGCAAACCATCCACAAATGAATCCTGCTCCGCCGACTGATTGGCAGACATCACATCCGGCAAGCGCCGAATCAGGCTGTCCAGCATCACCATCGCTGGCAACTCACCACCAGTCAGCACATAATCACCAATTGACCACTCCTGATCAACATATTGCTCAATAATGCGCTCATCAATGCCTTCATAGCGACCACACAACACAATCAGGCCATTATATTGCCCCAGCTGTTTGACGCCAGATTCATTCAGCGTGGTGCCTTGCGGTGACATATACACCACTGGAACCTGCTGATAACCTGCCTCAACAGCCAATGCTTTGGCATGCAATATCGCTTTTTCTAGCGGCTCAGGCAGCATCACCATGCCGGGCCCACCACCAAACGGGCGTTCATCCACTCGGTGATAATTGTCTAAGGTAAAATCTCGAGGATTAATACAATGAAACCGAACCTGACCACGCTTAATGGCACGTCCGGTAATTCCGCAATCCGTCAATGCATAAAACATATCAGGAAACAAAGTAATGACGGCAAGCCACATCGCACCATCACCTCGTATTCATTAAAACCAGCATCGTAATAGGCATGTGCTATTGGATACTCATTAGACAGGAGAAGCTGCTTATATAGTGATTACAACAGGCTTTAAAAGCAGCCTTAATAATCAGCACCCCACTTCACCCGCATTTGTCGGGCTTCTAGATCAATATCCTGCACTACATCGGCATGCCATGGAATCATACGTTCCTCGCCATCTACGCTCTCAGCGGTAGCACGCACCACCATGACATCATTGGCACCGGTTTCAAACAACTCGGAAATCTGCCCCAGATTGACTGACTCCCCAGATTCATTCAAACCCAGCACCGTCAAGCCCACTAGATCAGCCCAGTAAAACTCATCCAGACCGGCTTTTGACAACTGAGACTTGGAGATCCAGATATTAACGCCCGACAACTGCTCAGCAGCATTACGGTCTGTCATATCTTTTAAGGATACTACCAGCCCCTTGCCCTGTGTTCGCCAGCGTTTGACGTCCACCGTTTTCCATCCAGTCGCTGTTTCAATCCACCACGGCAGATAATTAAACAGATTGGCCATGGGATCAGTATTGGAATACACCCACAACCAACCCTGAATACCATAGGCGGCACGAAACTGTCCAATCTGAATGCGGTCAGCCGGTGGTTGCACTAAAGTATTCATGGCTTACATCGTCTACGACAAATTAAACAGCAGGCTGTGCGGTGTTTTGCGCTTTGGTATTTTGCGCAGCAATCGCCGCAACACGGTCAGATGCCTGAGCACCAGTACCGATCCAGTAGCTATAACGCTCTGTATTTAAGCGGATTTTTTCAGCGTTGCCTTGTGCGGTTGGGTTATAAAAACCAATACGCTCAATAAAACGGCCATCACGCGCATTGCGGCTATCCGTTACAACAATTTGATAGAAAGGACGCTTTTTGGCACCGCCACGAGCTAAACGAATTACAACCATGATACACCTTTATGATTCTTACGGATCTTCACTCTGCCCGACCACCGGACGGCCTTCAGACCCCTTTCAAGAGGGCGGTATTTTACTTGATTGCGATTTAAATAGAAAGTTTTTTAATCAATAGGGTGGAAATATTTAGCGACCAGACCAGTCTGAGCTCACAGACAAATTACAACTATCTACACCTTTTGACCACGATTTTTGACCTTGGTCATTGAGACATATCCACCCATTGCCAGCTTGAGTAGTATTAGCTATTGGTTTCGCCACTAGCTTCCATGTATTAACATTTGCATCCGCTGCGGTGAGTAGCTTATCAGAATTATCTGTTAAAGTTACATTATACAATGCCGTACCTTGGTTCGGCATAATCGTTCCTCCATACACATTTGTAGGAGTTCTACCTGCATAGTTACCATTCGCCATTTTATAATTAGAAAGTGTTCTTGCTATTTGTAGCATTTCCCCTTGTACACTCGTGCGTTGGGTTCGAATCGTATACTGCGTATAGGATGGATAAGCAATTGCCGCTAAAACACCAATGATGGCAACAACTATCATTAACTCTATAAGGGTAAAGCCTTTGCTACCATGTTTCATATGTACCACCTGTGCCGCAGCTACTATAACTACTGATTACGTTTTTGGTCATGCACCTCACGCCATCACTAGTCATTAATAAATTGTAATTTTGCACCTGCATACCATTCGCACTTTTAGTCGCTTTAATAGCCCACTTTTTAGCCCTTGGCCTTACATCGGTAGAAGGCGGCGAGGTAGGCGTTGCGCAGGCTGCATTATATAAAGCGCTTGCGGTTGATGTAGTCGCGTCAAATATACTTAACGTATACTGAACATTAGTACCACTAGCCCCTAATGGTAAATCTTTAGTAGTCTGCCCTGCTGTGCCACCATACACATCCGCTAAATCAAAGCAAGCATAGCTAAAGTTCTTACCTTTATGCCGTTCCAATTGCTCTGCTAACTTTAGCATCTCCTGCTGCGCTGCTGAAACGGCAGCTCTACGCCCATAGGCTTGATAGCTAGGCATGGCGATTGCTGCTAAAACCGCAACAATCATCACAACTATCATAAGTTCTACCAACGTAAAACCAGTCACGTTACCTTCCATAAACTCCTCCTAAACCCTTAAGGACTCGTATATTTTTCATACCAACGAGTAGGATTTAATTTCCGAGTACATTGCCATTCACCTGCCCCTTTTTCATTACCAGCAAGCGTTAATTTTCCACAACTATCTGGATCGGGATTAGGTTTAAGAGGCGCTAGAGAAACCCCGCGAATACCAGCACCCAGCGTATTGTCATTACATTCGGCTACGCCTGCTGGGCATTTGGCCGTATCAGTAGTAGTTAAAAATCCTGTTTTTAACTCCTCTACTGTATTTGTAGTTCCATTACTATTTAAACAAACCCCAAAAGGCAGGCAGTAAAGTTGTCGATCTGTTTCACCAACCACGCGTGGCTTGCATGAACTTGCAGGAGCAATACCAGTACCTTGTGGATCATAAACAGGAACAATCAAGTTACCAGTTAAGGCAATGGGTTCTTCAAATGCTTTTAATCCACCTTTAATGCGGAAACTATTATCAGCGCGTTCAGTACCGTCACTTTTACTCGATAAGGAACGATACCAACCATCTTTACCCGCACCAGAAGCAGGAATAAATACACTTATTACACTTCCACTGGCTAGCTTTTGTGGGTCTTTTTGAAAAGTAGATAAGTTTTTATCTTTAGTAATTAAAGTGGAGTCAGCAACCGTCATTAAATTACTGTTAATAAAATCACGGTCGATAATTCCGTAAACGTTATTTACCAAACGATCAGTAAGTGCTACTGCAGGAGACATCCCATCACGTCCCTGAATAGGAAATACATCAAGTGGTGTACTACGGTTACCAGATGCAATACCTACTACAATAAACGTCGCACCGCCTTGATCATGGATGGTAACAGTGGGTGCTTCATAGAAGCGTGGGTTTTTTCCATCTGTTAAAGCTACACTAGCGCTAGTCGTTGCTAAATTTGCCAAGCGAACTACTCGCACTCCGAATGAACTATAGCTACTACCCGTTTTCGTCTGATTATTATTTAAATCAGCTCTAAATACCTGTCCCCCCAAATCACCAAAATAGAGATGATCTATCAAGCCGTCAGCATTTCGATCCAACACACCAATGCGACTAACAATACTGTGCTTCATATTAGCATTGTTGGTGCTTGAACCAGAACTGCTTGCCCACCACAATCTCTCACCTGTTTTAGCATCAATAATATAAACAGCGTTACCTTTTGCCTCAGTACCACAACTACCCGCAGTTAAAGTAGCGGTAGGGCTTTCGTAGCAAGTGTCATAACCTCCACCCACAATCATAACGCGCTTAATGGCACCGTTATAACGAATATTTGCCAATACAGGTTTAGACCAGCTTTGACCCATACGACTAAAATCCGACTGATCGGACCCAGCTCTAAATAAAAGTTTAGGGCTAGAGGGATCAAGTACATCTAATCCGTAATAACTATTACCACCCATGCGCAAGCCACCATAGACATTCATTTGACGAGCTGTAATAGAACTACCAGTATTACTTACTTTATAAGCAGGATCTGCTACCCAAGCACCATCCACTCCAGCTGTTGGGGATAGTAAATCTTCCTCACCTTTGACCAAAGCTTTGGATGCTACGGGATTCCTTAATATCTCTGATGGAACAAATACCATTTGTTCTACACCAGTGTTGCCATTCACAATATGTAGACCACCTTCCATACTACCGTACAAAACGGACTGATCACGTGTGGCTGTTAAATCACCGTTAGCATCTAATGCCCCAGAATAAGTTAACTGCACTGGGAAAGAATGAATACTACCACCCATAGCAAAAGATGGTTCTTTGGGAGTCGTTAAAGAGGCAGGCAAATCATCACTACCAAGGGGAACGCTATAACCCAAATAGTTAAGTACTTTTAGTTTAGCTAATAAAGGAAAATCTTTAAGGGTTGTTTGCCCTCCAGTAGATTTTAATTTACTTAAAACATAAGAGGTCACATTAGATGTTGGAACAGGACCTTCTGGAATACGAAGTAATGAACCGTTATTTGACATTCCAGCCAAAGAAGCACCACCTGTTGAAGCCACATCAGTAAACAAAGTTCGTAGTGCATCTGGAGTACTTGCAAATGCATATAGTTTGGGATTTAAATCTAAATTTTCGGTTTGGCCTAAAGCAGGCATTGGTACCTTAGAATATGCCCCACCAAGTTTAATAATTCCTCCATCATTATAAGTACTACTATTCCATAAATCTTTAGTGGACTCAACAAAGCCACCTTTTGAATCATAGATAAGATTGCTATTTTTATCAGCAAATGCGCCTGCGTTAGTACCATCCAGAAGAACTTGGTACTTCTTCAAGTTGCCTAGCCATATCAACTTAGGATTAGCTGGATTTGGCTCTAAAGCGCGTAAATAACCATAAGATTGAAACCCATTCGATGTCAAAGGGTCAACTGGTACAGAAATAGCTCCTGTAGTTAATGGATTTAACGGTACCCTACCAATGCGGCCAATGAATGCAATAACGCTATCTGTTACACCTTGTGGGGTTTGAGTAGGAAAGAATCCACCATTTCCAAAGCCTGGGGCAGATTGTGGATTATCATCTTGGTTGGGAGAACAAAGATCATCGCCATCGCGGTCACTTTGTGTTCTAGAGCTTAACTTACATGCATTAATCGCATTAGCACCAGTGACATTATTTAAAGCTGCCCCAAAACCAACAAATGCTGTTTGAATAGGTACATTCACAGGATTGGTGATTTTATTAGCAATAGTTTGTGTCGCGCCTCCATTATATAAGTCTCTAGCAAAATTGCTCATATAATCCCAATCGTTTCCACCACTTAAACCGCCGCTACCGCTATAAGAGCTGCGATTTAATGCAGAAGCTAATACAGATGATTTTACGTTGTTGGCTGTTGGATCACCATCCGACAAAATGTAGATACCTTGTCCATCGCAACTAACCCGATCATTTGGTGCTGGTAGAGGTGATTTATATGTTGTGTAATTTGTTGCAGGATCTTTTGAACTATCCACTGATTTATTAAACCCGCTATAGCTACTACTCCCTGTTTGATACTCATCTTTTTTATAGTATGTTGTCGCACCACTTATCTCAGGCGTATAATCATTTAAATTCAGTGGCGATGTACCCAGCGATATCCAATAACTTGAACTAGTACCTGTACGCCCTTTACACTCCTGTATTTGATCATCGAAATTAGTCGCATCCCAATTCTTACATTGATAGTAATTGTCAGTGTAATCTGTTCTATATACCTTTGTTGCTACAGCTCTACAGCTACTTCCTGTGCTTGTGCATGTATAATTTTTATAACAGTAACCATTATTTCCGTTTACTGAATAAGTCGAATTATTACACTCATAAGAATCTAATACTTGAGTTGAAGTTGTAACCTTTTTATAAAAATCTTTTGTAATCTCACCTGATGAAACCGTATTAGTTCCCATTAAATATGCAGCAGCTTCTGCAAATGCATTGGCAGTTGGTGTACCGTTACTTGCCTCTAGTCCAGCAACTGCATTTTTTAATGCTATACGTTGCGCTGAATTAACAGCAGCCAGATTAGCAGCAGGAACCAATATCTCTCCACTATTACCATCCCCTGTGGTACCACTGGTATAAGTAGAAAAATGACCTAACCCTACGCTTACATTATTTAAGGTTAAATTATTACTATTTAAAAAATCAAACATTCCATCTTTTAATCGAGTTAAGCGATCATAGCAACGGTAACTGCCATTAGATTGCTTCTCACAGCCTGTCTTCTCATCTTTTACTTTTAAGTTTGTTGTATTAGATGGAACTGTACAAAAATAACGTGGATAAGATGGTGAAGTTATAGAATTTTCATAATATACAGTACACGTATTACTTCGAAGTCCATAGTCATCATATAAACTATAGCCCGAACTAACGCTATAGCCCATTGATCCAGAAGTATCTAACATCATTACCATGGTCTTTTTACCACCCGTAGGCACTGCATAAATCTGCATGTCACTTGCCTGCACTACTGATGATGTAATTAGTAATGTACACATAAATGCCCACATAAACGATGCAGCCAATCTAAGGCGCCGCGAACGCATTATTGGGATCAATTCACTTTCCTTTTTCATCATATTTCTCCCAATAATCTATATTTTCTGCGTTTGAGTGCGTAATTCAACCAAATTCATTTCTTGTGTCTGACTGTTTACTGGTATTCCGTAGCCTGCCAGACAATCTGCCATGGTCTTTTTACCTATGGTCGCTTTACCAGTATTATCATTGATATAGCCAACTGTATTTGCAGACCCGATACAATCCGCTTCAATCTCGCTTAAAGTCTTAGTAGCAGTAGCATAAGCTGGTAAAATTGCAGTTGTTGTTACTCGGATTCGTTGCTGTGAGGTTTTAGTTGATACATTTGCGCCTAAACTTAAATCAGTGTCTCGCACCAAATAAGCACCAGGTGCAGCATCTTCATCAGCATCATTTGGAATAGTAATTGCAACTTGAGTAACTACCGCTTCACGACTACTACCAAAATCTTGTTCTAAATTGCAAAAACCACTACGATTACTTTGAGTTGAATCAATGGTTGCTTTTGTATCTCTTACTGCATTGCTCGCAGGCGGCACAAGTACTGTCGTATCTACTAAAGCACCTAATTTTTTATTAGAGGTAGGTTTATAACAAAAAATATATTCTTTACCTGGATCAGTTTCATGCTCTTTAATCGCAGCGCCTACAGCACCACTAAAATCCAAAATATTGGATAAATTTGTAGTGTTTAATATTTGGTTATTTGGTGTATCGCCTGTTTGTAATAATAATTGTCCAATTTGGCTATTCGTTGCAACATTAAGCGAAGTCATTGCAACACGAATAGCTAGTACACCAACCATGGTAATAATCAATAAGACAAACAATACCATGATTAAAGTGGCGCCTTGCTGACTTTTTTGCCCAATTGATTTAGCCCTGCTCATAGCACCTCTCCTAAGCCATTTCTTAGCGCAACTGTTACTGTATAAACATGGCGTGCGTAGCGAGTAGTGGTATCTGCTGGCTTTACTGTTTCACCTAAAATATCAAAAGTTTTTGTTAGATCAAGTGACGGATTTTGAGTGTTATCTAAAGACCTAACCAATATTCCCATTTTCACCAAAACGATTCGTGGTGGAATAGTGGCAGTTTTTGCTGGCTGCGGAGTGGCACCACCTGTGGCAGCGGCAACCCGTCTTGCCTCTGTAGCAGCTGCTCTATACTGATTCACAGTATAATAAGAAAGATTTCCAGCAGGATCTTTAGTACCTAATAAGAATTTTAAATGATCTGCTCTCGGAATCACCACTTGGCCTGCATCGCCAAATCCAGTCAGGGTTGTAGGTTGTGCTGTGGCTGTGGCATTTGGCGTGTTAGCATCACATGCAACCACATAATCAGTGGCTGAAGAAGTATCAGGTCGCATAAAATAACGCTGCACCACCAAATCTCCCTCCAAAACATTCACGCCTTCACAGTTTACCATATTAGTGGGCGCGATAAATTGAATGGTAAGCTGGTCACTCACTGCATCAGCACTACCTATTTTTACTTTAGATAACCCAAGCCACTCATTAGCAGTCGCACTTACTGCTTCTCCAGTACCCACACTATGTGTCAGCAAACCTGAAGATATAAAGGGAGCGGCAGCAGGAATGGGTAAGTTTGCATTTGTCACAGTCGACGTTCTGGCAGTTAACACAATTCCGCCCCATGGGGTTTGATCATTTAAAGCCGGGTTGCTTAAGTTACCTTGATTTGCCAAGCGAATATCACGCGCAATGTATTCCAAGCCAAATAGACCACTATCTTGAAGCTCGGAATTTGCTTGTTGAACACGCGTACTAATTAGCCCGCCTGTAAACAGCTGAATTGCTGCTGCAGTCACAATTAACCCTAAGGTGATTGACACCATTAGCTCTATCAGCGTAAAACCAGCATGTTTTTTCATTTTGGCGCTTATTATTTTTTCACTTTGATTATTATTCATTTTAATAAGCCTCCATCATAATGCATTTTGCTTGAGACCTATAAACACCAGCATTAGACATACAGTTTGTATAATCTGTAGCGGTGATAGTAGTATCACCCCATGCACCAAACACACATTGCCGCTTAACACCAGCACTACTGACACCTGGACAATTGGTCATTGTCATTGTCATACCCACCACAAAAGCCGACTTAGCTGATTGATATGCATCATAAGTGGCAAATTGCGCAGCAGTACAAGAGGAATTTGCACAACTCGTTGGAGCAGAAGTCGCGGAGGTATAATTTACATAGGATTGTACAGCTGCGGGATATAATGATTGTCCTGCCACGTTTACCCTAATACTTTCGGTTAAACTGCGCATTACCAGTAATGCCTGTGAACGAGTCATTGCCTCGCTAGAAGCCTCCACTGCTCTTAATTGCAAAGCTGCATAGCCCAATACGCCAATTGCTAGAAGCAATAGTGCAACTAACACCTCAATCAACCCTACGCCTTTTTGTTTAGTTAAAATATTCATTGGCAAGAACCCCCTGTACCCAAACTCACACTGCCCATTCTTGAAAGCTTTATTATTTTTGGGGTGGGAATTTTTGAATTACAAATAACAAAATCAGTATCTGTAAATGGAGTATTTAATGCTGTATTTTTCATTGTTCCATTTGCCATAAACACAAGAGGAGGAATAGTGGTTGGAGACTTAAGTGTATTATTTGCTGCTGGATTCCAATAAAAATGGGTATCCGTATTTGGTGTATCACTATTTAATGTTACGATAACCTCCTGCCTTAAAAGTGCAGCCTGACTTCTAGCAAGAGTCAATGTTTCAGCAAGATCACGCGTTGTTTTATTTAATTGTTGTTTGCCAATCAAACTACTCATAGAGGGCACAGCAATTACCGCCAAAATAGCAACCACAGCAATCGTGACCATTAACTCAACCAGCGTAAAGCCCCGACTATTTTGCATACCTACCACCTTAAACCAGTAAAGGTTCATCCTGAAACCTCTTCATAGCCTAGACTAAGCAGTCTATGTCAGCAAAGCAAGCGACAGGCGACTGACGCTTGCAAAAGCATGATGAGTTACAATTTTTATGTATTTTTGATCTTTTGAGGATTAAAAAGTGTGATCTTAGTCAAGTTGATGCGTATTAATCCGCAACTCGCGAGGCAAGGTAAACACGATGTTTTCTTCACGGCCAGCCAGTTCCTGCGGCAAGGTTGCGCCCCATTCTTTTAGGCGATCAATCACTTGCCGGATCAGAACTTCAGGTGCTGAAGCGCCTGCCGTGA
The DNA here is from genome assembly GCA_004173455.1 of Moraxellaceae bacterium. Classification (GTDB taxonomy): domain Bacteria; phylum Pseudomonadota; class Gammaproteobacteria; order Pseudomonadales; family Moraxellaceae; genus Alkanindiges. Next base: position 45,030 of record SECL01000011.1, on the reverse strand, counting down.
CACCAACCTTAGAGTTATTGGCAAACCATTCCGGCTCCAATTGATCTGCCTGATCAATCAGGTACGCCTTTTTGCCCATACGTTCGGCCAGTTCACGCAAGCGGTTAGAGTTGGAAGAATTAGGCGAACCGACAACCAGTACGACATCACAACGACTGGCCAAATCACGTACGGCATCCTGCCGGTTCTGGGTGGCATAGCAAATGTCATCCTTGCGCGGCCCCTGAATATTGGGGAAACGCGCGCGCAAAGCGTTAATCACGCGTGCGGTATCATCCAGCGATAGTGTGGTTTGGGTCACAAAAGCAATTCTATCAGGATCACGCACTTCAAGACGGGCAACGTCATCTTCATCTTCCACCAGATAAATGGTGCCACCAGCAGTTTTATCGTATTGCCCCATGGTGCCTTCCACTTCGGGATGACCCTGATGGCCAATCAAAATGGCATCAATGCCGTCACGGGCATAACGGGTTACCTCAATATGCACTTTGGTTACCAGCGGACAGGTGGCATCAAACACTTTAAGGCCACGGCGACTAGCCTCTTCCTGTACCGCTTTGGATACACCATGCGCGCTAAAGATGACGATGGCATCGTCCGGCACCTGATGCAGCTCCTCCACAAACACTGCCCCCCGATTGCGCAGGTCATCCACCACAAACTTGTTGTGCACCACTTCATGGCGTACATAAATCGGCGGCTCAAACAATTCCAGTGCACGATTGACGATGGCAATGGCACGATCAACGCCAGCGCAAAAACCACGGGGATTGGCTAATAAAATGTCCATGTTGTACCTTCGCTGGTGCACTCTATAGGTTGTAGATAAGGTGGCTTAGTCAGATTATCAGTTTAAATCATGGTGCCGTTTGTTGGCTGTATGACCCAAAAATAATGACTCGACCCAAGCTTTTGCGCTTGCAGGTTTGACCATACTATATTGGTAGGCCGATTTTCGCTAAACTAGCGCGTATTGCTCATCATACAGGAAAGCGCTTATGTCTGGTTTATTGTTTGTGGTTGCTGCGGCATCAGGCACGGGCAAAACATCGTTGGTCAAGGCCTTGCTGGATCGGATGAGCGATATTCATGTGTCCGTGTCGCACACGACTCGTCCGCAGCGCCCGGGCGAACTGGCAGGTATTCATTATCACTTCACTACGGTTGATCATTTCTTAGGACTGGTCAATGAGGGCGGCTTTATTGAGTATGCCGAAGTGTTTGGCAATTATTATGGCACTAGTCAAGCTGAGGTCAAAAAACAACTCGAAGCCGGCCATGATGTATTGCTGGAGATTGATTGGCAAGGTGCTGAGCAGGTACGCCGCCTATTTCCCGAGAGCAAGCAAATTTTTATTATGCCACCGTCGCAGTATGATTTACGCGAACGCCTGTCTGCCCGCGCACAGGATAGCCTTGAGGTGATTGAGCAACGCTTGGCAGGTGCCATTACCGATATGCAGCAATATACCAATTTTGATTATCTAGTGATTAATGATGTGTTTGATCGAGCACTGCATGATATTGAAAGCATTATTCACGCTTGCCGCCTGACCGTAAACCAGCAGGCCACTCGGCATCAAAAACTGATTGCAGCCTTACTCGCACCCAACACTGAACTTTAAAACTGCGCATATAAAAATTGGCACCTAAAACTGAATCATTAAAACCCTGTACGGAGCCTTAAATCAGGCGTTTTGTGTAGCCGTTTCACCATTGCAGCTTGCATAAATAGCGCTTTGCCCTTACATCTAGTGTATGTTTTTGCACCATAAGATAAGATGATTATGATGAATACTGCCGTATCAAGCTTGCCTGTGGCAACGATTGACTTACCCGATTTTAGCCAACTGGGTGTCGATAAACTTCGACAAAACGTGCATCACGCACTCGCGCAAGCCCAACAACAGATTGCAGAGTTTCCTGAACAGCTATCTGATGCCCAGCAAGCCCTTGCGCTGATTTTTGAGCTGGATCATGCAGAAAACCAGTTGCAGCAGGATTGGGGCGTGATTTCCCATCTGAATGCTGTCAACAATACGGCTGAAATCCGGCAGGTGTATCAGGATGTTTTACTAGTATTAAGTGATTATTATACCCAGCTTGGCCAGCATCAAGGGCTGTATCAGGCCTATCAAATGGTGCAGGCCTCACCTGCTTTTACTGGGTTAAATCCTGCCCAGCAAGCCGCCATTAATTTGGCCATTCGTGATTTTAAGCTCACGGGCGTGGCACTTGAAGGCGCGGCCAAAACCCGTTATGGCGAAATTTCAGCACGCTTGTCTGAACTGTCTTCGACGTTTTCCAATCATGTGCTGGATGCAACCCAAGCTTGGCAAATGCCGCTGGATGATTCCCAACTCAACGGCTTACCCGACAGTAGCATTGGTTTGTTACAACAGCTTGCTGAACAGCATCAGCAAAGTGGTGCGCTGGCCACGCTGGATTTTCCGGCGTATTTGGCCATTATGACCTATGCTGATGATCGCAATTTACGTGAAATACTATATCGGGCTTATGTGACGCGCGCTTCAGAATTGGGCGATAGTCAGTTTGACAATAGTGACTTGATGCAGGAAATTTTGCAGTTACGCCAAGAAATGGCAGCGCTGCTGGGCTTTGAAAATTATGCCGAGTATTCGCTGGCCAGTAAGATGGCACCGTCTGTGGATGAGGTAAAGCAATTTCTGCTGGATCTGGCGGATAAAGCCCGTGCTCCCGCACAAAAGGAATTGGTACAGCTTGAACAGGAAGCCAGTGTACACGGCATTGATCAGGTAGCGCCGTGGGATACCGCTTATCTGGCTGAAAAAATCAAGCTGCGTGAATACAAGCTCTCGCAAGAACAACTCAAGCCTTACTTTCCAGCATCGGTGGTGATCTCTGGGTTGTTTCATATTGTTGAACGCCTATATGGCATTCAAATTGTGGAAAAGCAGGCGTCGGTGTGGCATCCCAATGTGCCTTACTATGAGGTTAGTGAACAGGGTGAAGTGATTGCAGGCTTTTATTTTGACCTGTTTGCCCGTAGTGGCAAGCGTGGTGGCGCATGGATGAGCGGTTTTCGCTCACGCATGAAAATCCGTAATGCTATCCAGTTGCCTATCGCCTTTATGGTCGGCAATTTTACCCCGCCTGTTGGCAACAAGCCTGCCTTGCTTAGCCATGATGAACTCATCACTTTGTTTCATGAATTTGGGCATGGTATGCATCATTTGCTCACCGAAGCGGAAGTGATTCATGTGGCAGGCACGCATGGCGTGGCGTGGGATGCGGTAGAGCTACCGAGCCAGTTTATGGAATTCTGGACGTGGGATTCTGAAGCCTTAAGTTTGATTAGCCGTCATTTTGAACGCGATGAAACCCTGCCCAGCGAATTACTCAATGCGCTTCTGGCGGCACGTTATTTCCAGACCGGCATGCAAACCTTGCGGCAAGTCGAGTTTGCATTATTTGACCTCAATATTCATAGCACAGTGCCTGCACCGAATAGCTTACAGATTCAGCAAATCCTCAATGAGGTGCGCCAGCAGGTGGCGGTGTTACCCACTGCTGCCTATAATCGATTCCAGCACAGCTTTAGCCATATTTTTGCTGGTGGCTATGCGGCAGGTTATTACTCCTACAAATGGGCAGAAGTACTGGCCAGCGATGCTTTTGATCGCTTCGAGCAAGAAGGGCTATTTAATGCAGATACGGGCAAAGCTTTTCGTAAGGCTATTTTGGCCGTCGGAGGCAGCGTGGATGCACTCACCGCGTTTAAAAACTTCCGTGGGCGCGAACCGCAACTGGCGGCACTATTACGGCATAATGGCTGGGATGATGATGCGAACCGCAACCCTGTAGCAGATTCTGTTGCTAAGGCGTGATAAGTCATTTTTGTTGAGAACCTGTTTTGAGAATCGGTATGACACCCAAAAAACGTTTTATTGCTGGTGCAAAATGTACCCAATGTAATGCACTGGACCGCGTCGTATTGCTGACCACAGCGGATGACGAGTGGATTGAATGTGTGGAATGTGGCGCCAGTGAGCGCCGCCCTACAGATATTGACCAGCTGGAAAATACAGTTACAAATTCACCATCAAAAGCTGATGAAGTGGGTGTAGTGCGTTTTAAGCCGCTTCGCTAGACTCAAATTATTGAAGATTCAACCGATTAGAATAGAAAACTGGAGAACAGTCATGCAAGAACCGGAACAGACCCCAAAAAGTAAACGCTGGATTATTATGCTGGGTGTGGTGGTATTGGCCTTCTTTTTATACTGGATTGCCTCTTATGCCATTGGCTTTAAAACTACAGAACGTGATGGCAATCCTCCACCGTCATCCTCCATCAATCAGGATGTGCAAAAAAGTACTGACCAGATTGATCGCAATAATGCACCACTGGCACCCTCTACCCATGAAACCAGCAGTAACCAGCAATCTACTGGCAACTCAATTGTTGACACCAACCTATTGATCGCGCCAGTACCACAGGATGCAACTGTTGCACGTGAAGAAATTAGTCGTTTACAGGATCAGCAAGCCCAGTTGACTGAACGCAAGTCACTACAGGAACAACAGCTGAAAGATTCTGACAAGCTGGTCGAGTTGAAAGAAAAATATCTGGCTGACTTACAGGCGCAACTGGATAAATCTAACGCGTAATTATATTTTTTCCATTGGTTTTAAATATTTTCTATCCTGCATGACTGCATAATTTTTAGGGTCATGCAGGATTTTTATTTTCTACGCCGCCTTATTGATTGAATTAATTATTGCGTGCTGCTTTACCGATTGAAATTTGCTTTAGCCGTATACTGCCCTCCCCATGCAGGCTATAGGCATTTGTTGTGACCGCTTCCTCTTCTCAGACCTCTACGTTTCATGTAGTTTCGTCATCACGCCCAGTGATCACTGGTTTGTTGCTGCTATCAATATCGGCATTTTTATTTGCCAGTATGGGCGTTCTTATCCGCTTGGCATCGCATACGCTGGATAATCCAACCATTGTATTTTTTCGTAATGCCACGGGCTTATTGGTACTCACGCCTTTTTTGTTAGCTCGAGGACAGAGCTTCATTAAAACCCAGCGCTTATGGATGCACGCGTGGCGCGCCATCGTTGGGTTAATCGCCATGTATGGATTTTTCTATGCGATTGCTCACTTGAAACTTAGCAGCGCCATGGTCTTTACCTATTCATCACCAGTATTTATTCCACTGGTGGCTTGGCTGTTTTTAAAGGAAAAAATGACTTCTATGATGGCCATTGCAGCCAGCCTGGGACTCGTAGGTGTGGTTTTGGTGGCCAAACCGGACGCTGGAATGTTTAATGTCTTGTCCGCTATTGGTCTTGTTTCCAGCTTTCTGGCGGCTATGGCTTTTGTGACGGTTCGTGCCCTCACGGATACTGAACCTGCCACTCGGATTGTGTTTTATTTTTGCCTGTTTGGTACTCTAATCTCTGCCATTCCTATGTTGTGGCTATGGCGTCAATATAGCGTGCATGAACTGCTGCTGTTATGTGGTGCTGGTATCCTTGCGACGCTCAGTCAGATTTGCCTATCCAAAGCCTATAGCTATGCACCTGCCGGACAAATTGGTCCTGCCAATTACCTTGCCATTATTTTTGCCGGAATCTGGGCGGCTGTGTTATGGCAGGAATATCCAGATGGTTTAAGCATTATTGGCATGACGATTATTTTACTGGCGCTGATTTTATGTATGCCACGGTTTTCCCGTCTTATCCGTCTGCCGTAATCAAATCAGGATTTTAATTTTTAACTGTATCCGATGCTAAAAACAAACCATAAAAAACGGCATCTTAAAGATGCCGTTTTTTTAGTTCAGTAACTGCTTGAGAGGTTAGTACCAGCCAAACATCTTAAAGATATACGGCGCAAAGGTCACGACCATCAAGGCTGGGAACAGCACCATGATGGGTAATAGCCAACGCTCGTAGCGATAGTAAAATTGCGTGTACTTGGCTTTAGCTTCCGCATCGGCTGCCATCACCTCCTCATCGCCGACCGAGAGCCGCGTGAGCAAGTGATTGAGTGCCACGGGCGGTGTCACATAACCCAGCTCAAACGCCACCAGACAGATCATCCAGAAATGAATCGGGTTGATACCATTGGCATATGCCACTGGTGCAATGGAAGCTGCCACCAGAATGACAGCACCGAACGGATCGGTAGTCATGCCAATACCAGCCAGCAACAGGGCAATAAACAACAGGGAAATATAAATATTATTCAGATGGGTTGGCAGCATGTGAACGATTTCAGTTTTTTCAACCAAACCACCCACGCTGGCAGACAATGCCATCAGAATAATCAACGCCCCAATATGGCCAACGGTCTCAGAGGTTGCAAAACGGATCGCCGCCTCAAAACCGGTACGGCGCTCTTTACCATGCGGATCATGAGTGCGTAGATAAGGCGAAGCATTGGCATGCTCTTCAACCATTTTTTCATGATCAGCAGCGGTTTGACCATAAGCCATTGCTGAGGATTCAGGTTCACGGCGCAGCTTATCAAACAGCACCACAGCCAGTAAGATTAATGGCAGAATCATCGGTGCCGTAAATTCGTTCATTTCAGTGTTGAGTACATACCGATAGAACAGAACCACAGCAGCAGTGATGATGACATAAGGAATGACTGGCCCAAAGGCACGTACCATACCCGGAATAGCAACTTTGGGTGAATTGATACGGAATTTTGATTCCGCAAAAAATAGCGAAACGGCCAAGAAAAATAGTGAAATAAACCAGAACACATAAATGCCATGGTCAAACAGCTCATCTGAGGTGACGTGTTTGCTATCCAGCATGGCAATCAATACCACCAGCAAACAGGGACGAATCACCATCCCAAGCGTACCCGACATGGCAGATACGGCTAGCGCATACTGACGGCGTGCCCCAGAGTTCCACACTTCTTTATAGATGAGCGCACCCGCAGCCACCACGAAAATACCCGATGCACCGGTATAGGCAGTTGGTATAGATGCACCAATCAGGATGAGCCAAGTCAATGTTTCAGGTGAGAAATTCCATGGACGCAGGATATTGAGGAACAAATCCATGATTCGGGTTTGCGTGAGCAACATACCGACCCAGATAAATAAACCCAGTGCCAGGAAAATCGCCACGTAATCGGTCAAAAAGCCCAGATAAATCGCTTGTCCTACTGCGTAATCCATAAAGAAGATAAACGCAACACCGGTAATAATTGCCATCCACGCATATAAAGGAACAGCCATTAATGCCAGACCAAAGCGACCACCTTCTTCTTTGGGTGTTTGGGTTTTAATCAGACGAAACACGCTAATTAGGGTAGTGGCAATAAATAAGGTCGCCCAGAGATAATTAATAATCAGGGCATTCTGATCAACTGCAACACCGGAATGGGATAGCGAATAAATATAGCTAACCACTGAATAGGACAGCATGCCATTACCCAGCGCCATGGCAATGTCATGTACGCGGTAATCCATCCGGGTGATGGCGGGACGCAAACCAATATGGTGACGGTTTATGGTGGCAGTCAGTGCAGCAATCACCACCATAATGATCAAAAACAGGTTACGGTTTTCTGTACCAAAATGGAAAATGGCAAAAAATCCGGTTTCAATCGCACGGAAAACTTTTACGCTAGGATGCGCATCAATGTACTCATGGGTATTTTCATAAAACTGATGCTTTTCTTCGCAGACTTTTTGGGCAGCCAGTAATGATTGACGTACCTCATTCGGATCTTTGGGGCCAAACAGGTCAGCAAAAGGGTCATCGCTGGCCGTACTGGCTGCCATTTGCTGTTGCACCTGAGCGTCGATATTCGGATGACGCTCACACTTCGGTACGGCCTGATCTGCCCGCAAGAATGAGTATTGAACCCCGGTGGCAGGATCCCCATACAAATGCTCACCTACGCGCAGTAGCTGGCCATGAATCATCTCGCCAGTACCAATAATGAGCGTTAAAATCAGTATGATAAAAATCGGAAGGGTTGAAAACCATTCCGACCATGTACGGTTTAAAAAGCCGGCGTTGGCTTTTGACGTAGGATTGGATTGCATAGGCATTCTGCCCTTATTTTACGATAAATCTTAAGAGAGTTAGTCCTCTCACCCTCACGACGAAATCACGATACTATTTGTCCCTTTGTTTGACAAAAAATCGTCCTGATCCGCATTTTGTCTGTATCATGCACCATTTAAGTCATGTCCGACTATGACATTAGCAACATATTTTTAAATAAATTTGATCAATTTGAACGAAATTGGTCATAAAAAGCCAAATTCATCGCGTTATTCTCACCATAGAGAATGATTTTAAACTTCAGCTAAACTCAATTTTCTATTTAAGTAACCAATACTGATCTTGGCCACGACCAATGTTAAGCCTGCTGCCACGCCAATCTGATGCGATTCAATCAACACAGGTGCCTGAATCAACTGAGCGGTTTCGCTATAGCCCAACCACTTTTCAAAACCAATTTTTATGGCAATACACACCAGCACCAACATGGCAAACTTGCGTTCCGGCTTGAATAACAGGCCTTCGATTGCGACCACTACAAAAATACCATGCAAAATCCCTGACAATCCGGCATAAGCTTGCACGTGTGGCAGTAACCAGTATAGCCCTGCGCTTAACAGCGGTGGTAATACCAGCAAACTCACTAATAAAGTGTGGCGCTGAACATGCGGAAAGATAAACGGCAAGCATAAAAAAGCCAGCATGTTTAACCCATAATGCCGCCAGCCTACGTGCACGCCATGCGCAGTCCACCATCGCCATGGTTCACTCCACATGAGTTCCCGCTGGTAAACAAAGGCATTCATATCCAGTTGTAGTGCAGCACACACCAAACCTATTAACAGAATCAGTCGCACCATCAGAGAAACGTCATTGGACTGCATACTAAAACAAGTGCTCCCTGCATAAAAAAACCGCCCTTAGTTATAACAGGGCGGTTTTTTATCATGCTTTTAATTGGCAGGTGCTTCAGTGCCATCAGAATCATTCATCATATCGGCATCATTGCCGCTATCAGGAACGGTATCACTGGCAGGCAGGGCATCACCTGTTTCCGGTACATCGCTTGGTGCATCACTGCTCGTAGCAGGCGCACTGCTATCAGCAACTGGTGTAGCATCAGTCGCTGGTGCGCTGTCGGTGTCCATGGAGTCATCTAGCAAGCTGTCTAGTGACAGACCAGAATCATCAATGGCACTTTCATCCCAGAAGTGGCTATAGCCATCTTGCGGCGTACGCATACCGGTATTTTCAGTCCAATAGCGGTCTGAGGCATTTTGAATCATTTGCCGCGCAATCGCATCGACCAGACGATAGTTTTCATTGACTGGCTTGCCTTCTTCAATGGAATGACCATAGGTGCGCAAGGCATCACGAATCTTGTCTTTGTCGCCGGTGGCCTGTGCTGCAATCACATAAAGCGCTTGTGACAGACGCACGCCGCCACGTTCGCCCAGTGCTGAAGATTCTTTCATCACTTGCCATGGATCAGGCTTGCCTGCGTCGGCACCCGGTAACAGTGTCCAGATGGCCGCGCGAATCGCATTCGGGGCGCCCCAGAATTGTTCATTGTTAATGCAGGTCATGCCACGTTCAACAATTGCGGCAATGTCTTTGGGTACGTTGACTGCACCACCAGCATTAATATCGTTGGTCACCGCTTGCAAACCACTCACCATTCCCATCAGGTAAACGGTTTTGTCCAGATCGGTTTTCATGCTGGGGCATTGGTCGCCCAGTTTGATTTTATATTTGGCTTCGTAGTGTTCGGCAAACAGTAAATAAGCCGCATACTGGCGACGTGCTGCTGTTTCAGCCCAGCGTTTTTGCTCGATACGCGCATCCTTGGCTTCTTCAATCTGGTTGGCTTTGGCCGCCCGCATGTAACGCAATTCAGCATTTAGTGAATTGTTTTCAGCACATACCCCGGCAGATGTATAGAGCAACACCCCGATTTTGGCCGGATCAGCGCCCATGGCCTTGGTCGACATGATCAAAGGCGTGGTCGCATTGCCGCTGGCACATGCCATATCGGCATCATCCATAGCTAAAATAGGGGGTACAACATGTCTTTCGGCAAAGCCAAGGGCAATATTGGCCCCGCCTTTGATGATCTGAGAGCAACCTGAGAGTAAAAAAGCAGCGGTTGCGGCTGTCACCATGCCTTGGCGAATTCTACGGGCAGTAGACATTTATGCGGTCCTCAATCTTGTTTTTGTCTTCATAACCCGCAAAAGATAGCACGAAGATTAATCAAGGTACAATTATATTGTTGAGTGGCCGACCAATAAAAAAAAGCCCGCCGAAGCGGACTCTTTATTCAGCATACGAATAATTATGCTTGTGGAATATCTTTCATGGACAATTTAATACGGCCACGCTGGTCAACATCCTGAACCTGTACCTGAACTTTCTGGCCTTCGGTCAGTACGTCAGCCACATTGGCAATACGCTCATTGGAAATTTGTGAAATATGCAGCAGGCCATCAGTGCCCGGCAGAATATTAACAAATGCACCAAACTCAACAATGCGTACAACTGTTCCGGTGTAAATCGTGCCCGGCTCAACTTCGGCAGTTAACGCTTGAATTTTAGCAATCGCAGCTTGAGTGGCTGCTTTTGATTCACCAAAGACACGTACCGTACCGTTGTCTTCAATATCAATCGACGCACCGGTTTCTTCGGTTAGGGCACGAATGGTCGCGCCACCTTTACCGATAACATCACGGATTTTGTCTGGATTAATTTGAACCACACCATAGGTTGGGGCAAACATATTAATCTCAGTACGCGCGCTAGAAATTACCTTATTCATTTCATTTAAGATATGCATACGGCCAGAATACGCTTGGTTTAAAGCGGCTTCCATAATTTCTTCGGTGATGCCTTCAATTTTAATATCCATTTGTAGCGCAGTAATACCATTGGCCGAACCCGCTACTTTAAAGTCCATATCGCCCAAATGATCTTCATCACCCAGAATATCGGACAATACCGCAAAACGCTCGCCTTCTTTTACCAAGCCCATGGCAATACCAGCAACAGGTGCTTTTAATGGTACACCGGCATCCATCAATGCAAGGCTTGCACCACAAACAGACGCCATTGAAGACGAACCATTAGATTCAGTAATGTCAGACACAATACGAATCACATACGGGAAGCGATCGCTTGGTGGCAATACCGCTTGCACACCACGACGTGCCAAGCGACCATGACCAATCTCACGGCGCTTAGGACCAGATTCACGGCCAGTTTCACCCACGGAATATGCAGGGAAATTGTAATGCAGCATGAAGTTGTCAGTTTTGGTACCCGATAAGGTATCAACCATCAGTGCATCACGGGTATTACCCAAAGTAGCCGTCACGATTGCTTGAGTTTCGCCGCGAGTAAATAGTGCAGAACCATGGGTACGTGGCAATACGCCTACTTGCACATCAATCCCACGCACGGTTTTGGTATCACGGCCATCAATACGCGGTTTGCCTGACAAAATATTGTCACGTACGGTACGATATTTTAAGTCATCAAACAGACTTGCCACGTCGTCTGCCGTGCCTTCTTCAGAACCTTCTGGTGCAAATTCAGCCAGTGCAGTCGTTTTAATTGCATCTAATGCAGCATAACGCTCGTGTTTAACCGTAATGGTATAAGCATCAGACACTTCTTTTTCAAAGCGCGCTTGTAGCTTACCTTGAAGATCGGTATTAATGCTTGGTGCAGTCCATTCACTTTGCTTGGCACCAACCATCGCCACAAATTCTTTAATGGCAGCAATTGCCACTTGCATTTCATCATGACCAAACAATACTGCGCCTAGCATTTGGTCTTCTGATAATTCTTTGGCTTCGGATTCAACCATTAATACGGCTTTATCAGTACCAGCAACCACTAAATCTAGTTCGCCTTCCTGAATTTGCGCAATCGTTGGGTTTAAAATGTATTCGCCATTAATAAAACCAACACGCGCTGCAGCAATCGGACCTTTAAACGGTGCGCCAGAAATCGACATGGCCGCAGACGTCCCTAAAATCGCAGCGATATCAGCGTGCATGGTTTTGTCAGAAGACACCACCGATGCAGTCACCTGCACTTCGTTATAGTAACCTTCTGGAAACAGTGGACGAATAGGACGGTCAATCAGGCGTGAAATCAGGGTTTCAGCTTCGGATGCACGACCTTCGCGCTTACCATAACCACCAGGAATACGGCCAGCAGCGTATTGTTTTTCTTGATAGTTAACGGTTAGTGCAAAAAAGTCCTGACCGGGTTTGGCTTTAGGTTGTGCAACCACGGCAACCAATACGCTCACACCGCCCATGGTGACAAATACGCTATTGGCTTGACGTGCGATACGACCAGTTTCTAATACAACGTTGTGTTGGCCAAACTGGAATTCTTTACGAATAATATTAAACATAGACATCTATAATTTTTCCTTGAATACATTGGGGTGGCGCAAGGCCCCTAACGACTGTTATCTATAATAATTTTTATTTATCGGTTGAATAACAGGCGTTAGAAGCCGCTTTACGCCATACAGTAAACATACAAAGAAGGAGCGAATAATCGCCCCTTCCCCAATTCTAATGAAGTGTATTCATTAGACGCGACCAACCGCTCATCACTGTTACATACCAGTGGTTGGAACAGTCGGTCATCAGGCTCGTCTTAACGACGTAGACCCAGTGCACCAATCAGCGATTGATAACGCTCGCTGTCTTTGCCTTTTAAGTAGTCCAGCAATTTACGACGCTGGTTTACTTTGCGGATCAGGCCACGACGGCTATGATGGTCGTGCTTGTGCGCTTTAAAGTGACCTTGCAGGTCATTGATTTGGGCAGTTAGCAGTGCAACCTGAACTTCCGGTGAACCTGTGTCATTTTCTGCACGGGCAAATTTTGCGATGATATCAGCGCGGTCTGTGTTGTCTAAAGCCATGAGGACTCTCCGAGATGCTTCAATAAAAGATGCTAAAAATTTCATCAACAGTCCATTGCCTACGCAACTACTCTCAATGAATGCCGTGCATCACTACAGCAGTCGCATATTTTAAAGGAAATGCCCTGTGATTGCAAAATTGTTTTCAAATCACTGTCATTTTGGACACTGACTTTTCAGGCAGGCATAGGCACACTCAAAGCCAATATTGCCAGCATGCGATGATTTGAACGTGAAATTACTGTCTACCAATACCTGCCATGTACTCAAAAACTTATTGGCTATTACCCGCCAGCACAATGAACAACCCGCTGAAGCAGGCGGCATGACGGACAAGCAAGTCAATAAAATCTGGCATGGTATTGAGTCACTTTATAAAACCGGCAACTCACCGCTCATAACCTTTTGTCTGCGGCGGCAGGGTCAAATTATCCTGAATCGCTCATTGGGTTATGCGCAGGGTAACTCTGCCGAAGGGCTAGCGATGGATGCCAAAATTGCTAATCCCGATACGCCCGTGTGTCTATTTTCAGCCTCTAAAATAGTCACAGCCATGCTGATTCATCTACTCAATGAACAGGGTGCGATTAACCTGCTCGATCCGGTGAGCTACTACATCCCTGAATATGGCGTGAATGGCAAGCGCCGCGCCACCATTTTTCATTTGCTGGCGCACCGTGGTGGCATTCCCAAAATTGAAGGTGAGGTAACACCTGAGCTACTGTTTAACCGTGATGAAATCATGCAGCGGCTGTACAAGGCGGCACCCGCTTCGGCGGCTGGTTCTCGGCTGGCCTACCACGCGGTAACAGCCGGCTATATTTTGGGTGAAATCATTGAGCGAGTGACTGGTCAGGATTTACGCACATTTCTGCATGAGCAAATTGAACAGCCGATGGGGATGGAATACTTCAACTATGGCTTAAAACCGGAAATGCGCGATCAGGTGGCCATGAACTACGCCACTGGCCTGCATCCGGGCCTTGGCACCGATAAATACTTAAATCATGTGCTGGGCAGCGGCTTGCAACTGGCGGTGGACGTGACCAATGACCCGCGTTTTATGGAAACCATTTGTCCGGCTGGCAATATTTACACCAGTGCCGAACAGGCAGGCCGTTTCTTTGAAATGCTATTGAGTGGTGGTAGCTATAACGGCAAGCAGATTTTATCGCCGCGCACGGTATTCAGGGCCACCCTGCCAACCTCTGGCACCAGTCTGGATCGCACTTTGCTGGCACCGATGCGCTATGCACTTGGCCCCATGTTGGGCAGTAATCCGATTGGGCTATTTGGCCCCATGACCGGACAGGCATTTGGCCATATTGGCTTTTCCAATATTTTTTGCTGGGCTGATCCGGCGCGTGATATTAGCGTGTCGTTGCTCACTTCCGGCAAATCCGTAGTGGGCACGCATCTACCCAATCTTGGTAATGTACTATACCAGATTGCAAGTGAGTGTCCTGCTATTCCGCGCGAGCAGCGTCGTTCTCTGTTTGGTAGCGACAGCAGCGAAACGGATCAGGTTTAATCATCGATTTGGCTTAAACCTGATTAGTTTATGCTATAAGCAAGGCTTCAATGCGCATCCAAATATTGTAACTTTTTGATTTGAGCTACTTGGAGTCGTGCTTAATAAAAAACTCATCAATCGCCTGAGCAAATGCAGGAATATCATCCGGCTTGCGACTGGTAATAATATCGCCATCACGCACTACCGGCTCATCCTGATAGTTGGCGCCGGCATTGGCAAGGTCATCTTTGAGTGACTCATAGGCAGTGATGTCCTTGCCCGCCACCACACCACTGGAAATCAGCAACCATGGTGCATGACAAATCGCAGCCACCAAACGATCGGCATTTAAAAAGTCTTTTACCAGTTTTTGCGCCAACGGATTGACGCGCAGCTTGTCGGCATTAACCGTACCGCCCGGTAATACCAGTGCATCATAATCGTCATGTTTGGCATCTTGGAGTAATAAGTCGGCCTGAAACTTATCCTTCTTGTTGACATCACTTTCCATGCCCTGCACGGCCTGGTCTTCGGCCGCAATGAGTACGGTACTATGACCATGATCTTCCAAAATCTCACGCGGGCCAGTGAGTTCAACCTGTTCAAAATAGTTATGCACCAAAAATGCAATCTTTGCCATGATGTTCTCCGTTGCGGGGTTCGCTAATGCTGATTTTGTTCTTACCCTAGCAAGCCGCTGTCAAAATGACATGAGACTTTATTTTTAATAATGTATTTTTAGGTAAAGCACCCATTATTGGTAAGTCATTGTTATAGCCTATTGATTCTGCTGCCATACTCAGGTTTTAGCGTATTTACGGCTTATACTGAGCTGTTTATTTTTTCTTTAAGCGTTTACTTACTTTAAATAAGTTTTCAAAATGCCAAGCAACTCATCTGCACTGGCATGGCGGTCAATGGCACTGTCATATGTCAAATGATGCCGAATATGTTCCTCCAGAATAGTATGCAATAAGCCATTGACAGCACCTCGGATAGCTGCTGCCTGCTGTAACACATCAATGCAGGATTTGTGCTCTGCCAGCGCTTTTTCCAAGGCGCCAATCTGCCCTTTAATCCGATTGATTCGAGGTTGAATCTGTGGTGCCAACTCATGAATATGAGACATGATCTATTCCTTTTTATACCCTACCCCAGTATAGTATAATTATAAAGTATATTTCTGGATTCGCCAATAATGACTGACCATTCTGCTACAACACTAAACCAGTGTGCCGATCATGCCCAGTTTAGTAGCCACAATAGCGGCGCAACCCGACGCACCCTGTGGGCGGTGATCATTACGGCCAGTATGATGGTAATTGAAATTGTTGCGGGTACAATTTTTAACTCTATGGCATTACTGGCCGATGGCTGGCACATGAGTACCCATGCTATAGCGCTGGCAATTTCGTTATTTGCTTACCTTTTTTCCAGAAAAAATGCTCATAACCAGCGTTTTAGTTTTGGCACTTGGAAAATTGAAGTTCTCGGGGGCTATAGCAGTGCCTTATTGTTAATGGGGGTTGCTATTTTTATGGCGGGACATGCCGTTGACCGCATGTTGCACCCACAAACTATTGATTACACACCGGCCATTGTAGTCGCCATTATTGGCCTAGTGGTTAATCTGGTGTGTGCACGACTGCTACATGATAGTGGTCATCACCACCATGAGGGACATGACCATCATGCACATAGCCATCATCACAGTCATCATGACCATGCACCGCAACATTCGCACGACTTAAATCTGCGTGCTGCTTACTTGCATGTACTGGCTGACGCACTGACCTCAGTGTTTGCCATTATTGCTTTATTGGCTGGACTATTTTTTGGACTAAACTGGTTAGACCCTTTCATGGCTATCGTGGGTTCTGTATTAATTGCTGTCTGGGCAATCGGCCTACTCAAACACACCTCGCTGGCATTGCTGGATGCGGATGTTCAGCCACAGATTCAGACAGAAATCCAAAGCCTTCTTCAGCAACACGCTTTAACGCTTTTTGTTAATGATTTACATGTATGGCGAGTTGGACAAAATCAGTATGCCTGCATCATCAGTGTGGCCCAAGCAGCTAATTTTTCAGTAGCACAGATCAAACAGCAGCTTAGTGCCTGCCATGAACTCGTTCACCTAACGGTTGAAATAGCATAAATTGCAACAGCCATAAAAAAAGCCGATGTTTCCATCAGCTTGTTTCACACATACACCAAGATTAAGCCAGCGCGTTCACTACAGCTTCGCCCATGGCTTTGGTGCCGACTTGGGTCATGCCCTCAGACATGATATCACCGGTACGCAAGCCCTGATCCAGCACATTACCCACTGCATCTTCAATGGCTTTGGCCGCCGCTTCTTCACGGAAAGTATAGCGCAGCATCATGGCCACCGACAAAATCGTAGCCAGCGGATTGGCAATATTCTGGCCTGCAATATCCGGCGCCGAACCATGGCAGGGCTCATACATGCCCTTGCCGTTTTCATCCAATGACGCAGACGGCAACATGCCAATCGAACCGGTCAGCATGGCGGCTTCATCGGACAGGATGTCGCCAAACAGGTTGCCCGTGACAATCACATCAAACTGCTTGGGCGCACGTACCAGTTGCATGGCGGCATTATCGACATACATGTGTGACAACCGAATATCTGGATAATCCTGTGCTGCAAGGTCGGTCACAGTTTGCTTCCACAGTTCGGTCACTTCCAACACGTTGGCTTTGTCAACCGAACACACCTTGCCACCACGCAGGCCAGCCATGTCAAAGGCCACCTTGGCAATGCGCTTGATTTCAGATTCTGAATAAATATCGGTGTTGTAACCTTGTTTTTCACCATTATCCAGCGTACGGATACCGCGTGGCTGACCAAAATAAATCCCGCCAGTCAATTCACGCACAATTAAAATATCCAAGCCCGCCACAATTTCAGGCTTCAGGCTGGAGGCATCGGCCAGTTGCGGATACAAAATAGCCGGACGCAAATTGGCAAACAGGTTAAGTTCACTGCGGATTTTGAGCAGACCGCGCTCCGGACGAATAGACCGCTCAATCGTGTCCCACTTTGGCCCACCGACAGCACCCAGCAATACCGCATCAGCTTTGCGGGCGGCATCCAGTGTGACATCCGGCAGTGGCACACCATGCGCATCAATGGCACAGCCACCCAGCAAGCCATGTTGCCAGCTTAAATCCAGACTAAATTTGTCATTGACTACTTTCAGCACATGTTCTGCTGCTGACATGATTTCCGGGCCAATTCCATCACCCGCTAAAATTAAAATTTGTTTTGACATTGTCGTATTCCACGCATCAATTGATTAAAAATAAATCTGTACTGCACTTTAAAAGCACAGCACCACATCAAGCGGAACGATAAAAATAAGGAATCAGGCTTTCACCTCATTCCTTATGCGCTTGCCATGATTTCAACGATTAAGTGCTAAGGGCCAACCGGTTGTTCCACAAACTCACCCAGTCCGGTTGCCGGATCAAAGGGGCGGCAAAAGCGGCGTATGACCTTTTCATTTTCCAGCAAATCAACACATAACGGATCTGGCGTGGCAGCACTCAGCAAACTGGCGGCTGCCTTGGCGCTAGTTTGCCGAAACATGCTCAGGCGATAATTGCGGTCTGCACCAAAGTCATGGATCAGGGCAAAGTTTTCAGCACGATCCGGGGTCACCGGATAAAACCGCACCTTGATTTCATTACGGCCGGGACGCATGGCCACAAAATACCGGTTAGCCTGCAAATTATTCAGGCTTTTATCTTCAAAACGTACAATAGACGCCTGAATAGCCTGATCTGTGGGCTGCCGGGTAGCTTCATTGATCACCACAATGCTGTTGAGCTGGGCAAATTCACAGCCAATCTCACCGAAACAATGCAGTGCAACCAACCCTTGTGGCGGTGGGCTTTCCAGCACCTCAACCTTGGCCGCAGAAAGTTGGGGCTGCCCCGTCTTTTCTGACATTTTTAATGATTGCGGCAAAAGCTGGCATCCGGCCAGACTTGCACACAATAGCCCTACTGCAAAACCTGTTAAACCCGCTTTGTACATGGCGACCAAGTGCTCCATCAATGGGTGTACCCCAATGTACCCGAACCAAAATAGTGTCTGGTGAATACTTAAAAATGAAAGTATAAACCGGCCAACTATACCTTAGATTGCCGTAGCGCGCACTTCCAATCTGCCGCCCTTAAGGGCGTAGGCTGTTAAAAACCCAGGGACGGGATTGCTGTGCCTTGTGCTCAAATTCGGAAATTAGCGCACCGTCCTGTAAGGTCAGGCCAATGTCATCCAGACCATTAATCAGGCAATGTTTGCGGAACTCATCCACGCTAAAGGCAAACTGCTGGCCACTCGGCGTTTTCACTAACTGATTGGGTAAGTCTACCGTCAACTGATAGCTGTCTTGCGCCTGACACTCATTAAATAACTGGTCTACAATGTCTTCCGGTAGAATTACCGGTAACATACCATTTTTAAAGCAATTATTGAAGAAAATGTCGGCAAAGCTGGGCGCAATTACGGTTCTAAAACCATATTCTTCCAGTGCCCATGGCGCATGTTCACGGCTGGAACCACAGCCAAAATTGGTGCGTGCCAACAAAATACTAGCACCCTGATAACGTGGCTGATTGAGTACAAAATCAGGATTTTTCGGACGCTTGTCATTATCCAGTCCCAGATAGCCTTCGTCCAGATAACGCAGTTCATCAAACAGGTTGGCACCAAAGCCAGTACGTTTGATGGACTTTAAAAACTGTTTGGGAATAATCAGGTCGGTGTCGACATTGGCACGATCCAATGGCGCTGCCAAACCTTGTTCAACGGTATAAGGTTTCATGTTTTTTTCCTAAAAAATCACAAGAATTTTAAGTCCCCTTTATTAGGGGATTTAGGGTTTTTAGAAATAAAGCAATCTCAAAAATGACGCACATCAACAAAATGACCGGCCAGTGCCGCTGCTGCCGCCATTGCCGGACTGACCAGATGCGTGCGCCCGCCATTGCCCTGACGACCCTCAAAGTTACGGTTTGAGGTGGAGGCACAATGTTCACCCGGTTGCAGCTTGTCGGCGTTCATGGCTAAGCACATCGAGCAACCCGGCTCGCGCCACTGAAAACCAGCAGCCAAAAATACCTTGTCCAGGCCTTCCGCTTCAGCTTGCTGTTTCACCAAACCAGAACCCGGCACTACCATGGCCTGCTTAATGCTTGCAGCAACCTTGCGACCCTTAATCACCTCAGCCGCCGCACGCAAATCCTCAATGCGTGAATTGGTGCATGAACCAATAAACACTCGATCCAGCGGAATCTCGCTTAAGGCCTGACCTGCGCTTAAACCCATGTATTGATAAGCCCGCGTCCAGTCATTGCGTTGTACCTCATCTTTGGCTTGCGCAAGGGTGGGTACTGGCTGGGTCACCGGAATCACCATTTCTGGCGAAGTGCCCCACGATACTTGTGGCTCAATGCTGGCACCATCAATCTCAACCACGGCATCAAACACTGCATCGTCATCAGAATGCAAGGTATTCCAGTAAGCAACAGCCTGCTCCCATTGCTCAGCCTTGGGTGCATGCGGTTTGTCTTTCACATAAGCAATGGTTTTATCATCCACCGCCACCATGCCCACGCGCGCACCGGCTTCAATGGCCATGTTGCACACCGTCATGCGGCCTTCCATCGACATATCACGGAACACCTGACCGCCGAACTCAATGGCATAGCCTGTACCGCCTGCCGTGCCAATTTTGGCAATAATCGCCAGCACCACGTCTTTGGGGGTTACGCCAGCGCCCAGCACGCCATTCACACGGATCAGCATGTTTTTGGATTTTTTCTGGATCAAACACTGGGTAGCCAGTACGTGCTCAACCTCAGAGGTGCCAATCCCATGCGCCAGACAGCCAAATGCGCCATGGGTAGCCGTATGTGAATCGCCACACACGACGGTCATGCCGGGCAAGGTTAAACCCTGCTCCGGGCCAACCACATGCACAATGCCCTGACGCACGTCGTTAATATCAAACTCAACGATATCAAAGGCCTTACAGTTTTCATCCAGCGTTTTGACCTGAATGCGCGACGTGTCATCCTTGATGCCAGCAATGCCTTCAGCACGTTCGGCCTTGTCAGTCGGCACATTGTGGTCAGGCGTAGCAATGTTGGCATCCAGACGCCATGGCTTGCGGCCAGCCAGTTGTAGACCTTCGAATGCCTGCGGGCTGGTTACTTCGTGCAATAGCTGACGATCAATGTAAATCAGGCACGAACCATCGTCGCGCTGCTTGACCAAATGGTCATCCCACAATTTGTCGTAAAGTGTTTTACCGGCCATGTTATTTGCCTCGCCAATGCTGGGTAAGAATTGCTATAGGCTTATTATAAGGTGTTTTTTAAATAACACTAATTTATCATTTTTATCATTTAACAAACTTTTTGGAATGTTTTTAGGCTTATAAATTTTTTTGAAAGATTTAACTCATATACAAATACCATAGCTCTGTTTTTTCACTATCCTCAATAAACATCTTTTTATTTTCCTGCAATATCGGTATTTCGAGCCACTCAGCAATACATTGATAAATATTTTTTACATGCTCAAGCTCATCTATAGCTTCTTTTCTTGTTCTACATTGCATTGATGCAATACGTAAATATATTTGATCTGAATCGGCCTCTGGATTACCAAGTACCTCAACAGAAATCAAAATAACTCTTCTTCCTTTTATACTGGATCCATGAGAATATAAACGATAATAACGGACTACA
The DNA here is from genome assembly GCA_004173455.1 of Moraxellaceae bacterium. Lineage (GTDB taxonomy): Bacteria > Pseudomonadota > Gammaproteobacteria > Pseudomonadales > Moraxellaceae > Alkanindiges. Next base: position 23,754 of record SECL01000011.1, on the reverse strand, counting down.
ACACGAATCAACTTTGGATTACAAATTCTTTTAACTTGGCATTCATCGGCTTGAATTGATAATTCTTTTTTTGATTTATCAAAAAATAAATGAACTGTGATTTTTTTCGAATAATCCCAAATGCATGTCCCCATAACAGCAAAGAACGTACCTAGGATGATCAGCGCGATACTCGGTGCCAATATAGCAGAATCAAACTTAAGAAAAACAACCAGCCCAATCGTTAAGACCAATAAAATTAGTGGACTCAGTAGCAAAATCATTATCCATTTTACGGAAAGGCTTACCTCATTATATAAATACATTTTTTTGGTAAGATAAGATATTTGATGGCTTGATCTTTTCTTAAAATTCTTAATGTAATCGGTCAATTTTTTACCCCTGATAAGATTCATTTTTTTATAATAACTGATCATTTTAGAAATCAATCATCGCCTCAAACGATCAATATCATAAATAATTACGGTTTTACCAATTAACACCTTAACGCTAAGCTGTGCCTATTCCTAGTATTCAATGGAAAAACAGGCAATGGCACATATTCAAAGCTTTATGGTAGAACACCAGCGCACCTTAAAAAAGACCTTAAGCTATTACATTCTGCATATTACCGTGGCTGCACTAGTCGCTTATACGGTTACTGGCAATCTGATTATGGCCTTAACCTTAAGCCTGCTGGAACCTACTGTACAGGCCTTTGCCTTTTTCTTTCATGAGCGCGCATGGGATAAAGCAACCGACGCAGATTAAGTCTTTTTTCGGTTTGAATATTCAGTCCCTGTTTGCCACTGACATTTCAGGCTAATCCTCTAACGACAGGCTTAGTCTGAACCATTTTTTTATAACGACTTGGCTTGGTTTAAAATCATCCAGAAATAAACTATGCTTTTTTATCTAAAAAATACCGGAAATCACCGACATGAACCTGTCCAACTTCGATGCGTTTCTGGCGGTGATGCAAACTGGCTCGGTGTCACATGCCGCCGAGAAGCTGTTTTTAACCCAGCCTGCCATTACCAAACGTCTGAAAACTCTGGAAGAAGAACTGAATGTACGCCTGTTTGAGCCTGCCGGACGCGGTATCCAGCCCACGCAAGCCGCGCATGAACTGCTACCTCGCGTCAAGCACTGGTTGCTGGAATATGAGGACATCAAGCATGCCCTAAGCCATGCGCAAAACCGGGTTGGTGGTATTTTGCGCATTGGCACCAGCCATCATATTGGCCTGCATCATTTGCCATTCATTTTAAAGCAATACGTGCAGCAGTATCCCGAAGTGCAACTGGATGTGCATTTTGTCGATTCTGAACAGGCGCATCAGGCGGTGCTGAGTGGTGAGCTGGAACTGGCATTTTTAACCTTGCCGCCGCAGTTTGATGCGCGGCTCAATTACCAGCCACTCTGGCAGGATGCGCTGCAATTTGTGGTGGCGCCCTTTCATGATCTGGCACAGCAGCAGGGTTTAACACTGCAAAATCTGGTGAATTATCCCTGCCTGCTGCCTGCCGCACACACCTATACCAGTCAAATTACTTTGCAGGCTTTTGAACAATTGGGGTTAAAACCACACGCCAACATGAGCACCAATCCGCTGGAGTCTATTCGGATGCTGGTGTCAATTGGCCTCGGCTGGTCAGTATTGCCCAGTACCCTGATTAATCACGAGCTGGTGGCGCTGGATTTACCGCTGGCCTTAAGCCGTGAGCTGGGCATGGTAAGTCATCCGGCACGTACGCAATCACGGGCAGCCATGGCATTGATTACGCTGTGTCAGGCCGCACCCTAAATTGACCAGTCTTCCACTGGCCAGACATGCGCCAAGGCATGGGCATGCAAGCGGGTATCGGGATTAACCGCCACAGGATGATCCACAAATTCCAGCAGAAAGCGATCGTTAAACGAATCAGAATAGCCCCAGCTTTCTTCAATTTCTGCACCACGTTCGGCCAGCCACTGCTTCAAGTGATGCAGCTTGCCGGCTTGAAAACAGGGTTCGCCCTGCAAGCGTCCAGTATAGCGCTCATCACAAATTTCGGGCTGGCTGGCAATCAAATCGGCAACACCAAAAGCCTCGGCAATCGGGCGTGTCACAAAGCTATTAGTGGCCGTAATAATCACAATCTGATGTCCCGCCTGCTGATGCCGCGCAATCGCATCACGTCCTTTTGGGCGCATGGCAGGTACAATAATTTCCTGCATAAATTCAGCATGGATGGTTTTGAGATAATCCATGTCATGACGGCTTAAAAACTCAAATACAAACTCATTATAAGCGACAGCATCGAGAGTACCGGCCTGATAATCCTGATAAAACTGATCATTGCGGGTACGGTGCTCTGCTTCATCCACCAGCTGTTTACCAATCAAAAATTCGCCCCATGTGTGATCCGAATCAATGTTCAGTAATGTATGATCCAGATCAAATAACGCCAGCTTCATCCCCCAACCCCTAATTTTGATAATTTGCTCACAAAAAAATGTAAATCTCTCACCGCTATAGGCCAGAAATTCGGTAAGATCATAGCAAATTTCATTGCTTATTCTTTGATTTGTCATGTGATGATTTGTGTGAAGGCCAGATCCCAAAAAGTCAAAGAAACGCTATTAACAAAATTAAGGTACGCCAAATGATCGACTCCGAAGGTTTCCGACCCAATGTCGGGATCATATTGGCAAACGAAGATGGACAGGTGTTGTGGGCCAAGCGAATTGGACACAATGCATGGCAGTTCCCTCAAGGTGGCATTCAGTTCGGTGAAACACCCGAGCAGGCAGTTTATCGTGAGCTTTGGGAAGAAGTCGGCCTATCGCCCGACCATGTCCAAATATTGGCGCAGACCCGAGGTTGGTTGCGCTATCGTTTGCCACATCGCTATGTGCGGCAGGATACCAATCCTGTCTGTATTGGCCAAAAACAAAAGTGGTTTTTGTTGCAGCTCAAGGCATCGCAACAACTGATTCGGCTGGATGCCTGTGCGCCAGCAGAATTTGACCAGTGGACATGGGTGAGCTACTGGTATCCCCTCACGCAGGTGGTTGCCTTTAAACGTGATGTCTACCGTAAGGCAATGATCGAGCTGTGCCGCCGCTTGCCCGGCAAAGCATTGCATTGTTTAAAGTCACCGGAGTTATAGACAGTTGTAGTGCCTTAAAACAGGTAGTCTTTAAAACCAACACGCGCCACACCATCAGCCTTGACAATAATTAACCTTAAAATGTCATATTGAAGTAAGCCAGTGCGTGAATACGCATTACACGGAGAACAAGCATGTCGGCAATGCAGCTGGAAACTTTAAGACGTATCGTCCAGGAGGTCGATGCGGCTGCCAGCCTGCATGAAGCACTGGAAGTCATGGTGGAGCAGGTTGCCGAGGCCATGGGTTCTGAAGTGTGTTCGGTATACTTGCTGGATGAACGCAACCAGCGTTATGTGCTGATGGCCTCCAAGGGCTTAAATATTGGATCGGTGGGTATTGTGTCACTGGCCACCGGTGAAGGTCTGGTCGGGCTGGTGGGTCAACGTGAGGAAATTGTCAACCTTGAGGATGCGGCCAGCCATGTGCGCTATCGCTACCTGCCAGAAACTGGCGAAGAACTCTACAAGTCATTTTTAGGGGTTCCCATCATGTATCGCCGCAAGGTGATGGGCGTGATGGTGGTGCAAAACCGCGAGCGCCGTGCCTATACCGAAGCGGCTGAATCCTTTTTGGTCACGCTGTGTGCGCAGTTATCTGGTGCGATTGCGCATGCGCATGCGGTGGGTCAGGTTGATGTGTTTCGCAAGCCGAGTCTGGCCAAATCTTCCAAGATGTTTCAGGGTGTGCCCGGTGCTGGCGGTGTGGCGATTGGCCGTGCGGTGGTGTTTTATCCTCCAGCCGATCTGAATGCCGTACCCGACCGTCAGGCCGAAGACATTACTGAAGAGCTGGACTTGCTTAAGCAGGCCATTATTGCTGTACGGCAGGATATCCGTGAGCTGGATGCTAAAATGCAAGAATCGCTTATGGCTGAGGAGCGCGCGTTGTTTAGTGTGTATTTGCGCATGCTGGATGACAATGCCCTGCCTAGCGAAATCAATACCCTGATCCGCGCTGGCAACTGGGCACAGGGTGCGGTGCGCAAAGTGATTGAAACGCATACCGCGCATTTTGCCCAGATGGAAGATGAATACCTGCGCGAACGGGTGTCTGATATTCGTGATCTGGGTCGCCGCATTCTGGCACGCTTGCAAACGGCCGATGACCAGCACCGCGAGTTTAATGAAGACAGTATTTTAATTGGTGAGGAAATTACCACGGCGGCACTGGTGGAAATGCCACTCAACCATATTGCGGCGATTGTTACCACCGAAGGCGCGGCCAATTCGCACATGGTAATTGTGGCACGGGCGCTGGGCATTCCGACCGTGGTGGGCGTGACCGAGTTGCCCGTGACGGCACTGGATGATGCCGAAATGATTGTCGATGCCCATCAGGGCCGTATTTTTGTGCATCCGATTCGTCGTCTGCGCCAGCGTTACAAGGAAATCCAAAAAGAAGAACAACAGGCAGCCAAAGATCTCAAAAGCTATGAAAACCGCGAAACCATTACACCAGATGGCCATCCGGTAACGCTATATGTCAATACTGGCCTGATGATTGACGTAGTGCGTGGGGTACAGCGCGGTGCGCAAGGCGTTGGTCTGTATCGGAGTGAAATTCCGTTTATGCTGCGTGAGCGTTTTCCCGGTGAAGAGGAACAGCGCATCATTTATCGCCAGCAGCTCAGTCATTTTGCCAACAAGCCGGTAGTGATGCGCACGCTGGATATTGGTGCGGACAAAGACCTGCCCTATTTTAGTATTAAGGAAGAAAATTCAGCGCTGGGCTGGCGTGGCATTCGCTTTACGCTGGATCATCCAGAAATTTTTTCCTCACAAATCCGCGCCATGCTCAAAGCCAGTATTGGCCTTAATAATTTGCATATTCTGCTGCCGATGGTCACTAGCGTGACCGAAGTGGAAGAGGCGCTGTACCTGTTATATCGCTCATTGGCTGAGGTGCAGGAAGAAGAACAGGTCAAAATTGCCATGCCCAAAGTGGGTGTTATGGTGGAAGTGCCCAGTATCTTGCTGCAAATGCGTGATCTGGCTGAACTGGTGGATTTTTTCTCGGTCGGCTCCAATGATCTGACCCAGTATTTGCTGGCGGTAGATCGCAATAATCCGCGTGTAGCAGGTCTGTATTCCAGCTATCATCCGGCTGTTTTAAGGGCACTAAATTTTTTGGTGCGCGAAGCCCATCACCTGAACAAACCCATCAGTATTTGCGGTGAAATGGCTGGTGAACCCACCACGGCGATTTTAATGATGGCCATGGGTTTTAATGTACTGTCCATGAGCTCCAGCAATATTTTACGCATTCGCAAGACCTTAAGTCATGTGCCACTAGCCGATGCCAAAAACCTGTTACAAGAAGTGCTGAAAATGGATAGCGCCCCGGTGATCAAAAGCTGGCTGGAACATTACCTGATCAAGCAAGGTCTGGGCGACATGGTCAAATCTGGTCTGGCTGTGCCAACTGGTTAAGCTTGCCAATTAGAATATATTTCCTATAGGCATCATGGTTTTTTTAACCTGAAAATAAAAAAAGAGGACAATAAATGTCCTCTTTTTTGTGGCGCTTAATCCGCCATATTTAAATCAGAATCTGCTGATTGGCCAGCAAAGTGTCCAGATCCACATTCACGTTGGTTAAGGTCAGCAAATCAGTACTGGCATGTACACCGGCATCGCCATCCCGGTCAATATTAATGACTGTATTGGCACCATTCTGGGTGACGGTAATATACGCATCCAGCGAAGCAGCCGAGCCATCCCCGTTGTAATCTACCAGCAGCGCACTGATGTCAATCTGGTCGGCCTGACTGTCGGTGGCCGTATTACCGACATGGAAATCACGCCAGATATCACTGCCATTACCACCTGCATTATCCGTATTGCTCAACAACATAAACATGAGGCTATCTGCACCATCGCCACCCACAAAGGTTTCGTTGCTTAGGCCACTCACCAGAATGTCGTCACCGGCCATATCTGGCAAGGGTTGAATACCGCCAAACACGCCATCAATCAAGGGCTGTACAGTTTGATCCAGCAAGCCATTAAGTAACCCTCCCAAGCCTTGAGTCAGCTCCTCAAGTCCGGTCACATTACTGCCATATAAATCCTGAACCAGTTGGGTCAGCACACCCAGTGTACCATCATCGGTATTGGTCAGGTCATTGATTGAATTGACAATATCTCCCAGTACAAAGTCATCATTACGGATCACATTGTCCAACAGGTTACTCACCGGAATCAGATTGGTGTCATCACCGCCAGTCAGGTCATTCACAATGGTGGAAACTTCATCCAGTAGGGTGGTTGAATTACCTGGACCAGGATTAGGTGGTAATAAAACACCATTACCATTCGCCAGATCAACCACACCCGTTACAATGGGGCTAAGCACACCGCTAACCAGCGTATTAACCACGCCGCCTAGGCCATCTAGACCTAGTACATCAATTAACTCATCCAATAGCGCGCCATCATCTAGCAATCCGGCAGCAATCTCATCCAGCACTCCCGTGGCCTGAGCCACGCCATTTTGAATCACTTCCTCACCAGACAGTAGGTTATCCACGGCGGTGAGCAAGCCATTGGTAATATCAGCTAGATTCAGGTTAACGCCCAGTAGCTGTAGCGGAATGCTCAATCCAGTCAATAGAGGATTAAGCACTGCTGTCAGGCCACCCACTACACCATTTAGCCCGGCGGTATCAACCAGTTCATCCAAACCACCCGTCTCAATGTTAACGCCAATGGAGCCACCCAGCAGTTCGGATACAATCTGGTTGGTGCCTGCGACGGTGTCATTGAGCACATCGGACACCACCGTGGTGCCATCGCCTGCACCAAGTAGCGTCGCAATATGGCTATTAGCGGCTGCAATATCCGCGGGGTCACTACTGCCTAAAAATCCTGCCACATCATTTAAGGCATTAATCAGCGCCCCAAGGTTTGCATCCCCGCCGGTATTGGCAGCGGTCAATGTGTTGACCAGTTCGGTAATGGCACCGAGCACGGGCTGGTTGGTATCAGTAAGCTGCTCTACAATGCCGGTTAGGCCACTTAATGTTCCGGTATTGGGATCAGCCAGATTGTTGACCAGTACGGAAACTGGCTCAATCATGCTGGCATCACTGAGATTAGCAATCGCATTTTGTACGACAGTCACCAGGCCATCAGTGCCTGAAACCGGATTGGTGTTAGTGGTTGCTGCACTGTTTCCTGCCGCATCAATCGCCACCAATCTGAGGTTACGCCCTGCAAAGCCATCCGCATATACAGCCGCGTACTGGCTATTGTCATCAACTGTGGTGGTGGTAAGCAGCTCGTCAGTGTCTGCATCCCGTACTTGTATCGTGGCACCCACTTCACCTTCACCCAGCAGCACAGTATTGTCTGGGCTAAATGCCAGTGTAGTTGGAACAGCAGGCGCTAGCGTATCGACATTAACACTAAGCGCAGCACCAGTGGCGACATTACCAGCTACATCAGTCACCACAGCACGGAACTGATAACTTCCATCTGCCAGATTGGTTTGTGCTGTATCAGTACTTGTCCAGCTTGCACCGTCATCAGTAGAGATTTGATAGGTTACGCTTGCCCCTGTTTCAGGCACGGCACTCAGACCCAGCGTAAAGGTATTATCATTGGTAATATTGTCACCCACTGTACCACTGTCAATCAGGTTGGTGAGGGTGAGCACCGGTATCTGTGGTGCAACGGTATCGACTGTAACTGCCGTAGTCGCTGTGTCGACATTGCCATCCGCATCAATGGCAGCCACATCAATATTAAGCACTCCTTCCTGTGTTGCATTGACTTGCGCCACAATGAAGCCATTGGTTATATCGCCGTCATTGACCGTATAGTCTGTACCATTCACATTCACAACTGTACCAGTAATGGCATCAGCACCCAGTCCAACCTGTACTGCGATTTGGCTGTTATTGCCTGCTTCAACCGCATTAATCAAACCATCGGTATTTACGTCAGCCAAGACAGTGATATTACCCAGCAGATCATCAGCAAGGGTATCTACGGCAACAGTGGCAGTGCTGGTATCGACGTTGCCTTCCGGATCGGTTGCACTCGCTGTAATTTCAAGATTACCTTCGGTTGTTGCTGCGATTTCAGTGATGATAAAACCATTTGCAAGATCATCAGCATCTATCACGTTATCAACGCCATTGACAGTGAGAGTAGTTCCAACCGTAGCATCTGGCCCCAGCTCCACGCTGACACTGACCATTGCATCAGTACCAATTTCAGTTGCATTCAGTACCCCATCTGCATTGGTATCTGCCATCACGCTGATTTCACCCACAATATTACGTGGCGTGGTATCGACAGTGACAGTTGCGCTATCGGTTGCGGTATTGCCCTCTGGATCAATGGCACTGGCATTAATCGTCAGATTACCCTGTGCATTAACTTCGACGGTTGCTGTGATAAAACCATTGGTGATGTCATTGGCACCTACACTGTAATCGCTGCCATTTACTGTAATCACCGTGCCTTCCACTGCTTCGGCACCCAGACCAACACGAACATCAATCATGTTATCAATGCCAACTTCACTGGCATTGAGCAGGTTATCGGCATTGGCGTCCGCTACTACCGTCATATCGCCCAGCAGGTCACGTGGCGTGGTATCTACTACAACAGTGCTGCTAGAAGTACTGACATTACCCTCGCCATCTGTAGCTGTTACCTCAATGGCCAACGTACCTTCTGCATTGACAGCGACATCAGCAACGATATTACCTGCGATCAGGTCATCAGCATCAATGACATAATCAGTACCATTCACATTTATTGTGTCGCCCACTTCCGTATCATTGCCCAGAGTAACTTGGACGGCAATATTGCCTTGTGCATCAATTTCAGCTGCGTTAATCAAGTCATCAGCATTGACATCACCAATAATACTAATGTCACCAATAATATTACTGGGCGTGGTATCGACCGTAATCGTATTGCTCGCGGTATCAACATTACCATCTGCATCAGTAGCACTCACATCAATGCTGAGCGCGCCCTCAGTAGTAGCAGCAACTTCCACATTGATAAAGCCGTTAGTCACATCATCAGTACTTATGGTGTGATCCTGACCATTGACAGTAATTACGCCACCAGCCAATGCATCAGCACCTAGCGCAATTTGCACTTCTGCTAAACCATCTGCACCAATTTCACTGGCATTCAGCACGCCATCCGTATTGCTATCGGCCAACACAGTAATATTGCCCAGCAAGTTATCAGCAACGGTATCGACAGTTACCGAACCAGTCAGGCTATCAGTTCCACCATTGCCATCAGCCGCACTGACATTGATTGTTAGCGCACCATCTGTAGGTGCCGCCACTTCAGCGCTAATAAAACCATTGCTCAGGTCATTTGCAGCTACCGTATGCTCTGTGCCGTTTACTGTAATGGTATTACCCACTGCAGCATCTGCGCCCAAACTGATTTGCACAGTCACTGTACGATCAGCTCCTATTTCAGAAGCATTAACCACCCCATCCGCATCCGCATCTGCCACGATGGTAAGACCATCAATTAAGTCAGCATCAGCATCAGCATCGGCATCGGCATCAGCATCAGCATCGGCATCGGCATCGGCATCGGCATCGGCATCGGCATCAGCATCAGCGTCGGCATCAGCGTCGGCATCGGCATCGGCATCGGCATCAGCGTCCGCATCAGCATCCGCATCCGCATCAGCATCAGCATCGGCGTCCGCATCAGCATCAGCATCAGCATCAGCGTCAGCATCAGCGTCAGCGTCGGCGTCGGCATCGGCATCGGCATCGGCATCAGCATCGGCATCAGCATCAGCATCAGCATCAGCATCAGCATCAGCATCAGCATCAGCATCAGCATCAGCATCAGCATCGCTATCTGTATCATCAACTAATGGCGAAATAATTTCTGTACTCGCACTTTGGTTATTGGCAGGATCGGTAGCCGTAACGCTAATATGCTCACCATCAAGCTCTGGATTATTCAAATTAATACTAAAATTCCCCTGATCATCAGCAGTTGCTCTGCCAATCTCAGTGCCATTGGCATCTGTAGCAATCACAGTGGAACCCGACTCAGCATGTCCTGTAATTATTGTTCCTGTATCGTTAATGCTTAAATCACTTGGCGCATCTGGTGCCGTGGTATCAGGGGCATTAATGTCTCCTGCTTCGCTCACATTGCCCGCTGCATCGGTTGCTGTGACTTCCAGAGCTTCCCCATTGGTTTGTGGTGGATCAATGGTAACGCTAAAATTACCATCTGCATCTACTGTGGCTTGCCCGAGTGCTGTCCCATCCTGTGTTTTAATAATAACGGTTGAACCCGGTTCAGCATGACCCGTAACCGTATTGCCTGCGTCATTAATGTTTAGATCTGTTGGAATATCCGGTGCTGTGGTATCAGCATTACCATCTGAATCTGAATCTGAGTCGCTATCCGAATCTGAATCACTATCCGAGTCGCTATCAGCATCACTATCGGTGTCATCATCGCCATTATTATTTGAACTACCGCTACCGCCACCCCCTCCACCGCCGCCCGACCCTGCCAAAGCAGCCACGCCGCCAACGCCCAGCGCTCCCAACAACCAGGGCATTGCAGCCGCGCCGGTATGCTCAGTTAACAGCAGCGGGTCTAGTGACTCAAGTGGCAAGTAATCAATCAGGGCAAACGCACCACTTTGCGGATTGATTTCCGCCAGCCAGAATGAGCCATCCGCATCACGCAAGACCAGACTGTTGGCGCTACTATTAATGGCATCAAAAAAGCCATCCAGCGTAATAACCTCACCGTCCTTTAAGGTCACCACCAGTGAACTATCCAGTCGCTCCATTTTTGCCACATCAGCACGATTAGCGCCAATTTGCACAATAGAGGGTTCATTAATCGTCAGTCGGCTATCCACCGTATTCGTTAAGGTTTCTGCTGAGCTTTTTGAGACAACAACAATATTGGCAGCCATATAAATTCCCTCTTTTTATCCGTTCTTACACCCTGTTCTGTGATTAAGCAGGTCGATCCTGTCATTAGAAACAATAAATACATCTTTCCTGCTACATTCTGAATATAGACAGCAAAGTTGCCCTAATTGTGTACTTATTTTGCGTTATATTAATAAATGTAATCGATTTTATTCTCTCTATAGACAGATCAGTTTATAGACTTATTCTGCATCACTTCTACCAATTCAATTAATAATTTTTTTCTTTTAAAAATTAATAAAACTTATTAATAACTAACATTAAATAACAAATTTTAATACTAATACCACTATCACAATTAAATTATTTATAAGATTCTCAAAAAAATATAACCCTGCAATAACACCGATCAAATCGGCACAGGAAGCGTGCCAGAAACCAATATAATTTGGATTAAAATGTCCGGGGAATACTAAATGTCGGTAACCACACACACTAACGCTAAGCAATTAATGGCAGAAATTTATGGTTATTTTAGGCAAAAGGCTGAGGCCATTGATACCTCGTCTGGCTATCCCTATGTGTTTTTTATCTCTTATGGTACGGCCAGCCAGCGTGCTCAAGTGTGGCAAACGACTGACCCCGATTTTTCGACCGCATGGAAACGTTGCCAGAACTTTCTAACTCACCTTTATAAAAAAAATCAGACACTTCCGCAATTTATCAAGATTGATCTGGCTTATCAGTTTGAACAAACCACCTTGGCAATGCTTGAGCAGATGATTCAAAAACAAGCGCATAACAATCACTTCCGCCGTGGCGTTGCCTTTGATTCGCGTTTTGAATTGGCATTTCTAGAGCAGGAACTGTATGGCAATGCGATTATAAAAAGTGAAAAGATTAGCCAGCCCGGCTATTTTGATCAAGCCAATCTAAATAGTTATATTAAAAAGAAATATAAGCACCAGCCCACATTAATACTAAATGACATTAAGCATCAATCAGTTATTTTATTTGATACTTTTGGCCTACTTATTCAAAATAACACTATCATTGAATTACACTCTACAGGCATGCAAAATGGAATTCGCAAGATTAAAGATTCAGATTTTAAAGATCATATTGGTGATTTAATCAAAGCCAATGCTGAGTTTCTTTATCAGCAGATTCAAGCCAATGGCAAGTTTATTTATGGTTATTTTCCCACCTACAATAAAATCCTTAAAAGTTATAATACCGTACGCCACTGCACTTCATTATATGCCCTGATTGAAAGTCTGGAAGTGCATGCACAGCCCGACTATTTACCCAAAATCCGTCTGGCTATTGAATATGCTTTGCAGCATTTATACGCCGAGGTACATCCACAGCAAACCACATTAGGTTATAGCACGTTGGGCTATATGCTGGATGGCGCTGCGGACGCGCAGGAAATCAAACTGGGTGCCAATGCAGCCGCGATCCTCATGATCACCAAGTATTATCAGCTGACTCACGATGCCCAGTATTTACCTTATGCCGAAAAGATTGCACAGGGCATTTTGTCAATGGTATCCGAACATGGCGAAACTACCCATGTGCTGCATTATCCTTCGCTGCAACTCAAGGAAAAATTCCGCATCGTTTACTATGATGGCGAGGCAGCGTTCGCCTTGTTGCGCCTATACCAGATCAATCAGTCATCCGAACACTTGGCCACCGTAGAACACATGTTTGAGCAATTTATCGCCAAGGACTACTGGAAATACCATGATCACTGGCTCAGTTACTGCACCAATGAACTCAGCATGATTAAGCCAGACCCGCGTTATATTGAATTTGGTTTAAACAACTATCTTAAAAACCTGAAATTTATTAAAAATCGTCAGACCGCTTATGCCACTTTTCTGGAAATGCTCATGGCAGCGCATAAAATGGTACGTCGCTTGCAAGACAGCCCGCACAAGGATGCGCAACATAGAGCCTTACTGCAACAGGCACAGTTGCCCGAGCTGGAAGACACGATTACGCGACGTGCGCATTACCAGCGCATTGGTTTTTTTTACCCGGAAATGGCCATGTATTTTGGCAGCCCGCAAACCATTTTAAATGCTTTTTTTGTGCGGCATGATCGCTTTCGCACCCGTATTGATGATAGTGAACACAACCTGTCCGGTTATATCGCCTATTATTTGCATTTTCAACAACCTGTCTCAGCAGCACTCAACGCATCCGATGGAACGAGCCATTGTGCCAATTCACTCACCGAATGCACAATGGCCAGCGGTTGATAAGCAGCCAGCATCGTTTCAGAATGGGCGCCATAGCTTACGCCAATACGTGACATGCCAATCGATTGTGCCATTTGCAGATCATAGGTGGTATCGCCCACCATCACCGTGCGCTCAATGGCAATGCCGGTTTCAGCCAGCAGTTGTTGCAACATGAGCGGATGCGGCTTGGAGCTGGCCTCATCAGTGCAGCGGGTGGCAATAAAGCGATGCTTGCTGTGGGTCTGAGCCAACACCCGATCCAGCCCAATCCGATTTTTACCCGTGGCAACTGCCAGCAGTACGCCCTGTTGTTCCAACTGGGTTAATAGCTCATCCACCCCGCCAAACCAGCGTTGCGTATGTGAATTGACCACATAATGCCGGCCATAGTCAGCCTGAATTTGGGCGTGCAATGCTGCATGTGCCGGAAAAAGGGTTTGCATCACTTCAGGCAAACCTAGCCCAATAATATTTTTGGCCGCTTCGGCAGACAGATCAAGCTGGTGTTGCTGTGCAGCCCATTGCAGGCTTTGCACAATTTGCGACACTGAATCAAACAGGGTGCCATCCCAATCAAAAATAACCAGATCAAAAGGATGGGAAGATAAAGCGGTCATGGTGGTTTCCGGCATAGCCTGACAGATACGGGCTGCACATCATACCTGTAAATACTATTGTCCCAGCAAAAACTGATTCAATTCTTCAACAGTTTCGGCAATAGCCAGTGGTTGCCAGGGTTGCAGCCGCTTGAGGCAATATTCTTCATGGTCGCGTGTGACATAAGCTGTGCCCAGCATGGAAACCCGCGCCAGCGTGGCCATTTCCATATCCATGGCCGAATCACCCACCATCAGCGCCCGGTTGGGCACACACTCCGCCAGCGCCAAAATCGCATGGATAATGGCTGGATTTGGCTTGACGGGTCCCTGATCTGAACCCACCACAGAAAAAAAGTAATGGTCAATATTCAGCTCACGCATTTCTGCCAGCACTTCAGCCTGCGCACGGCCGGCCACCACAGCCATTTTCTGGCCTGATTCCCAAAGGGTATTTAGCAACTCAGCCACCCCTCCATACAAGGTGGCTGGTTTTCCAAAAGAAGTAAAACCTTCAAGGTTGAGCAGCATTTTTAGATCATTGACCTGCACCGCATGATCAGCCGTAATGATCTGCTCTAACACCGGCACCATGCCGCTGTCCTTTAACGCGACTGCCTGTGAGCTTTCCGGCTGTTCTTTTTTGGCTTCCAGTAGCAGGTCGATAATGGGGGATACCGAATCAAATAGCGTGCCGTCCCAGTCAAAAACAATCAAGTCAAATGAACCAAATGAAGTAATCAAATTATCTAAAGCTCCATTTTGACTAAAATCCAATTCTTCCCGACTATGCCGACCTCAGCCTAAAAACGCAACTGCTGGATTAAATTTTTTATATCTGATGGTAATTCTGCCTTAATCGTTGAATAACCTGGAATTTCAAGCTGAATTGCATGCAGGCATAGCCGACGTGCAGGCGTACCCTGCCACACGACCTCATGACCATATTTGTCATCGCCCACCAGCGGATGACCAATAAACTGGCCATGCACCCGAATTTGATGGGTACGCCCAGTCAATGGGCTGGCATTGACCAGTGTCGCCTGTTTAAAACGCTCTGCCACCTGCCATTGCGTCTTGCTGGGCTTACCCTCGCGAGATACCCGAACCCGGCGCTCGCCATTGGCCAGCTCATAGCGCAGCAAGGGTGCATCAATCAGTTGACTGTCCAGCAACACATTTCCCTTGACCAGTGCCTGATAGGTTTTGCGAATTTTTCCTTCACGCAAATAATCCTGTAGCAGCTTTAAGGTACTGCGTTTTTTACTGATCATCAGCAGTCCCGAAGTATCGCGGTCAATCCGGTGTACCAGCTCCAGATAGGGCTTGCCCAGCACCTGCCGTAACGCCTCGATTACGCCAAACGCCACGCCACTACCGCCATGCACCGCAATTCCCGCAGGCTTATCCAGCACAATCAGTCCTTCATCTTCAAACACAATCCGGTTGGCAAGACTTGTGGCCAGCTCATCACCGACTTTTATCGGCACTTGCTCATCGGCTGTCACGCGGCGAATGGGTGCCACTCGGATCTGATCGCCTATTTTCAGGCGGGTTTCAGCTTTTACCCGACCTTTGTTCACCCGCACTTCGCCTTCGCGGATCAGACGGTAAATACGGCTTTTGGGTACCCCTTTTAAGCGGGTCAACAAATAATTGTCAATGCGCTGGCCATTCTGATGTTCATCTACCTCAAACCAACTCACTTGCTGCCAGCTTTGTTCAGCCATACCTAACCTGTATTTATCAAAGAATATCAGTGAATAAAAATATAAATTAACCCGTCATTGCGCAGCGTGTACCGTATGCCATTTGAACAATGAAGCATACCCGCGCGAGGTCATGTTTACCGCCAGTTCAGGCAGGCTTGCGCGTTAGAAAAAATAACAAACAAGCCCGAAAAAACCCTGACTTCCCGTATGCTTAAACGAAAAGGTCTGATATAGTCAGCGCACGGCAGTGTTTGTCCATTGCTTTACCGTTCAGTCGTGCCAATTGCACCCTGATGGTAAAGGCCTAATGGTTATCCTGAGATAATACGCAATACTGCCTTAAGGAATACATCCTCGCCGAGGGTTAAGTATATCGGCAAATCTTGTTAGGCTGCATGGGTTTTATCAAATACAAACCAATCAGGCTGGCAAGTTTAAATGAACCCTGCCTTTATGCAGGTTTAAATGAAAACTGATACACACATAACAGGTCGCGATTTGCTGTTTTTGGTGTTTTAAAATCAGAAGACAAAACAATTTACCGTATCGTGCAAACTGCCATGCGCCATATTACGTGATCCGTAATGGTAGCAGCCATCATGTGAACATGGTGATGTAGTCCTAAGGAATGGCTTGATCTGATTACGGTAAGTGTTTTGCGATTTTAACCAAATCACAGCTAGCACCCCTCCATTTGATTGGATGAGGCACCGCTATTCGGCGCCTCAGTAAGACTTTGACCTTTGATTCAAAGGAATTAATACATATCCGTAAATGCGGTTTATCCCGTTTACGCCCAACAACCGATATGTATTAAGAAAGCTCGCTGTTCGCGCGATCATATTGCGAACCGATCTGTTTGTGTGTGTCACTATTAGGTGTCACACCCATGAAACGTATGCTGATTAATGCGACGCATGCTGAAGAAATTCGCGTTGCTCTCATCACTGGCAATCGTCTATACGATTTTGACCTTGAAAACCGCACCCGCGAACAAAAGAAATCCAATATCTACAAGGGTCACGTTACCCGGGTAGAGCCTTCCTTGGAAGCCGTGTTTGTTGAATATGGCGCAAACCGTCAGGGCTTCCTGTCCATGCGCGAAATTGCCAACAACTATCTACAGGCCGATGCCCGTTCTACCCACAATATTCGCGACCTGATTTCTGAAGGTACTGAATTGCTGGTTCAGGTAGAAAAAGAAGAGCGTGGCAACAAAGGTGCTGCCCTATCTACCTTTATTTCACTGGCTGGCCGCTATCTGGTATTAATGCCAAACAACCCCAAAGGGGGTGGCATCAGCCGTCAGATCGCCGGTTCCGTGCGTGAAGAAATGAAAGAGGTATTGGCGACCCTGACCATTCCCCGTGGCATGAGCGTAATTGTGCGCACCGCCGGAATTGGCCGCACGCCAGAAGAGCTTCAGCTTGACCTGCAACACCTGCTGTCGCTGTGGCAACAAATCCAGAATACCGCAGGCAATAGTCCTTCACCGATTCTGGTGCATCAGGAAGCCGGTGTGGTCACTCGCGCTGTGCGTGATTACCTGCGTGATGACATCAGTGAAATCCTGATTGACAACGAACAGGCGTTTAATGAAGCCTATCATTTTGTGCAGCAGGTGATGCCGCACCAGATTGACAAGCTTAAAAAATATACTGCCAGCGAGCCCTTATTTGCCCGCTTTGGCATTGAAAGCCAGATTGAAACTGCCTATCAACGCGAAGTCAAACTGCCTTCTGGCGGTTCTATTGTGATTGATCAGACCGAAGCACTGGTTTCTATTGACATCAACTCGGCCAAGGCAACCCGTGGTCATGATGTGGAAGACACCGCGCTTAATACCAACATCGAAGCCGCTGAAGAAATTGCACGCCAGTTGCGCTTGCGTGATATTGGTGGCCTGATCGTCATTGACTTTATTGACATGAACAAAGACCGCAACCAGCGTCTGGTCGAAAATAAACTGCGTGAATCTACGCAAAGCGACCGTGCCCGTATCCAGTTTGGCCAGTTGTCGCGTTTTGGTTTGATGGAAATGAGCCGCCAGCGCCTGCGTCCGTCGCTTGAAGAAGCTACTGGTTATGTCTGCCCACGCTGTCATGGTACTGGCATGGTACGTGACCTGCGTTCGCTGTCGCTGTCCATTATGCGCTCTATTGAGGAAATTGCCCTGCGTGAACGTCAGGGTGAGGTGCAAATCGAAGTACCGGTGGAAATTGCAGCGTTTTTGCTCAACGAAAAACGCAATGCCATTGTGTATCTGGAACAGCACAGTCAGGTTCGCATTACCGTATTGCCGCACCCACATCTGGAAACCCCGCATTACCATATCCAGTACAACCGTGATGGTTTTGGCCCGGCCAGCTATGAGCGTACCGAAGCCACGCGCGCCAGCGAATCAGAGCTAGGTTATGAAGCCACAGACTGGCAGCAACAGCCGGTTGCCGTTGAACCTGCGCCTGTTAGCGATCAAACCCCTAGCGCAAAACCGGCTGTAAAAGCACCAGCGAGCGAGCCTCAACCGGTTGCTGTGCCTAAAGCAGAAAACCGCGCTTGTGCTTGGCTAGAAAACCTGTTTGTGACAAAGCAGGCCAAAACACAAGATGCAGTAAGCGCCAAAGATGCTGCCTCGGCCATTGAGCAACTGATCAATGAAGGCGCAGTCAGCAAAGGCGTTTATGGTAGCCTGAATCAGGTGGCTCCGGTTAAAGAAGAACAAATCGAAGCCGTGAATGTCTACAGTAAAGGCACTGTGGTACAGGAAACCAGCACACCAGCGAGCCATGCGAACAGCAACGATACCAATGCACGTTCTATTTCCAACAACTCTAACAACTCCAGCAATGGCCGCCAGCGCAACAACAACCGCAAGCGTGATCAGCAACGCGAGCGTGACCAAGCCCCGCGTGAACGTGAAGTGCTTGAGCATGTCGAGACTGCACAGGTTGCTGAAGATAATACAGCGCCACAACCGCGTGGTCGTGGTCGTCGCCAGCAAACCGGTCAAGATAGACAGGATCGCCCAGAGCGGCAGGAACGTCAGGAAAAAACCGACACTAACCAGCCTAGTCATAACAGCAGCAGTAACATTGACACTGCTGTGCCACGTCGTGACCGTCAGGCCAGCAACCGCCCTAGCCGTGGCCCACGCCATCGTGATCAAAGCGTGCTGGCAGAAACCTCGGAACAAGCTGTGGCTGGCGTGAGTCAAACCCGCAGTATACCTGCTGAGACTGCTGCACCAGTAGCAACTCAATCTGACAGCCATGCAGCGCAGGCCAATCAGGCACCCCGCCTGCTGGCAGTTGAGCATGAAAGTCAGGTACAACTGGTTGAAGCCTTGGTAATCAATGTTGACTCTCAACAGTCCAGCCGGATTAGCCTTGATCAGCCTGAGCCAGTCCTTAATGAAGCGGCACCCAACCATGCCACCGATGTGGGTGAAATGCCTGCGGTTGAACAGTCTTCCGATAGTGCTAACAATGGCGAACCACAACGTGCGCTCAATGATCCACGTGAGCGTCGTCGTCGCCGTGAACTGGGTCTGGACGAGCCAGCGCTGCAATTTACCGTTGACCCCGCGTTAATGCCCACGCAAGTAGACGACGTTGCAACCACGAGTGAGCAACAGCTTCAGTCATTGCCAGTACAAGGTACGACGGGTGAATTTATCCGCGCCGTGCTGGGTGATGCTGCGCAAGCGCTATTGGCGGATGGCAATGTGATTGCAGCATTCCTGCAAGCCCTGCAACAGCGTCATCAGACAGTTAGTCTGGGGGCAACAGCAGTGACTACCCCAGCACCACAGCAAGATGTTGCGGTCGTCCAAGAGCAAGGGCCGGTTGAGTTGTTACCTACTACCCCACCGGTTGCATCCCAGCAACGTGCAGGCAATGATCCTCGTTTGCGTCGTCGATTGGCCGCCCAAGCAGCACAAGCTGCTGCGACCAGCGCTGAAGCAAGTCCAGTGGTCGAAGCGCAAGCAGCGTCTACCGACGCTATGGCCGATGAACAGCCAGCAACTGACGTGGCTAGCCACAGTACGACTGAGCTGCCACAAGTTGACTCTCAGGCTGAACAACCGTCCCATGGCCCTGATGATGTCACTGATCGTATCAATGCTGCCAACCCAGCGATTGAAGCGGTACAGGCTGATCTCGATCAAGCTACTCCAGCGGCTCCCACGGCAGTAAATGCTGCGGCAACAGAAAACCAGCAGGCTACCCAGCCTGTGGGTGAATCAGAAGCCAATCTGCAAGCTGTGGTTGAAACACCCGCCAAGGCTAATGCCAAAACCGCCATATTATCTGATGAAAACTCAGACGACACGTCAGGTGATCAGCCGCAACAACTGGCCACTGATGACGAATCCGATAGTGATGATTCAGGCTCTAAAGCCGACAAGGATAAGCCTTCGCCCGCGCGTCCGCGTCGTCCGCGTGGTCGTCCACCGAAAAAGCAAGGTACTGCCTCTTAAGTAGGTAGTCCCATGGGGAAAAGCTCACTCACCCGTGATCCGCCAGCCAGTTCTGAGTACACCATTACTCAGCTGGCTGAGCTCACCCTTGCCAGCATTCGCAATATCCGCGCTTATCAGGAAAAAGGTATTCTGCCTACTCCGGTCAAGCGCGGCCGCATTGCCATTTACGGTGAAGACCATCTGGTTCGCCTGCGCATGATTCAGCAGTTACTCACTCGTGGCTACTCCATTGCCAATATCAGTGAAATTCTGCATGCCCACGATCAAGGGCATACCCTTACTCAGCTCATTGGCTTAAACACCGCTGTTGCCAATATCTGGCCTGAAGAACAACCACTTTATTTGAGTCTGGATGCACTAGCCAGTCGCTTTAATACGGCGCCTACTGCGCAAGATATTCAATATGCCTTTGAAGTCGGTGTGCTGGAACCTGCCTCAAATGATCTGGTCAAAATTAGTCATGCCGGTTTGCTTCAGCTTGCAACTACCTTAATTGACTATCAATTCAGCTTTCGCCAGTTACTGGATATTGTGGTCAGCCTGCGCAAAGATCTGGATACCGCTGCTGCTTCGGTCGCACAAATTGGCCTGTCCATTATTTTTCCCAAAGCACCCGATGCGCAACTTTTTAATCTTGATCAGGCCACCATGCTGGTTGAACAACTACGTCCGCTGTTTGCAGCCACGGTGACTACCGAGCTGAATAATGCCCTGTCACGAGCCTTAAAACAGCAAATGACCCAGTATATGATCAGCCATGTGCTAAAACAGACTGATCATTCGTCCTGATCGGCACTTGACCCACGTCAGATTTAACGGATAATCGGGCATATTTTTGTTGCCCATGCACAATTCGCTAACCTGTGGTGAAACCATACGGGCGACAAACCATGCCGGTTTAACACGTGTACCAACGTATAACAAAGGATCGCTATTCATGAGCCAGTCTAACCAGAAAGATGTTATTACCTTAAGCGAGGTTGCAAAGCGGCTTCCTCGTTTACTCAAAAAATTGCCTCATGTGCTGAATGGCCTGATCCTGGCTAACGATACCCGCGCCAGCAAACCAATGGGGCTGGGCTGGGCTTTTGAAAAAACCGTTCGGCAAAATCCCTATGGCAAAGCCATTTTATATAAAGACACCGAACTGAACTATGTACAGTTCAACGAATGGATTAACCAGATTTCACATTTCTTTTTGTCCAAGGGGCTGCAAAAAGGTGATGTGGTTGCCGTCATTATTGAAAACCGCCCAGAGCTTTTGGCCGCCGTTGTGGCACTGGCCAAAATTGGGGTAACTGCGGCACTGGTGAATACCGCACAAACTGGCAAGGTACTGTGCCATAGCATCAATCTAGTACAACCACGCGCCATTATTGTCGGAGATGAAGTACAGCCTGCCCTGCATGCCGTGCTGGAAAATCTGGATGTCAACAAACAGGAAGTGTACTGGTTTGCCGATCAAGACACCCTAAAAGATGCAGGCACAGCCCCTGACGGTTACCAAAATCTAGCCAGTATTATCCAGCAGTACCCCAGCTTTAACCCGCCCACCACCAATAGCGTGTATTTTGCTGATGGCCTGTTCTACATCTATACCTCTGGCACCACTGGCTTGCCCAAAGCGGTCATTTTTACCCACGGCCGCTGGATGCGCGCCTATGGCACCTATGGTCATATCATGGATTTGAACCAGCACGACGTCATGTACGCCACCCTGCCGTTTTATCATGCTACCGCAATGGTGGTGTGCTGGGCGGCTGTATTGGCTGGCGGTTCAGCACTGGCCATTCGTCGCAAGTTTTCTGCCCGTGAATTCTGGGCCGATGTACAGCGTTTTGATGCCTCTGCCATTGGCTATGTGGGTGAGCTGTGCCGCTACCTGCTGGAAACCCCGCCTACCTCTATGGATAAAGACCACCGGGTCACCAAAATGATTGGTAACGGCATGCGCCCGACCATCTGGAGCAAGTTTAAGCAGCGCTTTGGGGTGGAAGAAGTCATGGAGCTGTATGCATCTAGCGAAGGCAACGTGGGCTTTAGCAATATTTTCAATTTTGACAATACCGTGGGTTTCTCTCCTACACCGTATGCCATTGTTCAGTTTGATAAAGAAAAGAACGAACCGATTAAAGACAGCAAAGGGCGTTTTATCAAGGTGAAAACCGGCGAAACCGGCCTGCTAATTGGCAAAATTACCAAACGCGCGCCATTTGATGGCTACACCGACCCGGAAAAGAACAAGTCCGTGGTATTTGAAAACGTATTCAAAAAAGGCGACAGCTATTTTAATACCGGTGATCTGGTGCGTGACATTGGCTACCGTCACGCCCAGTTTGTAGATCGTCTAGGCGATACCTTCCGCTGGAAAGGCGAAAATGTATCTACTACCGAAGTTGAAAATCTGGTGGCTGAGCATCCAAAAATCAGTGAAGCGGTGGTATATGGTGTAGAAATCCCCAATACCAATGGCCGCGCGGGCATGTGCGCCATTACCCCACATGAAGGCCACAGCCTTGATGAGGCCGATTATGCTGAGCTGCTAAGTTTCTTCCAGCAAAATATGCCTGCTTACGCTGTACCGGTGTTCTTGCGTATCCAGCAGCAAATGGAAACCACAGGAACGTTCAAGTATCAGAAAAACACCTTAAAAACGCAGGCATTTGACCCTAGCAAGACAGATGAAACTATTCTGGTCTGGCTGCCGGGTGAAAAGCAGTATTGTGTAGTGACTGCTGATATTCACAGCAGCATTCAAGGTGCTCAATATCGTTTTTAAGCATTAGTTGCTGAAAAACCTAAAAAAACCGTTATCTCTTGTGTGGATAGCGGTTTTTTTATAACCAAACAAATTCAGAAACCTATATTTCTACTTGCCATATTCAAATAAGTTGGTAGAATGTGCGCCACAACGAAGCGTTGTGTTATGGGTCGTTAGCTCAGTTGGTAGAGCACTGGACTTTTAATCCATTGGTCCCGCGTTCGAGTCGCGGACGACCCACCATATACTTAAAATCCATATACTGCCGCAAGGCGTGGTGTGGTGATCAAAGGCTTAAACTTTACGGTTTAAGCCTTTTTTTATGGCTCTATATGCTGCTATCAAAAAACGCCCAATGTCCGATGCAATCCTTGCCACACTTGAACCAGAGCTTAAAGAGTATCGGGAACTAGAGAGTAATAAGCTATATTTTGTTGTGAGTCAAAATAGCCAAAAACGATGAAAAGACATTATAAAAAGTGTTTAGATTGCATTAGATTGCAAAAATCTAATTAGACACATAGAATCTAAAGCAATCTAATTGCTGATTTATTCGCCATGAGTAATTTTATAGATACTTGGCATTTCCCCCGAACCGAATTAGCCAAACAAGTATTAGGCATGTTTGATAGTGGCCTTGCCAGCTCACTCACTTTCTTTGCCCCTCGACGTATGGGTAAAACTGAATTTTTACGAAAAGATATTATGCCACTGGCCGAAAAAAATGGCTGGCGGGTTTTTTATTTTAGTTTTCTGGATGCAGGCACACATAGCGAACAACAGTTTATTAATGCTTTAATAATAGATCTCTTGCATAAATCAAAAGATGATCAATGTATTGATCATCTTTTGAGCTAAAAATTGTATGACTTTCAACTATAATAACAGCATGAAATATACCGATATCAAATCA
>SECL01000079.1 GCA_004173455.1 Moraxellaceae bacterium | reverse complement strand
CTTGCATTACTGGCATCGTAAAGGGCGAGAATGAAATTGTTCTGAGCTGTTTGCAAATCGGTTTGTGCCGAACTGATTTCGGTGCTGGAACCAATGCCTTCCTGAAATTTCAGGCGGGTGGTGTTGTACACTTGCTCTGCCAGTTCGCGGTTGCGTTTTTGCGTTTCCAGTGTAGCCAGTGCGTTGGTATAACTGTTTAACGCCTGCGCCACTTCCTGGTCGATGTTCAGCTTCAGGTTCTCGATGTTATTTAAATTTTGCTGCTGTTCCAGCTGCGCCCTTTCAATGCGTGCCTTGCGGGCAAAGCCGTCAAAAATGGGAACGTTAACGTTTAAGCCAATCAGTGAACTTGGGAACCACTGTCCACCAAAACCAAAGTTGTTTGCCTGTCGCAGGTAATTAAAGTTCGATGACAGTGCAACGGTGGGCAGTTTACTCAGCTTGTACCGGCGTATGTTGTATTCGCCCAGCTTTAAACCTAATTGCGCATATTGAAATTCTTTGCGGTTTTCGTACTGGTATTGCGTTGCGTCAAGTACACCGGTGCGAATGTCTTCATAGGTAACACTGTCCGTCAGGATCAGTGTATCACGAATCGGCATGCCCATTAAAAACTTCAGCCCGATATAGCCGTTGCTGATGTTGTTCAATGCTTTCTGCCTTTCGGTTTGCAAGTTGTTTACCTGCACTTCCAACTTACTAATGTCAAGCTTTTCGGCAAAGCCATTTTCAAAGGATTTGCGTGTGTCAGACAGAAACTTTTGTACGTTGGCAATGTTGGCATCCAGTATCGCTATCTGGCTTTTGCTGGCAGCCAATTGATAATACACTTTGTACACGTTGGCCCGGATGGCCTCTTCTGTGACTTCCACTGCTTTGTTCCGAAAATCAATGCTGGCCCGCCTTGCCTGCAATCCCACAAACACCTGCCCGTCAAACAGGAGTTGCTGCAAGCTGGCGCCAGCCGTGTTGACGAACTTTGTTCCGAACTGCGCCTGAAT
>SECL01000078.1 GCA_004173455.1 Moraxellaceae bacterium | reverse complement strand
ATTCAGGCGCAGTTCGGAACAAAGTTCGTCAACACGGCTGGCGCCAGCTTGCAGCAACTCCTGTTTGACGGGCAGGTGTTTGTGGGATTGCAGGCAAGGCGGGCCAGCATTGATTTTCGAAACAAAGCAGTGGAAGTCACAGAAGAGGCCATCCGGGCCAACGTGTACAAAGTGTATTATCAACTGGCTGCCAGCAAAAGCCAGATAGCGATACTGGATGCCAACATTGCCAACGTACAAAAGTTTCTGTCTGATACACGCAAGTCCTTTGAAAATGGCTTTGCCGAAAAGCTTGACATCAATAAGTTAGAAGTGCAGGTAAACAACCTGCAAACCGAAAGGCAAAAAGCGTTGAACAATATCAGCAACGGGTACATCGGGCTGAAGTTTTTAATGGGCATGCCGATTCGTGATACACTGATCCTGACGGACAGTGTTACCTATGAAGACATTCGAACCGGTGTACTTGACGCAACGCAATACCAGTATGAAAACCGCAAAGAATTTCAATATGCGCAATTGGGTTTGAAGCTGGGCGAATACAACATACGCCGGTACAAGCTGAGCAAACTGCCCACCGTTGCACTGTCATCGAATTTTAATTACCTGCGACAGGCAAACAACTTTGGTTTCGGTGGACAGTGGTTCCCAAGTTCACTGATTGGCTTAAACGTTAACGTTCCCATTTTTGACGGCTTTGCCCGCAAGGCACGCATTGAAAGGGCGCAGCTGGAACAGCAGCAAAATCTGAATAACATCGAGAACCTGAAGCTGAACATCGACCAGGAAGTGGCGCAGGCGTTAAACAGTTATACCAACGCACTGGCCACACTGGAAACGCAAAAACGCAACCGCGAACTGGCAGAGCAAGTGTACAACACTACCCGCCTGAAATTTCAGGAAGGCATTGGTTCCAGCACCGAAATCAGTTCGGCACAAACCGATTTGCAAACAGCTCAGAACAATTTCATTCTCGCCCTTTACGATGCCAGTAATGCAAG
>SECL01000077.1 GCA_004173455.1 Moraxellaceae bacterium | reverse complement strand
GTAAACGGCAATCGTAAATCGTCAAACGGTAATTGAAGAAACATTCATCTGCCGTCTATCGTTCGGTAGGTTGAAATTAAAATTGCCACCATTGCCGTTTCTCGTTTGCTGATTGCTGACAAGAAACACAAACAGAAAAACAAACAATGAAAATAACCGCACAGGAAGAATATGGTTTGCGTCTGCTGATTCGCATTGCCGCCTGCAAAGAGCAGGAAGGGATGAGCATTCCGCAGCTAAGCGAAACAGAAGGCTTGACGCCGCATTATGTGGCGAAGCTCACTCGTGTCCTTCGCCTGGGAGGTTTTATTAATAGTACGCCTGGGGCCAAAGGCGGTTATGTTTTGGCAAAGCCCTCCAATGAAATTAACATCAACGAAGTGCTGAAAACATTAGGCGGCGTTTTGTTTGATAACCAGTTTTGCGGAACGCATGCCGGTGCTGTAAAGCTTTGTACGCATTCCGTTGACTGCTCGTCGCGTTCGCTCTGGTCCATGATCCAGTTTATTCTTGACGACTTTTTAAACAAGGTAACATTGCACGACCTGGTCAGTTCCGAACAAAACTCCGCACAGGTTTTTTACCAGCTGCTGGCCAACCGTCAGAAAGGGATCGTGGTGCAATAAATTTTGAAGACGGTTTCCAGTTCATCTTCTCATTCATTCCACGGCGGCCTTTGGAGTGGAATGAATTAATAAAGCAGTCTTACGAAATAGGCTACCGTTCTCTCTTATTAATTACACTTACAGGTTTTATTACAGGACTTGTGTTCACCAAACAATCGCGTCCTTCGCTGGCTGAATTTGGTGCCCAATCCTGGTTGCCCTCACTGGTGGCGATTGCCGTTATTAAATCGCTGGCGCCGCTGGTCACAGCACTAATCTGTGCCGGTAAAGTCGGTTCAAGCATTGGCGCCGAGCTAGGTTCCATGCGGGTAACGGAGCAAATCGATGCCATGGAGGTCTCAGCCGTAAAGCCATTCAAATTTTTGGTGAATACACGAATTGGTGCAGCCACCATCATGCTGCCGATGCTGATGTTGTATGCCGCCTTTGTTTCAATGATGGGGTCTTACCTCGACATCCATTTAAAAGAGCAAACCAGCTTTGCCATTTTTATAGAACAGGCATTTTCAAAGATCACTTTCCTTGACTATGCTTCTTCTGTGATCCGGTCGCTTGTGTTTGGATTTACCATTGGTGTTGTTGGATGCTACAAGGGTTATAACACAACGGGTGGTACGCAAGGTGTAGGACGGGCAGCCAACGCAGCGGTAGTAACGTCTATGTTTTTGATTTTTATCGAAGAGATGTTGATTCTTCAGATTATCAATTATTTCAGGTAGCATGAGTGTAGTAACGAATGATAAAGGAAGAGAAGCCGTTGTTGTCATCAGGGATTTGTACAAAGCCTTTGGTGATAACGAGGTGTTGCGAGG
>SECL01000010.1 GCA_004173455.1 Moraxellaceae bacterium | reverse complement strand
TGAAACCACGTTGCGCCAATGGTAGTGTGGCATTCGCCATGTGAGAGTAGGGCATCGCCAGCTCATTATTCAACCCCCATCAGTTTAACTGATGGGGGTTTCTTTATAAAAATGGTTTTTAATGCTCTGTTGCATAAATTTTCTTTCTTGGCTTCACCGCCTTCCATAATGTTAAAACAGCCAAGCTGTTTATCCCTTAAACATATAAGCTATAGCTGATTTGCTGAAACTAGTTTTGGTAATTCTTCAAGCAGATAATCAATAAACACCCGAACGGCTGGTAATAAACCACGCCGAGAAGGATAGACGGCGTGAAATGTGCCTTGAGCCAGTTGCCAATTGGGTAATACCACTTCCAGTTTGCCAGCTCTAACTTGTTGGGCACACATGGTTTCTGGTAGTAATGCAATGCCCATTCCCTGTTCTGTAAAACAGGTCAGCATGCCAAAGTTTGAACCCATCACAGTCGGTTGGATTTTAATGCGTTTGACCTGTGCATTTTGGTCTTCGAGCACCCAGAACTGGTTGATGTCATCTTCATTCATGCTTAGCGTGGTATGTTCGGTGAGTTGGTCTGGAAATTCAGGGCGGCCATGCTGGTTTAAATAATTGGGTGAGGCAATCAATCGGTGATTAATTTGCCCAAAACGTCGGATTATAAACGAAGCATCTTCATCCAGCTGATTTCTCACCCGTAAGGCCACGTCAATTCCCTCATTAATAATATCAACACGACGATTGCTGATAATCAGCTGCACTTTGACATCGGGATACCGTTTCAAAAAATTTGGCAGGATCTGTACAATTTCCTGCTCTGCAATACTGACGGGAACACTGACCCGAACCACGCCACGCGGCTCAGCACGCAAATGATTAATCACATCCTCAGCAGCTTGTGCTTCCATTAGCATGGCTTGTGCATGGCGATAGACACTCATGCCAACATCAGTCACTGCAAATTGTCGGCTAGTGCGCTGAATGAGCCGTACGCCAAGGTCTTGTTCGAGTTGCTGCACACGACGGCTTAGTTTGGATTTTGCAACATCGGTAGCACGTTCAGTGGCGCTAAATCCATTGTGATTGACGACCAGCGCAAACCAGTAATAGTCGTTAAGATCAGCCATTATTTTGTTGTTTAACCCGAAAAATATTGTTATGTGAGACAGTTTAGCCTGAATTGCGAATAGATTAGAAAAACTGCAACAATTTTTTAGTGCAGCGTCAATTCATCTAATAACAAAAAAGCACCCTACATGAGATGAGTGTCTAATGCTAAGGGTGCAATTTAGATTGTGCTACCTGAAGACTGTATTGATGAGTTAATGAAGTAATGATACTAATTTAACCATGCCGCTGCATAAAGTCACGCATTTCAAGAAGTGCTTGTTCTGCCATGCTGACCCAAGAACTAAACATCTGGAACACATGCCACATACCGGGATAAATGTTGAGTTCAATGTCACTGCCCGCAGCCTCGGCCAGTGCCTTAAAACGGTTGGCGTCATCCAGTAAAATTTCTTTGCTGCCAACTTGCACCAAAGTCGGTGGCAAACCAGATAGATTGGCAAATAATGGCGACACTAGAGGATGACCCAGCGGATAGTCACCGACATAATACTGGCTGCCCTGTGCCAGCAGCTCGCGGTTCAGCATGGCATCCAAATTTTTATTCAATTGCATGGATTCACCGCTTAGGGTTAAATCCAGAAATGGCGACATTAAAATCAGGGCGGACGGTAAAATAATTTTTTCATCCCGCAAAGCAATGACTGCTGCCAGTGCCAGATTACCGCCACACGAATCGCCAGAAATAATAATATCCTTGGCATCATGTCCTGCCTTGATTAATGCCATATAAGCACTTGTGACGGCATTGACTGCTGTGGGATAAATATGTTCAGGAGAAAGTGGATAGTCCAGTACAAAAACAGTCGCACCTGTTTGCGCGGCAATCTGGCTGGCAAGGGCGCGATGAGTATCTGGCCCACCCAGAAAGAATACGCCACCATGAATATGCAGCACGACCTTTTTGGATAAGCCATTGGTATAGAACACATGCTGTTCTGCGGGGCATTGACCCAGTGTGACCGCGGTAATATCTACTTCGGGGCGTACAGGAAAACTTTTGCTGGCAAACGCCATACTCTGGCGTAAAAATGGCACCGGAAGCTGATATTGACTTGGAATCTTGCAGGATAATTTTAAAATTTTTTCGATGGCATAACGTTTAAAATGTTCGGGTAAAGCCATGTCACACTCCACAAGGCAAGTCTAATGATTTAATTGAAGAAAATATGAAGATATACTTTACATTGAAAAACTGTATAGTCACATAATCATATTGAAGCAATTTATAAACAGATTATGATAAAGGACGATTAATATACTAAAAGGAAGTTGAGATGCGTCGTTTAATTTTAATGTCACTCATGATGGCAGTTAGTGCAGCTGGTTTTGCTGCGGATCAACTTAATGGTTCTACTTGGAAAACAATTGATGATAAAACCGGCAAGCCGCGGGCTATCGTGAAGTTTACCGAAGTGAATGGTGCGTTGTCAGGCACAGTACAAACCTTGCTTGATAAAGATGCAACCCGAATTTGTACCAGCTGTAGCGGTAGCCTAAAAAACAAGCCAGTGATTGGTCTGACGATTGTTCATGGCTTAAAGCCAGTGAGCGGCGTTAACAACAGCTACGATTATGGCAGCATTCTGGATCCAAAAACCGGTAAAACCTATAAGTTAAAAGGGACGTTATCGGATGATGGTAAGGTGCTTAACCTGCGTGGTTATCTTGGAATTTCCTTACTTGGCCGTAACCAGACTTGGCAGCGTGCTAACTAATTGACCTGCTGTATAAAAATCCGCGACTCAGTGCTGCTGAAGCGCGGTTTTTTTATGCCTGACATTTAAGACTCTATAAATTACAAAAAATTTGTAAAAACTAAAATGTATAAAAAATCTAAAGCTGATGGCTAGCCATGGATCTGCTGGCTCGTGCGCCACTGATGCGGGGTTTGGCCGGTCCATTGTTTAAAGGCGCGCTGAAAAGCACTTTGTTCGGAATAGGCCAATAGTAGGGCAATATCAATCAGGCTGAGCTTGGAATCTAGCAAATACTGCTTGGCCAAGGTTTCACGCACCTGTGCCAACCGCTGCTGAAAGCTATAATTGCGCTTGACCAGTTGCCGCTGTAGCCCCCGTGCTGACAAACCCAGATGCTGGGCAATCTCATCAATACAAATGTTGCCCTGTTGCACCGCCTGCGTCATATAACGCTGTAACTGTTGGTCAAAATCATCATGTTCAGGCAATTCGTATAATAGCGCCGCAGCTTGATTTTCAAGCAGTTGCTTTAAAGTTTGATCGGCACGGTTGACTGGGGCAGTGAGCAGCGTGATGGGAAAAGCAATTCGGGTGCGCACTGCATTAAAGGTGACCGCACAGCCAAAATACTGCTCATAAATACGGGTCTGGTTCGGGGGTGAATTAACAAAATCAACATGGCTTAAGGCCAGTCGTGTGGGTTGGATTAGCTGCTCGGCAATATTCCTAAATAGCGCAATGGCGGTTTCATCGACCAGTTGCCCCGGTTTGCCGGCACTAATGCCCCAGCTGATTTCCACCATATTATCCGTAATACTGATTTGCAGGTCATTACAGTCGTAGGCCAGTCGGTGATAGCGTTCAAAGCGTTGCAGGGCTTCGCCCAGATTTTGGCAAGACAAACCCAAATAACCCATAATGCCAATATGCGCCGGTTCTATTCGGCGGGCAATGTGCAGGCCTAAGGCTGGTTGCTGATACTGTTCATTGACCTGATGCAAAATCTGTTGCCATACCGTAAACGGAATGCGCTGTGCATCGTGATAGTTAAGGCAATCGGCCGGAATAGTTAACTGTTGCTGCGTACAAAACTGCCGGACAAGTTTAGCCAGCCCGCCATTCACTGATTCTTGATTAAATCCAAAAGCCATGTTGCTGTCCTTTTTGCTGCCATGACAAGCGAGTTCTAGATTAAGTGATCCGAGTACTGTCCTGTCGTGTTTTGTCAATAAAGTGAGGGCTGTCGTCAAGATTTAGCCCAAAAATAGCGGCAAAATCAAGCAAAATGAGACAGGATAAACCGATCATGATTCGAGGATTTGTAGCTGGGCTGTTGGTTGCCAATGCATTTGAGTGGGTCGCTCACAAATATGTGCTACATGGTGTGCATCGTAAGGGCAAGCCGCGCTTTAGCCCGCACCCTGCCAGCATGACCAGTCACTGGACGCATCATCGCTTTGTGCGCAAGCTGCAATTTGGCGATGAATGCTATGAACAGGGCATTAAGCATGAACGAACCCGTTTTGAAATTAGCCAGTTGCTGGTGACGGCAGGGGTTGCCAGTGCGATTGCTTATCCTTTTTCCAAAGGTATGGCGCTAGGGTTTTGCTACAGTGCAGTGAATTATTTTTATGTACATAGCCGCTCGCATCTGGATCATGACTGGGCCAAAAAGCGGATTCCCTGGCATTATGACCATCACATGAACAGCAATCAGGATGCTAACTGGTGTGTAACCCGTCCATGGTTTGATTATGTAATGGGCACACGGGTAGCATCCAGCCATGAGTTGATGGAAAGCAACCTACTGGGAATGGCTTTGCCTGCATTTATTGAGACTCCACTCAATACACTGACCCGAAAACTGTTGCCAGCAGTCTATGCTCGGCTGGAGCAAAACCTGAATGCCGAGGAAGAAGCCCAGCAGCAAATTGCCCAAACCAAAGTGGAAACACTGCTGGATACAACTCCGGAAAATTTACAGTCGGTGGCGTAAATTGGATTTTAGGCAATATCTGTCTGAAAAATCGGTAATTGATACGGTTTTAACATAGTGCAGGCGCTCACTTTTGGTTAAAATTTGCATTATTCAAATTTAAGTCACTAAGAGCCTGCACGTATGACTGCTGCGACCCCTCGTAAAATACCTCATGTACTGGTGATTCTGGATGGTATTGGCCATCGTGAAGACGTTAAGGATAATGCTTACCTTGCAGCCCATACGCCTAATTTGGATGCAATGAAAGCGCGTCATCCGCATGGGTTGATCTCGGGTTCGGGAGAGGATGTGGGTTTGCCCGAAGGCCAGTTTGGCAATAGCGAAGTAGGTCACATGAATCTGGGTGCGGGGCGTGTGCTGTATCAGGATTCTACCAAGATTACCAAGGAAATCCGCGAAGGTCAGTTTTTTGAACATGCGGTGCTGATTGATGCCGTTGAACAAGCCAAAACCAGTGGCGGCAAGCTGCATATACTTGGCCTGCTGTCTGATGGTGGCGTGCATGCGCATATTGACCATCTGGTGGCCATGAGCCAGCTCGCTGCACAGGGTGGTATCGAGGTGCTGGTGCATGCATTTTTAGATGGCCGTGATACCCCACCCAAAAGTGCAGAAAAGTACATTGCCGATTTTGAAGCCAAAGTTGCTCAAGAAAATAATAAAAATGCCGCACAAATTAAGATTGCCAGTTTGATTGGCCGTTATTTTGCCATGGATCGTGATGAACGCTGGGATCGGGTCGAGCAAGCCTATCGCCTGTTGACCGAAGGATTTGCCGCACGCCATGCCGTTACGGCACAGGATGGACTGGCACAAGCCTATGCCCATGATGAAACCGATGAGTTTGTCAAAGCCACCACGATTGGTGAACCATCTCTGATTAAAGATGGCGACAGTGTGGTGTTTATGAATTTCCGGGCTGATCGCGCGCGTGAAATTACTCGTGCATTTGTGGAAGATGACTTTACCGGGTTTAACCGGATCAAACGTCCCCAGCTTGCCCGCTTTGTAATGCTGACGCGCTATGCCAAAACTATTCCGGCAGCGGTGGCGTATATGCCGGCTGCGCTGAACAATTCGCTGGGTGAATATCTGGCAAGTTTGGGTAAAACCCAGTTGCGCATTGCAGAAACCGAAAAATATGCGCATGTGACATTTTTCTTTAGTGGCGGCCGGGAAGAGCCATTTGAGGGAGAACAGCGGATTTTGATCAAATCACCCGATGTGGCGACCTATGACCTCAAGCCGGAAATGAGTGCCTTTGAGGTGACTGACGCGCTGGTCAATGCGATTCATTCCGGTGAGTTCGATGTGCTGGTGGTCAACTATGCCAATGGGGACATGGTCGGCCATACCGGTATATTTGGTGCGGCGGTCAGTGCAGTAGAGGCCTTGGATCAGTGTATTGGCCGGGTGTATGACGCGGTGATGGCACAGGGCGGCCACATGCTGATTACTGCTGACCATGGCAACGTAGAGCAAATGATGGACTATGACAGTGGGCAGGTACACACCCAGCACACCACTGAATATGTGCCGCTGATTTATGTCGGCCCAACCAGTGGCAGCATTGACAGCGGGGGCGTATTGGCAGATGTTGCGCCCACCTTACTCAATCTCATGCAAATCCCTGTGCCTGCTGATATGACGGGTCGCAACTTAATACAACTGCAACCCGATTCGACTGAGGTAGCCCTTTAATATGAAAAAAACTCGGCTGGCCAGTGCCGTATTGCTATCCTGTAGTGTACTGCTATGCAGTAGTGGACTGTATGCCGCACCTGCTATTGCTGCAACGTCGGCAGTCAACAGCCAGTCCGGGTCAACCAGACTGGATCAGCCGGATGGTTTTGATGATGAGCCACAGGATATGGATGGGATTACAGCAGATGATCAAGCCGGTGTATCTACGAAGCCCAGTTATGATGACGTGCCTATAGATGCCATCCGGCGTTTTGTCAGTATTTATGAAAAAGTAAAAGAAAATTACGTCGAACCTGTCGATGATAATGAGCTGTTTGAAAATGCCCTACATGGCCTGTTGTCCAAGCTTGACCCATATTCGGATTATCTGGATGCCAAGACTTACGAGGCATTACTGGATTTTACCGAAGGCGAGGTGGCACAAACTGGCTTGAGTGTGCGGGCATTAACCGGGGCTGATGCCAACTGGCAGATTGATCAGGTGGATTCAGGTTCGCCAGCAGCGCGCGCGGGTTTGCAGGCCGACATGCTGTTGTACCGGATTGATGGCAAAAGTACCCGTAACCTGAGCCAGCATGATATTGAGCAGCTTTTACGCGGTGCTGTTGGTACGACGGTTGAGCTGAATGTGGCAGAATCTGGAAAGCATAGCCGCAACGTCCGGGTAATTCGGGCAACACCGGAAGACAATGCAGTCAAGGTGATTGAATATCCCAACGGGGTGCTGGTGCTAAAAGTCAGTGCATTTCAAAGCCAGACTGCAAGCCAGATTAATCAGGCGATTGAAAGCTATCAAAAGAAAAGTGCCCTCAAAGCAGTGTTACTGGATTTGCGCGATAATCCCGGTGGGTTACTGTCGGCTGCTGTCGAAGTGGCCGATCTTTTTCTCAATCAGGGTTTGATTGTGTATACCAAAGGTCGCGGTGAACCGGAACAACGCTATCAGGCCGTACCGCCAGCGCGCTATGCCAAAGTGCCTGTGGGGGTGCTGGTCAATCACTATTCAGCCTCCGCAGCAGAAGTGCTGGCGGGTGCATTTCAGGATCATCAGCGCGCCATCGTGATGGGAGAAAACAGC
Source organism: Moraxellaceae bacterium (assembly GCA_004173455.1). Lineage (GTDB taxonomy): Bacteria > Pseudomonadota > Gammaproteobacteria > Pseudomonadales > Moraxellaceae > Alkanindiges. The sequence continues at coordinate 85,000 of SECL01000010.1, read as the reverse complement.
TATGGCAAAGGCTCGGTACAAAAATTATGGCCCATCGCCGATGGCTATGCGATCAAGCTTACCGTGGCACGCTATTACACGCCAAAAGGCCGTTTGATTGAAGGCAAGGGCATTGTGCCGGATGTGCTAATTAAGGATCAGCTCACCATTAATGACATTGACAGCACGCTTGACAGCAGCGTGGTGCAATTGGCCAAGCAGTATCAGTTGCCCTAGTCCATTGCTTAGTGTAGAGACAAAAAAACCAGCATGAATGCTGGTTTTTTTGATGTCGATTTTTTTGGGATATTTTTTTAGCAAAAGTACTGCTTCGTTGAGCTGTTCCACTCGAAGCATGGCTTCTCGTTTTGCGGGCAGACAGAGCGGTGCTCTGTTTTATCTACCCACTTCAGGCATCGCCTTCCGTCTTGCGAACAGACGAAGTAGGACTTCGTTTATCTGCTTTCATCCTCGTCATCAGAATCACTATCCAGCCCAAATTTTTTCAGGCGATAGCGCAGGGAGCGAAAGGTCATACCCAGCTTTTTGGCTGCCACCGTGCGATTCCAGTAGGAACTTTCCAGCGCCTGCAAGATGATTTGTTTTTCAATTTCTTCCAGATAGGTTTCAAGGCCTTCACTGGGCAAGCCTTTGCTGTCCAGTTTGCCATCAGGGCGAGCGGGTGCAACAGCATCAGTCAGGCAGGGCGGTTCTGTCACCAACTGCTGGGTGGATAAAATGGGCGGCTGACTTCCCCCAAAGTCTGGTAGCTGTAGGGCATCAGGCTGGATTTCCTGTCCATCATTCAAGGTCAGGGCGCGTTCCAGCACATTATGCAACTCACGCACATTGCCCGGAAAGCTATACTGCATCAGCGCCTGCTGTGCCGCTTTGGACAAGATCGGTTGCGGCATGCCCCATTCCTGACAGATTTTTTCAATAAAATTATTGGCCAGTAGCAAAATGTCTGAATCGCGCTCACGCAGGGGCGGCATATTCACTTCAATCACATGGATGCGATAGTACAAATCCTGCCGGAACATGCCTTGCTGCACGAGGTGTTGCAGGTTTTTATGGGTGGCACTGAGCAGGCGGATATCCACACTGATTTCCTGCTGGGTGCCAATGGGACGGATCTTTTTTTCCTGAATGGCGCGTAGTAGTTTGACCTGCATGGACAAGGGCAGGTCAGCCACTTCATCCAGAAACAGTGTGCCGCCTTGTGCTGACTGAAACAGGCCGATTTTGTCTTCAGTTGCGCCAGTAAAACTGCCTTTTTTATGGCCAAAAAACTCGCTTTCCATCAGCTCGCTGGGAATGGCACCACAGTTGACCGGGATAAACGGGCCATTATTGCGTGGCCCCAGCAGGTGAATCAGCCGTGCAGCCACTTCCTTACCCGTGCCAGATTCGCCACTGATATAGACGGGTGCCTGAGAACGTGCCAGCTTGTGCAAGGTGGCTTTAAGCTGCTGCATCACTGGCGATTTGCCCAGCAGTTTTTGGTCTTCGATACCCTGACTGATCAGTTGTTCCTGCATATTTACTTTAAGTGCTTGTTCAATCAGGCTTTTTAGGCGTGACATTTCGATGGGTTTGCTAACAAAGTCAAAAGCACCGGCCTTGAGCGCATCAATGGCAATATCCATGCTGCCATAAGCCGTAATGACCGCGACTGGAAGCTGCGGGTAATGCTGGCTAATGGTTTGCACCAGTTGCAGGCCACTCCCATCCGGTAAATTTAAGTCGGTAAGGCAAACATCAAATTTGGATTTTTTGAGTAATTGATGCGCCTGTTGCAGGCTGTCTGCCACATAGCAGTCGATATTCATGCGCTTGAGCGTCATGCGCATCAGTACGCGTAAATCTTCTTCGTCATCAACAATAAGAGCCAGTGGGCGGTTCACGTGCATGGTCCTTCATGACAGGAGTAAATACGAACCAAGCCTAACATGACTTGGTGGGAGAGCGAAACACAATCCGGAAGCAAGCGCCACGCGTTTGTGGCACATACAATAACTGCGCATCATTGGCCTCACAAAATGCCTTTGATAAATACAGGCCAAGACCCGTGCCGTTGGGTTCGGTGGTAAAAAACGGTTCAAATAGGGTTTTAATCGCGCTGGCACTGAGGCCGGGGCCAGAATCCATGACATCCAACACCACATGTTGTTGCTCGTCATGGCTGGCCAGCAGGCGAATGACGGGTTGCTCATGCAGTTTTTTGCTGTGATGCACTGCATTTTGCAGCAGGTTGACCAGAATGTGCTGCAACTGTAACGGATCAAACCAGACACTCAAGCCGACTTGTATCTGCATCTGAATATGGGCTTTGAGCTGTGGCACATTGTCATCAATCATAGCGCTAATCCACGCATTGAGTTGAACCTTTTGTGGACTAACCGGTTTGCGCCGTGACATTTGCAGGATATTTTCAATAATCAGATCCAGCCTGCGGGTCTGACGCTGGATCATGGCCAGCAATTCCTGATTAGTGTCATCCAGAGGACTATCTGCCATCAGCTCGCTGGCCTGACTAATCGCTGCCAGCGGATTGCGGATTTCGTGGGCAATACTGGCTGTTAGTTGACCCAATGAGGCCAGTTTGAGCTGCTGTACCTGCTGGTTAAGACGTTGCAGGCTTTGCATGATCACCAGAAAATGGCTGCCTTGATCATGATGATTGAGCCGGGTGAGCTGGATATTGAGATCCTGATTTTTGCCTTGGGGTTTTAATAAAAATTCATACTGTTGCTGTTCTCGTGCCTGCTCAATACGCGTTGCCAGTTGTGAGTTAATTTGACCCAGCGGCTGGTTCATCATGTCAGTAATCGGCAGGCTTAAGGAAAATGCCAACTGCTGTGCGGCCTTGTTAATCAGCAGAATGTTATGGTTTTCATCGAGCACCAACAAGCCGGTTTCAATTTGCTCCACGATTTGCTGGTTAATGGCCTGAAGCTGGTTAATTTCGCGGGAGCGTTCGTCGGCCAGCCGCTCTACCAAGCGTAAACGCTGGGTAATCAGTTGGCCAAATAGCGAAATGCCAATAAAACTGGATGCCAATAGCGCTGCACCGCTAATGCCTCGAATATCAGCATTTTGCGCCAGACTATAAAAAAATTGCTGATAAATCACGGTAATCGCAGCAAAAAGTGCAATCATCAGCGCCCGTACGGCAGGCAATAAAATATTGGCCGCCATCACCACCACCATATACAGCATGGACATTTGCAGGCTAGGGCCACCATTGGCATACAGCATCAAGGTGAGTGCGCAAACATCCACCACCAACATAAAGGTGATCTGGTTGTCCAATTGATAAGGCCAGTGTCGTAAGGACACATAGGACATCAGTGTGACAAAGGCATAACCTGCCAGTGCATTAAGATATAAATAAGGCGCACTGCCACCGACCACTGGATTGTTCAGGGTCATCAAAAATAGGGCAATCAGAAAGAATGATAACGCCAGCCGGTAGCCGGAATAGATCAGCACCAGACGATACAACACATTGGAATCGTAAGGCTGTTGCACCGCAGAAAATAGGCGTTTAATTTTAAACATGAACCTCTTCCCTGAGGAGATAAATGGGCACAATAAGGAATGTGCTTTATTATGACATGGTTTGTTTAAAAACGCTGAGTCAGGCAGGATTAAAACAGGATTGAATTAAACGCCCAATGCTCGGCCTATCAGGGTTTGATCAGTCCATAACGAATGGCCAGATGGGTGAGTTTGACATCGCTGTCCACATCGACTTTTTCAAAAATACGGTAGCGATAGGTATTGACGGTTTTGACACTGACAAACAGGCGATCAGCAATTTCCTGAGCACTGATACAGTTGACCACCATCATGGCCACCTGCATTTCTCGTTCAGACAACAGATCAAACGGCGATTGCTGCTGTTCGGACAAATAACTGCTGGCAAGTTGCTCTGCAATATCGGCACTAAAGTATTTGCCACCTTGCATGACTTTCTTGATGGCGCGCACCATTTCAGACAGCGGCGCACCTTTGGTGATATAGCCTTTGGCACCCGCTTTGAGCAGCAAGGAGGGGTAAGGTTCCTCCGCCAGACCACTCACAGCCAACACCTTGATGGTGGGCACACTTTGCAGTAAGCGTCGCGTGGTTTCAACGCCACCGATACCCGGCATGTTAACATCCAGCAGTACGACATCCGGATTTTCGCGCCGTGCCATGTCAATAGCCATTTCGCCAGACTCAGCTTGACCAATCACCTCAATATCGACCGTGTCGGCCAACATACGGCAAATACCGGTACGCACCAGCTCGTGATCATCTACTACCAAAACTTTAATCAAACTGTGCTCTCCTTTACAAAACTACAAAGTTTTTTGTTAAAAGCAGCGAAAAGCGCTTGCCAAGTAGATGGGAATTTCGCCATTCTTATATTCTAGCTCGAATTTTATGTCATTGCATGGTCATTGGGTAGATGTTACTCAAACTTGGCCTGTTTGGCATTGTTGCAGGAAGCGTATTTTATGGCCAAATCACCCCCCATTATTTTAAAGCAACAGCCAAAGCGGCGCGCAACTGGCTTAGGCTATTTGTCGCTGGTTGCCAGTATGATCAGCCTGTCGATGGGAATGTCCACGATTACTCAAGCTGCGGTGTACGAATCCACGCAGGTGAGTGCGGCACCGGGCAGTGCTCAGGTATCATGGTCGGCAGATGAAGCCAGCCGTTTGATGCATGAAGACCGTGACAATGGCGAAGTTGCTGTTGATGTGCGCCAGTTGCCAGGGCGTTCTGGTAATTTATCAACAGTGGTAGAGCGGGTTAAAGAACCCGTTCGTCAACTGGGTACACAAATTGTTAACAAGCTACAAGGCCAGCCTGAAGTAGATGCAGCAGCAGCATTGGTACTGGATGCCCAGACCGGTGAAGTACTGTACAGCAAAAACATGGACAAGGCTTTGCCGATTGCGTCCATTTCCAAGCTCATGACTGCGGTGGTGACTGCCGATGCGCGGCTAGATATGGCGCAGCGCATTGTATTACAACCTGAAGATTTTATTGGACCCAAACGTGCCAGTTCTACCTTGCGTGCTGGTGATGAAATGAACCGCGCAGAAGTGCTGCTATTGGCGCTGATGAAGTCGGAAAATCCGGCAGCAGCGGCACTGGCGCGAACCTATCCGGGTGGTAAGCCTGCTTTTATGGCGGCCATGAACAAAAAAGCTCGTGACTTGGGCATGACCTCAACCTGGTTTGGTGATCCAACCGGTCTGGATGCGCGCAATGTGGCTTCTGCCAAAGATTTGGGGACACTGGTGCGCACGGCCTACCAATATGGTTTGATTCGTCAGTTTACCACCACGCCGCATTACGATTTTAATTTGCCAACCCGCGTGCTGCGTTCCAACAATACCAATGCGTTGGTACGCGAAGGCAACTGGAACATTGGCTTGTCCAAAACTGGTTATATTAATGAAGCCGGTCGCTGTGTGGTGATGCAGGCCAATATTAACCAGCGTCCAACCGTGGTGGTATTGCTGGGTGCCAGTAGTAGTGCAGGCCGTACCAATGATGCCAAGCGTATTTTTAGCTGGTTGAGTGGAGCGTTTAGTCGTTATAACTAAACGTGGTAGAAGCATGTGTATTTTAGGGCTGTGATTTTTATGAATCACAGCCCTTTTTTATATAACGATAAGTATAGTACTCGACGCATATTAGATAAAAATTAACAACTTTTTGAGATATATACATGCATGAATTAGTAGGCTGGCTGTTAATGCCTGCCTTAACGCTGTGGAAAACTCCCTTATCCTATGCCGAGTGTTTTGGGTTTATTTCAGGCTTGTGGTGCGTCTGGCTGACGGCTCAGCGCAGTATTTATAATTTTCCGGTCGGTATTTTAAATTGTGCCTTGCTGTTTTTTCTATTTTTTGAGCAGCGATTATTTGCCGATGCGGGCTTACAGGTTTTTTTTATTATTCTGGGTTTTAATGGCTGGTGGTTATGGTTCAACGGAAAACAAAGCGATGTGCCCATTAGTCGGTTAGAAAAATCTCAGATTATGGTCTACGCATTGGTTACTTTTACGCTAGTTGCCCTATTGGTTGTAGTGTTAAGTCTGGTTAAAGGCAGTATTCCATTATTTGATGCGCTGATTACCGCCTTGAGTTTAACGGCACAACGCTTACTGAATTTACGTAAACTAGAAAGCTGGCTGGTCTGGATTACGGTAGACCTGATTTCAATTCCGGTTTATTGCTATAAGCAGTTATACCTGATTGCCTTGTTATACGGCATTTTTCTCATGCTTTGCATTTATGGCTATCAGCAGTGGCACAAGGCAGTAAGCGATAAAAAATTTCCTGAGATGATGCAAAGTAATAATGAAAAAACAGTTTAAGCACGGACTTATTATTGGAAAGTTTTATCCACCCCATGCGGGACATCATTATTTAATCCGTACCGCAGCCTTATGCTGTCAGCAGGTGACGGTGGTAGTCATGCCCGCATCGCACGAAAATATGGATATGTCCTTGCGGTTAGCATGGTTGCGTTCAGTTTTTCAGGCGCAATCCCATATTACCTTTGTCGGAGTTATGGATGATATTCCGATTGACTATCACAATGCCAAGATCTGGCAACAGCATGTCGCGTTAATGCAACAGGCCATTGCCATGGCTGATCAGTCGCGTCTTGTGGTGCCAGTTGATGCTGTATTTAGCTCGGAATCTTATGGCGCAGAACTGGCTCGCCACTTTTCAGCGGCATGCATTTGTCTGGATTCCGCCCGCTTACTGTATCCCGTGTCTTCCACCCAGATTCGACATAATCCGGTTGAAAACTGGCAGTTTTTATCAGCTCATGCTCAGGCATGGTTTTGTTTAAGAGTGGTGATAGTCGGGGCAGAATCTACCGGTAAAACCACGCTGTCTAAAGCATTGACGGCTTATTTTCAGCATCAATCCTTATTATGGGCAAAAACCCGCTGGGTGGCAGAGTATGGCAGGGAATATACTTATCAAAAATTAGCCATAGCCACTGCAACAACTGGTGCCATAAAGCCACAATTGCATGAGCTGGAATGGACTAGTGATGAATTTTTATATATTGCGCGAACCCAAATGGAGTTGGAGAATCAGGCTGCCATGGATTCTTCGGCTTTATTAATTGCAGATACCGATGCTTTTGCCACCGCTATATGGCATGAACGGTATGTAGGACGACGGCATACTGATATAGAAGCCATGACGACGGATTTTAGTCCGCATCGGCTTTATATTTTGACAGATGTGAACAGTGTGCCTTTTGAGCAAGATGGGATTCGGGATGGTGAACATATCCGCGACTGGATGCAGCAGCGATTTATTGAACGCATGCAGCAATGCGGGTTTAACTGGTTGCAGGTCAGTGGTGATTCACAGCAGTGTCTTCAGCAAGCCATAGAGTTTATTGAGCAGAATTTGCCAACAATCTGGGATTTTAGTCCCAAATGGCAGGACAAACAAAAACCCTGATCATTGCTGTCAGGGTTTTTTATAGCTATTTTTGCTTAATCCATGTTGGACAGAATACCGGCTTTAACTTGTTCTAGCGTGGCATCAATCCCTAGCATCACGGCATCAGAACACTGCTGGATTGCAATGTCAGGATCTTTTAAGCCGTTACCGGTGAGGGTACACACCACGACAGAACCTTCTGGGATTTTGCCATTTTTGATATCACGTAGCGCACCGCATAATGAGGCCGCAGACGCAGGTTCACAAAAAATACCTTCATACATGGAGAGCATGCGCTGCGTTTCTAGAATTTCGGTGTCATGTAATTCGTCAAACCAGCCACCGGATTCTTTCATCACGGCATGGGCATGTTTCCAGCTTTGTGGATTACCAATGCGAATGGCAGTGGCCAATGTTTCTGGGTCAGCCACCGGGCCGCCGCGTAAAAATGGCGCAGAACCCGCCGCTTGATAGCCAATCATTTTGGGGCGTGACTGTACTGCCGCCATGCCGCTAAATGCATCTGTCGAAGGATCATATACAGCACGGTTGGTGGGGAAATGCAATGGATCAACTGCATGTTCGGTATAGCCCATCCAGTGCGCGGTAATATTTCCGGCATTACCGACTGGCAGGCAGTGGAAATCAGGGGCGCGACCCAGTGCTTCAACCACTTCAAACGCGGCTGTTTTCTGGCCTTGCAGGCGATATGGGTTAATGGAGTTCACAATGGTAACGGGCGCTTGGTCGGCCACTTCTTTGACCAGTTGCATACCAGCATCAAAATTGCCACGGATTTGCAGGGTAATCGCACCGTACATCATGGCTTGTGCCATTTTGCCCATGGCAATCTTGCCTTCGGGAATTAAAACAAACGCCTTAATACCAGCGCGTGCTGCATAAGCTGCCGCTGCCGCAGAGGTATTGCCGGTCGAGGCACAAATAATGGCCTTACTGCCTTCTTCAACGGCTTTGGTGACAGCCATGGTCATGCCACGGTCTTTAAATGAACCAGTGGGATTTAAGCCTTCATACTTGACGTAAATTTCCACATCCTTGCCAATGAGGTTAGGAATGTTTTCAAGTTTGATCAGTGGCGTATTTCCTTCACCCAAAGAGATGGCACGTGTGGTGGCAGAAACAGGCAGGCGATCACGGTAACGATCAATCAGGCCAGTATAACGGGTGGCATTTGACATAGTAATATTCCAGTATTTTAGTAGCCCCGCAAGGCTAACAACAGAACAATGTAGCAATATAAAAACAGGCTGTGGTCGCTGCAAGTATCTGCTGCACAGCCCTTTAACATCAATGATTCCGGTTTTACAACCTGCCTTAACTGTCCAGTGTTTCCAGACGAATCCGTACCACTGGCGCATGAATAGCGGCCAGTTTTTCAATCTGGGCAATGGCCTCGTTCATGTTGGCTTCCAGCACCGGCTGGGTCAGCAAAATGACCGGAACACGACCCTGATCCTGAGCTGGTTTTTGCAAGATGGCATCAATATTAATGCCTGCACGGCTTAAAATGCTGGTGACTTCGGCCAGTACACCCGGATGATCTTCGGCATCCAGACGCAAATAATACGCCGTGGTCATCTGGTCGGCGGCCAGAATAGGGGTGTTTTCCAGAGCATCCGGTTGGAATGCCAAATGCGGCACATAGCTTGCATTGGTTTTTTGATCATTTTCCTGACCAGTCAGGCTTTGGGTGCTAATAAAACGCACCAGGTCCAGCACATCCGCCACCACCGCAGAGGCAGTGGGGCCGGCACCGGCACCGGCACCATAATACAGGCTAGGGCCAACCGCATTGGATTGTACCAGCACAGCGTTTTTAACCCCGTTGACATTGGCAATCAGGCGGGACTCTGGAATTAAGGTCGGATGCACGCGTAGTTCAATCCCGTGCGCCAGACGACGCGCCACGCCCAGATGCTTGATGCGGTAGCCCAATTCTTCAGCATAGCTGACATCCTGTGCGGTAAGCTTGCTAATGCCTTCGGTATAGACCTTGTCAAACTGGAGCGGAATGCCAAACGCAATGGAGGCCAGCAAGGTCAGCTTATGCGCGGCATCAATGCCTTCCACATCAAAAGTCGGGTCAGCTTCGGCATAGCCCAGTGCTTGTGCCTCGGCCAGCACATCGGCAAACGCACGACCCTTGTCACGCATTTCAGTCATGATGAAGTTGCCGGTGCCATTGATAATGCCAGCCAGCCATTCAATCTTGTTGGCGGCCAGACCTTCACGCATTACTTTGATGATGGGAATACCACCGGCCACAGCCGCTTCAAACGCGATCTGGACGTTGTGTTGTTCGGCTTCCTTAAACAGTTCATTGCCATGTTCGGCCAGCAGTGCCTTGTTGGCGGTCACTACATGCTTGCCATGGCGAATGGCTTCTAGCACGACGTCATGCGCCTGAGAGGTGCCACCAATCACTTCAATGACAATATCAACATTGTCCTGCCGTACAATGGACAGCAAATCTTCACTTTGCGCAATGCCATCAAGGTTTAAATCAGGACGTGGACGACGTGTACCAACATGGGTAATCTGAATGTCACGACCGGTACGACGCGCAATTTCTGCTGCGTTTTCCTGTAATAGTTTTAAGGCGCCACCACCTACGGTACCTAGGCCTAAAATCGCCAGTCGGACTGGTTTCACCGTCACACTCCAAACATCTAAAAATAAAGGCACAAATCATAGCCAAAAACCGCTGGTTTCACCAGTCAAAATTTGGTATTTGCACGCCGCTGTATTCACGAAACTTTCCATGGGGACGAAAAAAACAGGCTACCTTAAGCCTGTTATTCTTTTTGCCTTATACGCTAAAGTCCGATTACAGACCCAGACGTTTGGCCAGTTCATCGGCCGTGAGATAACCGCCCAGATATTTGCCATCGACACTATATATGGCCGGCGTACCATTGACCCCAATTTGCTGACCCAGATTGCGATGTTCCATGACCGGATTTTTGCATTGTGGCGCAACGACTGGCATGCCTTTAACGGTGGTATCAAAGGCCGCAGCACGGTCTTCACTACACCAAATGGCAACCATGGCTGGCACAAACTGCTCTGCACGTGGCCATGCTAGATAACGCACTTCAATGCCTTTGGCATTAATGCTGGCCATTTCTTCGTGTAGCTTGTGGCAGTAAGGGCAACTGGAATCGGTAAATACATACACTACCGCGCGGGTATTGCCGCTGGGCTTGTAGGTAATGGTGTCTTGCGGCTTGACCGTGGCCAGCAGTGCTTTGGTGTCACCGGCCTGAAGCTGTTCACTGACATTGTGCACATCGCCTTTGTCCAGACGTACCACATCGCCCTGAAAAATATACTTGCCATCGGTAGTGGTATACACCGACGGAAGCCCATCCAGACTGACCCAGTACAGGTTGGGCAGTTCGGTGCGGCGAATGCGGGTTACTTTGGCATTAATGCCAGCCGCTTTTAAGTTTTTGCTCAAAGTATCCTTAAGGCGGTTGTTGGCATTACGCTCGGTAATGTCCATGGCTTCACCCGCAGCTGGGGCGGTGGCAGTCATGGAGTTATCAGGAGCCGAGGTGTCAGCATTGGAACAGCCGGACAAGCTAAAACCCAGTATCACTGCTGCCATTGATGTGAGGACAAACCGCATAATGAATCCTTGAGCTGATTATATAAATACATTTATAAGGGGCTGTGCAATCCGCCTGCTTAAGACTGAAGCCAGCTGATACAAAGAGGCACAGCATAACAAAAAACCATTTTTTGCGCTTGATTTTGCAGCATGACTCGCTTGATTTTTCTGTGAGCAAATATGCCAATAGCCGCTGGTTGCGCTAGAGATGCTGGTTTAACAAGATTGCCTAAACATTGACTAGCCACGCGGATGATGCTGGTGATGCAGCTCCTGCAAGCGTGCGCGTGCTACATGGGTATAAATCTGGGTGGTGGATAAATCGCTATGCCCCAGCAGCATTTGTACCGCACGCAGGTCGGCACCATGATTGAGTAAATGGGTGGCAAAGGCATGACGCAAAGTGTGCGGTGACAACTCGGTTTGAATGTTGGCCTGCAAGGCATAGCGTTTGATGCTGTGCCAGAAGTTTTGCCGCGTCATCAGGCCACCACGCGAGCTTAAAAACACCCCGTCATGTTGCTGCGCGGACAATGCAGAACGGCCATGCGCAAGATATTTTTCCAGCCATTCCACGGCAATATCACCCAGCGGCACTAGCCGTTCTTTGTTGCCTTTACCCTTGACCCGCAAAAAACCAGCTCGCAGGTTGAGGGCATTGAGTGGCAGGCCAATCAGCTCGGTAACGCGCAGGCCACAGGCATACAGCACTTCTAACATGGCACGGTCACGCAGCCCAATGGGTGTATTGGTGTCGGGTGCTTCGAGCAAGGCTTCAACATCAACCTGACTAAGATCCTTGGGCAACGGGCGGCCTTGCTGCGGATTTTTCTGCTCTTGGGTGGGATTGTCTTCACGCACGCCCGATTCACGCTGGTGCTTAAAAAACTGCCTCAAGGCCGACAGCGCGCGTGAAATGGAACGCGGGCTTTTTTGTTGCTGATGCAAAAACAGCAGGTATTCGCTGACCTGTTGCTTGCTCCAGTGTGGCAAATCCGTATCGATAAAATCCTGCGCCTGACATAGGTCGGACAGATAGGCGTTGCGGGTATGCGGACTGACCGCCTGACCGATCAGGTACTCGCGGAACTGCTGCAACCACGGCGTATGATCCGGCAACTTGACGGGCGTGGGCAGGTGCGGAACTTTGGCCACAATCTTGCGGGGCGTGGCCTTGCGGGCGGCAGGGGGAACGGGCATAGGGGCAAACTGCGAATGGGATATATCAATTTACTATAAGAGGTGTGGCGCATAAAACCAAGCGTATACATCGGCATGATGACAAGAATCTAGGACAACAATCAACGCATGGGCTTAAGCCATACATCACTTTAGTGACAGCGTCGGGCATGTCGATTTTGTAAACAAAGTCATTTTTTTCATAGGATTTAAAGTTGTAAGCGATTACACTTAACGATTAGTAATTATTCTCATTTTGATAGTCCGGTTGGCATTTTGGCTGGACTTATTTTGACGATCTGGACAAATACGGTGCGACTTTCTCAGCTTAAACGGCAGCAGCAGGCCATTATTACTGCAATTAGTATGCATGCAGCAGCGCCTGTGACCGCAACATCCGCGCAAGATTCAGCCTTTCAATCAGCCTCCCAGTCTGGTCAGGCCGATGCCATTGGCCAGCGCCTGCAAACGCTGGGTTTTATTCCGGGTGAGCGTGTGACTATCTTGGCACAGGGCTTGTTTGGCCGTGATCCGCTATTGGTGCAAATTGGTTTTACCCGCTTTGCCCTACGGCGTAGCGAAGCAGACCGGATTGAAGTTGAGGTCAAAGCATGAGTGTAGTCGACAATATGACCGCCGCTGAAGGCACATTAGCCATTCAAAATATTGCACTGGTGGGTAATCCCAACTGTGGCAAAACTTCGCTGTTTAACCACCTTACTGGCGCACGGCAAAAAGTCGCCAACTATGCTGGGGTAACCGTTGAGCGCAAGGAAGGATTTTTAAAATTGCCTTCGGGTCGGCAGGTGCGCGTTCTGGATTTGCCCGGTGCCTATAGTCTGGAAGCTACTAGTCCGGATGAGGCAATTACCCGCGCGGTATGTCTGGGTGAGCTGGCCAGCGAAAAAGTGCCTGACCTGCTGGTGTGCGTGGTGGATGCCACCAACTTGCGCCTACATCTGGGCTTTGCGCTGGAAATTCGTCAGCTTGGGCGGCCGATGCTGCTGGTACTGAACATGATGGATGAGGCCAAACGACGTGGTATTCAGGTCGATAGCCAAAAGCTGGCACAGGAAATGGGCGTGCCCGTGGTAGAAACCGTGGCGGTTAAGTCCAGCGGTATTAGTGACTTGTTGCAGACACTGGAACAGGCTGACTTTAAGCCAGCCACTCCTGTGAAACAACTGGATCGTCATGTTGAGGTCAACCAGATTCTGACCAGCGCCGTGGTGATCCCTGATTTTCGTGACCGCCGTACCGAAATGCTGGATCGGTTGTTTTTGCATCCAGTATTGGGTTTGCTGTCACTGGCCGTGTTGATGTTTGTGGTGTTTCAGGCAGTCTTTGCTTGGGCGGCACCGTTTATGGATGGCATTGAAGCATCTTTTGGCTGGTTGGCTGAAGTGGCAGGCCCGCATATTGGCAATGACTTACTGCGCAGTCTGGTGGTCGATGGCATTATTGCCGGGGCAGGCGGCGTGGTGGTGTTTTTACCGCAAATTCTGATTTTGTTCTTTTTTATTCTGGTGTTAGAAGAAACCGGTTATCTACCGCGCGCGGCATTTTTGCTGGACAAACTGATGTTTAAGGCTGGCTTGAGTGGTCGTGCCTTTATTCCGCTGTTGTCCAGTTTTGCCTGTGCCATTCCCGGTATTATGGCCACCCGTACCATTAATGATCCGCGTGATCGCCTGACCACCATTATGGTCGCGCCATTGATGACCTGTTCAGCACGGCTGCCCGTGTATGCCTTGCTCATTGGGGCGTTTATTCCGGCACAGCAAGTGTGGGGCTGGTTTAACCTGCAAGGACTGGTGCTGTTTGCGCTGTACTTTGCCGGCATTATCAGTGCGCTGCTGGTGTCGTATGTGATCAAGCTGTTGCGCCGTGATAAAAGCGAACATGCGCTGATCATGGAGTTGCCCACTTATCGCCTGCCGGGGATTCGTAATGTGTTGCTGGGTGTATATGAGCGTGGCGTGATTTTTCTAAAACGGGTTGGCGGCATTATTTTTGCGCTTACCGTGATCCTGTGGTTTTTGTGTACTTTTCCCCAAGCGCCGATTGATGCCACCTTACCCGCCATTGATTATAGTCTGGCCGGACGTTTGGGACATATCATCCAGCCGATTTTTGCGCCGCTGGGCTTTACCTGGGAAATCTGTATTGCGCTGATTCCGGGAATGGCTGCCCGTGAAGTGGTGGTGGCGGCGCTAGGTACGGTGTATGCCATGTCGGGTGATGAAGATGCGATTGCACAAGGCCTTAGCCAGCATATTAGCGGGGATAATGGCTGGAGCGTTGCTACGGGTTTATCCTTGCTGGTGTGGTTCATTTTTGCCCCACAATGTTTGGCCACACTGGCGACAGTCAAGCGCGAAACCGGCTCATGGCGTTATGTGGCGATTATGACCTTTTATTTGTTTGGCTTGGCCTATCTGGCCTCACTGGTGACCTATCAGTTAGCACATTACTACTGGGGCTAAGGTGATTGGCGTTAGGCTAGGCTTATGGGCGTGGAGAAATGATGATGGATCTGGTGGAATATCTGATTATTGCCCTGCTGTTGTTATGGAGCTGCTATGTGGTCGTGCGGCGCTTTATGCCCAAAACCAGCTTTAAATGGCAGCAGGCTTTTGTCCAGTGGCTGAGTCAAAAAGGCTGGCTGCGCTTGAGTGCATGGCTGATGCCCAAGGCTGCGCAAAGTGGCTGTTCGGCAGGTTGCTCGGACTGTAGCGTGGATTCATCAACTTCAAAAAGTACTTGCGCAACAGATACACTTAAAGCACAGGAAGTGAAAGAGCAGCCCGTGCAGTGGCGTTAAAAGTATGTAGATAAAATGTATTTTTTTTATAAAAAATGTATAATGTAAAACATACTAAAGCATTAGTTTAATAATTTTTCTCAGATGATTTAATTCATTGCTGATTTTAAGTATTGATTTAAATTAAACATAAATTTTAGGGTAAAAGATTAAAATGACTTTGAGTTCAAATATCAAATACGGAATATTTTTAGGAACAGTTTTGAGTTTGACTGCATGTGGTGGTGGCTCAGGGAGTGGTAAAAGCGATGCAGAAAATAATACAAACGATAGCGCTGAGTCAATAAAGCAACCTGACGATTATCCTAACGACAGTGTGATCATGACGACACTAGGCTTGAATTTGCCTGAAGAAACCATCCGCCTAGCAGAGCTGGTTAGCCAGCAAATTCAGGGTCAAAGTGTTCCGTTGGATCAGTCAATTCTGTGTATAAATGGTGGAAATATAAAATGGACGTTACAGGATAATGATCATAACCAGATTGTTTCCATAGGGGACAAGCTAGTAGGGAATTTCAATGAGTGTTCCATTGTAAATAGCATATTGCGTGGCACTGTGCAGGTAGATGTCATTGCGCCCTCGTCAAATAAGCCACAATCCATTGCTTTTAGTACACAGTCAAATTTACAGGAATACAATAGTTATAATAAGGCTTGGTATGATTTAAGTGGAGGGTTCAAAGCTGAAAAAACCGTTGATGCGGCACGGATACAACTAAACTTGACCGTAGATGAAACAGGTTTTTCTATTCAAACACTCACTGCCAAGAAGCCAGAAAAACTTCTGAATACCACAATTCATAAGACAACGGATCTTGTGGCTGGCCGCTATACACTTAGCATCAATGGCAAAGTTGAAAGTACTATTCTCGGTGATATGATTCAAATTTCAACACCTACCCCATTTGAAGGATTTTTAAATACTTATCCTGATAAAGGTTCGCTTAACTTTAAGACAACCATGCTAAGCAGTAATATCACTGCCAATTTATTAACCAATAATGCATCAGCCAATTATACATTTGCACTAAATGCAAAAAAAGAAATGACAAGTCCAGAACTGGTGCCATGGGCTAATTTAATTAATGGTTTTATGTTTGATAATTTGGATGAGACTAATTTAATCAATAAAAAGATGTTTGATTATCAAAGCAATGAGTTTTCACACAGTTTGGCTGTGACCCGTATCAATGGTTTAGAGCTTCTGCTGGATGATGGAAAATATCAGGTTAATAATGCCCAGCCTGTAATAACACTTCAATTTTCCCGACCAATAGATACCAAAAATTTGCCAACAATAATCTTAAAGCAGCAAGGTATCTACACTGATGAAACAGTCGCTCTTAACGTGCGGGTAAAAGGTGCTCAGCTTATACTTACACCAGAAACACCATTGAAAGCGGGTGAATATAATCTCTCAATTGATAGGGATTTTTATGATGTGACCGGGTTCTATCATTCCGGATTTGATCCAATCTCGATAACCGTTCCAAAAACTTTAACCCTTAGCTCTGCCAGTAGCGTAGGTGCGGCTAAAACAGGTGCAACAGTTAACTTAACTGGCAAAGCGACCAGCACTTTTGGCGATGCTATCAGTTATAAATGGACTCAACTTGATGGGCCTAGGGTTGGCTTGCAAAATTCGGAAACAGCCAATGCAACCTTTCAGATGCCTATAATCAGTGTAGATACTGCTATATTAAAATTTAAGGTTACAGCCACTAACCGTGCAGGTTTTACTGAGTCTAGTGAAGTGAGCATATTTGGCTATAGCAACGAGCAGAATTTAATAGCACTTGATTACATTAGTGATGAAGGTGATTACATTGGGCAAGGCAAAACTGCTGCGTTTGCAGGTAAAAATATCATTAGGGTAAACAGTAGCGCTCAAGCCATTTCATTTAGCGTGGATCAAGCCAATGATTGGTGGACGCTGGATCTACAGAAAGCAGGCGGTGGGCTGTTAAAAGTAGGCCAATATAAAAATGCAGTACGTTATCCATTCAATACCAATGTAAATGGAATTAGCTTTAGTGGTAGCGGTAGAGGCTGTAATACTTTGACGGGTAGTTTTAAGGTTTATGATGTTGCTTATGATACAGCAGGCCAGCTATTGCGGTTATCGGCAGATTTTACCCAATATTGTGAGGGTGGAAAGCCAGCATTAAATGGCCGTGTGCGTTATCACAGTGCTGTGAACTTCTAAAAAGTTATAACCTATTTTTCCAAAAGAGATCTTTTCAGGTAAAGGATCTCTGTAATCATTAAACTATAGCCTAGCTATAATCAGTATAAAGACGCCAATATTTTTATATAAGATAAGACCACGTAATAGCCGGTTCAGTGGCGCTAGTGCGGTACATTATCCTAAAAATAAACGGTAATTTAGCGATTAAACCAAAGGGAATTTTGCTAAGGTCAGCACGCCTAATGATTCCAATAAACTGAGCCATGTATGGATGATTCTAATAATACGCTGATGCAACGGAACGTCCGAATTGATGTGTTGCGTGGCATCTCTATTTTACTGGTTCTGCTGCATCATTTTAATATTCCCTACAAACTGCACGATACCTTGCTATCTGTTGATGTTGGCAGGCAAAATCTGATCACGGCCATTGCCCGTAATGGCAACTATGGCGTGAGCATGTTCTTTGTGATTTCCGGATTTTTAATTACCTCGCATAGTCTGGGGCGCTGGCATGCGTTAAATCGTCTGGACATACGGACATTTTACTGGTCACGCATTGCGCGGATTCTACCATGCCTGCTATTACTGTTAGTGATGGTCAATGGCTTGGGGTTTTTAGGTCTTAAGCCCTTTATCAATCAGGCACCCAATGGTATTGAGGTGCCAACGATTCTGACTAATCTGGCGGCACTGACTTTCTGGATGAACCAGTTGATCATTCAATATGGCTGGGTGAATTATGCGCTGGGCGTGCTGTGGTCTTTATCGGTGGAAGAAGTGTTTTATCTGGCCTTTCCGCTGGCTTGCCTGTGCTTTAAGACGCCGCGTCAGTTTGCGATTTTCCTAGGCTTTTTTATTGTGGCTGCCCCGGTGTATCGCTGGCTGCATTTTGGCGATGACAGCGAAGCTTACCTGTATGGATATCTGGCCAGTTTTGATGGGATTGCGATTGGTTGTGCCACTGCGCTACTGGCTAGACGCATCAATGTGGCTTTTTTTCAACGCCGCATCGTGCAAATCCTGACCATTGTTGGCATGATACTGTTTTATGTGTGGGCGCCCATCAAAGAAACCAATACGCTTGGCATCACCTTCATGGCCTGCGGGACTGCAATCTTAATATGGGGTGGTTTAGCTCAGCAACAGGCTGTGCAGCTTCGGGTAGGCAAGCTATCCAGTATATTTACAAGTGTCATCGCCACACTAGGGCATTATAGCTATGAGCTGTATTTATTTCATTTAATTGTTTTAGGACTCATCAAAGTGATGGTGCCGCCTGCAACTGCGCTGGCCAATGAAAAGCTGTGGTTATTGCTATTATTTTTGCTGGCAACGTTTAGTATGGCATGGGTGATTGCTCGGTTTTATTCGATGCCACTTAATCGCTGGCTGCGGCAAAAGTGCAAGACCCGCCCATAACATTATTTCTGTCCGTGTGGATTTTCTTCAGGGCTGTCATACAAAAAATCTTTCCTGTTTTGCGGCTAAACCCACCGCAAAGCCTGTCGACAGTGATACCATTTTCCCCTTTCCGGTTTTAGACGTTTAAGAGGGTAGAACATGCTGATTCAGCGCGGTGGACTACGGGTTGTGGCAGGTTTGGGCAAAACAGGCGTGTCAGTGGTCAGGCACCTGATCTCGCTGGGCTATTCTGTTGCCGTCACTGATACCCGCATGGAACCGCCGGGACTGGCGGATGTGCCTTCGGGGGTAGAATGCGCATTGGGTGGCCTCGATAGCGAGCTATTGAACAAAGCCGAAGAAATTATTTTAAGTCCCGGCCTTGATCCCAAACTGCCGGAGCTACAACAAGCCCAACAGCACGGTGCCCAGATTATCGGGGATATTCAATTGTTGCGCCGTGCCACCGATGTACCGATTGTAGCCATTACCGGTTCCAATGCCAAAAGTACCGTGACCACGCTGGTCGGTGAAATGGCCAGACAGGCTGGCAAGCGCGTGGCGGTGGGCGGCAATCTGGGCACTCCGGCGCTGGATTTATTACAGGATAATCCCGAGCTGATTGTACTGGAGCTGTCCAGTTTTCAACTGGAAACCACGTCCCATTTATCCGCAGCCGTGGCCGTGATCCTGAACATGAGTGAAGACCATCTGGATCGTCATGGCGACATGATTGGCTATCATCAGGCCAAGCACCGGATTTTTCAGAACTGCCAGAAATTTGTATTTAACCGTGATGATGGCCTCACCCGTCCGCTGGTGCCCGACCAGATTGGCAGCATTAGCTTTGGCCTCAATGCCCCCGACATGAACCAGTATGGCGTGCTGCGTGATAGCGATGGTACAGCATGGCTGGCTCGCGGTCGTTTTCGTTTGATGAATGCAGCCGATATGCCTATACAAGGCAACCACAATATTGCCAATGCACTGGCCGCGCTGGCGCTGGGTGAATCCATTGGTTTAGAGCTGGAAAGCATGCTCAAAACCCTGAAAACCTTTAAGGGCTTGCCGCATCGCTGCGAATTTGTGGCACAAAACAATCATAGCGTACGCTTTTACAATGACTCCAAAGGCACCAATGTCGGTGCAACACTGGCGGCTATTCAAGGTCTGGGCGCACCACTGGCCACCAGCAACAATAAACTGGTCGTGATTCTGGGTGGTGAAGGCAAGGGGCAGGATTTTAAACCGCTGGCTGCGGCGCTGGGTCGTTATGCCCGCGCAGCCATATTGATGGGTGAAGATGCCGCGCAGATTGAACAGGCGATTGCCAGTCAGGTGCAAGTCGTTCACGTCACCAGTTTGCAGCAGGCAGTAGAGACAGCCAGCAATCTGGCACAGCCGGGCGATGCGGTACTGTTGTCCCCCGCCTGCGCCAGTTTTGACATGTTTTTAAATTATCAGGATCGGGGTGAGCAGTTTATTCAGTGTGTGCAAGCACTGGTGAATCCCACCGCATAAACTGCCGCTGTTATAGGATTTAACCATGAGAATTGCCTTACGCCAGTGGTGGCAAAACAGTAAGTTTGCCACCCCCGCCATACTGGATGAGATCAGCGCCAAACGTCTGCTGGTGTTTACCGTGATTAGCCTGCTGTGTCTGGGCACGGTGATGATTACCTCGGCGTCCATGCCGTATGGGGCTTACATCAACGATCAGCCACTATACTTTATCAAGCGTCACCTGATTTATCTGGTGCTGGGTGCCACGGCCTTTAGCGTCACCTATGCAGTGCCTTTACGCTACTGGTTTAAAAACACTATTTTGCTGTGGCTGATGGTGCTGGGCTTGTTGACCGTGGTGCTGATGCTGCCGGAAGTCAACGGTTCCAAACGCTGGATCAGCCTGCCGGGATTTACCTTTCAGCCCTCCGAATTTGCCAAATTTGTTATGGTGATCTTTGTGGCGGATTACGTGGTGCGCCGCTCGGATGAGATCCGCTATACCCTCAAAGGCCTTGGTCGCCTGCTGATTCCCATGGGAACGGTGCTACTGCTGATTATGCTGGAACCTGACCTTGGCGCATCGGTAGTGATTGCAGGCAGTATGCTGGCGGTGTTCTTTTTGGCGGGATCACCGCTCAAACCCTTTATTGGCGTACTGATTGCGGCATTGGGTGCTGGTGCCTCAGCCATCATTTTCTCACCGTGGCGGGTCAAACGGCTGATGTCGTTTGCCAACCCGTGGGAAGATGAACAGGGCGATGGCTACCAGCTCAAGCAAAGCTTGATTGCGTTTGGTCGTGGTGAATGGACAGGCACAGGGCTTGGCCATAGCGTGCAAAAACTGTCTTACCTGCCCGAAGCACACACCGACTTTATGCTGGCAATTGTGGGCGAAGAACTGGGTTTTGTCGGCATTTCCATTCTGTTTACCCTGTCATTTTTGATGGTAGGGTCTTGTATGCGCATTGGCTATCTGGCACTCAAAAACAACCACTTGCGTGCGGGCTATCTGGCGTACGGCATTTCAGTGATTTTTGTGATTCAGATTTGCGTCAATGGCGGCATGAACATGGGATTAATGCCAACCAAGGGCCTGACCCTGCCATTTATCAGCTATGGCGGTACGGCGCTGGTGGTGTCACTGATGATGATTGGGGTGATTTTGCGCATTGAGCGGGAAACCAGTGAAACGGCTACGGTTCGTGAGAGTTGATTGAGTTAGCAGTAATTATAAAAGGTAGCATTTGCTGCCTTTTTCTTTTTACTAATGGTATTGAAATTTCAATCCTGTGCAAAACATCCCCAGCCGTCATTACGCCCACCCAGTGATGCAGCATCCTGTGCAAGCTGGCTTTCATAGCTCGAAATATTTGCATGGGTTGGCACCAGAATTGGGTGGGCTTGAACTTGCCATGGCAGTTCAGGGTGTTCTTCGTAAGTTGTAAATGACACCTTTTGTTCATTGCGAAGTAGATGAATTGCAAATTCCAAAGCTGACTCTTCAGTTGGAAATATGATTGAAAAATCTACTTCGCGAGGCGTAGAAAAATTATCGCCGCCCTGATTCATATTCCATAAAATATCGCCATTTTCATCATTTGGGTACTGTGCATAGTCACGATTCATAAAACTTCCTAATGTAAAAGTTAGTCGTAAGAGTTTTAATAGTTATGGAATAGCTATTCCACGTAATATGTCTAATCGATTAGTTGGGGCATTGGGATCCATAAAATCAGGGATCGTTCGTTCATTTCTTTGAGGCCGGCTGAGAAAAGCAGCAGGCCATTCGGTTATTCGTTCTTCTTTAAAATGTACATACTGACCAGGCTCTGGTTCATCGATATACTCTCGTTGAAGAACAAGTGCTAAAGGTTCTTCTGCGGCAGCCATCTGTTCGGAAAAAAGCAACGCTTCTTCATAGTTATCAAAGTAATAATAGTAATCGCTATCTTCATCTGGAGCGTCCTGCTCAGGATGACACCACACCCGATATTCAAGTACAGCATCCCAAACGTAGCCACCACCGGCTTTAGTGAGAGCAGGATAGGTACCAATAAGTTTTGGATCTAGAACTGGTGGATATATAGCTATCATTAGGAAGTCCTTAATATAGTTGTCTTAGACTAATTTTGTAATTGGTGATGCTGTGGTAAATATACAAGAAAATTTCTGGCCAATGCTATATTTATAATGAAGTTCAAAGAATTGTAAAATAAATCAAAAAGGAAAAGTTTAATTATGGAACTGGAATCTTCATTCAAAAATATTTTAGGAGAAGAATGCTGGCTTATCATTGCAGGAAAAGGGACAGGCTCTATTGTATCTCTTGGTTTTGGTAAAAAAATGCTGAGAAAGAAAAATGTAAAAAACCCAAATCTAACAGAGGAGGAAAGAAAATATGACGCTGAAATTATATTGATGGTTTATTGTGCATGGCGGGTTTCAAGTTCGAATGCTGTGATATGTAGTTGGCGAGATTCGAATAATAGAAACGGGCCAATGTTAAATGGCTTAAATCTATTTCGAAGCTCTAGGGTGCTAAGATTAAATTTGAATCCTATAAATTATGATCTAAAAATTCATTTTGATAATGGCATAGTATTTGAAATATTTTGCGATATAACTGATATTGATGAAGGGGATGATAATTATTGCTGGTTTATGGGTGATGAGGTTTATGAAATTAAATTCAAAAGTAAATTAACAAAAAGTGTAAGGTATAGGTAGAGAAGAATCTTAAGAAATTTTCCATAATTGTATGATATTACTCAAAACTTTCTACTAATTGAATCTTCTTTACAACTTTCCCTATATCCCACTGACTCACCGCCTGCGCCAACATCTTCTTAGGGCTATCCACCTCAACATCCGGTTGATTAAGCGCCTGCAACGCCTGCTGAATTAACTGCGGCGCTTGCTTTAAATCCAAGGGCTTAGCCAGATTTTGTTTAGACAACTTCTGACCTTGCTCATTCATCGCCAGCGGAATATGACAGTAGTGGAGTTGTGGAACATTAAGGCATTGTCCTAGCCAGATTTGCCGCGACGTGTTGTCCAGCAAATCAGCCCCACGCACCACATGCGTAATGCCTTGCAGTGCATCATCGACCACTACTGCCAACTGGTAGCTAATAATGCCATCACGGCGTTTGAGCACAAAGTCACCCGTGGTCTGGCTTAAATTTTCGCAGCAATGACCCTGAATCAGATCATCAAAACAAATGGTTTGGGTAAGGGTTTTCAAACGTATGGCATGCTGCTCAAATGGCAGGTTTAAAGTGCGACAGGTTTGCGGATAGGTGGTCAAGCCTGTGAGCTGCTTACGGCTACACTGGCAGGCATAAATTAGGTCATGCTGTTGTAATTGTTCTAAAGCGGCTTCGTATAGTGCAAGGCGTTGGCGCTGAAAAACAACTTCCTCATCCCACTCAAACCCAAAGGCCCCCAGCGCGGTTAAAATCGCAGTTTCTGCACCGGGCTGAATGCGTGGAATATCAGTGTCTTCAATGCGCAGCAGCCACTGGCCAGCATGTGCTTTGGCTTCACAAAAGCTTGCCAGCGCGGTAAGCAGTGAACCAAAATGCAAAGGGCCGGTTGGCGATGGCGCAAACCGGCCCTTGTACGGGATTAAATCAGGCATCAGTCCAGCAGTTTTTAACCGTGGTTCTGCTTTTCCTTGATTTCAGCCAAGGTTTTGCAGTCGATACACTGGGTAGCCGTAGGACGCGCTTCCAGACGACGCAGACCAATTTCAATACCACAAGTATCGCAATAGCCGTAGTCATCTTCTTCAATGGCTTTCAAGGATTGCTCGATCTTGCGAATCAGCTTGCGTTCACGATCACGGGTACGCAATTCAATGGCAAATTCTTCTTCCTGTGTGGCACGGTCATTGATATCCGGCAGGGCAGACGATTCATCCTGCATGTGGCTCATGGTACGATCCACTTCCTGCATCAGTTCATTGCGCCATGCTTCCAGAATCTTGCGGAAGTGATCCAGCTGACCCTGCGACATATAGTCTTCTTTGGCACCGGGCTGATAAGGCGCAATTCCGTATAAACCGGCTGGAACGTCCCCAGTGGCTTTATCTGTTTTCTTGGCAGCGGGTTTGCGGACACGCTTGGGTGCTGGTGTTGTAATGTCAGCCAGTGCTGCAACTTGTCCGTTTGTTCCAGAATCTTGGTTTTCAATAGCCATTATGGGCATCCTCATCAAACACGTGTTATCTATACGCAAAAATAGGGGGAATATGCAACCCTTCAAACAAAAAAATATCGACCAGCCGTTGCAAAAGCGCACGAATCATATAGAGATTTTTCTCAAGTTGATAGTTTAATTCGTAAACAAAGTTAATGTCTTGCTGATAAGCGTTTGATTTTGGCTAACTCATTATTTTTATAAAATAGTTTTAGTAGCCATTACTTTGATAATCAATGGAAAAATTAAATTTTTCCAGTCGGCACACATCGGTTTCAAAATGACCGTTGGCATACAGGTCCAGCCAGCGATAGCCGGGATTGGCGGTATCCAGGGTAAACTTGTCATGCTTGGGTTTAAACTGAAGCGAGGTCGATGGGCAGGACAAATAATGCACTTGCTGATACACCTGCTCAAAAATCTGGTGGACATGACCGTGCAGCACCAGTTTGACATTGCTAAACGGTTGCAGAATATCAAAGAACGTCTGGCTGGTTTTGAGCATGTGCTGATCCAGCCATTCACAACCCACTGCAATGGGGTTGTGATGCAGGGCAATCAATACATGCCGGTTGCGCTGACGTTCCAGAGCCTGTTGCAGGTACTCCAGCGTGCTGTTGCTAAAGCTACCGGCAATTTCATGATCCACGGTGGAGTTCAGTAAAATACAGCACCAGTTGCCAATGATCACCTCACAGGGCAACGGGTTCATGTTCAGGCCATCAACATACGAATCATCCAGATCATGATTGCCGGGAATACAAAAATGCGGCGCTCTGATCGGTTCAGTGGTCAGCGGCTGAATGGTTTTTAAGAAGCGCTGATAGGTTTCCGGCGCGGATTGCTGGGCAATGTCACCGGTGGTGAGCAGTAAGTCAATATGGGGTTGTTGTTGCTGAATCAGCTCGACCACATTTTGGAAGCTCTGCTGGGTATTGAGTCCCAGTAGCTTGGTGGCTGGATCGGCAAACAGGTGCATGTCCGAACACTGCACCAGACGCAGGGGACGCTCTTGCGATAACACCGAAGCCGGAATTTCAACCTGATAAATCACAACGAAACCCGCCTCCTACCTGTGTGCTTACAGGATATTGTATTGCAGTTACCTGCCGGATATAGCTATTGTCTGGTCATTGCCAAATGCATGGACAACCATTGCAGAGCAATGATGACAGGACTATTACAAAGATAGCTGGCCTGTGTTAACAGGGATTCTAGCTGTTCAAATTTTAGCACATGCAGCCTAATGTTTTCTGCCTCGTCCATGACACCAAAAATTTGGTTTGTGTGACTTAGTTCTGTATCTGCGGCATATAAATGAAACAATTCATTACAAGCTCCGGCAGACGGATAAAAACTAAAGATGAGCTGCGGATTATCAATCTGTATGCCCGATTCTTCCATGGCTTCACGGACAACCGTTTGCGCGGCAGTTTCGCCTTCATCCACCAGTCCTGCCACCACTTCCAGTTGCCACGCACTGTCTTTATCATCGATAGCGCCAATGCGAAATTGTTCAATCAGGGCAAAAAGCTGTTTTTTGGAATCATACAGCAAGATGCCTGCTGCTTCTGGCCGTTTGACCAATTCGCGCTGGATGGGTTGGCTAAAGCTGTTATCTTCAAACAGGCGATGGCAAATTTTAAGCTGCTCAATCTGGGCAAAACCGCGATAAACGGTTTTGCGACTTAAAACCTGTACGTCATCGGCTGAAAACATCAGGTATGGATTTTGAGTAGTAGCCATGGATCAGTATCTCCTGTTAATTATCGCTTGAATTGCCCTGTAAATTCCCTATGACCAAGCAGATTCAAACCAATATAAAAAACGCAGGCACAAAAAAGGCAGATAGATCATCTGCCTTTTATAGCGTTAAACTTCTTTATAGAGTTGGCGGCCTTGCTTGTTGTATTCATCCGACATGGCATCCATACCAGCCTGAATTTCTGCATCGCTTAAGGTTTGCTGGGCGGCTTGCTGTTTGGTGTAGTCACGCACATTCTGAGTGATTTTCATCGAACAGAATTTGGGGCCACACATTGAGCAAAAATGCGCGGACTTATGCGCATCTTTGGGCAAGGTTTCATCATGCATGCTACGCGCGGTGTCAGGGTCTAATGCCAAATTAAACTGATCATCCCAACGGAATTCAAAACGCGCTTTCGACAAGGCATTGTCACGCACTTGCGCACCCGGATGACCTTTGGCAAGGTCAGCGGCATGGGCAGCAATCTTGTAGGTAATAATGCCGTCTTTCACGTCTTTTTTGTCCGGCAAGCCCAAGTGCTCCTTTGGCGTGACATAACACAGCATCGCAGTGCCGTACCAGCCAATCATGGCAGCGCCAATGGCTGAGGTAATATGATCATAGCCAGGTGCAATATCAGTGGTTAAAGGCCCAAGCGTATAAAAAGGCGCTTCACCACACACTTCAAGTTGCAGGTCCATGTTTTCCTTGATCATGTGCATTGGCACATGGCCGGGGCCTTCAATCATCACCTGTACGTCATGCTTCCACGCGATTTGGGTCAGCTCGCCCAGTGTGCGCAATTCACCAAACTGTGCTTCATCGTTGGCATCCTGAATACAACCGGGACGCAAGCCATCCCCTAAGCTAAACGACACGTCATAGGCTTTCATGATCTCGCAAATTTCTTCAAAATGTGTATACAGGAAATTTTCCTGATGATGCGCCAGACACCATTGCGCCATGATCGAACCACCACGCGACACAATACCGGTCAGGCGATTGGCGGTCAGCGGCACGTAACGCAGCAGCACACCAGCATGAATGGTAAAATAATCCACGCCCTGTTCGGCTTGTTCAATCAGCGTGTCGCGGAACATTTCCCATGTCAGGTCTTCGGCCACGCCATCAACTTTTTCTAGCGCCTGATAAATCGGCACGGTGCCAATCGGTACGGGCGAGTTGCGGATAATCCACTCACGGGTTTCATGGATGTTTTTGCCGGTGGACAAGTCCATGATGGTATCGGCACCCCAGCGGGTCGACCAGGTCATTTTGGCCACCTCTTCATCAATGGAAGAACCCAGCGCGGAGTTACCAATATTGGCGTTGATTTTGACCAAAAAATTGCGGCCAATAATCATCGGTTCAGCTTCAGGGTGATTGATATTGGCTGGAATAATCGCACGGCCAGCCGCCACTTCACTGCGTACAAATTCAGGCGTAATCACGCGAGGCAAATGCGCCCCAAAGTTTTGACCTTCATGCTGACGCTGGTCGGTGCCCTCATACTGGCGCTGGGTTTCACGGATGGCAATATATTCCATTTCCGGCGTGATAATGCCTTGACGTGCATAATGCAGTTGGGTGACGTTTTGGCCAGCTTTGGCACGGCGCGGGTTTTGAATATGGGCAAAGCGCAGTTCAGCGGTTTTAATATCGCGGGCGCGTTGCAGGCCAAATTCAGAGGATAAGCCAGACAGTTTTTCGGTATCGCCACGCGCTTCAATCCACGGGCTACGCAAATCCGGTAAGCCTTTAGTCAGGTCGATAGCGACATCGGGGTCGGTATAAGCGCCAGAGGTATCATAGACCAAGACGGGCGGATTTTTTTCACGACCATCTTGCGCCAGACCTGTTGGGGTATCGGTCAGGCTGATTTCACGCATGGGCACGCGAATATCCGGCGTTGAGCCTTCAATATAGACTTTGCGTGAGGCCGGTAAAATGCGGGTTAAATCCTGTGCCTCACGCTCATGTTGAGACAGGGCAGACGATTCATGGGCAGGCTGTGGGGTAGTCAGTTGATTCATGGCAGGATCCATTCTGTCGTATTACAGGAAAAAAGAAGAGGATCAAGCAAAAACCATAAATAAATATCAGGTACACTAATGATCTAGTGTTGCTTGATTCCTACGCTGGGATTAACCAGATCAGGTTCAACGGGACTTATACTGCACTAGTCAATAGTATGTATAATCTCAGCCTGTTCCACAGGCGCTCCGTCAAGCGGTATGTGCTGTAGATTAGTGCTTAATTGATCAATTGTCCATGACAGTTGCACAAAACAAAAACGGTATGCAGGATGCCATGGATTGTTAATTCAGGGGTGGCTATTTCAGGCACAGTTTCGCTGTATTCAGCAGTTGAATGGCAGCCTGAACACTATAGTTTGCAGTGTTGCAGTGATAGTGATCCCAACAATATGGCGCGGCATAGGCTCCACAACAATGAAATGAATAGCATGTGACATGATGACAAAACAGGCAGCTAAACGCCGGACAGGACGTTCGGGACAGTCAATAGCAATATGGGGATGGATGCTGGCACTTGCCAGTACGTCAGTCAGTACACCGGGGTTTGCACAGGACTTGCTGGAAACTTACCGGCAGGCACAGGCCAATGATCCCAGTTGGCAGGTGACCGTTAATCAATATCTGGCCGATCACCAGCAAGAGCGTCTGGCGCTGGGCGGACTGCTGCCCACAGTAGGCTTATCCGGTGCCCTCAATCGCAATGGTTTTCAGTCCGATAATCCCCAAAGTAATCAGTTGCTGGGTCAGCCGGTCAATTCATCGGCCTCCACCAGTCGTCAGGTGGCCATCGCAGTTCGACAGCCGTTGTTTCGTATGGATTTGTGGCAGCAGTACCAGCAGGCCAAAGTCGCCACGACCTTAAATGACAGCCAGTTTGCCAGTGCGCAGCAGGATTTTATTTTGCGGGTGTCAGAAGCCTATTTTGAGGTGCTGCGCGCGCAAAACCTAATTGCGACCCTCAACGCTGAGCAAGCTGCCCTGCAACGTCAAATGAACATGATGCAAGCACGCTTTAACGAGGGCGTAGTGGCGCGCACTGATGTCAGTGAAGCGGCTGCACAGTACCAAAATGCCGTCGCCAACCGGATTGCCGGTGAAAACCAGACCATTAATGCGCAGGAAAATTTGGCCATTATTCTGGGGGATATTCCACCAACGCTAGCACCGTTAAGTCAAGATTTTGAGGCAGTATTGCCGGTGCCCAATGAAATGCAGGCATGGGTTGATCTGGCCAAGCAAAAAAATCCGCAACTGAGTCAGGCTCGCTTGCAATACCAGATCGCCGAAAAAAATCGTAAAATCCAGCAGTCCGGCTATTATCCACAAGTCGATGTGGTCGCCCAAACTGGCTGGAACAAGCAAACACCAAACAGTCTGATTAGCAATAATGGCCGCAGCAGTGCCATTGGTGTGGAACTGAATCTGCCGTTGTACCGTGGTGGACGCACCCAGACTGCCGTCACACAAGCCAGTTATCAGGCCATTGCGGCACGTGACCAGATTGATGTGGCTGAGCGACAAGTGACCGGCTCGGTGCGCTCTTCGTTTATTAACCTAAATACCGACCGCGCCCGCATTGAAGCCCGACAACAGGCCATGCAGTCCAGCCGTTTGGTGGCGCAATCGTCACAGGCGGGCTATGATCTGGGACTGCGCACCATGGTGGATGTATTGCTGGCGCAGCGTAATTCTTTTTCTGCCGAACAGGACTACATCAACGCCCGTTATGACTATGTGATGAACATGCTGCGGCTAAAACATGCTGCCGGTCAACTGGATATTGATGCGCTGGCCGACATTAATCAGTGGCTTGAAAACAGACCAACTGAAAATTCCTCCACAATGAATGCGGGCGTATCCTCTAATACAAGCACCAAAACGATCACTACAACGATACCAACAGGCCATGCACCTTAATCCTGATGGTTTATGACGCAGGCGAGTAGTCACAAAAATTCGTGTGGGCAAAACGATAGATGGCAGATGACTGTCATCAAAATGTCATTTAGTCTTGCTGTAATGGTGACTAAAAAATTGAACAGGTTTGTGTATGCCCTCCTCCAATAAAGCGGTGTTTAATCACCATATTTCTTCCCAGTTTAATGAAAACCTGCAAGACGTGAACACGCAGTTCATGAGCATGGGCGGACTGGTGGAGCAGCAAGTGGCGAATGCTATCCATGCCTTGCTGGAAACCGATGCAGCGCTAGCGCTCAAGGTGCAGTATGAAGACCAGACCGTTAATAAAATGGAAACCCAGATTGATGAATCATTGACCTTGATTCTAGCGCGGCGTCATCCGGCTGCCAGTGACTTGCGTATGGTCATTGCCATTAGCAAAGCCAATACCGACCTCGAACGGATTGGCGATGAAGCGGCCAAAATCGCCCGCATTGCGCAAACCCTGTGTGAAGAAGGCGAGTCACCGCGCGGCTATATGGAAACCCGACATATTGGCAATCAGGTGCGGGTAATGATCCATGACGCACTGGATGCCTTTGCCCGTCTGGACACCGAACAGGCCTTGCGGGTGATGCAGGCCGATGCCGATATTGATCGTGAATACCAGTCCGCCACCCGAACCCTAATGACCTATATGATGGAAGACCCACGCCACATTAGTCGGGTGATTAACGTGCTGTGGATTTTGCGCTCGCTGGAACGCGTGGGCGATCATGCCCGTAATATTGCCGAACAGGTGATCTATATGGTCAAAGGCCTTGATGTACGCCATACTAGCTACGAAGCAGTTGAAAAAAAGATTCATGGTGACAACTATAATCCTGCGGGCAATAACGACAGCACAAACGCCTAAATCACGCGCTTGATCAACCCTCAAGCCATCAAAAAGCACGCGGCCTATCTAGATCGCGTGCTTTTTTAAATCATTTTGAGTTAAGCCTTAACCTTAAGACTTAATAACCTTAAGACTTAATAACATTAAAACTTAGCGACATTAAAACTCAATTTTGCTCACCACATCAGCATTGGCATTAATATCTTCTAAAAACTGGCTTTCAATGGTTAAGTGCGCAGCTTTGGCTTTCAAATCGGCTGGCACCGCTTCTTCTTCCGCCCACGCTTCGCAATAGGTGTCATCCGCACAAATCGCAGTTTGTGCCTTGTTATTCACCGTAAATGCCAATTGGCAATAGTCGCCGCTACAATCCAGACCAGTTAGGGTAGCGTCAACAGGGGCAGCAATAGCCGCGCTGGTGGCAAGAAGCAAACTGCTAGTAATAAACAAAAAACGCGTTAACATGATCACGGCTCCAAAAGCAGGACAGGGAATGGCCAAAATTTGTGCGGAATATAGAGCAATTAGTGATCAAACACAAATTAATAATATGACTGGTGAAATCAATCACATTACTTGCTTTTAAAGTAGGTTTTTTGGAAAAACATCATAAAAAATATAGAGTTAAAGCTCTATTTTTTGAGTGGGTAAAAAATCCAATAAAATCAAAAGGCAGGCATTTAAACACATGTTTTTCTTTATAATGGCACGCATAACAAGTTTAGAAATGATTAGATATACGTTATTCAAGAGCCAATTTTTCACAAAATCCTTTTTCATGGCAGGGGCGCTTTTCACGATTATCTTATTTGGCATGGGGTAATTTAACAGCACTACTATTTTTGCTGATTGGGTTCGCCAATGTCATGTATATCATCTATGCACCGGGCTTGGTTAGCGGCTCAATGTCGTCATTCGCGTGGCTAAAATTACTCAGTCCGACCTTGCTTGCCGCCGTATTGCTCGGTTATAGCGGGATTATATTTACCATTCGCCGCCTGCATGACTTGAATCTTTCCGGCTGGTTGTTTTTATTGTTATATGTTCCGGTAATTGGTAGCTTATTCTGGCTTTATACCGCCATTGCCAA
This sequence comes from Moraxellaceae bacterium, assembly GCA_004173455.1. GTDB lineage: Bacteria > Pseudomonadota > Gammaproteobacteria > Pseudomonadales > Moraxellaceae > Alkanindiges. The sequence goes on along the minus strand of SECL01000010.1, from coordinate 52,935 downwards.
AGGCACTGAGGGGCGCAATAACCATGGATTTCCACGCGATACGCTACTTTGGGAGGGCTTATTTGGACTCTTAACGGGGATTCTTTTGCTGGCTACATTTGGCTTTATCGTGGGCTACGTGTTATTACACCCCAGTTCAGAAAATGTTGCCATTCTCAAGCGTATGCTACGTTAAATAAGGAAACGTGAGCGGCGCGGCTTGAGCTTATTCCCATTTGACAAGACCTGCCTTGCAAGCTAAGTCCTGTCAAATTTGATGATAACGCGGCTTGAAAAAAATTACTTTTCGTCGGTCCAGCCTTCGGCTTTTTCAACATCCTGATTGCTAAAAAACCGTTCTCGCTGTTCTTCTAAAAATGCACGCGCCGCCGGTTCAAAGGCATTTAAGCGTTTTTCATTAATCAGCAGGGTTTGGTGCTTTAGCCATTCCTGCCACGCCTGTTTTGACACATGGTCAAACACGTCCTGACCTTTAGCGCCGGGAAAAGGGGCAAATTCCAGCCCTTCCATGTCTTTTTGGTACTTGCGGCAAAATACAGTACGGCTCATTGCTTATTCCTTATATATCATTCTGTGCTAGCACGACGGAGTCTTGCTAAGCATAACTTTAACTGTAGATTAACCCGCTACGCCTTGCACTTCGTATAAAGCAGTGCTTTATACTTGTTCAGGTTCGACCTGAGCAGCATTGCTGCGCAAGTCTTTTGGGGATGAGCGGCTCTGCCACGCAAGGGCAAAGCCTGAGCTGCGGCTGAAACTATGTCAGAGCCGCAAACTCGGTAAAGATTTTCTTTTATCCGATTTGAGCCACAACAGGTTGTTGCAAAAGAAGTCCTGTCCTCAAACAATGCGGCTAACGTCTCCACGGAACATATTTGTTCAATTGATTTCAAATCTTTAAAAGATTAATACGCTGATGCGCGCGTTCAATGGCGGCTTTCACTTGCGCGGGCGCTGTACCGCCAATGTGATTGCGCGCGCACACCGACCCTTCTAGGGTTAGCACCGCAAACACGTCATCGCTGATTTTGTCGGAAAATTGCTGGAGCTGCGCCAAGCTCAGCTCGGACAGGTCTTTGTCTTCACGTACGCCAAGCGCCACGGCTTTACCGACAATTTCATGCGCATCGCGGAAGGCAATGCCTTTTTTGACCAGATAATCGGCCAGATCGGTTGCGGTAGAAAATCCACGCAGCGCCGCTTCACGCATGACCGGAATATTGGGTTGCAGTGCCGGAATCATATCGGCAAAGGCCAGCAGACAGCCGCGCACGGTATCAACCGCATCAAACAGCGGCTCTTTGTCTTCCTGATTGTCCTTGTTATACGCCAGCGGTTGACCTTTCATCAAGGTGAGCAGGCTCATCAGGTCGCCATATACACGGCCACTTTTGCCACGCACCAGCTCAGGCACGTCGGGGTTTTTCTTTTGCGGCATGATAGACGAACCAGTGCAAAAGCGATCGGGAATTTGCACAAACTTAAACTGGGCAGATGTCCACAAAATCAACTCTTCACTCATGCGTGACAGGTGCATCATGATGAGTGCAGCGGCACTGCTAAACTCAATAGCAAAGTCACGGTCTGACACCGCATCCAGCGAGTTTTCTGTCACGGCTTCAAAGCCCAGCAGCTCGGCGGTATAAGCACGGTTAATGGGATAGGTGGTGCCTGCCAGTGCCGCAGAACCCAGTGGCAAGCGGTTAACCCGTTTGCGGCAGTCGATCAGGCGCTCACTGTCGCGCAGCAGCATTTCAAACCACGCCAGCAAGTGATGGCCAAAAGTCACTGGCTGGGCAGTCTGCAAGTGGGTAAAGCCGGGCATAATGGTATCAGTGTGCTGAGCTGCCAGTCCCAAAATGCCGCTTTGTAGTTTTTGTAGTAAACCCAGCAGTTCATCAATTTCATCGCGCAGGTACAGGCGAATATCGGTGGCTACCTGATCATTACGACTGCGGCCGGTGTGCAGTTTCTTGCCGGTAATGCCAATCCGGTCAGTCAGACGCGCTTCAATATTCATGTGCACGTCTTCAAGGTCAATGCGCCATTCAAAGCGACCTGCTTCAATATCCGCTTTAATGGCGGTCAGGCCAGCAATAATGTCGTCACGTTCCTGTGTGGTCAGCACGCCCACCGAAGCCAGCATGGTGGCATGGGCGATGGAACCGGCAATATCCTGTTTATAAAAGCGTTGGTCAAATTGCACTGATGCGGTAAATTCAGCCACAAAGGCGTCAGTGGCTTCACTAAAACGGCCGCCCCACATGCCTGAGGTTGCATGATCAACAGGATTGGCAGCGCTTTGTCCTGTGGTTTGGGGTTGGGCGGATGGGTGTTCAGCAGATGGAGAGGATGCGGTCATATGGGTATCAGCAAGCTAAAGCTAGGCAAAATAAAATCGATTATAGCAAATCCTGCGCAAAGATCAGCCTCGGCATACATGAGTACCACCATGCGTAACCCTATACAAAACAAGGATGCGTTTTTTTTGCCGGATTTTGCCGAAAACCGCGCGGTGCTAGAGCTGCTGGTCAGTACCAATCTGCTGGCAGTTATTCTGGCGCTGATTGAAGCCAAAAGCCTGTCCGGCCTGAACTGGAGCGCGCTGGCGCAATATGTATTTTTTGTCAACTGGGTGACGGTGACATTTGCGTGGCTGGTCGACATGCTGCGCAACTGGCTGCGTACCCGACCGCGGTTTGAGGCGTTAATCTGGAGCTTTGTGCTGCTGGAGGCTATTATTGCGCTGACCACGATCGTGTGTAATCTGGGGCTGGCATGGGCACTGGATATTCACCATTCTTGGAACTGGCGGGTGTTGTATCACCTGATTCTGGGCGGCTGTCTGGGCATGGTGATCATGCGTTACCTGTACGTGCGCGAGCAAATGATCAAGCGTCACCGTGCCGAATTACTATCACGCATACAGGCTTTGCAAGCGCGTATCCGCCCGCATTTTTTGTTTAATACCATGAACAGTGTGCTGAGCCTGATCCAGAGTGACCCGCCCAAGGCCGAACACATGGTCGAAAACCTGTCGCGCTTGTTCCGTGCCAGCCTGAGTGCCAGCGGTGAAATCAGCTTGCTGGATGAAGTGATCCTGTGCAAAAGCTATCTGGACATTGAATCGATCCGGCTGGGTGAGCGTTTGCATGTTGAGTGGCGTTTACCGGATGAAGATGATCTTTACGATATCAATATTCCCTCACTCACCTTACAGCCCTTGCTGGAAAATGCGATTTATCATGGCGTAGAAAGTTTCAGCAGCCGCAGTACAATTAGCGTTTTAATTGAAGTGAATGCCAAAGATGTCACAATCGTGGTGACAAATCCCTGTCAAACTGGTACAACAGGCATACGAACCGGTAATGGAATGGCGCTGGACAATATTCAGGAGCGATTGCAAGCGTATTACGGCAAACAGGCCCGCCTACAAACGCATCAAACCCATGAATTATTTACAACATATTTGAATTATCCATACGTGGAACAATAAAAAAAACATTGGTTATTTCAAGGATAATCAATGCTGCAAGGAGGAATGCATGAATATTTTGGTTTGTGACGACGAACCATTAGCCCGGGAACGCCTGTCGCGCATGGTTAAAGCTGCGGGTCACGAGGTGGTGGCTCAAGCTGCCAATGGATTTCAGGCGCTGGAACAGGTACGGCTACATCAGCCTGATGTGATTCTCATGGATATTCGCATGCCGGAAATGAACGGCATCCAGTGTGCGCAAGCCTTGCTTGACCTTGAAGTACCGCCTGCGGTGATTTTTGTGACGGCTTTTGACCAGCATGCCATTGATGCATTTAATACTCAGGCCATTGGCTATTTGCTCAAACCCATTAGTCAGCAACAACTGGAAAATGCCCTCAAGCGTGCCAGCAAGCTCAACAGTGCCCAGCTCAATTCATTACAGCAACATAGCGAAACCCATGATGCATCAGAGCGTCCTGCCCGCAAGCACATTGCTGCCCGTACCCATCGGGGCGTCGAGTTGATTCCCATTGAAAATATTTATTATTTTCTGGCCGACCAAAAATATGTCACCGTGCGCCACTCGGGGGGTCAAGTACTGATTGATGAAACCCTAAAGGATCTTGAAAACGAGTTTCCTGACCTGTTTATCCGTATTCATCGCAATGCCCTGCTGGCGATTCCTTATCTGGAAGGGCTGGAGTTTGTCGGAACTGGCCAGTATCAGGTGCGTTGTCGGGGTATTAATGAGCGTCTGGCAGTCAGCCGTCGTCATTTGCCACAACTGCGGGAAAAAATTCATCATATTTAGTGGGTTCTCAACATACTGCCAGCACCGTTTTTGCGAGTACCAGACCTGTAGCCTGCTTCGGGTCTGGTTTTTTTATGCCAGTGTTTTAGCCTAAATTAAGGCAGGGTTGACGTGTCAAGGGATCACTTGAAGCAGATTGCACCCATTTGGCACGCTAAGCCGTTATAATGCGTGATCGACGGGCATAATCACAGGATAGCAAGCTGATGAATACCTTAAAAATTGCGACACGACAAAGTCCGCTGGCACTGTGGCAGGCTGAACACATTAAGGCTCGCTTGCAGGCACTTCATCCCGGACTGGCAGTTGAGCTGGTCAAGTTTGTTACGCAAGGCGACAAGATTCTGGACACGCCACTGGCCAAGATTGGCGGCAAGGGCTTGTTTGTCAAGGAACTGGAAAATGCCCTGCTGGATGGCCGTGCTGATCTGGCCGTGCATTCCATGAAGGACGTGCCGATGGATTTGCCGGACAATTTGACGCTGGCAGTGATTTGCGAGCGTGAAAATCCATTTGATGCGTTTGTGTCCAATCAGTATTCATCACTGCATGATTTACCGCAGGGCGCACGTCTGGGCACCTCCAGCCTGCGCCGTAAAAGCCAGATTCAGGCCTATCGTCCCGATTTAAATATTGTTGACTTGCGCGGTAATGTCGGCACCCGACTGTCGAAACTGGATGCTGGTGAATATGACGCGATTATTCTGGCTGCTGCCGGTCTAAAACGTTTGCAGCTTGAGTCGCGCATTAAAGGAATTTTGCCGCCTGAGCTCAGCCTGCCCGCAGTGGGACAGGGCGCACTGGGCTTGGAGTGTCGCAGCAATGATCAGGCGGTATTAGCACTGATTGCACCCTTGTCTGATGCTGTCACCAGTATTTGTATTAAAGCTGAACGTGCCTTTAACCGAACCTTGCAAGGCGGCTGTCAGGTGCCGATTGCCGGTTTTGCGGTACTGGAAAATGATCAGTTAAGCATGCAGGGGCGGGTAGGCAGTCCCGATGGCCAGCAATTGCTAAAAGCTGAGGTTAGCGGGTCACCCGAACAGGCCGAACAATTAGGGCAACAACTGGCGCAACGCTTACTGGATCAGGGAGCTGGTGAATTGCTGGCTGCCTTATACCAGTAAGTTCCTATTGCCAATTTTATGTTAGACGTGATCAATACGCGGCCAAGCGAGCGTGCCGATGGGTTAAATCAGGCCTTGCAGCAGGCTGGTTATTCAGTAACGCAATTGCCGCTGCTGGAATTGGTGGCTGAACCTTTTGCTCTGATTCAACAGCCATTGTCAACCATTCGGCAAGTTGCGGTGGTGGTGGTGGTAAGTCCTGCCGCTGCCCAATTAGGCCTTGCTGGCTTGCAACAACTGGGTATTTTGCCCGGCCAATTAGACTGCCAATGGGTTGCGGTGGGTCAGGGTACTGCAAAAATCCTGCAACAGACCGGTTTAACCGTGCAGATTCCCACGCTGGAAACCAGTGAGGGAATGCTGGCGCTTGAGGTATTTCAACCACCTACACAAACTGATCAATCTGCTGTATCGGGCTTGGGCACGGTGATGTTCTGGCGCGGTTATGGTGGTCGCCAATTCATGCTCAAACAACTGGCCAGTCAGCAAGCTGTGCTGAGTGTGAACCTGTATCGCCGTCAATTGCCCGCCAGCAGCAGCCTGCATTATCAACATCTGTTAGATCAGCACCGATTAGAGCAGCACATGGTTGATCATCCGCAGGTGCTGTTGATCAGTAGCGGGGTATCATGGCAACACTGGCTAGAGCTTGGTCAGCAGTTTGGGTGGATAATGCCGTGTTATATTTTGGTGCTGGGGCAGCGAGTTTATCAGCAAATTCATCAATATATCAGCCAGCACTGCCAAGCAATGCGCTCAGATTTGGCTAAGCCGCCTCGGGTGATTCTGCTGGATAACCTAGAACCTGCCACGCTGCTCATGCAGCTTGAGCAGCTACAAAAGTGTCAGTAGACGTAAATGTAATATTGTATCAATGCCAAAGCTTCTTTATGCTTTAATTAACGTTGTGATGCCTGAGATAGGCCAGATCTGTGAGTGTCACTGATGAAAGCCATGCCATGAAAGCCATATCATGAAAAGAATGTGATGAAAACAACGCCATGAAAAAACTATTATGAACAATAAATTACTTCTCGTCTCAGGACTCATCCTGCTGGTGCTGATGATCAGCCTAAGCTATATATTTTATAAAAACGACCAGCAGCGCCAGCAACAGGTGCTACAAAGCCAGCAGGCAGCACAAAAACAGATTGCCGATTTAAATGACCGTCTGGTGGCAGTGGCGCGTCAGCAGGCCGTCAATAACAGCAATAGCAATGCGGCCAATGCCGCGCAGCCCATCCGGCTCAGTCCGTCACAGCAAATGCAGTTTAACCAACAGCGTAATAGCTTGCGGCTACAACAACGCCAATGGACATTGAACGCACTGGATATGGCACAGGATCATTTAAGGCAGGGTCACCCTAAAAAAGCCCAGCAACTATTGTTAGAGTTACAGCAAAACCTCATCGAAAATCAGCAGGATCTGGGTGATGTGTTTAATAACACCTTGTTGCAAACCCTGAAAATTGACCAGCTCAATATTGCCCAGCAAGCCACACGCCAGCAACAGACACGCGCTGCCTTAAACCAGTCCTTATTGCAAGTCCAGCAACAACTCAACCTATTGGCGGTACAGGCGCCAGCAGGTTTACTGACACCATCGTCCAGCCAGAACGGATCAGGCATAAGGTATTGGTTTAAACAGCTTATCCTGATTGAGCCTGCGGCACCCCATGCAGGGCAGCACATGCTGGAACGTAATTTTATTGCCAAGCAGGCCAGCATTAATGTAGCCATTGCGCGTCTGGCCCTGGCGCAAAGTGATCAGGTGAGTTTTAGCACAAGTTTGAATGAAGCCCTGAGCCAGCTTTATTTATTGCCCGATGCATCCAGCCGGCAAATCGCCTACAAGCTGGAAAAACTCAAAAACCAGCCATGGCCTGATACGATTGAACTTACCTCGCTGACCCTGCTGAGCGGGCAAAAGGGGGCACCATGAGCTACCAGCCATTACAACATCGCGCCTTGTGGCTGGTGCTGCTGGGTATTGGCCTGATTATGCTGCTGGGCTGGTATTCAGGTGCAGGCTATGTCTTGATTGTCTGGCTAGGCTGGCAAATACAAACCAGCGCCACACTAGTGATGTTGCTGGTGTTTGTGATCATTTTGGGCTTGGTGGCGGGTATTCGAGCGGCCAATCGCTGGATCAAATACTGGCACTTGCGCCATCCCAAAAAGATTGAACATTACCAGCAATTGTTGCCTTTTGAGCAACTGGGCTGTTTGTGGTTACTCAATGCCAAAACCAGCAAGCAGGCCGACCTTGACGCTATTTTTAACCAGTCGGCCAGTTTGAAACAACTGATCCGGGCGCACTTACTGCGTGAAAATGGCCAACTGGAACAGGCCGCGCAGGCTTTGGATCAGGGTTCTGCATTAACCGATTTGCTGGTGCTGGAACAGATTGAACTGCACCTTGCGGCACAGCATTATAGCGAGGCACAGGCGGCGTTAATGGCCTTAAGCCAGCAACCGGTGTCAGCCTTTGTGCATTCATTAAATCCAGCGTGGGATGTGTCTGTGCAGGGCTTATGGGCCAAACTACTCATCGCGCAGCCATGGCTTTTAGTGCAATCCGATAGCAAACTGTCATTAACGCCCATCCAGCAATATGACTGGTTGGTTGCGCTACAACAGCAACTAAATCAGGCCAGTCCTGAACAATACCAACAACTGCTTGATCATTATCAGCAACAACAAGCGCAGCCTGAGTTCTGGCTGGATATTGCCAGTGCGCGCCAGTGGCTGCTACTGCTCAACCAGATCAATGACCAAGCCTTGTCAGCGCCGCAACAGCAACACCTGATCCAGCAGCGTCAGCAATTGGCTGACCAGTTGTTGCGGCTAGAGTTTGATTCGCGTGTTCTCACCATCTGGCTGCAAAACCAGCTACAAGAGGGCACCGTAGAGTGTCAGCATTTTACCCAGCGTCTCAATGAACTGGCACAGCGTTATCCGGGGCAGCCCTCCATTGCACTGGCGCAGTGGCATCAGCTGATGGCAGACCAGCAAACGGAAGCCGCGCAGGCAATCCTGCAACACTGGCAGCAGCATCCAGATTTTGGCTATTTGCGCTTAGGTCAGGCTTTGGCTAGCCAGCCGGATTTACTGGCCGATCTGGAGCTGTTGTATCAGGCGCACGGCTCGCTGGACAATCAGGCCAATTCAAACCTGCGTCCAGTCGGGTATCATTCCCATTCATCACACTAATTTTATGTTGTGCATCCTGAGTTTAGGAAATACGTATGAGTTCCATTAAAGAATGTCCCGTGGTTTATCATCAAACGGTGGCCTGGGGTGACATGGATGCCTTTGGTCATGTCAATAACGTTATGTATTACCGCTATATGGAAAGCGCGCGTATCGAGTACCTGAGCCACATTGAGGCGTTTAACCATGGATTGGTGAGTGTGATTTCTGCCAGCAGTTGCCGCTATTTACGACCGGTTTTTTATCCTGATAGCCTAAAAGTCGGGGTGCAAGTGGTGGAAATTCGCAACTCCGGTTTTCGTATGGCCTATGTGCTGTACAGTAACCATCAGGCACAGATTGTGGCTACGGGTGAGGCAATTGTGGTGATGGTAGATGCCAAAACCTTTGAAAAAGCCGCCATGCCGTTAGAGCTTAAGCAGCGCATAGCAGCACTGGAAGCCAATTTTGGCAATGAACTTGATATCGGCCTACCTGCTGAAAAAACCAGCCTGAGCAATATTGGACGTGCCTTACGCGATAACCTGCGTGGCAACATTGAACAAATTGTACCCAAAATTGGCGGCAAGCATCATGACCGGGATTAAGCCTTTTTTATGATTAAAACCAGCCATAATTTGATCTATCAAGTTATGGCAATTTTACGACAAGACCAAAATTTCTATGCCAGCCAGTGGACTAGCTAAAAAACAGGCTGGCTAAAAAAGAGTATGCAAAAACAAAAAGCCCAATCATCAATGACTGGGCTTTTGCTGATTTGCTCTCCTGATGGAAAGCAGAATCGAATTTGGCGTCCCTACGGGGATTCGAACCCCGGTTACCGCCGTGAAAGGGCGATGTCCTAGGCCTCTAGACGATAGGGACATATATACTGGTTAATAGCATGCTATTAAAACAGTAACTGTGCGATACCATTTAAAAAATGGTGGAGCCAAGCGGGATCGAACCGCTGACCTCTACAATGCCATTGTAGCGCTCTACCAACTGAGCTATGGCCCCGACAGTGCGCAAATGTTAGGGGTTGATCGTCACACTGTCAATCAAAAAATAAATAATTACTGCTCATCTGCTGTATTTTTCGGCGTTTGCAGGCTGTCATTGAGCTTTTGCCATGCCTTGGTTTCATTTTTACTTACCCCACCCAGTATGTCCAGTGCTGCACGCAGTCTTGCATAGGTCAGGTCAGCGCCCAGAATCACCATGGATTCCATCACGGGTGTACTGCTGGTTGAACCGGCAATCGCCACAAAAAATGCCGGCATAAAGTCACGCAGCTTGATACCCATTTGCTCGGCCAGCGTCATCAGCGTTTGACTCACACTGTCTTTATTCCAGGTGATCAGCGCTTCCAGCCGCCAAACCGCCAATTGCAAGCTTTGGCGCACCTGTTCTTCAGTCAGTTTCTTGCTGACAAAAGCGTCAGGCCCAACTTTGGGGACACGGTTAAAGAAAAACCCAGCCCAGTCAATCGCATCAGACAGGGTATTAATACGGGGTTGAATGGCAGCGGCAATTTGTTCCAGCTTGTCCCGGTTGCCACGCCATGCCAAAATTTTGTCCAGCAACTGCCCCGGCGTTAAGCCTTTGATCCACTGGCCATTTAGCCAATTGAGTTTTTCCACATCAAAAATGGGTCCGCCCAGCGACACGCGCTTGAGGTCAAAATTGGCAATCATGTCATCTAGGCTAAATTGCTCGCGTTCATCCGGCATCGACCAGCCCATACGTCCCAGATAGTTCAGCAAGGCTTCCGGCAAAATGCCAATATCACGATAATAGGTAATGCTGGTTGGGTTTTTGCGCTTGGATAGCTTGGATTTGTCCGGGTTGCGCAGTAGCGGCATATGACACAATACTGGCATGTCCCAGCCAAAATACTGATACAGCAACTGGTGTTTGGGCGCGGATGGAATCCATTCTTCGCCGCGGATCACATGGGTAATTTGCATTAAGTGGTCATCCACCACGTTGGCCAGATGATAAGTCGGCATACCGTCGGTTTTGAGCAAAATCTGCATGTCGACCTGTTCCCACGGAATTTCAATGCTGCCACGCAGCATGTCATCAATCTGGCAAATGCCACTTTCGGGAACTTTCATGCGGATCACATGTGGCTCACCTGCCGCCAGACGTTGCTGGATTTCCTGCTCGGACAGCTTTAAGCCACGGCCATCATATTTTGGGGTTTCACCGCGCGCCTGTTGCTCAATACGCATCTGATCCAGCTCTGCGCTGCTGGCAAAGCAATAAAATGCATGGCCTTTTTCAATCAGATCCAGCGCATATTGTTTATAAATGCCCATCCGTTCGCTTTGGCGATACGGCGCATGTGGCCCGCCAATATCTGGCCCCTCGCTCCAGCTTAAGCCCAGCCAGCGCAGTGAATCCAGAATCATTTTTTCAGATTCAGGCGTAGAGCGGGTCTGATCGGTGTCTTCAATCCTTAAAATAAATTCACCGCCATGTTGCCGGGCAAAACACAGGTTAAACAGGGCAATATAAGCAGTGCCCACATGAGGAAATCCAGTTGGGGAGGGTGCAATACGGGTACGGACAGTCATAGGTCTGGATAGGCAAAATGTGTAAATTGCAGCGATTATAGCGGAAAAATTGCGATAAATTTTTTGTTGGATGCATAGATTTTTTACCAAAATTAACGTTATATAAACACAAAATTTATAATCTAAATTGAGTGTATATAATGGTAAAAATTAATGTTTTAAATCAAACAAATAACTTAAGTGTCCTAAAAGCACAATCGGCAACAATTAAAGTTATTGATCCGCAGCATACCGTGGTGACCTTGGATAAGGTAGCCAAAGTGCAGTTGGGCATCACCCCAGACCAGATTGCAAAAATTGAGCGCACTGGCAACAGCGCGGTAATTACGCTGGAAAATGGTGAAGTGATTACAGTTGAAAATTACTTTGCATTTGCCAATAGCCAGATGGTATTGGAAAGCGCGACGGGTAGCTGGCAAGTGAATATAACTCCAGCAGCGACAGGACAAATTACGGTGGATTATTTGCCTGTGGATACTACGGCAGCGCCATTGCTCAGTGAAACGGGCAATCTGGGGCTGTATGGAATTGGGGCAGCGGTGGTCGGTGGCATTGCCATTGCAGCCAGTCAGGGTGGTGGGAGCAGCAGTGCATCGCCTAAAGATACAACAGCACCTGATACAGGTCGCTTGTCTTTTACCCAGTTACAGGATACAGGGGCGTCCAGTTTAGATCGTATAACCAGTGATCGCAGTTTTAACCTGCAATTATCCGGACAGGAAGCCGGTAGCCAGATTGAGTATCAGATGTCGACTGACGGTGGCAAGACATGGATTGGCACCACGGCCATGCAAAGCAATCTGGTGGATGGCAGTTATCAGTTTCGGGTAAAAGTCACGGATGCCGCAGGTAATAGCTCATTTAGCGACACCACAGCGCTGACAGTAGATACCACCCTGCCTGCTGCTGGCCAGCTAACACTGGGTAATTATCAGGATAGCGGTCAGGTGGCAACCGATCATATTGGCAATGATAAAAGCTTTGATTTGACTGTTACGAAAACAGAAAGCAATAGCCAGATTGAGTATCAGATGTCGATTGATGGCGGCAAAAGCTGGATCACTACAACAGCTAATCAGGCTGATTTGATAGATGGTAGCTATCAGTTTCGTGCCAAAGTAACCGACATTGCGGGTAATAGCAGTTTTAGCGCGGTGCAACTTGTCACTGTCGACACCACCGCTCCCACAGCCGCCAACCTAAGTATGCTTGATTTAACTGATACGGGAGCTTCTGGCACCGATCGTATTACACGGGATGACAGTTTTAACCTGCAATTATCCGGACAGGAAGCCGGTAGCCAGATTGAGTATCAGATGTCGACTGACGGCGGCAAGACATGGATGGCCACCACGGCAGTACAAAGTAATCTGGCGAATGGAAGCTATCAATTCCGTGCGATCACGACTGACATTGCTGGCAATAGCAGCACAAGCGATGTGCAGTCCGTCATCGTTGACCAGCAAATCGATATGACCAAAACCGTCATCAGCATTAATGATATTACAGCGGACAACAGCATTGATTTGCTGGAAGCCGAAAATACCCAGCTGATTACCGGATCGTTAAGCGGCCTTGCAACTGACCTTAGCCATTACAGCCTGATGGTGGAAGTGGATGGCAACAGCTATGCAGCCACCATTGATCCTGCGACAGGTCAGTGGTCGGTAGAAATTGCTGGCAATGTATTATTTAGTGCCGATCAGGTATCTGCACATCTATCGCTCAAAGACATCGCCGGTAATGTGGCTCAGCTGGATGTTAGCAAAGCTTACAGTATCAATCCGGTTCCTGAGGCACCGACAGAGATTCTGGCAACGGTCAGTGGTATTGGTGTCCTGACTATCAGTGGCACAGCGTTTAAGGGCAGCACTATTACCATTAAGGATGCCCAAGGTAATGCGATTGCCAGTGCTACAGCCGATGACAATGGCCAATTTACCATTTATGGAGAGACTGGACTGGTAGAAGCGGGTGACAGCCTTCGCGTCACCGCCACAATCAATGGCCATGAAAGCAATCTGTCTAATCCGGTAAATGTGGTTGAGGTTCCTTTTATAGAGATTATGCACATTAGCGAAAATGGCTTAATTGAGGGCTTCACCACATCAGGCAGCCTGATTAAGGTACTGGATGCACAAGGTCAGGTGATTGGTGAATATGATGTGACTGATAACTTCAATGGGTTAGTTTCGTCCTCTTTATTTGATTTCCGCCACTTTAGTTTTAGTCTTGATCAGCCGCTGCCAGAAGGCACGGCAATTACGGTGATTGCCATTAAGGATGGCATGGAAAGCCGGCCCTATTCGCTGACTGCTGACTATACGCCACCCACTGCGCCAACGGGTCTGGTCTTTGATGCGCTAGGGACTACCCTGAGTGGAACAGGTGAAGCAGGTAGCTTTGTGGAGATTCAGAATGAACAAGGTTATTCACTGGGATATGGTGATATTAATGCCGACGGCACATTTAGTATCGTACTAATCACCCCGTTGCATGAGGGTGAAAAAGTTCAGGTCAGGGTGCATGATAACAACCAGAATATCAGTCCTAGTGCCACGGTAACGGCACCGGATTATGCGCCTGTGCCTGATGTGCAGCGCATTACCACCGATGGTCTGATTTCAGGGCGGGCAGAGGTTAATAGCACGATTACCATTAAGGATGCCAGCGGCAATATCATTGCGAGCGGAACAAGTGATTGGTCGGGTTATTTTTCGCTACAGTCCAGCCAGTCATTAACCGATCATCAGCAATTGCAGGTATCAGCCGTCAATAGCAAGGGTCAAAATAGCGCACAAGGACAAATCACTGTTGACTATACCGCGCCTGAACCCGCCACTGCGGTCACCATTAATGACAGTGGAACCGTGATTAGTGGTCAGGCAGAAGCAGGTAGCTTTGTCACGTTTGCGTTTATGAATGGCGGCGTAGACAGTATTCCGGTACAAAAAGATGGCAGCTTTCGGATTGTTTTGGGTTCTGCGCTGCATCATGGCGAAACCATTAAGGTCACCATTGTTGATGCCAATCACAATGCAAGCACACCCGTTGAGGTCAAAGCACCGGAATATGCATTAATGCCCGAGGTGAGTGCCAAAACGGGTGTAGACAATATTATTGAGGTCAGCGTTGAACGCGGCAACCGGATTGTTATTAAAGATGAGAAAGGCAATATCCTGCCGTATCATCTGCTGGATAATGACTCGTACCAGTATCTTTCTGTGCATGTGGATGCCGAGCTAACCAATGGCCAGCAGTTGTTTGTCACCGCAATTGATTCGCGTGGCCATGAAAGCAAGCCTGCGATTACGGTCATGGATTACGTGGCACCACAGTCTGCCCAGCAGCTCGTGGTTGACGCACAGGGACACCGTATTACCGGCATAGGTGATGCCCATACATCGGTAAAAATTTATGATGCCGAGCATCGGCTTATCGGAAGCGGCCAGAGTAATTCCATCGGAAAGTTTAGCGTTGTACTGGATCAGTATTATTTAAATGGCCAAAAACTGACGATCAGCATGACGGATGAAGCAGGCAATTCTGCCAAGCCTGTGAGCATTACAGCGCCTGTTGACCAGATCGCACCGGCGGCAGCGGCTCATTTAAGCGTGAATGCTGATGGCCGTATCCTGACGGGGACTGCTGAAGCCAATAGTGAAATTACAGTAACCGATCGGGAAGGCAACTATGCAGGTTCAGGCCAGACCAATGATAAAGGTCAGTTTGAACTCACGCTAAACCAGCATTATTTGCATGGCGAAACCTTAACGGTCACCGTAGTAGACCGGGCAGGTAATGCAGGCAAAGCCCGAAAAGTGATTGCCCCGAACGATAACCAAGCACCCGAAGCGCCAACCGATCTGGTCATTGATAGCCATGGCCAGACCATCACTGGCCATGCCGAAGCCAATAGCGATATTACGCTTTATAACAGTAATCATGAGAAGATTGGCAATGGCTACACCGATAGCGACGGCAATCTTAGCGCCTATTTTTGGAATACTCAGCTCAAAGGCCAGGTGATCAGTGTGGTTGTCACTGATCAGGCCGGCAACCAGAGCACCGCCGCAACCGTGGTTGCACCGCTGGATAATGTGGCACCTAAGCAGGCAACCAATCTGGTGATGTCACCCGATGGCCATTACCTGACAGGGCAGGCTGAGCCGAATAGCCAAATTGTGGTAGAAGATGCCGCTGGCCAGCAAATCAACGCATCGCCAAGCTGGAACGACGGCAGCTTTAGCATCTGGTTTTATCCGCCATTGCTACAAGGTCAGGTCTTAACTGTCAAGGTGATTGATGCGGCAGGTAATGAAAGCAGTGCGGGCAGCCTGATTGCGCCGTTAGATGACATTGCTCCTTTAGCGCCTACGGCTCTGGTACTTGATCCGACAGGCCATACGTTAAGTGGTCAGTCCGAAGCCCTCACTGAAATCAGGATTTATGACTCGCATGGTAATTCGGCCGGTTATGGTACAACCAATGAAGATGGCACCTTTAGTAGCACGCTATTTGGTTATTATCTAAAGGGTGAAACCCTCAAAGTCATTGCCACCGATAAGGCGGGCAATCAAAGTGTTGCGGGTGTGATTACCGCACCTGTCGATACCAGCGCCCCCACGCCAGCAACGCAAGTGGTGATCAATCCATCCGGCAATTCACTATCAGGCCTTGCTGAACCGGGTAGCCTGATTAAAGTCTATGACGCCGATGGTCAGCAAATTTATAGTTATTATGAACAGGTCAAGGCCGATGGCAGCTTTGAGGTTTACTTTTCAAACTACTACTTAAAGGGTCAAAAATTAACGGTGGTGGTGATGGATCACGCCGGCAATGCCAGCACCCCGGTTAATGTTACGGCACCACTGGATAATCTCGCTCCCAAAGCGGCCACGAACCTGACATTTGGAGCAGGTGGCGTATTAAGCGGTGATGCTGAAAACAGTGCCAATATTGTGGTTAAAGATAGTCTGGGGCAAGTGATTTCGACTACAGAAGTAAGGGAAGATAATCATTTTGACGTGTCGTTTGACCAGAACTTTTTACATGGTGAAACTGTTTTTGTGACGGTGATGGATCATGCCGGTAATGTCAGTGCGCAAACCAGCATTGTTACCCCACAAAGCACAGTCGCTATAGCAACTCATTTAGTTATCAATGATAAAGGGGATGTACTAACAGGCCATGCGACAGCGGGCAGTTACGTGTATGTGGTCAATGACCAAAATCAGGTGATTCAGAATGCTATTTCCGTAGACCAAACCGGAAAATTTTCCATTACCTTGAACAACCCCTATGTCAAGGGACAAACCCTTAAGGTTTATGTTGCTGAAAATTATTATGAAAAATTTAGCAACGCGGCCAGTGTGATTGCACCCAATGACATCACCCCACCGACCAAACCAACTCAGGTGAAAGTAACCGAATACCATTCATACATCACAGGACATGCAGAAGCAAACAGCACCATTGTAATCAAGGATAGTGAGGGCTTTGTAAGGGGCGAATCTCACGTTGATGCCAGTGGGCATTTTGAAGCCATGCTGCAAGGTTATATTTTTAAGGGGCAACAATTATTTATTCGCGCGGTTGATTATGCTGGCAACGAAAGTCAGGCAGCAACCTATAGCATTCCAGTCAATGCCAAAGCACCACGACCGGCCACTGATCTGGAAGTTTCAGCAGATGGCCATTTATTAAGCGGGCAGGCTGCGCTAAATGCAGTTGTTAAGATTTATGACCCAAGCGGCTCTTTTCTGGCACTAGGCTGGGCCGATGATTCGGGTCACTTCACTATTGATCTGAATGATTTTTATGTGCGTGGGGAAACCTTGCGGGTGGTGGTTGAGGGTTCGGTGTCTGACAGTATCGCCAGCAGTATCATTGCGCCCATTGATGTGACCGCTCCCAAAGCGGCCAGCGGCCTAAAAGTCAGTAGTGACGGCCAGTCCATGACAGGTCATGCCGAAGCCTATTCCATCATTTCCATTTTTGATCAAAATAAAAATCTGGTCGGTCAGGACTATGCCGATGAAAAAGGCAATTTTAAGGTATATCTGTACGACTATTATCTTAAAGGGCAAACTTTAAGTGTATTGGTCAAGGATCATGCCGATAATGAAAGTAAACTGGTTAAGGTTAAAGCCCCGCTAGATAATATCGCGCCTGAGGCACCGCACGCTCTTGAGTTTAGTGCCAATGGCAGTGTGTTAAGCGGCACGGCTGAAATGAACAGCAAAATTGTAGTGATGAATGCCGATGGTACAGTCATCACTGAAGGCTCGGCTTGGTACAGTAATCAATTTAATATTCAGTTTAACCCCCCATTACTGCAAGGCCAGCAGGTTACAGTGGTTGCCATTGATAGGGCAGGCAATGAAAGTATTGCAGCCACGATTATTGCCCCGCTGGACAATACACCGCCAGCAGCACCAGAAGTGCTGGGCTTTGATCAAAGCCTTGAATCTGTCTTTGTAAATGCTGAGCCGGAAAGTCGTTTTATCGTGAGGGATAGTGCAGGCAAAGAGCTGACCTCGTATGTCTATGAATCCCGGCCGGGTGAATTCCGCATTGGGATGTATTGGGATCATATCAACGAAGGGGATACCTTAACCATTACAGCCATTGACCGTGCTGGCAATCAAAGTGCAGTCACGCAAGTGGTTGCCATCGCTGATGTGACACCACCAGCCATACCCGAACAGCTGGAATTTAATGACGAACGCACCCTGTTAAGCGGTACGGCTGAAGCCTATAGTCAGATTCAGGTTTATGACAGTAACGGCTATACCATTAACAATGGTGATGTTTTTGCAGATGCGGCTGGCAAATTTGTGCTTGATATTTATGGCCCAAATTACGAAGGACAATATATTACCGTGGTGGCCACCGATCGGGCAGGTAATACCAGTCATGCGGCAGACCTGATAGTTCCGCTGGATCATATCCCGCCCGCCATGCCGCTTGATCTGGCAATCAGTGAGTCTGGCGAGTGGCAAGTTGTGACTGGACAGGCAGATTTTTATTGTTCAATTGAAGTACGGGATGCGGAGGGTTCGTTGATCGGCACAGGCTATACCGATGGTGGTTGGAATGTATTTAGTGTTTTTCTGGAAAGTAAATACCTCAACGGCGAAGTGCTCACTGTTACGGTCATTGATGAAGCCGGAAATGCCAGTGTTCCAGCTAGCATTAGCACCCCACTGGATGTAACTGCCCCTGCACCCGCCAGCGATCTGATGCTCAATGATGAGATGTCATCACAAACCCTCATGCTAATGGGAAGTGCCGAACCCTATAGCACGGTTAAAGTGCATGCGGCTGACAATAGCGTGGCAGGTGAGTCAATAACGGATGAGATGGGCAACTTTGTACTTTACTTCGACAGCTATTATCCTGAGGGCGGTGTGTTTGAGGTGACTGTGACTGACCGGGCGGGAAATGTCAGTGAAGGCAGTAGCCTAATTATTGCCGAACGATCAGATGTGGTGGTGATTGATGAACCAGTTGATGAGCCGGTAATGGAGGGTTTTAGTGCGATTTACACCTTGCTGAATACAGCGCACCATGACCCTGCCGCATTAACGTCTGATCCTGACAGCAATTCAATAAGTTCTCCTCAGAATATTGATGCATTGCTAACAGATCAGGTTGATGTTGTTGCTGAAGATATTTTTGCCACTTTGGGAATCAGTGCTGCGCCAGTACAGCCTGTAAGCAATCATGATTCCTTAATGCATACATTCACCACTGAACGTCCCGATGACTTTTTGGCCCAGCAGGCAGTCCTGTTTTAATGGGTTGACCTGAAGCACAAGAGGAGCCATGTGCTCCTCTTTTTTATAAAAATCCATACCGACACGCTACCCACACTATTCTTATGAACTACTCTTGCGGACTATTCCTATCCAGCAAATCGGTGTCATCCGAGTTCTCGGCGATTTCCTGTTCAACCTTTTCCATGAGTTTCTTATCAGGGCGGGCATCCAGCACTTCAGCCGCACTTTGACCTTGTAAAATCTGTTTGGCGCGTGCTTTGGCCTGTTTTTTGTCTTTATCAGCCAGTGGATTGAGCGGTTTTGATTCAACAGGGGAGGGGTGATCGACATTAGGGCTGCCGCTCACGACTGGGGGCAGCGGGCGATACGGGTAATCCGTGCTGGCGCTAGAAGCGGGATCAGGAGTAGTAAGATTAGTTTGCAGGTATTCAAAGGCTTTTTCGAGCTTATGATTGAAGCGAATCTGATAGATGGGTTCTGGCAAGCTAAATCCGTTATTTTCAAGCGCATGCTTGGTTTCACGAATGGCAATACTGCGTGCTTTATAAAAGTCGGTTTTGGACTGATCCACCCACACCAAAAACTGTAAAACAATATTTGAATCACCCACCTCAGTAATAATCGCCACCGCCTTGGGTGTGTCTAATACAAAGCTCAAGGTATGGATCGCATCCAGCCCAACCTTAATGGCAGCCAGTGGGTCATCATTACCATCCACGCCCAGTTCAAAACTAAAGCGACGCTCAGGGTTTTTGGTGTAGTTTAAAATAGTTCCCTTAAAGACATCCGCGTTAGGAATCCGCAACTGATTACCATCCAAGGTCATCAGGATGGTGGCCCGTGACGTCAGGCGCACCACAATGCCTTCCAGCGTGTTAATCACCACATGGTCGCGCGCACGAAACGGCTGGCGAATACTCAGCATTAATGAAGCAATATAATTTTCAATGGTGTCCTTAACCGCAAAACCCACGGCAATACCGATCACGCCTGCGCCTCCAAGCAGTGTGCCTAAAACCGTTTCTGCGCCCACCAGACTCAAGGCCATGATCAGGCCAAAGATAATAAAAATGACCTTGATGGTTTGCGCCAATAATTCAGCAACAAACGGATTTGGTGTCAGGCGCTGCCATATTCTTTTCTGGCTGGACAACCAGCTGCCAAACCATGCCACCAGCGCAAAGATCACAAGGCCAATCAACAATAGCGGCAAGGCTTTGACCAGTTTTTTACCCTGTGCCTTGAGTCCCTGATACACGGTGGATACGTTGTCCTGTACATCCAGTGTGCGATCTATTCGGTCTTCAACTGTGACCACATCGGTTAAGCGATTGGTCAGGTTAATGGCCTGTAGGGCTTTTTTCTCATTAGGCGTTTCGCCGCTTAAGGTCACGACCCCTTGATGCACGCTGACAATCACCGCCTGCAAGCCGTCAATTTCAGAAAATATACCCAAGATACGTTGGCGGATATCATTGTCTTTCAGTGGGGTTGGCGTGGTTTCAATTTGCGCATTGTTGGTACTTTCGCCGGTAATTACTGCTGCTGCACTGGTGCTATTGGCTGTTACAGGCTCGCTATTGGCAGAGTCTTGGTTGTGGTCAGTCGTGGCATCAGTCATGCCATTTTCAATATTGCCGCTACTGATCAGATTAATGACTTTTTTGGAATTTTCACTGAAAGATGATGGTGCCGCATCCGCCGAGTTTTCAGCCATGGCATTACTTGGCACGCATAAGCAGGCCATACACGCCAGTAACGGCAACCCACGCCAGAGCGTTTGAAGGTTGGGTCGCCCAAAAGACGTCAAACAAATGGCCATAATGATCGGGTATCCTAAAAGTTACATCTTGTGAAAACTACATTTTTTCAAAATTACATCTCGTAAAAAGTTGCAGCGATTGAAAATCTGTATTGACTAAAAACCTGTCGTGCATGCAAAAAGTCAGGGGGTAAAATTGAGTATCATATAGATTATAGCGAAAAAAGCTGCGCTTCCTATTGAGCGTGGGTAAAGCAGCTTTCGCCTGTTGCTAGGTCATAAATCGCCGGCTGGTGTGATCTGTGCCATGAGGTGATTTCTGATTTTCGACATTAAACTTGCCAAAATTGAAACCAACTGCAAAAAACAGCAGCTTCTACAAAAAGTTGCTTTGCGCAGCCGTGCAACAACATGATAATGTCGCCCCTTGCAGGTTTTCTTCTATTATAAGTGTTGCGGTATGTCCCATATTTCTGTGCTATTAAATGAAACGATTGATGCGTTACTGGCTGGACGCACAGAAGGAATTTACATTGATGCCACGTTTGGGCGTGGTGGTCATACGCAGGCCTTGCTAAAACGCCTAAGCGACAATAGCCGGGTGATTGCGTTTGACAAAGACCCGCAAGCGCAAGCGGTTGGTGCTGTCATGGCAGCGCAGGATTCACGGCTCATGATGGTGCATGCCAGTTTTGCCGATCTGGCCGAGCAGCTTGACCAGTTAAATCTCGGGCTGGTTGATGGCGTCATGGCCGATTTAGGGATTTCATCGCCACAAATTGATCAGGCTGAGCGTGGCTTTAGCTTTATGAATGATGGGCCGCTGGATATGCGCATGGACAATAGTCAGGGTGCGACCGCCAGTCAGTGGCTACAGGATATTGAAGAAGAAGACTTGGCCAATATATTATTTCAATATGGTGAGGAGCGGTACAGCCGCCGGATTGCCAAAGCCATCAAACGTGCGGGGATTATTGAAACTACCGGTATGCTGGCGCAAATTGTCAAAGAAGCGCACCCGAAATGGGAAAAACACAAGCATCCGGCCACCCGCAGTTTTCAGGCCATTCGGATTGCCCTCAATCGTGAGCTAGATGATCTGGTGGCTTTTTTGCCGCAAGCGGTGCAGGTATTAAAACCGCAGGGCAGGCTGGCAGTCATTAGCTTTCATTCACTGGAAGATCGGGTGGTCAAGCATTTCATTCAAAACCAGTCGACTTTACCGGAGCAAGGCTGGTTACCGCAGCCAGAGCCTGATCCCCGTACGCTTAAAAAAATAGCCCGGATTGCACCGGGTGATCAGGAAGTTAATGATAATTATCGTTCACGCAGTGCATGGTTGCGCGTGGCCGAACGTCTGGAGCATGCCTAAATGGTCATCAGGTCTGCATTGCATTCACCGTCAATTAAAGCATGGGTGTTACCTATCGTGCTGATCCTGCTGATTGTGGGCAGTGCCATGGCCGTGGTGCAGCAGGTCTTTATGTATCGGCAGGAATTTCGGGCTTTGCAGCAAGTGCGTGCCGAACGTGAAAATCTGGATGTAGAGTGGAGTCGCCTGCTGATCGAACAGCAAACCTTTGGCGCGACGGCACAAATTGGCAGTCGTGCTGTGATGACCTTGCGCATGTATTCACCGCCACCGTCTCAAACCGTGGTGTTAACCACCCCGACGTTGTAAGCAGGCCTATTGCATCAATGAAAAAAAATATTCTTGCGGGCGACCAGAAGAAACGCAGCAAACAGCGCTCTGTGTCACAAAAACCCAGTCTTGCGGTTGATTTATGGCGCTTTAAACTGCTGTGGGGCTTTGTCGCCGTGTTTTTTATTATTCTGGTAACGCGGGCTTTTTTTGTGCAGGTACTGGATCATAAGTTTCTGCAACAAAAAGCCGATGCCATGATCTTACGCACGGACACGCTAAAAGCCACCCGTGGCGTGATTAGTGACCGCAATGGCGTGCCGCTGGCGATTAGTACCCCAATGGTGAATCTATGGATGGATCCCAAAGAGTACTTTGAGGCCATGACAGAGCACAGGGAAATTCAGCAAAAGCTCAAGGACAATCCCACCAGTGCCCGCCTAAAACGCCAACTGGCACGTACCAATTTTGACTTAAATGCACTGGCGGATGCCATTGGCGAAGACCGCGAAAAGCTGATTCAACTGGTCAATCATCGCAAGACTTCCCGCTATATTATTTTAAAGCGCCAACTGCCGCCGCCAACTGCCAAAGTGATTTTAAGCCGCAAGTTCCAGTCGGTTTATCCTGAAAGTGACTTTAAGCGCTATTACCCGCAAGCGCAGCCCAATGCCCAGATTATCGGGCTTACCAACCGCAATGGCCGTGGGGTGGAAGGGCTGGAAATGTCATGGAACAAGTTACTGACCGGTGAAGACGGCAAAATGCGAGTGATGCGTGATCGCCGTGGTAATCGCATCAAGGATGTCGAGCTGATCAAGCCGGAAACGCCCGGCCAGAATATGACATTAAGTATTGATTCACGCCTGCAATACATTTTGTACCGTGAATTAACTGCAGCCGGTATTGCCCAGAATGCACGTTCTGCCACGGCGGTGGCGGTGGATGTCAAAACCGGTGAAATTCTGGCCATGACCAGTTGGCCATCCTATAACCCTAATGACCCCAATGGCTTAACCAATAAGGATGCCATGCGAAACCGCGCGGCCATTGACATGTTTGAGCCGGGTTCTACCATGAAACCCATTTCCATGATGGCCGCGATTGAAACCGGCAAGTGGCAGCTTAGTGATACAGTCAACACCAATCCTGGCAGCATGATGATTGGCAATCACCGCATTAGTGATACCCATAACTATGGGGTACTTGATCTGCGCGGCATTATTGTCAAATCATCCAACGTGGGTATTGCCAAAATTGCCTTATCGCTGCCCTATAGCACCATGCCGACTTTCTTTAAGCGAATGGGTTATGGCCAGCGCACGGCGGTGCATTTTCCGGGTGAAGCATCTGGCTTGATTTTGCCATCCAAATTATGGAATGTATCTGAAGTGGCGACCATGTCTTATGGCTACAGTCTCAATGCCACGGCATTACAAGTAGCGCATGCCTACGCCACGCTGGCCAATCATGGCGTTGCACATCCCTTAACCTTAAAAAAACTGGATAAAGCGCCAGCAGGTGAACAACTGGTTGACCCCAAAATCACGCAGGAAGTACTCAGTATGATGGAAGGGGTGATTCAGCCGGGTGGAACCGCAACCCGTGCAGCCATTCCGGGCTATCGCGTGGCGGGCAAAACTGGAACAGCCCGTAAATTGGTCAATGGCCGTTATTCCACCACTGAATATCGCGCGCTGTTTGCTGGGATTGCGCCAGTCAGTGATCCACGGATTGCCATGGTGGTGGTGGTCGAAAATCCAGTGAGTAAATACGGCGGATTGGCCGCTGCACCGGTCTTTAGTAAAGTGATGCAGGAAACCTTGCGTCTGATGAATGTGCCACTAGACCGGGCGTTAGATATGCCCACATTAAGTCCAGCCGACTGAGGTTTGTCATGTCTGAGAGCTTGTCAAAGGATTTGCCGGCTACTTTGTGGCAATTGTGGCCAGAGCGGTTCGCACCGCATTGGCCGACGCAGCCCATTAATCAGCTGGTACGCGATAGTCGGCATGTCCACGCAGGCGATGTGTTTTTTGCCTTGCAAGGTACAACACAGGCAACCCGCATGGCCGAGTTTATTCAGTCGGCGCTAGCGCAGGGTGCGGTCGCGGTATTTAGTGAAGTGGCTGTTGGTCAGTTTGGGCAGCCGTTTGCGCACCAGTTTGCAAACCAGCCGGTATTTTTTATTGAAGATTTA
Organism: Moraxellaceae bacterium; assembly: GCA_004173455.1. Lineage (GTDB taxonomy): Bacteria > Pseudomonadota > Gammaproteobacteria > Pseudomonadales > Moraxellaceae > Alkanindiges. The sequence continues at coordinate 28,354 of SECL01000010.1, read as the reverse complement.
CGCCAGTGGATTGGTGTGCTGGCGCAGCGCTGGCTGCAAAATCAGCAAGCTGTCCATTTGCCCCAAATTGCTGCCGTCACGGGAACCAATGGCAAAACTACGGTAACCCGCCTGCTGGCCGAGCTGCTGCATCTGGCTGGATTTGCAAGTGCGGTGATGGGCACCACAGGTAATGGGATTTTGCCGCACATTGAACCGTCGACGCATACCACAGTCGATGCGATTCACCTCCAACAGCAATTGTACCAGTATGGCCAACAGGGTGCGCAGTACGCTTGTCTTGAGGCCAGTTCACATGGACTGGAACAGGGTAGACTGGCAGGCACCCCCATTGAAGTGGCGATTTTTACCAATTTAACCCGCGATCATCTGGATTATCATGGCACGCTGCAACACTATGCGGAGGCCAAGGCCAGACTGTTTGCCTTTCCATCGCTCAAACACATTATTTTAAATGCGGATGATGCTGCTTCGGCCATGATGCGGGACACGGCAATACAAGCCGAGCAGAGGACGGGGCAAGAGACGGGACAAGGCGCATTGATCTGGACGTATTCACTACACGATGCCAGCGCTGATTTTTATGTGCAGCAGGTGCAGTATTCCTTGTCTGGCGCAACAATAAGCTTAAATACACCACATGGGTCATGTAGCCTGCACAGTCCGCTATTGGGTCATTTTAATGTGGCCAATTTACTGGCAGCAGTGGCAGGCGCACTGGCATTTGGCCTTAGCCTTACACAGATCCAGCAGTTTGTGCCCTTGCTACAAGGCGCGCCGGGTCGGATGCAGGTGGTCAAGGATCAAAGCCGGCTGTTTGTGGTGGATTATGCCCACACGCCCGATGCCCTGACGCAAGTGCTGGATAGTTTAAAGCATCATGTAAGCGGTGAAGGACAGCTCTGGGCAGTATTTGGCTGTGGCGGTGACCGTGATCGTGGTAAGCGCCCGCTCATGACACAGGCTGCCCTTGCGCTGGCGGATCAGGTGTTGCTCACTGCCGACAATCCGCGTAGCGAAGCAGTACAACAGATTCTGGATGATATGCTGGCGGGTGTTAGTCAACAGCAGTGCAGCAAGTTACAGGTGGAAGCAGACCGTCGTCTGGCCATCCGGCAGGTGGTTGAGCAGGCACAAGCACAGGATATTGTGGTGATTGCTGGCAAGGGTCATGAAAATTATCAGGAAATTGATGGCGTGCGTCACTGGTTTGATGATGTGGTGGAATTAAAAGCCGCCTTGGGCTTGCGTGGCACATCGCCAACCGGCTATCCGGCATAGCAACGGGATTTTTAGGCATATAGGGCATATCGAGTAAATCATGGATCAGTCTGATTCTATTCAACAGTCATCTTTTCAACTCTTATCTTCTGCTGTTCCTGAGCCTTGGAGCAGTGAGCAATTGCAACTGGCAACACAGGGGAAATGGCACAACCTGCACAATGAACCGCTAGATGCATTGAGTCGCATTGTGACTGATAACCGGCGGATTCAACCGGGTGACGTATTTTTAGCACTTATTGGCGAACGTTTTGATGGGCATGGTTTTGCTGCCGAAGCGGTAGCCCGTGGCGCAAAAGCCATCATTGTTTCCCAGCCTGTGGCGCAAGTGGCCGTACCACAACTGGTGGTGGACGATACGCGTGTGGCGTTGGGGCATCTGGGCACTTATCGTCGTCAGCAGTATCCAAATTTGACCGTACTGGCCTTGACCGGCAGTAGTGGTAAAACTACCGTCAAAGAAATGCTGGGCAGTATTTTACGCATGAGTGCGCCCACATTGGTGACGCGTGGCAATTTAAACAATGACCTTGGCGTACCCATGATGCTGCTGGAGCTATTGCCAGAACATCGTTATGCGGTGATGGAGCTGGGTGCCAATCATGTGGGTGAAATTGATTACACCTCAAATTTGGTGCAGCCACAGGTGGCCGGGGTGCTTAATATTGGCACGGCACACATGGGCGAATTTGGCGGTCGTCTTGGGATTGCGCATGCCAAATCAGAAATTTTTAAGCATTTGGCAGACAACTCGAGCCACAAGGTAGTTGCGATTGTGCCCGCACAAGGTGATTTTAGTGAGGTGGTACAGCAGGCTGCTGCCCATCATCACACGATGTCCTTTGGAACAGGGGGCGATGTCTTTGCGGAACACATTGAGCTACACGCCAATAGCAGCAGTTTTGAGCTGGTCACACCGCAAGGCCGGATTGCCATTTCATTGCCGTTTGCTGGCCAGCATAATATTGAAAATGCACTGGCTGCGGCCAGTTTTGCACTGGCGATTGATATGCCGTTGTCACAGATTGCACAAGGCTTACAATCTGCGGTTGGCGCACAAGGCCGACTGACGTTCAAGCAGTATGGTAATTGGCTGATAATTGATGACACCTACAATGCCAATCCCCATTCCATGCGTGCTGCGGCACAGGTACTGGCGGCACAAGCTGGCCGCAAAATACTGGTACTGGGTGATATTGGTGAGCTGGGGGATGCGGCCAGTGCAGAACATTATACGCTAGGACAGGATTTGGCCGACATGTCACTGGATGCGGTGTTTGCGGTGGGTGAGTTTGCAGCACAGACCATTGCGGGTTTGCAGTCAAAAACAGGCCAGATTCAGGCGCAAGCTTTTACCGACAAATCAGCCTTACTGATTCAGCTCGGTCAGTGGCTGGAGCAGGTTGAATCGTCCAGTGCCAGTTTATTGTTTAAAGGCTCACGCTATACCAAAATGGAAAGCCTGATTGCTGATTTGATCAATGGGTCACTGGCGGCACCCGTGGCCAGCCAGATTGCCAAATTTGGGGAGAATATCTAATGTTACTCTGGCTATCTGAACAACTGGCGGCACATTTTAGCTGGTTTCAGGTTTTTCGGTATTTAACCCTGCGTGCGTTGCTCAGCGTACTCACCTCCATGGCAATTGGCATGATGGTGGGGCCTTATATGATCCGCAAACTGCGCGCACTGAGATATGGTCAGGCAGTGAGCAGTTTTGCCCCAGAAAACCATGCGGTCAAAATGGGCACCCCCACCATGGGTGGTATCCTGATCTTGGTGAGTATTGGCATTAGTACCTTGCTCTGGGCAGATTTACGCAATCCCTATGTCTGGATCGTGCTGGGCGTGATGGTGGTGTTTGGCGCAGTGGGCTGGGCAGATGACTGGATCAAGATTCGCTACAAGGACAACAAGGGACTGCCTGCGCGCAAAAAGTTTTTCTGGACGTCGGTGGCCTCACTGGCTGCCGGCATTGCCTTATATATGATTGCCATGCAGCAGCCCAATCTGGCACACAGTAATGGCATGATTAATTTGCTAATTCCATTTTTTAAAAATCTGAGCCTGCCATTTTCAGTGGTGCCGTATGGACTTGCCTTTATTGGTTTTACCTATTTGGTGATTAACGGTGCCAGTAATGCAGTCAACCTGACTGATGGACTGGATGGTCTGGCCATTATGCCGGTGGTGATGGTCGCTGCCGCACTGGGCGTATTTGCTTACCTATCTGGTGATGGCCGCTTTGCCGACTATCTACATATTCCCTATGTGGTGTATGCCAGTGAACTGGTGGTGATCTGTAGTGCCATGGTGGGAGCAGGTCTGGCGTTCCTGTGGTTTAATGCCCATCCCGCACAAATATTTATGGGTGATGTCGGTGCGCTGGCGCTAGGTGCAATGCTGGGTACACTGGCGGTAATGGTACGTCAGGAAATTGTATTTGCCATCATGGGTGGTGTATTTGTTATGGAAGCGGTGTCGGTATTCCTGCAAATCGGCTCCTTGCGCATGCGCCAAAAACGGGTGTTTCTCATGGCACCATTGCATCATCATTATGAAAAGCAGGGTTGGAAGGAAACGCAAGTGGTCATCCGCTTCTGGATTATTACCATTGTGCTGGTGGTTATTGGCCTAATGACCCTAAAATTACGTTAACGCTTTCAATCCTTTCAAATTTAAAAGCTGGCCAGTCCAGCTTTTTTTTGTGCATTAATTTCTTATTAAATTCCTATTCCATTTGTCCTGATCATTCATTTGTCACAAATACTCCCTACAATTTTTAACCAGTAAAACTGTTGAATCATGCGGAGAGTGTACAGTGACATCGCCACAATATTACCGTACGCCGAAAGGAAATCAGGAACTTGAAAACCGCTGTATTAAATTAAGCTCAAGGCAGCGTGCTTTGTTGCTGATGATTGAAAATGGCCATAGCAGTCATTTAAGCCAGCAGCAGTTACGGCAATTGGCCACCCCTGATAACCTAACGGTTTTGCTGGCACATCAACTCATTGTTGCGCCCGATGTTGCTGCAACTCATCATCATAAGCCACGGTCAGCACCGCAGATACAACACCAGAATATGCCGCCAGTCGAGCCTATCAATCCCATAACTGCAATCCAAACACCTCAGCATACAGATGTTGCAAGTGCCAGCACGCTACGGTCGAAAAGGCATCGACAAACTGATACAGATATCCCTATGCCAGAAATTATTCCAGACCTGACTGGGCAGGAAATTACTCTTCAAGAGATGGTCATTTCTACTGACCTGCATTCAGCGGCCATGTTGCACAGCACACCGGTTTATTTAAGTTTTGATGAGGTCAAACACCTGATGATGAACAGCTTGCGTGAATACTGCGGCTTGCTGGCCAGTGCGCTGATTAAGGACATCCAGCATACCAGCAGCATAACCAAACTGCGCATGTGTCAGATGCGCTGGGTGACGACACTCACCGAAACCCGCGCTTCACCTGCGCAAATTGCAATCTGGGTAGATCAAATCAATATGAGTCTGGCGGGTAGCTGTGACATGCCTGCTCATCAGCAGGAAGCCTTAACCCTATAAAGCTGAAGAGACTGGACTAGATGAGCGCTACGTTGCTATAGCCCAATATGAAAAATAATCCTTAAAACTGATGATCCGATCACCCATCAAAATCACCTAATGCACAAAAAACCCTTACAATAGTGCTGCTTTTAATCAGGACAGCGCCATGACCATTATTTGCCCACTCTGTCATACCGACTTGCTTCGGGAAAAAACACGCTGGGTATGTAGCAACCAGCATAGTTTTGATGTGGCAAAGCAAGGCTATGTCAACTTATTGCCTGTCCAGCATAAAAATAGCAAAAGTCCGGGTGATACGGCAGAGGCCGTACAGGCACGCCGTGATTTTTTGCAGGCCGGTTACTATCAGCCACTTAAAGACCAGCTAATGAACTGGTTCGCTGATTTACAACCACACACTGTAGTAGATATTGGCTGTGGCGAAGGGTTTTATACCAGTGGAATGCTGGCTATCGCGGAACAAGTCATTGGCGTGGATATCGCCAAAACAGCAGTACAAATTGCCGCCAAGCGCGATCCACAAGCCACGTGGTTCATTGCCAGCGCTGCAAAACTACCGATTGCCAGTCATTCTATTGATGTGGTGAGTAGTTTTTTTAGTCCCTTGCCTCGTGAAGAAATGGCGCGTGTCCTTAAAGCGGATGGCTATGTGCTGGTGGCAACGCCTGCTTCAGGGCATTTGTATGAGATGCGCGCGGCTTTGTTTGAACAGGTTAATCCGCATCAGCCCGAAAAATTTACAGAAGCACTGGCGCCAGAGTTTAAGCTGATCAAACAGGATGTATTAACCTATCCACTGATGCTGGAACAGGCTGCATTGCGCCACCTGATTGCCATGACACCGTATGCATGGAAAGCCAAGGCTGAAAAACGCCAGCAACTCGAGCAGGTGAATGCATTGACCACCCACGCCAGTTTTCAGATTTATTTATTTCAAAAACAGGCTAAAACCATCGAGCCTTGATCAGCCTAAACCAGAGTTCAGCGGATCAAGGCCGACCAGATCAAGACTGAATGGCTGATTAAGCGGGTTAACCCAATAGTGCTGAGCTACCCCCCCCTTTATTGTGCTCTAGAAAATTTCTGATGGCGCAACCGGACGTACTGGCGGCTTACTGGTGGGCGCGCTCGGTACGGGAGTCACCGAATTGCCTGTTGCTGCATTGCCTGTCGTGTTATTTGCTGCTGGTTTGGCATTTGGGTTGGCGCTATTGCCTGCCGGTGGTGTTACAGAGGTATTGGCAGAAGATGGCAAACTGGGTAAGTTCAGGTCATTATTATCAATGCCCATATCTGGCAAGTCTGCAAAATCATCCACTACCGTTACCTGTAAGGGCTTGGGTTTATACAATGGCGTTGCTACTGGGGGAATCCGTCGCTGCTTGCGTTGTTCATCATTAGTCACCGGATCTTGTAGCGGATCATCAGCATCCTGATCCAAACTAACCCATTTACTTGGCGTGTCCTTGAGCGCATCACCCATAAACTTGATCCAGATGGGCAGGGCAGCAACGCCACCATATTCACGGCGACCCAGCGTTTTTGGGGTATCAAAACCTACCCAAGAGATCGTCACCAAGTTGCCATTAAAGCCAGCAAACCAAGCATCTTTTGCATCATTGGTGGTGCCGGTTTTACCGCCCAGATCATCACGACCCAGTTTTAAGGCGGCACGACCAGTACCGTGCACAATCACATCATGTAAAATATTGGCCATGTCAAAAGCCGAACTGGATTTGATAATTCGGGTGGCCTGACGATAGGTTTTGCTATTGCTGGCAGCCGTATTGATGCTTTGCGCTGGTTGAGTACTCTCGGTATCCTGATTGCCGCTTGCCAGCGTGGTTGGCGCGACCGGCTGTTCCAGTGTTTTTTTGATGGGCTGGCCTTGCTGGTTGCTTAATTCAATCACCGCACCTTGATCATCAGCGGGTGTTGCTGTGGTCTTGGCTTGCTCAGGGTTGCTCATGCAACTGGCACAGGCATACAGTGGATTGGCTTCAAACAATAATTGATTGTGCGCATCGGTCACTTTCTCAATGACATACGGCTGAATACGAAAGCCACCATTGGCAAAAGTCGCATAACCGGTTGCCATTTGAATCGGTAACACTTGCGGTGTACCCAGTGCAATGGTCAAGTTGCGTGGAATTTTGTCTTCTACCAACCCGAAATGCACCAGAAAATTGCGTGCGCGATCCAGCCCAACCGATTGTAACAATCGTACTGAAACCAGATTACGTGACAAATACAACGCACGGCGCAAAGTGATATTGCCCAGATAGCGGCCATCGGAGTTTTTGGGCTGCCAGTTTCCAACGCGTAGTGGACTATCACTCACAATACTGTAAGGCGTCATGCCGCGTTCGAGCGCCAGCGTATAAATAAATGGCTTAATAGTTGAACCCGGTTGCCGCCAGCCCTGTACCGAGCGATTAAACTTGCTTTGTGCAAAATCATAGCCACCCACCATAGCTTCTACAGCGCCATTGTTGGGATTTAAGGCAATTAACTGACCTTGCACCGCTGGCGTCTGGGTCAGTACCCAGTGGGTTTTCTTATCATCGGTTGGTCGCAAGCGAACAATATCATTGAGTTTGACCACGTCACCGGCATTGGACGGTGTGCCACCAATCCGGTCAGCGCTATAGTAACGACGCGCCCAAGCAATCCCATCCCAGCCAACGGTGATGGTTTTCCCATCAGCAAACACAGCGTCAAAACTACGCGAATTTACCTTGGTGACTTTGGCTGGCCAAGTATTAGCATACGCTACAAAATTTTTGAGCGGTTTATCATTGGCTTCTGCACCGCGCCAGCCGTGACGGCGATCATAGGCCTCTAAGCCTTCACGAACCGCAGCCTCTGCCATGCTTTGACGTTTGCTGTCCACAGTGGTGTAGACTTTATAACCAGAATTCATCACCTGATCGCCAAAGCGGTTGACCATTTCTGCACGGATCAGCTCTGCTAGATAAGGATGTTTGGTTTGAACGCGGTACTCCCGCATATTGAGCTTAATGGGTTCTTCGACGGCATTTTGGTAAGTTTGCTGGTCTATCGAGCCCAATTGCAGCATACGCGCCAGAATCCAGTTACGGCGTTCCAGCGCACGTTCAGGATTGACCACAGGATTATAGCGAGAAGGTGCTTTGGGTAAGCCTGCAATCATGGCCATTTCAGCCACCGTCAGATCTTTTAGATCCTTGTTATAATAAATACGCGCGGCCGCTGCGATGCCATAGGCATTTTTACCCAGAAAAATCTTGTTGACATAAAGAGTTAAAATTTCTTCTTTGGTTAGGCTTTGTTCAATCTTACGCGCCAGAAAAATCTCGGTCAGCTTACGGCGCAGTGTCCGTTCAGGACTTAGATAATAGTTTTTAGCCACCTGCATGGTAATGGTTGAACCGCCTGTTTGCGCCCCACCACTAATGGATTCACTCACAGCACGACCCAGACCCTTAAAACTTACCCCATTATGTTCAAAAAAAGACGAATCTTCCGCTGCCAAAAATGCTTGAACCTGCTTGGGCGGAATCTGATCGTATTCTACAGGGATAGATAGTTTCTCACCAAATTCGGCAATCAGCTCATTATCCCGCGTATAGACCTGTAGCGGTTTTTCCAGTGCTGCTTCTTTTAGCAGGTGCATATCTGGCAAGCTTGGATAAATATACAAGTACATGCCATAAAAGCCCATTGGAATTGCCATAACCATCACAATTGCGAATAAAAAAAATGGATAGATACGGCCCGAACACGATAGCTTTTTCATAACAAGTGCGTTTTAATACCTGCAGGGATCGGAATTGATGCAGTATAGCGCCTCAAACTTAGGATTGTTAGTTTTACTATATTTATTATAGTGGCCTATCCGCACTATGTATTGGCTCAGCTTGTGGTATATTCCGGATGTTTAGAACAATAACAGGGAACTTACAGTGCTTTCCTTTCAGCGCAAACAAAATAAAAGTCTTGTCGGGGTCGATATTAGTTCCACTTCTGTCAAGTTACTTGAGTTGGACATCAGGGATGGACGGTACTGGGTAGAAAGCTACGGAATTCTGCCATTACCTTCGCATGCTGTTGTCGAAAAAAACATTGCCGATCCTGAAAGTGTCGGTGATACCATCGAACGGCTACTCAACCTCACCAACCCAAAAAGCAATAGTGCAGCAGCAGCAGTAGCGTCTTCAGCCGTCATCACCAAAGTGATTGAAATGGATGCCGACATGACTGATGACGAACGCGAAGTGCAAATTCGTCTGGATGCCGAGCAGTACATTCCTTATCCACTGGATGAAGTCAGTCTGGATTTTGAGGTTGTAGATATTTCACCCAATAATCCTAACCGAGTCAGTGTGCTTTTGGTTGCGTCGCGTACAGAAAATGTAGATATGCGCAGTGAAGCACTGGAGCTGGCCGGTTTGGTTCCGCGGGTCATTGATGTGGAATCGTATGCCATTGAGCGTGCCTTTTCGCTGATTATCGATACACTGCCGGGTACACCGGACATTGTTGCCATTTTTGATATTGGTCATACCATGACCACCTTAAGCGTGCTTAAGGATGAAAAAATCATTTATAGCCGCGAGCAGCTGTTTGGTGGCAAGCAACTCACAGAAGATATTCAGCGTCGTTACGGCTTGTCTTTTGATGAAGCAGGACGTGCCAAAAAAGAAGGCAATTTGCCTGATGACTATGAGCCTGAAGTCCTGATTCCTTACATGGATGCCATTGTGCAGCAGGCTGCCCGCTCACTACAGTTTTTTTATTCATCGACTCAGTACAATGATGTTGATCATATTTTGCTGGCTGGTGGTAACGCCAATATTTCAGGCCTTGCACGCTTGCTACAAGAAAAGTTAGGCCATCGCGTGACCATTGCCAATCCATTTTTACAAATGGGTTTTGCTTCCCAAATTGACGCCAACCAGATTGAAAATGATGCACCATCATTGCTGGTTGCCTGTGGTTTGGCCTTGCGGAGTTTTGATTGATGGCAAAGATAAACCTACTGCCATGGCGCGAAGCGCTCCGTGAGCAGCGAAAAAAAGAATTTATAAGTATTTCAATTGGGATGTTTTTGCTGGGTCTGGTGTTATCGGCACTGGCTTGGGCATTTGTCAATCAGCGTTTAAATGACCAGCAGCAAGCCAACCAACTGGTTCAAACGGCCAACGGTGAACTGGATGTGCGTTTAAAGGCACTGGATGGCTTACAAGCCCATCGTGATGAAATTATCGAACGCATGAAACTGATTCAGGATTTGCAGGGCAAACGTCCCGTGGTCGTACGCCTGTTTGATGAAATGGCGCGTTTAACGCCGGATCAGATGTTCATTACCCGCTTTGAGCGCAAGGATGATAAGTTTATTATTACTGGGCGTGCTGAAAGCCCCAATACCGTATCCGAATTTTTGCGCAATCTGGAAAATTCGCCGTGGTTTAGAAATGCATTCATGAATTCCTATCAGGGTGAAAAGACAGATAATCAGCCAAAACCTTCAGGCAGCGTATTGCCTCGCCCTGAGGACAATTATGGCGAGTTCTTGGTAACAGTTGATATCAGTGAAGACGCCAACACAATCAATTTGACCACAGATGGTGCCGGTACTGCTGTACCATCTGCGGGTAGTGTGCCAGCGCCAGCCACCACAACAGGGGGTCAACAGTAATGGATAATTTTGATGACTCTACACTCGAAAAAGATGATGTATTAATAACGCCCAAGAAAAAGCCGTTTAACTTTCAGGAATTTATTAACAGCTTTAATTCGCTCGATCCCCAGAATATGGGGAGTTGGCCTACCTCAGTCAAAATTACAGTTTATATTTTTGTATTGCTGTTGACACTGGCGCTGGCTTATTTCGTGCTGGTTCGTCCTTTGCTTAATGATATTGATAATGCGCATGCACAGGAAGAAAGTCTGCTGAGTGAGTATCGCGAAAAGGATTCCAAGCTCAGAAATTTGCAACTGTACCAACGGCAAATTGAGGATATGGAGCATACTTTCGGCGAGCTATTGCAACAATTGCCCAAGGAAACCGAGATTCCCGGTCTGGTTGAGGACATTAACTTTACCGGCGTGAGCAGCGGCTTAAAGTTCAATAATATTAGCGTACAGCCCGAAGTGAAGCAGGAATTCTTCATTGAACTGCCAATTTCAATTGTGGCGCAAGGGGATTATCACGCATTTGGTTCATTTGTGAGTGGATTGGCTGCATTGCCGCGCATAGTCACGCTGCACGACTTTGTGATTGAAACATTGCCAGCATCAGAAACCAAAAGTGAAGTTCCGGTTCTCAAAATGACCGTGCAGGCTAAAACGTACCGCTATAATGATCAGCCCGCTGAAGATTCAACAGCCCCATCAGCAGGAGCACCAAAATAATGAAGCTCAAGCTCCTCACTATGACAATAATGGCTACGCTGTTGTTAACAGGCTGTAGTTCACGGCTGGATGTGGTGAATGAACAGATGCAGCAAATTCGTAACCAGCCACCACAACCTGTACCCCCAGCCCCTGTATTTTTGCCAGTACCTTCGTTTGCTTATTCTGCCCAGCAGCTAAGAAGTCCATTCATGCCGCCTAGTCTGGCCATGGAGCTTACAGTCGCAGCGGGTCATCAGATTATCCCTGATCTATCGCGACCACCTCAATATTTAGAGCAATTTCCTATTGAAGCCCTGATTATGAAAGGAACTTTAAAACGCGCCAATGGATCGCTGTATGGTTTGATACAAGCGCCTGAAGGTGGCGTGGTTCGTGTCGAGAAAGGCAACTATTTAGGCAAAAACTATGGCCGTATTGTTGATATTACGCCTAGCCAGATTTCTGTGATTGAAGTGGTACCTAACGGTCGTGATGGTTTTGTTGAGCGTCCACGTAATCTCGTCATGATCGATGTCGGCGCATAAGGAATTTGAGGAAATAAAAATGAGGAACCCAATTAATCAGTTTCGTATGGGGGCAACACCCGCAATGACTTCTTTTATGCGTCAACTTACACTGGCTAGCGCCTGCGCACTGGCAGTACAAGCAGCACTGGCCGCTCAGGTCAGCTTAAATCAGGTAATACCACTGACATTGCCTAGCGGTGAAACAGAGCTGCGTTTAGTATTTAGTAGTACACCGCCAGATCCGCAAGCTTACCAGATTGAACAGCCAACGCGGCTGGTGCTGGACTTCCCCAATACGATTAGTGCATTACCCAGCAACCGGATTACGATTGCCAGCAAAAATGCGCAAGATGTCAGCGTGATGGACAATCAAGAGCGTACTCGTCTGGTGGTCAATCTGGCACAGTCTGGTAGCTATAGTACGCGGGTTGAAGGCAATACGCTTATTTTAAAAATCAGTGCCGCCAACAGCAGCATTGCGGCAACGCAAGCAACCGCCAAAGTTGCGCCGACCAGTGTGATGGCTAGCCCCATTAGTAGCGATATCCGTAATATCGAATTTCAGCGTGGTTCGGCAGGTGATGGCTTGATCACGGTAGACTTGCTCAATTCATCATTACCGGTGGATGTGCAGCAACAGGGTAGTCGGATTGTCGTACGTTTTCTGGGTGCAAAAATTCCCTCTCAATTGCGCCGTCGTCTGGATGTGAATGATTTTGCCACGCCTGTATCCACGATTGATGCCTATAATGAAGGCAGCAATGGCATGATGGTGATTCAGCCACAGGGCGAATATGAATACATGGCTTATCAAACTGATAATAAGCTCACCATTAGTGTTAAGCCAGCGGTTAAGCCTGAAGTCACTACCAAAACCCGTGCAGAAGAAGTCTATACCGGACAAAAACTGTCGTTAAACTTTCAAGATATTGATGTTCGTTCGGTTTTACAGTTAATTGCTGATTTCACCAACCTGAATCTGGTTGCGAGTGACAGCGTGAATGGTCGCATTACCATTCGCCTGCAAAACGTTCCTTGGGATCAGGCTTTAGACATTATTTTAAAAACTAAAGGGCTGGATAAACGTCGTACCGGTAATGTCATAATGGTTGCACCGGCTGTTGAAATTGCCGCACGGGAAAAACTTGAAGCACAAGCAACCCAGCAAATTCAGCAGTTGGCGCCACTGCAAACAGAATATATCCAGCTTAGTTATGCCAAAGCCACTGATATTCAAACCCTGATTACTTCTGGCCGTAATAACGGAGCTTCGGGTAATAATTCTTCTACAAGTACCAATGATACGGGTTTGGATAGTAATGTCGGCAGCCTACTATCCACACGTGGTACGATTTCCATTGACCCGCGTACCAACACCTTGATCATTCAGGATACTGCTGCAAAAATTGATGAAATTCGTGGCATGATTTCTCGTCTTGATGTGCCTGTTAAGCAAGTCATGATTGAAGCACGAATTGTACGTGCTTCCAATAGTTTTAGTAAGGAAATGGGGGTCAAATGGGGCGTGTTGTCTCAGGGTATCACCAATAACAACAGCCTGTTAGTAGGTGGTTCCGAAAATACCTTATGGAACCTGCGCGAGCCTGAAAAAGATGATGATCTAGGTGGATATAAATACACTATTGACCGTCCGGATAACCTCAATGTGGATTTGGGTGTCACTACTCAGGGTGCCAGCCGGATTGCTTTTGGCCTGATTAGTTTATCGGATGTGATGCTGGATCTTGAGTTGTCTGCATTACAGTCAGAAGGTAAGGGCGAGGTCATTGCGACACCGAAAGTACTGACAGGTGACAAGCAAAAAGCTCGCGTTGCATCGGGTCAGCAAATTCCTTACCAAAATGCGACTTCCAGCGGGGCAACTGCAGTCCAATTTGTCAATGCGGAGTTAAGTCTGGAAGTAACGCCAAACGTTACCCCAGATGGCAAAATTGGTATGGAGCTATTTATCAATAGTGATACACCAGGAACTCCTATTACAGGTGGTGTGCCCATTAATACCAATCGCATTGCAACCAATGTCTTGGTTAATGATGGCGAAACGGTAGTATTGGGCGGTATCTTCCAAAATGAAACTGGTAATACAGTGACTAAAGTGCCTTTTCTAGGTGATATTCCTTATGTGGGAGCATTGTTTAGGAAGAACTTGAATGTGGACAATAAGCAAGAATTACTCATTTTTGTAACGCCACGATTAGTCTCGGATACGACCACTCGCGCACCCAAATAAGGTGCGCCAGCAAAAGGGAAAGTGTTTTGGATTCAAGTTGCTTAGACCCAAAGGTTAATCCCAGTATTTATCTGGTTGGGCCAATGGGTGCGGGTAAAACGACAGTAGGACGACATCTGGCAGATTTGCTGGGTCGTCCTTTTATCGATAGTGACCATGAAATTGAAAGCAGAACTGGCGCCAGCATTCCCTGGATTTTTGAAAAGGAAGGTGAAGATGGTTTTCGCCAGCGTGAGCAGCAGGTTATTGATGATTTAACCCTGCAATCATGTATTGTCTTGGCGACAGGTGGGGGTGCAGTCACCCGCGCACAAAATTGTGAGTTACTCAAACAGCGTGGAGTGGTGATTTATTTATACACGCCAGTTGAAATGCAATTGGCGCGAACGTCGCGTGATCGTAACCGGCCTTTATTGCAAGTGGCCAATCCTGAAAAAAAATTAAAAGAACTACTGGCTGCCCGCGATCCACTGTATCGGCAGGTTGCCCATTATGTCGTTCCAACTTCTGCCGGGTCAGCCCGTGATTTGGCACAAAAAATTATTCAATTGATTGGTCTAAACACGTTAAGATAATCATAAAATCTTCAAGGCTACATTTTAGACATTTTATGCAAACGCTACATGTTGAGCTTGGTGAACGTCGTTATCCTATTTTTATTGGTAGTCATTTATCGGTGCAGGAATGCCTGATCCCTTATATTAAGGGACAGCAAGTGATGATTGTCAGTAATACCACAGTTGCCCCCCTGTATATTGAAACGTATCAGCGTGTACTGGAGCAGGTAGGCAAGCAGGTTGCTTGCTGTATTTTGCCAGATGGTGAGGCCTATAAAAATATTGAAACCCTAAACCTGATTTTTGATGCACTTCTTACGGTCAGGTTTAATCGTGATTGTACGGTACTGGCTCTCGGTGGTGGTGTTGTTGGCGATATGGCAGGTTTTGCGGCGGCCAGTTTCCAGCGTGGCGTTGATTTTGTGCAAGTGCCAACCACATTACTGTCTCAGGTCGACTCCAGTGTGGGCGGCAAAACCGGCATTAATCATCCATTAGGCAAGAACATGATTGGTGCCTTTAAGCAGCCCAGTGTGGTGATGGCTGATATGGCACAGCTTGATACCTTGGCTGATCGTGAGCTGTCGGCAGGCTTGGCCGAAATTATCAAATATGCTTTGCTGGGAGATCAGGATTTTCTGGTGTGGCTGGAAGCGCATATGGATCAGCTCATTGGCCGTGATCCACACTTGCTGGCAGAAGCGGTTTATCGCTCCTGCGCCCATAAAGCGCGAATTGTGGCCGCTGATGAACATGAACACGGTGAGCGGGCATTATTAAATCTGGGACATACTTTTGGTCATGCGATTGAATCTTATCTGGGTTATGGTGCGTGGCTACATGGTGAAGCTGTTGCTGCTGGAATGGTGATGGCCGCTGATTTATCCTGTCGGCTGGGTTGGATCAGTCCAGCGGATGTGCAACGGGTACGCCTAATTATTCAACGTGCCCATTTGCCAGTAATCTGTCCTGAGATTCCAGTTGAGCAGTTTATGGGGTTGATGGCACAGGACAAAAAAGTGATGGCGGGTCAATTGCGTCTTATTTTGCTCAAAGAAGTGGGGCAGGCCGTCATTAGTCGTGAGGCCAGTCCTGAGCTGATTAGGCAAACCATTGTGGCCTGCCAACATACTGAGCAGCACATCAGGGAGCAGCACGCATGAATCGCACCCGAGTTTGGCGCACAGTTCAAAATAGCACTTGGCTACTGGGTGGCCTTGCTATGCTGGCCATTGCTTTTTTTATGTGGATTGGCATGCAGATTCATCAACGGGTGACTGTTGAAAAAGATCTCAAAGCCAAGGATGTTCCGGTTGAACCCGAAAAGGTGCAGTTTTCCCCGACACTCGGCATGATGACCGATATGGTGCCAGAGCTAGATATCAATCAGGATGTGAGTAGCGGTGAGCGCAGCGCAGAGTTTCGCGGTGCAAGCTTTATCAAGGCACAGTCTGGAAGTTGGACAGTGCATGTGATGAGCGTATCGCAGGAAGATATTGTTAAAAGTTATCTGGATAAACGGCCTGATCGTGACAAATTTTTCTATATGCGGTCACGGACACCGGAGCAAGGTGAACGCTATGTGCTGGTTTATGGCAGTTTTTCATCGGTCGGCCGCGCGCTTGATGCCAGCAAAGCCATGACATTTGATCTTCCAGCCAGTGTAAAAGCCTATCCCGTCCGGTTTTCCGACTTTAAGTCGTCCGTGACCGATGATGTCGGTTCAGAAGACAGTATTACCAATTTGTCAAAATCAGGACAGGTGTATCAGGTACGCTTGCGTTCTGTTCCTGTGCCTGTAGACGTCCCAACGGCACCAAGTACGCCGGTTGCCCCGATTGATTCAGCCATAGGTCAGTCCACAGGAGCCGGCGCAACCACACTCACCACACCGAACACGATCTCACCAAGTACATCGGTAGGTAGCGCCGTAACCACAGGAACGAATCCTGCCAAACCGGTCTTAAATCCTTTAGGTACCACAACAGCAAATCCTAGCAAACCTACCGGTTCTGTGAGTAGTAATACGGCACCTGCGGAAAATAAACCGGTGAGCCCTTCACCCATTAGTGATCCATTCAATTAAGGCGTTTTAAGCTGGTTTTTAGCAGCCTGCAATATTTTGCCGCAAAAAATATTGTAGGGCTGTGATTGCGCATTCCTTAAAAAAATAATCTAACAAATCAAGGCATGTCGTATTGATGACCGAATATTGCAGCAGTCAATTGCTTTTATTCTGGTTTAAATCTTGCTTTAAAAATTTAATAAACCGCGTATTTTCAATTTTATGTTGTTTCTTGTAGTGCATTATTGGTTTATTTATTTGTGTTTTGTCTGTAAAATACACCGCCGTTTTTTGTTTACACCAGCTCGCGGGATTGCCGTTATTTAGCCCCGAGCCGTGTTGCCTGCACACTATTGCGAATTGCATGCTTGGCGCTGACAGCATATTTGGGTCGAACAGGTGGTTTACGGGCATAAAATAAAGTCACTGCTGATTTTTTTGCTCTATTTTTCTCTGCCAGATGTAAGAGTCTGGTTGGACAATACCAAGACAAGGGTACGCTATGCAAATGCCATCGCTTAACACTGTAGCTCCCACTCAATCCGCACAGGGTTTGTATCAGCCAGAGGAATTCCGCGATAACTGCGGTTTTGGCCTGATTGCCCAGATGCAGGGTGAGGCGAGTCATCATCTGGTTCAAACAGCCATTCATAGTCTTAGTTGTATGACGCATCGCGGGGGTATTGCTGCGGACGGTAAGACGGGTGACGGCTGTGGCTTATTGCTGGCAATGCCCAAGGCATTTTTTCGTGATGAAGCCGAAAAACTTGGCGCTAGCCTGACCGAAATTTTTGCTGTTGGAACGGTTTTTTTAAATATTGATCCTGCATTGGCACAGCATTCGCGTAATGTATTGAATGCAGAGATTGAGGCTGAAGGCCTTGACGTGGCGACATGGCGCAAAGTGCCTATTGATGTCAGTATTCTGGGCGAAATTGCCCTGCGTTCATTGCCGGTATTTGAGCAAATTATCGTCAACAATCCGGAAAATCTGCCTGAAGCTGATTTTAACCGCAAGCTATTTCTGGCGCGTCGTCGTGCCGAACATAAGCTACAAAATGATTCGCTATTTTATGTGACTACACTGGCTAGCACCGTTATCAGCTATAAAGGCTTGATGATGCCAGCTGCTATTGCTGATTTTTATACTGATCTGGCAGATGAACGTCTGGCATCGCACATTGTGGTGTTTCATCAGCGTTTTTCGACCAATACGCTACCGCGCTGGCCGCTGGCACAGCCGTTTCGTTATCTGGCGCACAATGGTGAAATTAATACCATTACCGCCAACCGTAACTGGTCCGTAGCGCGCACGCCAAAATTTGAAAATCCGCTGCTGCCGGGTTTACTGGATCTAC
This sequence comes from Moraxellaceae bacterium, assembly GCA_004173455.1. Taxonomy (GTDB): domain Bacteria; phylum Pseudomonadota; class Gammaproteobacteria; order Pseudomonadales; family Moraxellaceae; genus Alkanindiges. The sequence continues at coordinate 10,360 of SECL01000010.1, read as the reverse complement.
AGCCACTGGTTAACCGTACTGGTTCTGATTCGTCCAGTATGGATAACATGCTGGAAATTCTGGTGGGCGGTGGTATGGATTTATTCCGTGCCCTGCGCATGTTAGTACCACCAGCTTGGCAAAACGTGGAAACTCTGGATTCCGACTTACGTGCGTTTTATGAGTTTAACTCCAAGCACATGGAAGCGTGGGATGGCCCTGCGGGTCTGGTGATTCAAAATGGCCGTCATGCCATTTGTATGCTGGATCGTAATGGCTTGCGTCCTGCCCGTTGGGTCATTACCAAAAATGGTTACATTACGCTAGCATCAGAAATTGGTGTCTGGAACTATAAGCCAGAAGATGTGGTGTCCAAAGGTCGGGTTGGTCCTGGACAAATGCTGGTGGTGGATACCGAAACCGGTGAGGTGCTAGACACTGCCGCGATCAATAACCATTTAAAAGGCATGCGTCCTTACCGTAAGTGGTTGCGTGAGCGTGCTTTAAGCCTGCAAGTGGACAATGAGCTGGAAGAACAGTTGCTGTCTACAGGCTTGTACGGCGATAGTCTAAAAGCCGCGCAAAAAATGTTTCTGGTGTCCTTTGAGGAACGTGACCAGATTATCCGTCCACTGGCAGAAAGTGGTCAGGAAGCGGTTGGTTCCATGGGTGATGATACACCCATGGCCGTGCTGTCACGTCAGGTGCGTCATCTGGCCGATTATTTCCGCCAGCAGTTTGCGCAGGTGACTAATCCGCCGATTGACCCGCTGCGTGAAGCGATTGTGATGTCGCTGGAAACCTGTTTTGGCCATGAGCAAAATGTGTTTGAGCAAAGTGCTGACCATGCAGACCGGATTATTATTTCCAGTCCGGTACTGTCCAACAGCAAAATGCACCAGTTGCGGGAGCTAGATCGTCCCGGCTATGGCCTGAATGTGATTGACCTGAACTATCTTGAGAGCGAAGGCCTGCAAGCCGCATTACAGCGCATTTGCAAGGAATCAGCCGCCGCCATTGCAACGGGCAATTGCATGCTAGTGCTGTCGGACAAAAACATTCGTGAAGGGTATTTGCCTGCCAATGCCATTATGGCAACCGGTGCGGTGCATCATTACCTGTCAGAAGTCGGCCTGCGTGCTGATGCCAATATTATTGTAGAAACTGGTCTGGCGCGTGATGCCCATCATTTTGCGGTATTGCTAGGCTTTGGTGCGACTGCGATTTATCCGTATCTGGCTTATGATGTGATCAATGAGCTGGTTGACAAGGGTGAGTTGCTGGGCGATCCGGTCTATGCGCAAACCAATTTCCGCAAAGGCATTGAAAAAGGCTTGTTGAAAGTCCTGTCCAAAATGGGAATTTCAACTGTTGCCTCCTATCGCGGTGGTCAGTTGTTTGAAGCGATTGGCTTGTCTACCGAAGTAGTTCAGATGTGCTTTAGGGGTGTGCCCAGTCGTATTGCCGGTGCCAGCTTTATTGATCTGGAAAATGACCAGAAAAAACTGGCGACACTGGCGTGGCAGGCACGCAAGCCACTGGATCAAGGCGGTTTGCTCAAGTTTGTCTATAACAAAGAGTATCATGCGTTCAATCCGGATGTGATTGCTGCCCTGCACAAATCCGTGCGGTCTGGCAGTTATGAGGACTTCCGTGACTATGCCAATCTGGTCAATCATCGTCCGATTACCACGATTCGCGATTTGTTCAAGCTAAAAACTGACCACAGTATTGCGCTGGATCAAGTGGAAAGCATTGAAGACATTCTGCCGCGTTTTGATTCTGCGGGCATGTCACTCGGTGCCTTGTCACCAGAAGCGCATGAGTCGATTGCCATTGCCATGAACACCATTGGTGGCCGTTCCAACTCCGGTGAGGGTGGTGAAGACCCAGCACGTTACGGCACCATTCGTAACTCCAAAATCAAGCAAATTGCATCTGGCCGTTTTGGTGTTACGCCTGCATATTTGTGCTCTGCGGAAGTATTGCAGATCAAGGTGGCGCAGGGTGCCAAACCGGGTGAGGGCGGTCAGTTGCCGGGTGGTAAGGTCAATGGCCTGATTGCACGTCTGCGTTATTCCGTACCGGGTGTTACCCTGATTTCCCCACCACCGCACCATGACATTTATTCCATTGAAGACTTGTCACAGCTGATTTTTGACTTAAAACAAGTCAATCCACAAGCTATGGTATCGGTCAAGCTAGTGTCTGAGCCGGGTGTGGGTACGATTGCAGCGGGTGTGGCCAAGGCCTATGCCGACTTTATTACCATTTCCGGTTATGACGGCGGTACCGCAGCATCGCCATTAAGTTCCATTCATTATGCCGGTTCTCCGTGGGAACTGGGTTTGGCGGAAGCACATCAGGCCTTGCGGGTCAATGACCTGCGTGGCAAGGTTCGCGTGCAAACGGACGGCGGCTTAAAAACCGGTCTGGACGTGGTAAAAGCAGCGATTCTGGGGGCGGAAAGCTTTGGTTTTGGTTCTACGCCAATGATTGCGCTGGGTTGTAAGTATCTGCGGATCTGCCATTTGAACAACTGTGCCACCGGTGTGGCCACCCAGCAGGATCATTTGCGCGAAGAGCATTACATTGGTGAACCAGAAATGCTGATCAACTTCTTCCGCTTTATTGCTGAAGAAACTCGTGAATGGCTGGCGGCACTGGGTGTGAGTTCCTTGCGTGAGCTGATTGGCCGCACTGATTTACTGGAAGCATTGCCGGGCGAAACCGACAAGCATGCTAATCTGGATTTAAGTGCATTGCTGACCTCGCATTCCTCTGCGGAAGGCAAATCACAGTATTGTGAGGTGGTGAAAAACGAGCCATTTGACAAAGGTTTGCTGGCCGAACGGATGGTTGAAGTCATGCTGCCTGCCATTGAAGCCGGTGAAGGCGGTAGCTTTGAATTTATCGTCAGTAACTGCGACCGCTCGATTGGTGCGCGGATTTCTGGTGAAATTGCCAAGCGTTACGGCAACTTGGGTATGGAAGTAGCGCCAGTGGTGGTTCATTTAACTGGAACTGCCGGCCAGTCGCTGGGCGTGTGGAATGCGGGTGGTTTGCATCTGCGTTTGGAAGGTGATGCCAACGATTATGTCGGTAAGGGCATGGCGGGTGGTCAGATTGCCATTTATCCACCGAAAGGTTCACCGTTTAAATCACAGGAAACTGCCATCATTGGTAATACCTGTTTGTATGGTGCAACTGGCGGCAAGCTGTTTGCAGCCGGAACAGCGGGTGAGCGGTTTGCGGTACGGAACTCAGGCAGCTTTGCCGTGATTGAAGGTGCTGGTGATCATTGCTGTGAATACATGACGGGCGGTATTGTGACTGTGCTGGGTCGTGTGGGGCATAACTTTGGTGCGGGCATGACCGGTGGTTTTGCCTATGTGCTGGATCTGGAGGGTGATTTCTTCGATCACTGTAACCATGAGCTGATTGATTTAAACCGGATTTCTACCGAGCCGATGGAAGATTATCGCCATCACCTGATGGAAGTTCTGCAAGATCATGTGCGTGAAACAGGCAGTGCCTGGGGACAAACCATTATTGATGAGTTTGATTCCTATAGCCGCAAGTTCTGGCTGGTGAAGCCAAAAGCAGCAAGCCTAAACAGCCTGCTAAAAACCACCAAGGCCGATCCTCAATAAGTCTTTTTCACTTTCGCACAGGCACGTGCTGCATGCGGTTTGTATTCGGATGCAGCACTGACCCACGGAGATAACCATGGCGACTCGCCTAAACAATGATTTTCAGTTTCTGGAAGTGCCGCGTCAGGATCCAGAGAAAAAAGATATTGCTGTTCGTACCGAAGCATTCGTCGAAATTTATAAACCGTTAAATCAAGATCTTGCTGCCAATCAGTCGCATCGCTGTCTGGCCTGTGGTAACCCATACTGTGAATGGAAATGTCCGGTACACAACTATATTCCCAACTGGCTCAAGCTAGTGACCGAAGGCCAGTTGTTTCGCGCGGCTGAGCTATGCCACCAGACCAATACCCTGCCAGAAGTGTGTGGCCGGGTGTGCCCGCAGGATCGCCTGTGTGAAGGTGCCTGTACATTAAATGACGGCTTTGGTGCCGTGACCATTGGCAATGCTGAAAAATATATCAATGACACCGCTTTTGCACTGGGCTGGCGTCCAGATATGTCGCACGTGAAGTGGACTGACAAAAAAGTGGCCATTATTGGTGCGGGTCCTGCTGGTCTGGGTTGTGCTGATATTCTGGTACGCAATGGCGTGAAACCAGTGGTATTTGACAAAAATCCAGAGATTGGTGGCCTGCTGACCTTTGGGATTCCAGAATTTAAAATGGAAAAAAATGTCATGGTGCGTCGCCGTGAGATTTTTGAAGGCATGGGCATTGAATTTCGCTTGAACACCGATGTGGGCATTGACGTGACCATTGATGAACTACTGGCTGATTATGATGCAGTGTTCATGGGCATGGGCACTTACACCTACATGAAAGGTGGCTTTGCTGGTGAAGAGTTTAATGGCGTATATGATGCGCTGGATTTCCTGATTGCCAACGTCAACCGTTGTCAGGGTTGGGAAAAAAATCCAGCCGATTACATTGACCTCGAAGGCAAGCGTGTTGTGGTATTAGGCGGTGGTGACACGGCCATGGACTGTAACCGCACGTCTATTCGTCAGGGTGCAGCGCATGTGACCTGTGCCTATCGCCGTGACGAAGCCAACATGCCGGGTTCAGTGCGTGAAGTAAAAAATGCGCGTGAAGAAGGGGTGGAATTCCTGTTCAATCGTCAGCCCATTGAAATTATGGGCGACGAAAACGGCAAAGTGATCGGGGTCAAAGTAGTCACGACCCAATTGGGTGAACCTGATAGCCGTGGCCGTCGTAGTCCTGAGCCAGTTCCCGGTTCTGAAGAAATTCTGCCTGCGGATGCGGTGATTCTGGCCTTTGGATTCCGTCCAAGTCCAGCCAACTGGTTTGAAGGCTCAACCATTAATCTGGATGGTTCAGGTCGTGTAGTTGCGCCAGAACATCAGGCTTACAAGTTCCAGACCAGTAACCCAAAAATCTTTGCGGGTGGCGACATGGTGCGTGGTTCAGACCTAGTGGTCACCGCCATCTGGGAAGGCCGTCAAGCCGCCGAAGGGATTTTGGATTATCTGAAAATTTAATTTTCCAAGCTTAAATTAGCTTGTTAAAAAGCAGCTTGATCTTAAGGTTAGGCTGCTTTTTTATTTTTAAGCAGCATAAAGTTTGAGCACTTTCGTCACTGGCTGAACATTCATGCCATAGCCTCGAACCTTAAATATGACAATACTGTATGTCAAATTGAATAGGCATGAGGATATCACCATGACTGCTGTGGCCAATACACTATCAGACAAAAAATATTTGCAGCGCCGTAAAGCCAGTGGTATTACCGTTCGCCGTCTGGACTTTAATCCGCAGCTAATCAAACGACATTTTTTTGCCAATTCACCGCTCATGTCGCATTTGCTGACTGCCTTATCCTCGACTTTCCCGATTGGTGAGCAATTTTTTGTGCACAGCGTCCGCAATGTGCGTGACCGGATTACCGATGAACAGTTACAGGCAGAAATTACTGCGTTTATTGGTCAGGAAGCTATGCATTCCAAGGCGCACACTGAATTCAATCAGGCATGGCGCCGCGATGATTATCAACTGGACAGCTTTCAGGCTTGGCTGGCCAAACATGACGTCAGAATTAAAAAAGCACCCTACAAAGTACAATTGGCGATTACCAGTGCCTTCGAGCATTTTACCGCATTGCTGGGCGGGTACATTCTCAATCATCCTGAACTGCTGGAAACACTGGATGATGATGCCGTTAAGCTCTGGGTCTGGCATGCCATCGAAGAAATTGAGCATCGTGCCGTGGCTTTTGACACCTATCAAACCCTGTATGGGGATCTGAAATTACGCCGTCAAGTGATGCAGGCCGTAACCACCAGCTTTGCCAGCTTGACCTTGTATGGCACGCAGCGTTTATTCTGGCAGGATAAATGGAAAAGCCTGCCGAAAGTGGGCGGCAACCTGCGTGGCCTGTATCTGGTAACAAAAATGCTAGTTCAGCTGATCCCAGAATACTTGTCGTACTATAAAAAGGACTTTCATCCGTCCGACATTGACCACTCCAAAATCCTGAAATACTGGAAAAACCGTCTGGCCAATGAATATCAGGTGGCAGGCTTTATGGAAGCCGCAAATACCATTCATTAATTGATCTTTGTAAAAGCATTTTGTTTTTGTTGTTCTCCTACCGTCCTGTTCAGATGATTGGCAATGCCTAGTATCGCCAATCATCTGAACAGGGCTTTTTTTAGCCTTATCAAAAGCTGCTATGGGCACAACTGGTAACAAGCCTTTAAAAATATTCACAATTTCAGTCTGGAAAAACCTGTCTTTTGCAGCATGATAGCGATCAGATCAATTGATAAAAATAGGTTAGTTCCATGACACCTCGGGTAATTCCAGCTTTACTATTAACTGCTGTTTTGGCAACGACCCTGCCAGGATGTGGCTATAACAATTTACAATCCAAAGATGAAGCAGTCACCGCCAGTTGGTCTGAAGTACTCAACCAGTATCAGCGCCGTGCCGATCTGGTGCCTAATCTGGTTAACGTGGTCAAGGGCTATGCCAACCATGAACAACAAGTCCTTACTGAAGTCACCCAAGCACGGGCGCAAGTAGGTAGCATGCAAATTACCCCCGAGCTGGTCAATGATCCGGTTGCCTTTAAAAAATTTCAAGATGCACAAGGTCAGCTCACCAGTGCCTTGTCGCGCTTATTGGTCGTCACCGAAAACTATCCCAACTTAAAAGCGGATGCCTCTTTTCGTGATTTAAGTGCACAGCTTGAAGGCACTGAAAACCGGATTACTGTTGCACGTAATCGTTATATCACCACGGTGCAAGACTACAACACCTATGTGCGTCAGTTGCCGCAAGCCCTTACCGCCAAAGTGATTGGCATGAAACCAAAGCCCAATTTTTCAGTGAACAATGAAGCCACTATTTCGGCTGCACCGACGGTTAGTTTTGATTCACCGGCATCTCGTAGTCAAACAGGCATTGGCTCGAGTACGCCAGTAACCCAGCCGTAATGGATTAAATTGCACTGCGATCCCATTGGTTTAAACCACAATTCTGTGGATAACTGAGCAGTTATACACAGAGTCGTCTATGCACAGAAGCATCGTCAAACACAGAAGATCATCCTATGCCACTGCTGTTAGTCTCCCAACCAAAACTGCCGCACTACGCCATGATTGGTATATTGATGGCATGGCTACTGGTTGCATTTTCAGTTAACGCAGAAACTCTGGATCAAAGTGATCAAGCTGCCGAAGCTGCTATTGTTATCAAGCAAGCAAAACAAGCAAATGGGGCAGCACTCAACAGTGTGATTCCTACCCTGAGTGGCTCAAGCACACTGAATGATCAAGATAATTCCCAAACAGCGTCAATAAGTCCAAACACAAGCCTAAGCCCAAGTTCTGTGCAAGCTGATCCAAACCTCATTCAGGCGACATTGCCTGATTTAAACAGTCCTGTTGTAGATCAGGCCAATTTGCTGAGCAGCGCACAACAACAGGAATTAACCCAGCAAATCCTTGCGATTTATCAAGCTGGCCGTGCACAAATTGGTGTGATCATTTTACCCAGTACCGGACAGGAGCCAATTTTTGATTATGCAACCCGTGCCTTTAGCCAATGGAAACTGGGTAATGAAAAAACTGATAATGGTTTGCTGATTGTGGTTGCCGTCAATGATCACCGAATTCAGATTTTGACCGGTTATGGCTTAGAAGGCGTACTGCCTGATGTGGTGTTAAAGCGCATTATTGAAGAACAAATCACTCCGCAATTTAAGCAAAATAATTATGCTCAAGGTCTGAATACAGGCTTGCAAAAAATTGATAATATTTTACAGCTTGATCTTGCGGTGGCAAAAAATAGCGCCGATCAGTTAAAACAGCAACAAGCCGCACAGGCACAGCAGCAACAGCGGTCGCAAAGCACACTGACCATGCTGGTGATCTTATGTGTGGCTGGTGCATTTACAGCCCTGTTTTTAGGACGATCCTTAAGTGCCAGTCTGGCGGGTGCCATCGGCATCAGCTGGGGACTCATGAGCGGATTGGGGCTGATTGGCAGTGTATTGTTAGGCGGGGGCGTATTCTTTTTACTGATTAGCTCCATTGCCCAATTGCTACTTTCTGGCCTGTTTCGCGGTGGCGGCGGCTTCGGCGGTGGACGTGGTGGCGGTTTTGGTGGGGGAGGCTATCGCGGTGGTGGTGGCTCATTTGGTGGCGGCGGAGCTTCTGGATCATGGTAAATAATAAAATAGACCTATTAACAACATCCCAAACCATAGACGAGTCTGCGACACCATTAAATCTGCGACGCTGGTTTAAAAATTTTATGTATATGCCATGGCAGACCCAACAATGTTTTAACGCCGATGTGCAGGCGCAAATCAGCACGGCTGTTGCTCGGGCTGAACAAAGTCATGCCGGTGAGATACAAGTCATTATCGAAGGACACTTACCCTTAGACATTGCCTTGCGTGGCAGCACAGCCATGCGTGCTCAACAACTATTTGCAGAGTATGGCGTCTGGGATACCGCCTATAATAGTGGTGTGCTGTTATACATTAACTTATGTGAGCGCGCTGTTGAGATTGTGGCAGATCGTGGCATTGATTGTTTTGTAGACGATGCACACTGGAACACCATCTGTGCCAATATGACGGCGCTACTCAGGCAGAAACAATATGCTACCGGGGTAATTTGCGGTATTGAACAAGTAGGGCAAGTGCTTGAGCAGTATTATGACCAGCAAATAAAAGACTTTGGCAATGAATTAAGTAATAGCGCGATATTGTTATAATTCAAGAATTGCTTTCATTAGAGTGACTGTTTTTGCTGGAGCTAATTTTATGTGACGCAAATTGTCAGTTTATGGCGGAAAAAGTTTTTTAAAAAATAATGTAAATGTGTTTAGGTTAACAGTTTTACTGTATTTGCATGTTTTTGCATCGATATTAAATTCTAGATATTGATTTGGCATGGCAAATGCAATATAACAACGTGTGTGTTAGAGCGTTGGTCAAAACAACAAGCCAACACTACTATTTTTGTATTCCTAGGAGAAATTTATGAACGCACAAAAGGGTTTTACGTTAATTGAATTGATGATCGTAGTTGCGATTATTGGTATTTTGGCTGCCATTGCGATTCCTGCTTATCAGGATTATATTGCTCGTGCCCAAATGTCTGAAGCAATGACCCTAGCAAGCGGTTTGAAAGGTGCTGTAGCTGAAGTTTATAGCCAAGATGGTAGTTGTCCAGCAAATGGAGCAAATGGTATTGCAGCAGCTAGTGCCATTTCTGGACAATATGTAACTTCTGTAACTACTGCTGGCACAGGTGTTTCAACAGGTGGTTGTACTATTACTGCATTAATGAAATCTTCTGGTGTATCAACAGGTATTCAAGGGAAAAATCTAGTACTTACCATGACTAATGCTGGTGGTTCTAATACTTGGGCATGTACTTCTAACGCAGAGCAAAAATATTTACCTAAAGCTTGTACTGGTAGCGCTACTACCACTTCTACATAATTTATTTTAGATTTAAAAATAGCCTACAGAAGTAGGCTATTTTTATAGATAAATGGAACTTTAATTGAAAACGCAACAGTTATTAATTGATATCATAATGCGGCTTTTAGCATCAGTAGGCATAACTTATTTTGCATGGCAAACGTGGCTAACTTATGCCTTAACAAATAAAAAAATTTTCCTTCTATTATTTGCCACTGAATTTTTTACTATTTGTTTGGTTATTTTTGCCAAGCAAACAGCCACTAGAGATTTTTCACCCTTACCTGTTCTTTTAACTATTATAGCCTCTTTTTATTTTTTTCTAATTTATTTAGATAAAGGAATTACGCTAATTCCCGAAAAGTTAGGGGAAATAATGATGATAGTTGGTATCTCTATCCAAATTATTTCAAAGGTTTATTTGGGCAGAAATTTTGGTCTATTGCCAGCCCGTAGAGGTATCGTAACTAAAGGACCTTATCAGATAGTTAGACATCCTATTTATTTCGGATATTTTATTACTCATATGGCTTTTTTATTAAGCCTATTTTCTATACATAATTTGGTAGTATATGTTTTTTTATATACTGTTCAGTTTGGTAGAATTTTTTATGAAGAAAAGAAGTTAAGTATTGATCCCAACTATCAGTTATATATGCAAAAAGTTAAATATAAATTTATTCCATTTTTGATATGACAAATTTTTCCAAAGAGTTTAAGAATTCCTTAATAATAATATTGATATTTTTGTTTAAGTTAATATTGGG